>NZ_AUML01000106.1 GCF_000430665.1 Aquimarina muelleri DSM 19832 | reverse complement strand
TGATCCAAACCTGCTTTACTAATCTTATAACTTGCTGTATCGTTGCCATACGCATAGTTATCCTCGTCTACCCATAGGGCCTTTAGCACTTTGGCTTCGCCTATTTTTATACTAAAAGGGGTACACTTGCCAGCATCTTTTATATATGCCCTAACCAAATAGTTCCCTTTGGCTTTAAAGGTTAACGTGCATTGCTGCCCAATAGTAGTTAATGTAGTATAGGTGCTGTCTCCTTCTTTTTTATACTCCCAATGTATATCGCCATCGGTATTGGGGGTATATTGGCTAAATAAACATTTTTGTACCCTAAATGTGGTACTCTCTTTTACCCGTGCTGTGGTTTCTCCTTTAAGATTTATGATTTCATTATCGGTTACCTCAAAAGCATAACTATCTAACCCCCTGCCATCTGCTGTATTCTTAAAGGCTTCTAGAACATACAATCCTTTTACGGTATAGTAACTAGCGGGTAATGTAAGAGTAGGTTCTCCTCTATAACTGCTTAGATTATCGATCTTGGCATTGTGATGTTTGTATTTTGCATGGGTTACGTTTTTTACTATTCTGGTATTGGTTCCTTCTTCGAGAGTGTCCTCTTTGGTAGTAACTCTAACAGTTCCTTTTTTAAACTTAACAAAGTCTTCATATTTTAGGTTGGCATAATACATCAATACCCAATTAACTCCACTGCGCTGGGTTTCATTAGCGTTTTCTAATCTAAATTTTGCTGCAAAAGATGGCATAGCAGTATTGGGCCTGATCTTTTTTACTACTTTACTGCATTGTATGGCACTCACCCAGTTTTCTAAAAACAAAGTAACCTCTATCGCTTTGGTACTACTATCTCCCCAATCATTAGTATAAGCTAATGTAATGGTATAGGTTTCTATAGGATTATTGGGGATAATAAAAGTGTGTGTTAGTTTATCCTTGCCATTATCTTCTGGAGCTATAGACACTGCAGTTCCCTCACTATCGGTTATAGACCAATCAAAGGTTTGTGCC
>NZ_AUML01000105.1 GCF_000430665.1 Aquimarina muelleri DSM 19832 | reverse complement strand
AGCATCGGAGAAAGGTGTTTTTTGTGTTGCACCACAAAGGTAACTTTGAGGAACAAATTTCCCTTTCTCTTTTTTACGTTTAGGACGCTATTGATCAATAATAATGTTTTAACCTGGTACCCTTTAGAATACCTAAACAAAATACTAAAACAAAAAGAGGTGGCTAATTTACTCTTTTAATAAACAATTCAATCAATAACCTCAGAGCAAGCTCATAAGAATGTTTCTGAAAATATATTTTGTTTTCGAGACAAGCCTCCTTTAGATCTCTCAACGAAGGATTAAATTCTGTAATGCAGATTAAATTATATAAAAAACAATATATTTAGGTTAGTCAAAAAGTATAAACCAACTTAAATAGTACTGCTATGGATATTAACCAAACGCTATCCAATATAATTCAAAAAGATAAAATCTGGATTTTTGTTCTTAGTTTAATTCTTGCCATTGTAGGATTTAGTAATTTGTTAGTCACGCCAGCTATAGATTTTTTATCAGATATAAATAGCGACATGATGCTCGGATTAGGAATTGCAATGGAACTAAAAAGTATAGCTTCTGGTATTGATAGTTCGGGTATTCCTCTTGTAGGAGGAGTAGCAACAGAGATTTCAGATATTTTTACTCGGGCAATTAGTTACTTAACCTTTGCTAATATTGTTATTGCTGTTCAAACTATATTGGTAAATATGGGGAAATCCTTATTTTTTAAAGTACTCCCCTTCGTTTTTCTTATAGGAGTATTTTTAAAAAACTATAATAAGATAGCCTTAAAATTACTCATCATCGCATTACTGATCAACCCAGGATTATCTATGTACGTAAATGGTATACATTATGTATCAGACACTATGCAATTAGATCTTGGATCCTCTCTGCACGAACACTTATCTTCTATTAAAAATAAATATCAAGAAAAAAGAGAAAAAGTAGAAACCAAACAAGAAGAAAGAAAAGAAAAACAATTAGAAAAAGCTAAAGAACGAGGTCATAAAGGCATTGGCGTTTTTAGAAAAGTAGAAGATGCCGTTGTAAATAAAGTCG
>NZ_AUML01000104.1 GCF_000430665.1 Aquimarina muelleri DSM 19832 | reverse complement strand
ATGATATTAAATATATGTTTAAAGGTAAAATATAATGAAGTTACAAACCGATACTACAGACCAACTATTTTACGGCAACGAAATACTACAATTAACGGTTTTGGGCGGTATCAAGTTAGAAGGACTGGACAGAATGCGTGTCACGATCAAGATACAAGAACAGCAGAGCAGTAGACCACCTGTACGGCATAATCTAGATTTATATAATGATACCCAATTAGAGAAGTTTATACGTAAAGTAGCTGAGAAACTAGAAATAGGTACAAACGTAATCGCAGCCAGTCTATCCGAATTAACAGAAGAGTTAGAAAAATATAGGTTAGATAAAATAAAGGAGAAGGAAGAAAACTTAAAACCCAAGATCAGACAACTAACCAAAGTAGAAAAGGAGGAAGCGGTAACCTTCTTAAAATCCAAAAACCTATTACAAAAAACAAATATTCTACTAGGAGAAGCAGGATTGATTGGAGAAGAAACCAACCGATTATTAATGTATTTAATTTTTACCACCCGTAAACTAGAAAAGCCATTGCACATTATCAGTCTGGGAAGTAGTGGAACAGGAAAAACCTATTTACAAGAAAAAGTAAGCCAATGCATCCCACCAGAAGAAGTCATTAATATTACGACTTTATCTGATAACGCCTTTTACTACTTTGGTAAAACCGATCTTAAATACAAACTCATTGTTATAGAAGATCTAGACGGGGCAGCAAATGCACTCTACCCATTACGGGAGTTACAAACCAAAAACCGTATCGTAAAAACCATTGTGCAAAAGAACACCAAAGGAGAAACCAAAACTATCTATCTGGTTGTAGAAGGTCCTGTAAGCGTAGCAGGCTGTACCACTTGGGAACATATCTATGAAGATAACGCCAATCGTTGTTTTTTAATCTACCTGGATGAGAGTGACCAACAGGATCAAAAGATCATGCAGTATCAAAGATTAAAAGCAGCAGGAAAAATAGATGGTTATAAACAACGAGAAACACAAGAGTTTTTACAAAATACCCAACGAATGCTACAACCAATTAAAATCATCAATCCGTATGCAGAACAACTGATATTGCCACAAACCGTATTTAAACCAAGAAGAACGAACGAGCATTATTTACAATTTATAGAAGCCGTTACCTTTTACTACCAACACCAACGTAAA
>NZ_AUML01000103.1 GCF_000430665.1 Aquimarina muelleri DSM 19832 | reverse complement strand
ATTTCTATAGATAATTCTTTACGAATTTTAGATACCAAACGAGTAGCCAATAAACTATGTCCGCCCAACTCAAAGAAATTATCATGTATTCCTATGCGTTCTATTTCCAATAATTCTTGCCAAATATCTATCAGTTGAAATTCTAGTTCTGTATTTGCCGAAACATATTCTTGGGTCGATAATTCAGAACTATCTGGTTCTGGTAATGCTTTCTTATCTAATTTTCCATTATTAGTTAATGGTATTGTATCTAAAGCCACCCATAATTTAGGAACCATATATTCTGGTAAACTTAATTTTAAATATCGTTGTATCTCTTCCCTATTTAGCTCTCCTTTAACAACTACATAACCTACTAAACGTTTATTACCACTTCTATCTTCTTTAACTAAAACACAACATTGATTTATTTCTGGCAAAGAAGATAAAACATTCTCGATCTCTCCTAACTCTATACGATATCCACGAATCTTGACCTGATCATCTACTCTACCCACAAATTCAATAGTCCCATCTGGCAACCAACGAGCCAAATCGCCTGTCTTATAAATTCTCTCTCCTTCTTTAAAAGGATTCGCTATAAACCGCTCATTTGTTAATGTTTCTTGATTCAAATATCCTTTAGAAACACCACTTCCAGAGATACATAACTCCCCAACAACTCCTATAGGTAATAAATCCAGAGAAGAATTTAAAACATACAAACTTGTATTAGTAAGAGGCTTACCTATAGGAATTGTTTCTGCTGTATCTGATATATTACAAATTACTTGACATGAAGCATATACTGTTGTTTCAGTAGGACCATAAACATGTAATATTCTATCTGCACCCAATGCCGATAACATTTTTCGGACAGGAGATATCGAAACTTTTTCTCCTCCAAATAACAAAATCCTCAAACTAGATAATAAAGATAAATCAGACTCTGCCATAGAATTAAACAATGCCGTAGTTATAAAAATAACACTTAACTTTTCTTTATCTATAACTTGTGATAAAGCTTTTGCATCCGAAGCTGTAGAGTTATCTATTAAATAAAGGGTAGCTCCATTTAACAAACTACCAAAAATCTCATAGGTTGAACCATCAAATCCATAATTAGACCATTGAAGCACCCGATCCGAAAAATTAATTGAAATCTTACTCGATGGATCATTAATAAGAGTAACTACATTTTTATCACTAATAGAAATTCCCTTAGGCAATCCTGTAGTTCCTGAAGTATACATGATATAAGCAACAGAAT
>NZ_AUML01000102.1 GCF_000430665.1 Aquimarina muelleri DSM 19832 | reverse complement strand
GATGTTCTCTCCTGTAAAACAACACCAGTGGGTCGGTTCCACCATCTTATTAACAGTTACGTAACGTTTTCAGCCCTTCGTTACTCTCGGCACACATATGGCTCGTAGCGTGTAAATTAGCGATTATTATTCGGATTAAGCACAAGCCGAATTTTTAAATTTTACTATTTATCTTTTTTATTGGAAATCGTCAAATTTAAAAATTTGGCGACTTTCCAAATATGTCTTAACTTCGATTAAGCAACTAATTAGCTATGAGCTATATACGTTGTTACCACACGTTATTTTTCGGATGCTGATTCTTTTATCAAATTAACACAATCAATATAAGTTTTCTCAAAAGGTACTTTATTCTCTGGTCTATATTTCGTCAATCTTTGATAAATTTCTTTTCTTACATCTGTACATTTGGTTAAGTAAAAATCACTTCCTCTACTATTTTTGTCAAATCTTTCCATCATAATTGCTTGTAATGGATAGACAATCATATGGTCAACTTTATCCGTAATTTGAATGTTATTACAATCTTCACAAATAGAATTGTATTGACTTAAGTTGCCAATATGTTTATCAAGTAATTTATTTGTAACAAGATGCGAAATTTCGTGATACAAAACTCCTCGTGTTGAATTATCTAATTCCATAATTTCATTAGAAGAATTCGGTTCAGTATATAATTCACAATAGTTTGCTAAAATGATTGCTCGTTTTTTTGGGTTATAATTGTCGTAGAAATCCATTGCTTTATTATTAGCACTATTTGTCAATTCCACAAATACAATCAGCTCCAAGTCTTTTTCTTTTATTTGATAAAAGGACATAACCTTATCAAATAATTTTTCGTCAGAAACTTGCTTTTCTATTTGAGAAATAGCCTGATTATAATAATTCCTATTGCTTTTATAGAATTCATTGAAATTTGATTTTTTATAAAAATCTAACATCATAGGCTTTACAGAATCAAGTGTTTTTGTGTTCAAGCCATAATATTTTAATTCTTTTGTGTAAGTGGTGTCAAATTCAAATGTTTGTAAGTCCTTAAACATTAATCCAATTGTAGAAAAATCAATTCCAATGTTATCATCCTCGTAAACCCAATTTATTAATGGATGACTTTTATACTGAAGAAATTGTTCGTTAACTCGTTTTAAATATTCTGTTTGGCAAGGTCTGGACTACCTACTAAATTTGGGACTATTTTCTCAAGCCACTTTTTTATTATTTTTCCAATATTGTATTTCTACTTCTAGAGGAGTTTTATATCC
>NZ_AUML01000101.1 GCF_000430665.1 Aquimarina muelleri DSM 19832 | reverse complement strand
ATTTCTATAGATAATTCTTTACGAATTTTAGATACCAAACGAGTAGCCAATAAACTATGTCCGCCCAACTCAAAGAAATTATCATGTATTCCTATATTCTCTAATCCTAACAAATCTTGCCAGATTTCTACTAACTGAACTTCTATTTCACTTTCTGGAGCAACATATGTTTTGGCAGAGGACTCGGAACCATCTGGTTCTGGTAATGCTTTCTTATCTAATTTACCATTATTTGTCAAGGGCATCACTTCCATTTCTACCCATACTGTAGGAACCATATATTCTGGTAGACTTAATTTTAAATACTGTTGTATTTCTTCTTTATCTAAATCTCCTTCTACAACAACATAACCTACCAAACACTTCTCTCCTAAAGAATCCTCCTTGACTAAAACACAACATTGAATAACAACATCTAATGAAGATAAAACACTCTCTATCTCCCCTAATTCTATGCGATACCCTCGGATCTTAACTTGATCATCTACCCTACCTATAAAATCAATATTACCGTCTGGTAACCAACGAACTAAATCACCTGTCTTATAAATTCTTTCTCCTTCTTTAAAAGGGTTTGAAATAAATTTCTCTCGTGTTAAATCTTCATTATTTAAATAACCACGTGCCAAACCTGAACCTCCAACGTATAATTCTCCTACAACACCTATAGGCAATAAATCGAGAGAAGAATTTAAAATATATGCTTGACTGTTTTTAATAGGCTTACCTATAGAAAGACTTTTATCTACAAAACTATCAATATTATATGTTGTCGAAAAGGTAGTGTTTTCTGTGGGGCCATAGCCATTGATTATATGAAGTTCTGGATAAAATTCTTTTAACTTGTTTGTATAATTAAAAAGAACTACATCCCCTCCTACTAATAAATAACAAAGAGGTTTAAAAATAGATATATCCTGTTCTACTATTTGATGAAACCAAGAAGCTGTCATCCATAATGTTGTTACTTTATGTTCGATAATAAGTTGTTTTAAACTACTTATATCTAATAATGTATTAGTATTTGCTAATACCAATTGACCTCCATTTAACAAAGTCCCCCAAAACTCGAGGGTTGTTGCATCAAAAGAGATAGAACCAGTTGATAGCCATACTGTATCTGAATTTAAAGAAACATAGTCACAGCTTTTACACAAACTAACAATACTATGATCTTCAATCATCACTCCCTTAGGCAATCCTGTAGTTCCTGAAGTATACATGATATAAGCAACAGAATTTGGTTCTCTTTCACATAGACTCTCTGAGGAATCATATGAAT
>NZ_AUML01000100.1 GCF_000430665.1 Aquimarina muelleri DSM 19832 | reverse complement strand
CTACCTATCGGTTGGGTAACATCTCGTACAATACTACGTAATAGCTCTCGATAATGTTCCAGCATACCTTCGATAGTAGATTTATCAAATAAAGCAGTACAATATCCTATAGTTAATGAAATATCTGTATCTCTTTCTGATACGCTCAACATCAAATCAAATTGAGCTGTGGTATCGGATGAATCATATCCCGAAATGGTTATACCTTCTATACTTCCTCTATCTTGATCTACAGGATTTGCATCCTCTTTATGAAAATCAAACATCACCTGAAACAATGGAGTCATACTTGTATCACGAGTAGTAACTACTCGGTCTACTACTTTTTCAAAAGGAGCTAATTGATGGTTATACCCTTCTAAAGTAGTTTCTTTTACTTGTTTTAATAACTCCTTAAAACTTGGGTTGCCACTCAAATCACCTCGAAGAGCCAAAGTGTTTACAAAAAACCCAATCATTCCTTCTAGCTCTGATTGCGTACGATTTGCTATAGGGGTACCTACACAAATATCTTCCTGACCACTATAACGCAACAGCATAACCTTAAAGGCTGATAACATAACCATAAACATCGTAACTCCTTCTTCTTGGCAGATAGAAGTTAACGAACTACTTAAATCCTTATCCAGTAACAGTGAAACACTACTTCCTGAAATACTCTGCACCGAAGGTCGTGTATAATCTGTAGCTAATGATAAGGTACTTACTCCTAATAACTTTTCTTCCCAATAGGATAACTGGGCTTCTAAAACTTCTCCTTCTAAATACTTGCGTTGCCAAATCGCATAATCTGAATATTGTAAACTTAAATCTGGTAAAACAGGAACTCTTCCAGATTGAAAAGCATTATAAAGTTCTACAAACTCATTCATCAAAATACCTCCCGACCAACCATCACTGGCAATATGATGAAAAACGCAAGCCAATACATATTTATCCTCTTCCAAATCATATAAACAAGCTCTCAATTTATAATCGCTCGATAAATCAAAGGGAATCATCAAATAAGACTGTAGCCTATCTTCCAATATAACCGTATCTGATATTTCTACTCGATCTAACCTCCAGTCTTCTGCATCTATAACCTCTTGATAGCCTACTCCGTCTTTGGATTGAAGGTTAGTTCGCAATACCTCGTGTCGAGATACAATACCTTGTAAAGATTGTTCTAATATCGAAACGTCTAAAGGTCCTTCTAAAAAAATAACTGTAGGAATATGATATTCTAAACTACCTTGTAACTGATCCAAAAACCATAAGCGCTCTTGGCTAAAAGATAA
>NZ_AUML01000099.1 GCF_000430665.1 Aquimarina muelleri DSM 19832 | reverse complement strand
ATTCTTTTCAAATTCACAGCAAATATGGTTAAGGCACTCTGCATTTCCATATTTTCTATACCATAAGATATAGCTTTTCCATAGCCATGGACATTTTTTAATTCTCCATTTTTAGCTTCTATTTTATAACGATGTTTTGATTTCTCTTTGAAGTAATCTGATGTTTCAAAATCAATTTGTTCTTTATGAATGTCTGATTTAGTAGTAACCGAGTAAGATTTTGATTTAGCCCCTTCTTTATAACAGCCTTCCCTTAAAGAACAAGTCTTACATTTTTTAACATCAAAGTAATAGGTAATAACTTGATTTGTGGCAACATTCTTTTTCCCTTGCTTTGCTTTTCTTATGGCTAAATGTCCTGCTGGACAAACAAACATGTCGGCATCTTTATTATAATCAAATTCATCTTCTTTTTTTCTAAAACCTTGGCTGATTGCTGGGTTTAACTTGGCTACAATTTTAATATCTTTTTCTTTGGCTAATTCCAAATTCTTTTTGCCCGAATAGGCAGCATCTCCTATGACGGTGTCTATATCAATACCACGTTGTTCACTTTGTTCTATTAGCTCAGGCAAAATAGGGCCATCTCCTTTTTCTCCCGAAGTAACAACGGCCCCTGTTATGATTCTTTCCTCGGTCATTGCTAAATGGGTTTTGTAACCGAAAAACGAACTGTCCTGTGATTTGTGGCCAATCTTTGCATCCTTATCTTTTGAAACAACATCTTGAGCTGCGTGTTCAATATCATTAACAGATTCTTTAAGTAAGTTCAATTTTTCTTTTATTGCTGGAACTTCGCTAAGTGTGGGAGCACCATCCAATAAGGTTCCTAATTCCTTGCAGTAAGCTAGTTCTTTTTCTAAATCACTGCCCTGATTCTTGACTGGCATCTTACCGACCCAATCTTCTTGGTAAGCATAAACCGATTTGCGAAGTTGTTTTGAACGTTCCCGTAAAACGTCTATAGATGAAATAGGGTTCGATTTTGATAAACTATGGGTAGCATCTACAATAATTGATTTGGATTTTATGATGCCTTGTTCAACAGCAATACTAACTGTTTTATTGATAAGCATATCCAGCAAATTGGTATCCTTTAAACGTTGCCTACGAAACTTAGTTAAAGTACTTGGGTCAATAACATCTTCTTCTGGTAACATCTCTAAAAAGTATTTGAAAGACATGTCATAGCGTGAACGCTCCACTACATCTACATCTGAAATGGTATAAATTACTTTTAGCAGAAGATATTTGAATAGTCTTATGGGACTTTCTGCTTTTCTGCCTTGAGTTTGAGAATATTTTGATTGAAGTTCTTCATAGATGAAATTAAAATCTATTAAATCATTTATACGCCTTAACAAGTTGGTGTGAGGAACAATTAAATCATATAAAGAACTGTACTCGCTTAATCGAAGAGATTCCTGTTGAACTATCATGAATACAAAATACAAAAAACGGCAAGTATCTAAAATACTTACCGCTTTTATTTAAGTTCGTGACTTTTTCAGTAGCCTC
>NZ_AUML01000098.1 GCF_000430665.1 Aquimarina muelleri DSM 19832 | reverse complement strand
TTGATTGGAACGAATATCTAATGCTTTATAACTTAATTCTTCTCCTTCGAAAATAGCAGCAATAGCATCTGGTGTTCTGGATACCTGATCCTCAAATAAATCTATAACCGTTTTATCTAATGGATAAGATACTTGGGTATCATTAAAAACTTTCAATAATTGAACTTCTTCTTCTATACGCAACATCGATAAACTACCTATCGGTTGGGTAACATCTATTACAATACTACGCAATAGCTCTCGATAATGTTCCAGCATACCTTCGATAGTAGATTTATCAAATAAAGCGGTACAATATCCTATACCTAATGAAATATTAGAATCTCCTTCTAAAACACTTAATGTTACATCAAATTGAGCTGTGGTATCGGAATATTCATATCCCGAAATGGTAATACCCTCTATACCTACGCTCTCTTGACTTCCTGAATTCTCAACCTCATTATGAAAATCAAACATCACCTGAAACAACGGAGTCATACTCGTATCACGAGTAGTAACTACTCGGTCTACTACTTTTTCAAAAGGAGCTAATTGATGGTTATACCCTTCCAAAGTGGTTTCTTTTACTTGTTTTAATAACTCCTTAAAACTTGGGTTGCCACTCAAATCACTGCGAAATGCCAAGGTGTTTACAAAAAAACCAATCATCCCTTCTAGTTCTGATTGCGTACGATTTGCTATAGGCGTACCTACACAAATATCTTCCTGACCACTATAACGGGATAGCATTACTTTAAATGCTGACAATAAGAACATAAATGGCGTAACACCTTCACTTTGATATAAAGATTGTAAAGAGGCACTCAACTCTTGATCTATCTCAAAAGAAACACTGGCTCCTGCACTACTCTGCACCGAAGGGCGGGCATAATCTGTAGGTAGAGATAAGGTACTTACTCCTAATAGCTTTTTTTCCCAATAAGATAACTGAGCTTCTAAAACTTCTCCTTCTAAATAAGTACGTTGCCAAATGGCATAGTCTGAATATTGTAAGCTTAAATCTGGTAGAACAGGAACTCTTCTGGATTGAAAAGCACTATAAAGTTCTACAAACTCGTTCATCAAGATATCCTCTGACCATCCATCACTGGCTATATGATGAAAAACACAAGCTAAAACATATTGATCCTCTCCTAAATCATACAAACAAGCTCTCAATTTATAATCGCTCGATAAATCAAAAGGTTTTCCTAAATAGCTATTTAATCTGGCCTCTAATACTTTTTCGGATATTGATTCGTGAGTCAATATCCAGTCTTCTGCACCTATAACCTCTTGATAACCTACTCCGTCTTTGGATTGAAGATTGGTTCGCAATACCTCGTGTCGAGAAACAATACTTTGTAAAGATTGTTCCAATAATAATGGATCTAACATTCCTGTTAAACGAATCACAATAGGAATATGGTATGCTAAACTGCCTTCTAACTGATCCAAAAACCATAAGCGCTCTTGGCTAAAAGATAA
>NZ_AUML01000097.1 GCF_000430665.1 Aquimarina muelleri DSM 19832 | reverse complement strand
TATAGAATCAACAATGCTTTTAAAGGGTATGCCCATCGAGAATCCTATCTGGAAGAAGCGGTAAAAGCCTTGAAGCTAGAAGATTGCCCAGATTACAAACGCCGTAAAGGACAAAAAGGAACTGTAGTGGTGATTAGTGGTATTGGAGAAAAAACTATTCATACTACTTCTCAAACAAAAGGCGATGCCGATAATGTCATGTATAGATTATCTGTATATCGGGCAATGACATTAGAAAAGTATAATGAACTAAAAAAAGAAGATAAGTTACCCAAAGCAGATTATATTACTTATGTGACTAGAGATGCACATCAAGATTTGTCAAATTCAGGTCGTTCTAACTTACGATATGGAACCTATAATGAAACCCCTCCTAGTGATAGCTATTACCTCAATAGAGCAGGAGACTGCGGAGGAAGTGGTAAAGGATATTTAATGTTTCTAAGTGATAATGATAATAATAAAGTGATAAATGGAGTAGATGGTGAAAGAGGAGATGTTGCTATACATCAATATGATATTCACAGTTCACAGGGATGTTTAACGTTAGCAAGTGGTTATGATATCACCAAAAGATTAATTCCTGTAGAAGAATTGTATAATGAAATCCCTGATTTATTTTTGCATGAGGTTATGAAAGATGCCGAGCGAACAGATAATAATGGGCTAGTACATGATATGAGTATTGATCGTAGACCTGTACGATTAATTCTGGAAGAACGAGAAGTTATAGAAAAAACCAATAATAACAAACCCTATTGGGAGGGGTTTGTGGATGAGGAATATAAAGTTTAAAACCATAAACTACATGAAAAATATTGTAAAAATTATAATGATAGTCTTACTTATACAAGGCTGTAAAGGACAAGAAGAAAAAAAAGAAAGTATGATAAAAGCTGATGTGAATTACAAAAATAAAATATTTCAGAAAACATATGGTGTAGTCTCTGACAAAGTTAATAATTGTTTTGAAATTCCAGATTATAAAACTTTTAGAAATCGTGTATTAGAGGTATATAAGATTGATATAGATAAATCTGAATTTATGGATATAGAACTTACTTTAAAAGATTATGGTCAAGTAGCCATGAAAAATTATAAATTTATAATTCCAGCAACTTCTGACTTACCAGGAGATCCAAGACGGGAGAAAGATGATCCAACTCTTATTAATAAATTTGATGAAGAAGCTTCAATAAAGATATGTCACTATAATAATATGATTTTTTATAATGATGTAGGAGCAACAAATTGGGTGAAATCAAAACATCCGTATGAGATGATCGAAATCGTAAAAGAATATGGCTATACCAAAAACAAAGACTGGTTACAATTTGCGTTTAGTAAATCAAAATTATACGAACCAGAAGAATTAAAAAGTTTTTTGTTTGATGTGAAATGTAGAGGAGAATGGCGAGGAGAAAGTGGTGATTGTAATACAATTTCTAGTTTAAGAAAAGATATGTTGGATAAAATGATCGAATACGGTGCAGAATTATCACAATTGTCTACGGTAGCCAATATGGTATCTAATGGTAAGCCACAGATGTATGAAGAGGATACAGAGGAGTTATATGCCTATCT
>NZ_AUML01000096.1 GCF_000430665.1 Aquimarina muelleri DSM 19832 | reverse complement strand
ACCTTGCCCACCTTACCAATTTGATACGAAGCACATAAAACACCTTAGACAAACTATATCCTCGATATTTACCAAAATAACGTATCCATCCCCTGAGTTTAGGGTTTAAATGATATGCAATGCCAACAATGTTGTCACACCGCATTCTAGGGATTTCCATTTTCCTGATTGTCTCAAATATCCTTGATCTGGATTGGATGCTCATCGCACAATCGTAGCCTAGAAACAATTTGCCTGTTTTCTTCGACTTAGAGGTACGAGGCTGAAAGGTATACCCTAGAAAATCAAATTTGATTTCTCTGTATTGTTTTTGCCTTTTGAAATCCTTACAATAAACAATCTTGGTCTTTTCAGGATGTAATGTTAATCCACATTGCTTAACCCTTTGTTTGATTCTTTGTAAGATATGTTCTGCTTGACTTTGAGTCTTACAATGGATAATGATATCATCCGCATAGCGTACAAATTCAATAGAGGAATCTGTTGTTTGGATCCAGAGATCTAAAGTATAATGCAAATACAAATTGGCTAACAGTGGGCTGATCACTCCACCTTGTGGTGTACCTTTTGATCTGTCTATGACTCTACCTTCTCTGGTCTTTATTGGGCACTCTAACCATCTTTTGATATAGAATTTTATCCAATCTTCACTTATGTGTTTGTCCAATGCTTTGAGTAGCTTATTATGATTGATCTCTTCAAAGAAATTTTTAATGTCTAAATCAATCACCCAATCATATTTCCAACAGTTTTCTCGTACTTTTTGTAAAGCTTGATGTGCATTAAGATTTGGACGATATCCATAGGAATTGGGATGAAAGATCTTTTCTATCCTTTCTTCTATTTGATTCTTGATAACCGTTTGAGCTACTCGGTCACTGATCGTAGGAATACCTAGTCGACGTTTTGAACCATCTTTCTTGGGTATTTCAACTTGTAGGACTGGTGGGGGAAAGTAACTCCCTGAAGCTAATCGATTCCAGACTTTGTACAGATGTTTACTTCTATCCTTGTCATATTTTGACATCGTTAGATCGTCAACTCCTGCACTTTTTCCTTTTCGTTTTACCTCAAGATAAGCTCCCCATACCATCTCTTTAGTAATAGGTACTGATTTTGTCTCATTCCATAAAGTCATCCTCTTTCAAGTTGTTAAATGTGATGTGACTGTATAAGCTCATCCCTTCGATCCAGTTTCATTACAAAACCTTCAGCACTACTACGGATGAGTCCGCCCCTGCATAATTCATTGATATTCTGTCTCTAGGTTGATCCTATTGTACATTTCTCTTTGCATTACTATGCAGGTTCCCGAGTTCCGTAAATAAGCCCGAATAAAGGTCATGCCTCCTAAATGACGCCTGCCGCTTAGCCAGTAAACAGGTAACCGATAAACTTATCATGGTTCACATACTTAAACCACTTTTGACAGAATGTAGCACTTTCTCGACACTTCATCAGAGGTTCATTTGTATTCATCTCCTTTATTCATACCTGATAATCTCATGGATTACCTTTTCTATAACGCTCAATACCTTGGCTCTTTACCAAAGCACCTTATAGTGGTTTGATGTTCTCTCCTGTAAAACAACACCAGTGGGTCGGTTCCACCATCTTATTAACAGTTACGTAACGTTTTCAGCCCTTCGTTACTCTCGGCACAC
>NZ_AUML01000095.1 GCF_000430665.1 Aquimarina muelleri DSM 19832 | reverse complement strand
AATTCTGACTAACGTCACTTTTTTATTTTGATATTTAGATTGTTTTAAACCCTAAATCATCAGGTTTTAATTCAAATTTATCGATTTGTTTTTTAATTCTTTTGATGAGTCCCATTTTTCTTTTTTGATCTAGGAACAAATATTGTTTTGGTGGTTTATATTGTACTTTTTTAGTGATCATATTCCAAATGATAACAGCTAGTTTTCTAGCCGTTGCACTTACTGCTGAGTGCCTACCTTTTCTATATGCTACTCTTCTGAAAAAGTCAGAAAGGTGCGTGTCTTTTAGATTTCCTATAGCATTTGCAGCTTGTCTGAGTGCAATTTTGAGTCGATTACTTCCTTTAGGGACTCTGTTACTTAGTATTTTTCCTCCTGATATTTTATTGTTTGGAGCAAGCCTTAACCACGAACTAAAATGCTTTGCTGTTTCAAATTTTTTAAAGCCATCAGGTCCTATTTCGCTCATGATACTCAAAATCGAAGAATGACTTAATCCTTCAATAGCAAATAGATCTACTCCATTAAAATACCTAAATGCTAATTGATTTAAATTTTTAATTTGTGGCGCATTTTTATTGATTCTTTTATGTGGTTTATCAGTTGTTTTTAGTTTTTTCCTTTCAGGATGTTGTTTTAATTCATTTTTGATGAAGCTGTTTATTTGTTTATCACAAGCTTTGATTTTTCTTTGACAGAAGGTATAATTTTCAAGTTCTTGTTTGAGTCCAAAAAGGTAATCTTTTCTGTTATTCCCGTGAAGTGCCTTAGCGATTTCTTCTTTAGGCTTTCTACAGTTATAATGGCGATGTTCTGCAAGTTTATAAGGGTCTAGGTTTCCTTTGCAAATATCTTCAATGATATTCATTCCAGTAAGTCCGCAAACATCTTTGACCACTACATCCAATCTGAAGTTCAGTAGTTTTAGATATTTCTGCATTTTATGTGTTGCAGATGAAGCAAGTTCAATCCAATTGGTTCTTTGTCTACAATAAGTTCGTAAGTATTCAGTAACCAGATCAGGTAGAAAACTTCCTGTGAGAAGCCCAAGAGTATGTAGTTTTTGTATCCATCTACAATCTTTGACATCGGTCTTTTTACCTTTGGCATTTTTAGTGAATTTTCCATTGACTAGTACCACCTCAAAGCCAAAGCTGATGAGTTCTGTATATAGGTTCTGCCAATAATCTCCTGTAGATTCCATAGCAACTGTGGTTATATCATTATCCATTAACCACTGGCATAATGAAGTCAAATCCTCAGCATATACGCCGAACTCTTTTACATCTTCTAACTCTTGACCAATAGCAGCATAGTGGGAACGACTTCCGATATCAATTCCTGCCGCATTGAAATTTACCACATCCATTCCTAGTTTCATTTTTCTTTCCATTTTAAAAAAATTAAAGATTTACAAAAAATGATCCTAAGGAAATGTAACTTTGTATTTGAAAATTATTCTGAACGGGGTAACTGACAAGTCAGTTCCACCACTGAAATTATCAACAAGCCTCTGAACCTCTAATTCAGGGGCTTTTACATTTTCAACCAGAATTACGCCCGAGCTATTATGCATCAGTTTAAAAATCGGCCTTGCATAGGATCTCTATAAAGTTCGGGAGTTCTTAACGTTAGCAAAAGAAATTAATAGATTTCCTTTATGTGGGGAATTA
>NZ_AUML01000093.1 GCF_000430665.1 Aquimarina muelleri DSM 19832 | reverse complement strand
TTACCAGATTATATGGTTCCTGGAATCTGGGTGGAGTTGGATGCAATGCCATTAACATCCAATGGTAAGTTGGACAGGAAGTCCTTACCAGATCCTACGGAGTTATCGACTAAGGAATATGTAGCACCTCGTAACGAGATAGAATTACAGTTAGTAGAAATCTGGCAAGAGTTATTAGGAGTAGATCGAGTAGGCATTTATGATAATTTCTTTGAATTGGGAGGACATAGTTTATTAGCAACCCGATTGGTGTCAATCATTCGTAAGAAGTTAGAAATAGAGATAGAAATTGGAGATATTTTTGAATTCACTTCGGTAGAACAGTTATCATCTTATATACACTATAAGGTAATTAATTTTAGTGATTCTACAGATCAATATAATATGAATATAGATATATAACTGTAAATAATATATGGAATTTTTAAGTTTTTTTCAAAGATTAAAGAAAAAAGGAATAAAGTTAATATTAAAGAATGATTCGTTAAGTATTAAATCAAATGGGGAGATAGATAAAGAATTACTTTTAGAAATAAAAAGTAATAAGGATTTGATTATTCAGTACTTAGAGAAGTATCAGAAAGAAAATAACACAAATGAATATTTAGAAAAATATAATAGAAAAAGTATAACAAAAGAACTATTGGAAAAAATTACTCCTTGTAGTTCGGAGTATCCTTTACGTATACCATTATCCTTTAGTCAGGAACGTTTATGGTTTTTAGATCAGTTAGAAGGAACTCAAGCGTATCATATTCCAATTATAGTACGTTTACAGGGATCACTAGATATAGCTTTATTAGATAAATCTTTGAAGTGTATTGTTTCTCGTCATGAGGTATTACGTACAAATCTTCTTTCAGAAAATGGTGTAGGTTATCAGGAGATTGTCAGCGAAGAAGGTTGGTCGTTAGATCAAAAAATGATATTTGAAGAAGGGTTAAAAGATAGTCTTCAGGAATATTTTAAAGAAATATTCGATTTGTCTAAAGATTATAAATTACGCTCTCGGTTATATGATTTAGGGAATGATAATTATGTATTGGCTTGTGTTTTTCATCATATAGCCAGTGATGGTTGGTCAGGAAGTATTTTGATTAATGAGTTCACAGAGTTGTATCGTGCCTTGAATTCGGGGAGAGAAGCTAATCTCCCGAACTTAGACTTACAATATTCGGATTATGCAATTTGGCAACGAAAATATTTACAAGGGAATTTTTTAGAGAAACAATTATTGTACTGGAAAGAAAAATTAACAGATGTTAGTACATTATCTCTACCAATAGATTATGTGCGCCCTTCCATACAGAGTGCAGAAGGATCAACTGTTTCTTTAAGATTAAATGAAATAGTAAGTAATTCATTAAAGTCTTTATGCCAACAAGAAGGAGTAACTCTTTTTATGGTGTTATTATCTGCTTTTAAGATTCTGTTATCTCGTTATAGTGGTCAGAATGATATTTGTGTAGGTACCCCAATCGCAAATCGTACGCAATCAGAGTTAGAAGGTATGATTGGTTTCTTTGTAAATACATTAGCATTACGAACTAATTTGAGTAATGATTTAAGTTTTCGAGGAGTACTAGAAAGAGTGAAGAAGACAACTTTAGAAGGTTATGATCATCAGTTGGTACCTTTTGAAAAAGTAGTAAACACTGTTGTTAGCACAAGGGATATAAGTATGAGTCCATTATTTCAGGTAATGTTTGTATTACAAAATGCTTCTACAGGATCAAACGAAAAAAAGATGCAACTGGAAGGGATTACCCTTTCTGAATATGATTTTCATACAGTTACTTCTCAATTTGATCTTACACTGAATGTGTCAGAAAGTAATTCGGGTATTATATTAAATATAGCGTATTGTACAGCTTTGTTTGATAAGACTACGATCATTCGAATGTTGAACCATTATCAAGAATTGTTAAAAAGTAT
>NZ_AUML01000092.1 GCF_000430665.1 Aquimarina muelleri DSM 19832 | reverse complement strand
TGTCTTATCTTCTGGATACGCTAATTCTGTACTATTAAAGGTTTCTGTTAATTCTAATTGTTCTTTTTGGGTAAGTATCGATAGTTTACCTATTGGTTGGGTAACATCTTTTACAATACTATACAACAATTCTTGATAGTGCAACAACATACGTTGCATCGCTTCTTCATTAAATAAAGCTGTACAGTACATCATTTCTAATGAAATGCCTAAATCATCTTCAGATACATTCAATACTAAATCAAATTGAGAAGTAATAGAATCAAATTCATATGCTGAAATTACAACATCACGGATTCCTTCTCTTTCTTCTCCAGAATTTTCTGGTATATTCTGTAATGCAAACATTACTTGAAATATAGGGCTTCTACTCATATCCCTAGAAGCAATCACACGATCCACAACCTTCTCAAAAGGTACCTGTTGGTGATCATAACTTTCTAAAGTTGTCTCTTTTACCTGTGCCAATAAATCCCCGAAACTTGGGTCTCTACTCAAATCACTACGAAGTGCCAAAGTATTTACAAAAAACCCAATCATACCTTCTAATTCAGACTGTGTACGATTTGCTATAGGAGTACCTACACAAATATCTTCCTGACCACTATAACGGGATAACAATACTTTAAATGCTGATAATAAAAACATAAACATCGTAACACCTTCTCTTTGACATAAAGTCTGTATAGAAGTGCTTAAATCCGGATCTAATACATAAGATATACTAGCCCCTGCTGTACTCTGTATAGAAGGGCGCTCGTAATTTGTAGGCAATGATAAGGTACTTACCCCTTTTAATTTTTCTTCCCAATAAGATAGCTGCCTTTCGAGAACCTCTCCTTCTAAATACTCTCGCTGCCAAATCGCATAATCAGAATATTGTAGAGATAAATCTGGTAAAATATTGGGTCTTCCAGATTGTAAAGCGCTATATATCTCTATAAATTCATTAACCAAAATACCTTCTGACCAACCATCACTAGCTATATGATGAAATACACATGCCAAAACATATTGATCTTCCCCTAAATCATATAAACAGGCTCTAAACTTATAATCACTTGATAAATCAAAGGGATTCGCTAAATAATTATATAAACTGGATTCTAATGTTAATTTATCGGATATATCCTCCTTATCCAATGACCAACCTTCAGATCCTATAATCTCTTGATAACCATAACCTGATTCAGACAGAATCAAAGTACGTAATACTTCATGTCGAGATACTATATGTTGAAAGGATTGCTCCAATATAGATGTATCCAATGCTCCTTCTAGACGGATTGCGACAGGCATATGGTAAGCTATAGTACCTTGTAGTTGATCTAAAAACCATAAACGTTCCTGACTAAACGATAAGGGGATACGTAAAGGACGGTCTCCAGCAACAATAGTAGGCAACAACACCCCTTCTGACTGGGTCGACAAATGGGTTCCTAAATTGTAAATAGTAAGATGTTCAAAAACATCCGCTATTTCAATTTCTATATTTAACTCCCTACGAATCATAGAAACTAATCGGGTAGCCAATAAACTATGGCCTCCTAATTCAAAGAAGTTGTCATGTACTCCTACTCGCTCTACCCCCAATAATCCTTGCCAAATTCTTACTAATTCTAATTCTAATTCTGTATCTGCCTGAACATACTCCTGAGTAGATAATGCAGCAGAAGAAACTTCTGGCAGCGATTTCTTATCTATTTTACCATTAGGAGTCAAGGGCATTGTTTCTAATTTCTCCCAAATCATAGGAACCATATATTCTGGTAAAACTAACTTTAAAGCATTCTGTATTTTATCTTTATCTAGAAAACCTTCTATCACAACATAACCGACAAGACGATTATTACCTTTAGTATCCTCTCTTGCTAAAACACAACATTGAACAACATTCTCCAAA
>NZ_AUML01000091.1 GCF_000430665.1 Aquimarina muelleri DSM 19832 | reverse complement strand
TTTAAATATTTGAATGTTAGATACTTAAATATAATGTTTTTCTGCTTTTTCTACAAGTAAAAACCCTTTTTTCTTACGTCGAACTCAGGTTATTACTAAAAATGCTCAATCTGATGAAATAACAGCTGTTATTAACAAAAACACATCAGAACAGGAATTAGAGGACTTAAAAAAATTCTTTTTAGAAAACGGAATTGAATTACTTCTCAAAAAAATAGAATTTAATGATAAAAATGAGATTACAAGCCTTAGTATTACCTTAAAAAAAGGAAATACTAAAAGTCAATATTCTTCTTCCTCAAATGTCCCAATTTCGGAAATAAAATTAGGATATAAAAATGACAGTTTATACATTACTAATTCTGGAATGTTTGATATTGCTATTTTAAAAAAACAATCTGGTTTTAATTTTCCAAATATAGATATGGATAGTGTGATGAAAAAACATGGTTTTGCACTTGATTTTAACGATGAAAAAGATTCTTTATTTTCTCAAGGAAACTTTGATATTCAGAAACTAAAAGATCAGATTATGGAATCTTTTTATTATGACGAAAATCAAAATGAAAGTTTCTTTTTTAACGAACCACAAATGCATCCTTTTCAGAACTTAAACTCTAAAAAATATAGCTTTATAGATAACCCTGATATTCAAAAACTAATCATCATTAACGGAAAAGAAGCTGATTTTAAAACTTTAAACACCCACGCAAAATCAGATAACTTGGCAGAAGTTGACTTTCTTAAACCTAAAACTGCGATTAGTATTTATGGTGATAAAGCAAAAGATGGTGCGATAATTGCTACCACAAAAAAATAATATTTTAACCCATTTTATGCAGTAGAGAATCTATTCCATCTTGTAGCTACTGCAGATACAGACGCTTTGCTTCGTTTCTTAATTTAACCATAGCTACGCTATCCTAAAATCAAGAAAACAACTGTATTTATGAAATCTTCAATATTCATTACAAAGTTCTAGTATATAAAGCGGGTTTAACATAGAAAATTTTTATAACACAAGCCTTCAAAAAATGAAGGTTTTTTTTATAATCAACATTTTAAAAATAATTATACCATTACTACAAATGCACCTCTATCCTTCAATAAATCTAATTTTATAATAAAATTACACCGCACAACTTATTCCTTAACCAAATTACAAACTACTTTTGTTTTTCTTTCTGTAGCGGATACATCGTTATTAATTAAAATACCCCTCTTTCCTTTTATTGCATCTATTTCCTAAATATCCTCTCCATACCCTTACATTATTTTTAGGTTTTACTGTAATTTCACTTTTTTTCTAACAGGAACAAAATCTTCTTTTAAATACTTTGTCATTAAATCATTACAAAATCTCTTGTTCCAAATACCCAATCCTATCCATATTTATTATAAGAAACTAATAACCATATACTTAAAATAACACAACTAAAGTATCTCATAAAAACATATCATTTTTTTAATAAAAATTACAAAAAACCACTACTTGATTTGTCAGAAATATAAAAACACCCTATATTTGCACCCGCAAAAAGGCCTCGTAGCATAACTGAATAGTGCACTTGATTACGGCTCAAGAGGTTGCAGGTTTGAATCCTGCCGAGGTCACAAAAAGAGATAAACTTAACGTTTATCTCTTTTTATTTGTTTATAAATCAATAACTTAGTTGTTATTTGTTCCAGTTTTTGTCTCATCGGGTTATATTTCTTAAATTAGATAACTAATTCATTTTCAAAAACAAAAAAGTTTAAACATTCCCGTTTAGGTTAAAAAAATTAGCTGCCTTTTTAATTCTATTTCACTAAAAATATAATATAATTTTCTCATTTGTAATTCATTGTATATGGACTTTTTTTAAAGTTCTATTATATAATGATATTAGAAATTAGATTGACTAGATTTGTATAATAAGAGCCGTATGATGGGAGACTATAACGTACGGTTATGTGAGAGGGGAAGAGTGAAACTCCCTTTCCCTACTCGACACTAAACGTTGGCAGTAATTCCCCACATAAAGGAAATCTATTAATTTCTTTTGCTAACGTTAAGAACTCCCGAACTTTATAGAGATCCTATGCAAGGCCGATTTTTAAAC
>NZ_AUML01000090.1 GCF_000430665.1 Aquimarina muelleri DSM 19832 | reverse complement strand
TGATTTTATATATAATATGTGTGCCTAGCATGGGCATTTTTTATTTATCGAAGATAAATAATTCATCTAGAGGGTGCAAGTCTTTTATGGGCGGGGGGGCTTCGACCTTGCTCAGGACAGCTTATCAATTAACGTAACGGTGGACTACATAATAAAAGCCGTATAAGAGATTTGTATAGCCTGTCCTTAGCTTGACGAAGGATATATGGTGGTACTTCGATAAACTCAGTAGAGCTGTGAGAGGTTTAGGAGTGAAAATCCCCTTTTCGTACTCGACTACAAAACGTTTAATTTTTACTTATAATCAGAAATTCTAACTCGTTAAAAGGTAAGTCTACAAAAGTATCTTTTAGGCCTTTATTGTTAAAGTTGTAGCTATTTATTGCACTAGTATTGTTCAGTTTTTTGTCCGAAAAGATATCTTTTGCTTTTTCTAAATTTAAATTTGAAGGCAATTCAATTTTAATTTCTCCTTTTTTAAATTCTAGATCCTTAAAATATAAGTTTTTTTCTTGTCCACAGTTACAGGAGATTTTCATTGTGTCTAAATTTTTAACAAACACAAATTGCTTTTCAAAATAGTCTTTACCAATATTCGCCCATTTTCTTTTCAAAATGATTATGCTATTTTTGTTATAAACCTCTTGTTCATAAGGAGATTCAATTGGTCGTATTCCATTTTCAATGAAACTAAAAGCTATTAAATCATTTTTTTTTAAATCAAGAATGGCTTGGTTTTGAGCCCCACAAGAGGTAAAAGCAAGACTAAATATTATTAAAATTACTTTTTTCATTTTTTCAATCCTTTAATTCCTTCTATTATTCCTTTCCTTACTATTGTAATCATCTCTTTAGTCTTATTATTTGAAAAGTCTTCCCTGACGTTTTCATTCTGTAATTTAGATATATGAAAGTGACCAGTAGGAAGAATCGGTTTTTTTTCTTTCCTCAATCTTGCTACACGATAAAAGATTTCATTTGATAAATAATTACCTCCAGAACCTTGGCTAAGTTTTTGCTCTTTATCTGGTTTTATTTTCTTAGGGTTAGGAACTCTGTCAAATTCCCAGTTATATTCTACATAAGGAGCATTAGTCATTTCTTTTGGTAAAGTTGTTTCTATCCATTCATCATTTGAATTTAATGCCTTGGAGTTATCTTCACGAGTATAGTCTAAATTATCATTAAATCCACCACGTCTTAAAGTTGCAAATTTATCGATATTATAATCACCAGGTAAAGATTGACTTATAGTAATAATCGTATCAACTTGATCTATATAGTTATGAATATATTTTTCAATTATTCCTTTTCCTTCTCCTTTATCGTTTTGCTGACTATTATCAAAATCAGAATATCTAACAGGAACAATCATAGTTTGTATGAATGAATTTTCAATATTTTTTCCTTGAAAATTAAGAGCTACACATCCTGATGGATTTGACTGTAATATATTAAAACCTCTTTTGTATTTATGATCAAAAGAGTTCAATAAAAATGGGTCAAACCCTGTTATCAATATCTTTTTCTTATTTCCTGCTTTAGAGAAATCAATTCCAGTATAGTTTCTGCTTTTTTCCTCAAACAGTTTAATAATATTTTCTAATTCGGTATCTGGACAAACTATTGAAGTCTCTAAATCAACTTGATCTTTAAACAAAGGACTTCGCTTTAACCAAGTTTGCATTTTATTTCTTGCCCAATATAAAGGTCTATCATCAAAATTGCCTCCTTGTACTTGTTTTACAGCAGCATCCCAGAGTGCAGTTGCTTTTTCTTCAACTAGAGGTTTTATTTCAGAAATTGTTATGTCTTCTGCAATTACCTTTTCTATAAATTCATCTACAATACTTTTGATGTCAGTGGTGCTATTTATGAATTTATTTTCATAGTTTGTTTGTTTATCTTTTTTTCCACTATTATCTGTGTTAAAAAGCCCAATGAGTTCTTCGTAGTTTCTTCGGTAAGTATGGGGGATTAGAAGTTCTTTTGGGTTAGAATAGGTTGTCTCATTAATACTAACCTTAAAGGTTTTTATAGTATTCTTTTTTACAGCAGTTAGATGTTGGGTATAATTATAAATTTCTATACTCTGATCATACTCTTTTATCGGTATATGAAAGGGATCTATTGTTGTAGTTTCGTTATTAAGAACTTCTATTTGTTTGAATTCTTTTTTGAATGTTCCGTCATTGGATTCTATGACAACATCTATTTTTTG
>NZ_AUML01000089.1 GCF_000430665.1 Aquimarina muelleri DSM 19832 | reverse complement strand
CACCTGTACTTCCTGAGGTGTAAATAACATAGGCTAATCCTTCTGAAGATAAAGTATTACTCAGTGTATTGATCGAACATTCAGAAATAACTCCCCAATCCTTATCCAATAATAAAACCAATAATTCTTCATGATACTCTAAAACTATCTTACTAGAATTACTACTCAATACCAAACCAATGTCTGCATCTTTAAGCATATAATCAATCCTATCCTTTGGATAATGAGGATCTATTGGGACATATACTCCTCCTGACTTTAAAATCCCTAAAATACCAATGATCATATCCAAACTACGATCTAAACAGATACCTACCGAAGAACCTGATTGTATACCTTGATTACGTAAATAGTGAGCCAACTGATTAGAACGCCTATCTAATTCACTATAAGTCAGTTGTTTTTCCTCAAAAATTAGTGCAATGGCTTCTGGTGTCTTGATTGCTTGCTCTTCAAATAAACATACAACAGTCTTATCTTTATGATAATCAACCAATGATACATTATTAAATACATTCAATAATTGTGATTCTTCTTCTTTTGATAGAATATTCAAACCCCTAACACTTATCATTGTTTCACTATTTGCTCCTTCTAATAGCTGAATCAACACTTGTTTTACATAAACAAGAATTCGATCTGAATCAATACTTCCGTCTATTTGAGCTGTTAACTTGAAGTCAACTCCATAATCATCTACATTTAATGTAAAGGGGTAATTATTCCGTTCCTTAGATTCAATAACGTTAATCCCTAAATCAGTAATACTACCATCTTCTGATTCTGATAAAGGAGAAGAATGACGATAATTTAATATTGCACTGAATAAAGCTATGTCATTTGAAATACCACTCCAACCTTGAACATTAGACAAAGGAGTTTGCTCATGAGATAATAGCTCCTTTAAACGAATATTTACTTGATCTAGATATTTACCTATATCTTGGTTTAAATCTAATATTAAGGGAAGTGTATTTATGAATAATCCTAAAGAATCAGCTGCTCCTAAAGAACCTTGCAAACGACCAGAGAACAATGATCCAAAAATAGCATGTTCTCTATTACTACATTTTCCTATTACAATACCATAAGCAGCATGAAACAAAACTGCTGGACTCATACCTAGTCGAACACATACATTACGAAGTTCTTTACTTAATTTTTCAGGCAAAAAAATACTCGACTCTTTAATATTACTACCATCACCAAGAACATTTGATAAAC
This sequence comes from Aquimarina muelleri DSM 19832, assembly GCF_000430665.1. GTDB lineage: Bacteria > Bacteroidota > Bacteroidia > Flavobacteriales > Flavobacteriaceae > Aquimarina > Aquimarina muelleri. The sequence continues at coordinate 951 of NZ_AUML01000089.1, read as the reverse complement.
CAAAAGGGTATGTAGGTTCGTCTATGTTTCCAAATAAACCTCTAAAATAGGATTCACTATCATTAATTGATTGAGAGTGTAAGGTATGTCCTATAAAATCTCTATATAAAACAGGGGGTAAAAGACTTGACTCTTCCCCAGATAAATACATTTTAATCTCTGCAATTACTTTTTCTAAACCAATATGATCTAATACTAAATGGTGTAAGTTTACCATCAAATAGCAGCAATTATTTTGAGGATCATCTGCCGTTTTTAGCTCCAACAATGGAGCTATTCTTACATCCATCCATTGATTATCAGGGTTATTTAATGATTCTAATTGTGACAAAACGTCGATAGAAGTGTCTAAATCTACATTATCTACTGACAAACGGGCTTTTCGTAATACAACCTGAACACTACTAGGTAAACCTTCACTCAAAATACAGGTACGTAATACATCATGACGATTAACTACAAATTGTAACGCTTCAATAAAAGAATTACGCTTCTCTTTATCTGAGAATGAAAGTAAATTAGTAAAAACATAAGGATCTCCCTGATTCTTATCACTCATCAAATGATGGAAGTAGATCCCTTCTTGTAACGGAGATAGAGGGTAAACGTCTTGAATGTTAGAAACCCCACCACTAACTTTAGATACTAGCTTGTCCAACTCACTCTGATCAAAATTAACCAAAGGAACCATTGATGGAGTAATACGATCGCTAGTAACTGTAATACCATTATCTGGAACACTATAAATTGATGATAATGAAGATAATTTATCACTAATTGATATAATTATAGGGTTTTCAAAAATATCTTTTACTTCTATATGAAAACCTTTTAATTGCAAACGGGAAATCAATTGAACCGCCAACAAACTATGCCCTCCCAATTCAAAGAAATTATCATAAATACCTACTCGGTCTACTCCTAATAACTCTTGCCAGATTTCTACTAACT
>NZ_AUML01000088.1 GCF_000430665.1 Aquimarina muelleri DSM 19832 | reverse complement strand
CCTTTGGGAACACCAGTACTACCAGAGGTATACATGATATAAGCCAAATCATTTGGAGTAATTTCATATGAAACTGATGAAGATTCATATGTATATGATTCTTCTATATTTATAAAAAAAATAAATTCTGAAACTGATAAACTTGATAGCAAAGATTCTTTACTATAAAGAAGGAAGTTTATACTCGAATCATCTAATATATATGATAATCTATTTGAAGGTAAAGAGGGGTCTAAAGGAACATAAGTACATCCCAATTTTAAAATACCTAAGATACTAATAATTATATCCAAACTTTTCTCAAAAAGAACTCCTACTCGGGAACCTCTAACGACACCTTGAGATTCTAAATAATGAGCTAATTGATTTGATTTATCATCTAACTCTTTATAGGTCATTTTTTTTAACTCACACACTAATGCTATTGCTTCTGGAGTTTTACCAACCTGCTCTTTAAATAAATCTACTACTGTTTTATCCTTTGGATACTCTAAAAAAGTGTTATTAAAAGTATTTAATAGTTCGTCCTCCTCCTTTACTGTTAACATAGATAAACTACCTATTGGCTGTTTAACATCACTAACAATACTACATAATAACTTCTGATAATGTTCTAACATTCGATCAATTGTAGCCTTATTAAACAAAGCTGTACAATATTCAAGATTTAATGCTATCCCAGAATCGCTTTCAGAAGCATGTAATTCGATATCAAATTTAGAGATAACATTATCAGATTCGTATGCTGAAAGTGTAACTCCATCTAATTCTATTATCGATTCTCCTGACTCTTTTTCTAGATTGTGTAATACAAATAGTACTTGAAATAGAGGACTCATACTTATATCCCGAGCAGTAATTACTCGATCTACTACCTTCTCGAAAGGAGCCAATTGATGGTCATACCCCTCTAAAGTCGTATTTTTGACTTCACCTAATAATTCCTTAAAACTTGGATTCCCGCTCAAATCACTACGAAGCGCTAGCATATTGACAAAAAAGCCAATCATACCCTCTAATTCTGACTGTGTACGATTTGCAATAGAAGTACCAACGCAAATATCATCTTGTCCACTATAACGAAATAGTAAAACTTTAAAAGCTGATATTAATACCATAAATAATGTAACTCCTTCTCGCTGGCATAAGGACTGTAAGGAATCACTTAACTCTTGTCCTAATGAAAAAGAAATACTAGATCCTTCACTACTTTGTACCGAAGGACGAACATAATCTGTTGGTAGCAATAGACTGCTAACCCCTGCTAATTTGTTTTCCCAATAAGATAATTGAGATTCTAGAACTTCTCCCTCTAAATACTTTCGCTGCCAAATTGCATAATCTGAATATTGTAAACTCAACTCTGGAAGAGCTGGAACCCGACCCGAATGTAAAGCACTATACAATTCGGTAAATTCACGAACCAAAATACCACCTGACCACTCATCACTTGCAATATGGTGAAATACACAAGTTAAAATATATTTATCATTACCTAAATTATATAAACAGGATCGTAGCTTATAATCACTCGATAAATCGAATGGAGTAATTAAATATCTCTCTAAATTATAATCTATTGAATCTTCATCAACTACTTCTATTTGATCTAATGACCAATTTTTTGCGGCTATAATTTTTTGATAGCCTACACCATCTTTTGATAGAAGATTCGTACGCAATACCTCATGACGAGAAACAATTCTTTGTAAAGATTTTTCTAATACAGATACATCTAATGCTCCCTCTAAACGAATAACAACAGGTATATGGTACTCCAAACTACCTTGTAACTGATCTACAAACCATAACCTTTCTTGACTAAAGGATAAAGGAATTTGAACTAGTTGTTCTTTATCATAAGAAATTATTTTTTCTAATATATCATCTGTAGTATCTTCATCCTGATAGTTTTTTAAATGTTCAACTATCCGAGTTTTATTATATTTTATTTCACTAAGTATTTCTGGATCAATTTCAAAATTTGACTTAATATTTAATGAGCCATTTTTTAAAACTAACTTAATTCCTTCTTTATCTAGTTTATGAAAAAAACTTAAAATATCCATGTATTATTAAATTTATATCTCAATATTTATACTATACTCCTTTATATCATTTTTAAGATTCCGCACCTTATAATCTATATAAGACGATATCTCTTCTACAGTACTAAACTTAAAAATATTTCGAATTGATATTTCTATATTTAACTCCTTACGAATCATAGACACTAGTCTGGTTGCTAATAAACTATGCCCTCCTAATTCAAAGAAATTATCATAAATACCTACTCGATCTACTCCTAATAACTCTTGCCAGATTTTTACCAATTGAACCTCTGTATCTGTACGAGGTTCCACATACTCCTTTGTCGATAACTCTGTAGTATC
>NZ_AUML01000087.1 GCF_000430665.1 Aquimarina muelleri DSM 19832 | reverse complement strand
TACGTTCTTAAAAATAAAAAAAAGCAGTTTTGTTGGCAAGGTATGCGTTAAAAAAAGTGTTTTTTCTGAAATATATGCAGTGACTACTATCCCTTTGGGATGCTTCTACCCAATCGCCACGGAAACTCAGCAGATTACCGTTACGGCTTCCAAGGTCAAGAAATGGACAACGAAGTTAAAGGGGAAGGGAATAGTTATAGTTTCTCTTTAAGAATGTATGATCCGCGAATTAATCGCTTTATGTCTTCTGATCCATTATTTAAATCTTACCCGTGGAACTCTACCTATGCTATTAGTGAAAACAGATTAATAGAGGGTATTGATTTAGAAGGAGGAGAATTTGAATGGTTTATGATTGATGCTGTAACAGGTCAATATGGAGATACTGCTCAAAAGGTGTCAAGAGGCGTTGCCAAATCTGTAGTAAAGACTGTAGAAGGTATTCAAGGAGTGATTAGTGATCCTGTAGGAGCAGCAAAAGGAGTTGGGAATCTAGGTTTAGGTATTGGAGCATATGGAGTTGCAGGTCAGAATCCTGTAGGAGCAGCCCAAAGTATGGCTTATTTGGATGCTAAATTTGGAACTACTTCACAGCAGTCAACACTAGCTTTTTCTGAAAGTCTGAATAAAGGAGCAGATAAGTTAATTAATGGAGGTCTAGAAGATAGAACAGAGATAGCTACAGATTTATTTTTAGGTCTTTTAGGAGATAAAGGAGCAAGTAAAGTTGTCAGTGTTGCTAGGATTACAAAAATTGCTAATAAAGCAAAAAGACTGAGTGATTTTGGAGATTGTGCGATATGTGCTACTGAAGCTTCTGAGATATTTGGTGCAGGAAAAGGAAAAAGAAAAGGTTCTATAATAAATACTCCAAAGCAAATCAATCAAGCTATTAGAGATATTAAAGCAGGTGTTGGGAAACCTAATTTAGATGTAGAAGGGGTTCAGAAAACGATTCAAGATAGGTCTGGGGTTTCTAAAAATTGGGTTGGAGCTAAAGAATGGATTTCGGAAGATATACCAGGTACTCAGTTGAATGGAACAAGAGTTTTGACAAAAATAGGTGATGATGGTAAGACAATATATGGGTATGTAAAAGATCATGACTATACTAAGATTAAAACTGTAAATGAATAATGGAGTTGTTAAAAGTATTTATATATGTAAAGTCGTCCAAAGTTGGAGAGGCTTATTACGAATCGATAGAGAAAACAAGTTCAACTAATGTGTTTTATATTTCACTGTCTGAATTATCTTTAAATAAAGAATTATATGCTGGAGAAATAATTGAATTAGAAATTATGCTGAAAGATAATTTAAGGGATTATGTGTCAGTTAAATTGCTTAATGATATTGCGTCTTCTGATAAAATACAGTTTTTAGGAACAGTTGGAGAAGATTTTGAAGCATATTTAATAACAGTTTACGATCTTTTTACTAGATGGAATAATAATTTAACTCCTATTTGGAATAATTTAAAAACTGTTGAAGAGAAAAGAGGTTGGTTACGTGCTTGTTTTAAATGGTCAGGATTAAATAAAGTAATCACAAATGATAAAACTTATTTGATTAATTGTAATGAAATAAACGATGAACTAGATTTTTATTATTTATTAGGGGATGCTTTTTTTGGTTATCGAGGTTATATGGGAGGAGATGGTAATGCGTTACTTGATTGTTTAGGTGTTATTAATGTGAGTAATGAGAAGCATAATTCAAAGGTATATTTTAAAGAATATTCTAAATTAGAAAAATTATTTAAGAAATATTCTCCAAATTATTTTAAATCAATATTATGCCAAGATTTTATTGATAATGGTTTTGAAATAGTTTTAAAATAAAGTCCCCCGCTCCCAGCTCCGCAAAGAGTGATTAAATAGGATCGTGATGCTACGCAAAGTCTCCTGACCCCGCTCTCCTAAGTGTGATTAACTAAAAAACGTGATGCTACGCAAAGTCTCCTGACTTCGCGAGAGAGTACAGTAATACATATTAAAAACAGTTACAGACTTTTGTTTGTAGCTGTTTTTTTATGTTCTATGCAGCCTATAAAGACTACATTTATATGTATAAAAGTATGCATCCGAGCAACTACAGTATAGAATTTTCTTGATATCCAGGTAGTAATTCTTCTAATTTTTGTATGCTATGATCTGGTATTTTTTCTAAGGTATTAGCGAGCCATTCTCTTGGATTTATGTTTTGCATTTTGCAACTTCCAAAGAAAGAATACAGCATTGCTGCATTTTGTGCTGCTTTGTGTGATCCACAGAATAGATAGTTTTTTCTACCTATAGCCATTGGTCTTATGGCATTTTCTATTTTGTTATTATCTAGCTCTATTTTTCCATCCAGAAATATATTCTGGAGTTTATGATATTGGTTCACAAAATAGGTCATTGCTTTCCCAA
>NZ_AUML01000086.1 GCF_000430665.1 Aquimarina muelleri DSM 19832 | reverse complement strand
CGGATCATACTTCCATCTAAATCATATTCTGAATGGATATTCTATAGATGTTGACCCCCATTCTAGTCATATTGACCCCTCTGTAGATTTTGGTCTTAAAAAGATAGGTTGTGACAAAATTACAGTTTTTTTCTAAGACTTTCTCCTTTAAGTTCTATTCGGTGTGATGTGTGTACTAACCGATCTAAAATTGCATCTGCAATGGTTGCTTCTCCAATAACATCATACCAACTAGCTACTGGTAGTTGACTAGCTATAATGGTTGATGATTTACTGTGTCTGTCTTCAATAATTTCCATAAGGTCCATTTGTTGCTTTTTATCTAAATTCGCTAATCCAAAATCATCAAGGATTAGTAATCCTGCTTTAGCAATACGTTCGAAGAGTTTGAATACACTTCCGTCAATTCTTGCCATTTTGGTTTTGATCAGTAGTTTTTGTGTATTAAAATATAAGACTTTGGTTCCCCCGGAACAGGCTCTATGACCTAATGCAGAAGCAATAAAGCTTTTGCCACATCCAGTAGCCCCAGTAATCAGTACAGATTCACCTTTGGTTATATATTGACCTGTAGCGAGTTCTGTAATTTGGGATTTATTAAGTCCTCTGTTTGCTTCAAAATTTAGTTCTTCTATAGTGGCACTGTATCTAAACTTAGCGGTTCTTTTCAAACGCTCAAAACGTCTATTGGCACGATCCTCTTGTTCTGCTTGTAGGAGTACTTCCAACCCTTCATTTAAAGAGAGTTGGTGATGTTCTCGTGTTTCCATAAGAGCACCCCAACGGTTAGACATCCCTTGTAGGCGTAATTGTTTTAAATGATTTTCAATGTTTGTCATAGTATATTGATATTTAAATTAATGAGTAATTCTAATAGTATTATTTAAAGGAAGATGCTCCTCTGATATTATCGTGTTTAGGTAAAGGTGTCTCTGGTGTCTGATCTGTAGCATCTACCATTTTGTTCTCTAAAATCCGTTTTAAAAAGGCGTAAGAATAATTGGTAAATTCCATAGCCATTTCACAGGCTTTAATAAACTGATCAGTATCAGTTTGTTTAGAGAGCTTTAAAATCCCTTCGCAGGTTCTGTAGAGTTGTTCAGGATATTTATCTTGTTTAAATAATGCATTGATGTATTGGTAAAGTGTCTCTGAGTGATTATATCCTTTTTGTATGTAATAGGTTGGACTTCGTTTCTTATAATACTGGTGATGGGAACATAAATGTTCTTTGGTAGTGGTATATCCTGATTTTTTGAAGCTTCTGGGATGTACTGCGATTAACTGCCCATTATCTCCAAAAATCCTAACCATACTGCGAGTATAGATTACTCGGGTTTGTTTACCGATATATGTATAAGGAACACTATAATGATGCTTATCACTACTGATATAAATATGATTATTGTGAGTGACTTTTAAGCTTTTATAATATTTAACTTCAAAATCGTTTTCAGGTAATGGTAGTAATAGTTGCTTTTCATCAGCAATAAACTTTTCTTCTCTAGAATACTCTTTACGTTGCATCCTGGTTTGATTATGTGCCTTGATACGATCCTTAATCGCTTTATTCAAAGAAGTAAGATCAAAGAATTGTTGGTTACGTAATTTTGCATATACACGGCTGTAAATCAACTTTACTTGATTCTCTACAAGCGCTTTGTCTTTAGGTTTTCTAACCCTTGCTGGAGTAACAGTAGTTCCATAATGATTAGCAAAGTCTTCTAGCACTCTATTAATACTGGGTTCATATCTACTAGCTTTAGTAACGGCAGCTTTTAAATTATCAGGAACTAAAGTTTGAGGAACACCTCCCATATCTTTTAAACAACATTGTAAGGCATAGATAAAATCATCTGTTTTTTGGCTTGGTATTGCCATAGCAAAACTGTAATCAGAGTATGAAAGACAGGCTACAAAGACCTGAACCGATATTTCTTCTCCTGTTTCTTTATCGATATAGGATAAGGGCTTCCCTGCAAAGTCTATATAGAGCTTATCCGCTGGATGATGTTCTAACACTAAGGAAGGTTTGCTTGCTAAACGATGTTGACGTAGTACTACACAAAATTGACTATAACAATAATGCGAAGTGGGATGAGCTACTTTATATTCTTCCCATAATACTAAACGGGTGACTCCAACTTTTTTTAGCTCTGCAGTATAATAATCTAACTGCTTTTTTAAAGGTTCATAACGAGGATCTCTATAGGCTGGATTACCTGCTAATAGAGCCGCTTCTAGCTCCGGGTCTTCTAATGCTAATAAAGAAGATACTGCAATACGGCTGATATTGGCACGATGTATATAACTCTTTACAGTGTTTTTACTGATCTCTAGATTGCGAGCAATAGTCTTGATTCCTTTACCTCTAGAGTGCATTCTCAATATTTGTTTTACTAAACTCATACGCTTTGGTTTTCCTGCCATAAATATCCTTTGATGATTAAAATCATCAAGAAAACCAAAATCTATAATCGATATCAAAATAATCAAAAGGGTCAGCATCATCCAGAATAGCAGATCAGAAAAAAACCAAAGGGGTCAACTTGATCCAGAATCTTGAAAACCCAAAGGGGTCAATATGCTCCAGAATATAATCTTCAATTACGAAAATTATAAACCTTCTTGATTATCTCTTTAAAATAGAGGGGTCAGCATCAGACAGAACGACAGAGATAAACTATCGCAAAACAAAAGGCTATTCAAGGGGTCAGCTTAGTCCAGTGTATCCATTCTGAACTCACTTGCTGTACGCTTTGACCTGATTGTAATAACTCTACAATCATAAGTTTAAAATCGTTACTATGTTTTCGCTTTACCATAATT
>NZ_AUML01000085.1 GCF_000430665.1 Aquimarina muelleri DSM 19832 | reverse complement strand
TCTCTCCTGTAAAACAACACCAGTGGGTCGGTTCCACCATCTTATTAACAGTTACGTAACGTTTTCAGCCCTTCGTTACTCTCGGCACACGTATGGTTAGTTGCGTGGTTAAGCAACTAATTTAGTAAACAAATACGAACCCGAGAAAATTCCGAAGGAATTTTCCAAATAAGCACTTGCCAAAGCAATTAATTATACACAGTGTTACCCAACGTTATTTATCCGATTTCAAACATATCTCCTTTTCTTAAAACAACTTCCTTTTTTCTTAAATACTCTACTTTATCTTTTATAAATTTATCATTGAAAAGTGTATGATACCATAAATTATGAATCATACAATATTCAGTAAGGAATGAATGTTTTTCATTTTCCCAATCTGAACCATAACCACTCAACCAATTATAAAACATAAGTATTTGTTCGTGATTTGATAATTGCGCTCGCAAAATTCGAAGATATTTCATTTTCTCATCGTAACTTTCAATTAATTCACTATTTGCTATAGACTTTACTATTAAATATAAATGTCTAAAATAATGCCCTAATCTTGATGAATGTCCAGAAAATGGTTTGTAATTAAAATTTAGGTTTACATCTTTTATAAACTCTTTCCGTTCACTATTTTTCTTAATAGCTTTTTTCGGGTTTTGATGTTGTTTTCGTGCTTTTTTTAATAAAAATATAAAGTTTTCATCTTCTGGGAATTCTCGTTCATATTCGTTTAAACCTGAAAAGAAAAGTTTATAACATCTATGAAATCCTTTTTGTGTTAACTTATTATCTTTGGTATAAAGAGCAAGAATAGATTCGAATTCAGATTTCATAGTAACAAAAATCTTTCTACCATCAGTAGATTTTTCAAACCTTTTGAGTTTTCCATCTTCTTCAAAATCGTAACCATTAATTATCATTTCAGTCACATTTTCTCGATGCAGTTTTAGCATTTCGTAAAACTGTGACTCAAATAATTGAATTTGATTTTGCTTGTTTTGATTGTTTATTTGTTTTTGAAGTTGATTATTACTTTGTTTTTGTTCGCTCAAAAATAATTCCCTCTGTTGTTTGTTCGCTTTATACTGAACATAGAAAGCAAGTCCAGTAACAATAACACCTGCAATCGCTACAAAAGGATTCATTATTCCACCAATTGTATCTCCGATTTGACCTGTCAGAGTAAAATCGAAATCACTACTTGCTGAATTTCGTGTGAAGATGAATGGTGCGAATATTGAGAAAACTAATAAGGCAAATGCACTTATTAAAAGAGTAATTATTTTCCAATCAAGTGTAGTATTATTCTCTGATGTGTATTCAGATTTATTTTGGGTAGTATTCGTTGTTTTTACTTTATATAATAGATAGAAACAAAAAATTAAAATTAGTAACGTAATTATTGAATTAATGATGATGTATGTTGTCATTCAGGATGTTTCTGTTAATGTTGGGTAACGGTCTAGTAATCGAGTAGGCAAAGGGAATTTCACCCTAAGCCTCTCCCAGAACCGTGCATGAAAGTCTCCCCTCACACGGCTCTTGTTGTACAAATCTAAGCGATTACATTTATATGTGAAAATTGCCAATGGTAAAATAAGTTAGGATATTGTTTCCTAACAGTTGCTAACCATTTATACCCTTTTCTAATACTGGTTTTGTAACGCTTATACCTTTTCCTTGCCCACCAAACTAATCGCTGACTTAATAACCTGAAAACTTTGGTGAGTTCATACATTTTGAATTTACCATAGTAACCTACCCATCCTCTTATCATTGGATTTAAGTATTGAGCAACCCCTACAATGCTTTTAAAAGTCAATTTACCTACATTGAGTTCTTCAAGTTTATCTGCAATTCGTTTTCTTGAACTAATACTTATGGCACAATCATACCCTAAAAATAACGCTTTCTTTTTCTTTGAAAATGCCGTTCTAGGTTGAAAAGAATATCCTAAGAAATCAAATTTCACTTTTGGATAATCACCTCTTCTACGATGGTCTCTGCAATAGACTATTTTTGTCTTTTCTGGATGTAACTCCAATCTTACAGATGTCATCCTTTGATGTATCTTTTGCAGTACTTGTTCTGCTTGGGCTTTACTTCTACAATGTACTATTACATCATCGGCATAACGTGTAAATAGCACATTTTCACCTGTGTTTTCTAACCATTTATCAAAAGCATAGTGTAGAAATAAATTAGCCAATAATGGACTGATTACTCCTCCTTGGGGTGTTCCCATTCCTTGCTTTTGAAGTAATTCTCCAGATGTTGTAAAAACGGGTGCTTCCAACCATCGTTTAATGTAAAGTAGTATCCATTTTTCAGGTACATGCTTCTTTACAGCTAACATCAATTTGTTGTGGTCAATAGTATCAAAGAATCCCTTGATATCAAGGTCTATCACCCAATCTTGCTTCCAACAGTTCTCTCTTACCTTTGATAATGCCTGATGGGCATTTCTCTTTGGTCGATAGCCGTAAGAATTTGGGCTAAATACTGCCTCTAATCTTGGTTCGATAAACATTTTAACCGCCATTTGCCCAACCCTGTCGCTTATTGTAGGAATTCCTAATTTACGGATACTTCCATCCTTTTTGGAGATTTCTACTTCTTTGACTGGTGGTGGAAAATAGCTCCCTGATGCCATACGATTCCATAATTTGTACAGATGGTTATTTCGATTTGCATCAAATTCTTCCATATCTATCGCATCCACTCCTGCACTTCCTTTATTGGAACGCACTTGTTGATAAGCCTGCCAAATTATTTGACGGCTTATCGGTATTGATTTTGTTTCATTCCATAAAGTCATCCGTATGCATCCGAGCAACTACAATATAGAATTTTCTTGATATCCAGGTAGTAATTCTTCTAATTTTTGTATGCTATGATCTGGTATTTTTTCTAA
>NZ_AUML01000084.1 GCF_000430665.1 Aquimarina muelleri DSM 19832 | reverse complement strand
TGCTAAAAACAAATCAATAAATGTACGATCATTTCTATAAATATCACTTGATGCTCTAAAATCAGATAGTAAAAAATCCTCTTCTTCTTGACTTAGAAAATTAACATCGCTTAAACATTGGTTTGGTTTAGAAACAAATGAATGCACTATATTATAAAAATGGTCTGCAATTTTTTTAATAGATAAGTTATCATATTGATTGCTATTGTATTTGAAATTTACTTTAATACCAGTATCCGATAATTCTACTGTTACTCTAAAATCATAATTTGCTTGCTCTTTTAAATCTACTGATTTCAATACTAAAGCCCCTGAGCTTTTATTGGATTCTGTTTCCAATTGGCTTTCTATCCACTCTTGTATTGGATAATTTTCAAAAACTATTATATGATCTAATAATGAATTACCCAATTCACTTACTCCTTGTACTGTAGCAAGACTTGTATAATGGTGATCCAGACTTGTTATAGCATCTTGCTGAATATTCTTTAATAAATCTTTTGGTGTATTTTCTTCTTCATACTTTACTCTAACTGGAACAGTATTTATAAACAACCCTATCATATCCTCTATACCTTCCAGATCTCCTGGCCTGCCTGATACTACAGAACCATATACTACATCTTTAGTATTATTATATTTAGATAATAAGTATCCCCATACTACTTGTATTAAAGTATTATGAGTAACTTCTGTAGTTTTACATAATGAATTTATTTTTTCAAAAATATTTCCTGAAAACTCAATACTCTCTTTTTCTGCTCTATAATTTTGCTCTAATCGATCAGAGCGTACAAATGGGATTTTAGCTGTGTTTGAGTATTCTTTTAAATAAGTTTTCCAATAGTCTAAGGTCTTTTTTTGATCTACTTTACCCAACCAATTTATATAATCTGAATAAGGATTAACCGCAGGCAGATTAAGCTTAGTGTCTGTAACAATAGAGTTTAAGATTTGATTAAATTCGTTTATAAGTATACTTTTACACCATCCATCCATAAGGATATGATGATGACTCCATATAAACTCATATTCTCCATTTCTAAGATCTAAAACTTTAAAACGAAGTTGAGAAGGGTCTTCCAAATTAAAACCCTTTTTCATATCTTTTGATTTAACTTCATTAATCCATACATCTATTCCATCTAAATTCGTTCCTTCAGGAATTTTTTCATAGGTAAAGCTATTTGGAACAGATTTTCTTACTACCTGTAATAAGGTGTCCGAAGAATGGTTTATAAAACTTGTTCTTAGAATAGCATATCGATCCACCATACTATGATAAGCTTTTTTGATGGCATCCATGTCTAATACCTCAGCACTTATTCGATATGATAATTGGTTAAAGTATAAAGACGTATCTTCTGAAGATACCCAGTGATAATACATTCCTTGTTGTGCTGGAGATAGTTTATATATATCTTCTACTTTTCCGTCTTCATTAATATCTTGTAATTCTTTAAACGTCAAATCTGAAAATGATAAATCAGAAGGGGTAAGATAATTATTATTAGACAATGATAATTTTTCTATTAAACAACCTATATTGTTTTGGTAACAATCTATTAGTTTTTGAATACTTTCTTCATGATATTCATCAGAACAATAAGAAATAGTAATTGTTAATTCTCCTGAAACTAATATACCTGACACATTAAGTAGCTCATTTCTACTAATATCTTTATCTAATACTTCTCCAATATATTCTGAACTATATTCGAATATAGATGGTTTTTTATCCGTATTTATCCCATTTCCAAAATCTCCTAAATAATTAAACTTTATTGTGGGGGATATCTCAGATGAAAATCCTTTTCCTAAGTATTTAAGAATACCATAACCAACACCTTTATTGGGAATCGATCTACAGTCATCCTTTACTTGAATCAAACTCATGGTTGCATCGGATGAATTAGAAACTTCTAATAACATAGGGTATACAGCAGTATACCAGCCAATTGTTCTACTTACATCAACATCTTCTATAATATCTTCCCTTCCATGACCTTCCATATTAACAATACTTTTGTTAATGCCGAACACATTTTTGATCGCGAGCCCCAGACCTGTAAGCAATAAGTCATTTATGTCTGTATTGTATACGTCATGAATACTTGTTTGCATTACAGATGTTAATCTTTTATCCAGAGTAAAGGATAACTGTTTGTTTAAAGTTCTTTTGTTACTCTTTTCTTCTTTATCTACAGGAAACTCTGGGATTGAATTAACTAGTATATTTTCCCAATAAGCATATTCTTGTTCTATATTTTCGCTATTTGCATATTCTTGCAACAAAAATCCCCAATGTTGAAAAGAATCTGTTTTTAATGGTAATGAAATTTTCTCTCCGGATATATATTGCGTATACAAAGAAGATAAGTCCTCTAATAAAATTCTCCAGGAAATCCCATCTATCACTAAATGATGACAGATCAAAGCTAAACGATCTCCATCAGATAGTCTAAAATGACCAATAACAAAGAGAGGACCTTGAGAAAGGTTAAAACCAGATTGTAATTGCTGACATAAGTTACCCATTTTATCTAACTCAGCTTCTTTTTCTTCTCTAAGATCATGATAATCAATCCGAAAACATTCTTCGACATATCCACGATTATATTGTTTCCACGAATTTTTTTCTTTTTTATAAACCATTCGTAAAGCATCGTGATGCTTAACAAGCTCTTTTACAACACTTTTTAAAATAGTAGTATCAATTTGTTTTAAGCTTTTTAAAAGTACTGCTTGATTATAATGATTGGGTATGGATAGTCCGGAATCTTCAAAAAGAAATCGCTGTATCGGTGTTAAAACAACTTCTCCTTCTATTTGTGATTGATCAATTGTTCTGGTAGCTTTACTCATCATGGATGCCATATCTTCTAGTATTGGATGCCCCATAACATCACCAACTTTTAAAACATAGCCTTTTTGCCATAATCGAGAAACTACTTGAATTGATTTAATAGAATCTCCACCTAGATTGTAGAAATTGTCTTTTATTCCTATTTCTGTATGTCCTAATACAGACTCACATACAGCTACTAACACTTTTTCCTCTTTACTGGATGGGGTAACATATTTTTGGTTGTTATATGTTTTCGTATAAGGGTTTGGTAATGCTTTTCTATCAATTTTCCCATTAGTTGTAAGAGGTATTGTATCCAACTTTACATATAAATTAGGAACCATATATGCTGGTAGCTTTT
>NZ_AUML01000083.1 GCF_000430665.1 Aquimarina muelleri DSM 19832 | reverse complement strand
CTTAGAAAAAATACCAGATCATAGCATACAAAAATTAGAAGAATTACTACCTGGATATCAAGAAAATTCTATACTGTAGTTGCTCGGATGCATACCGGTGCTGCCCTTCCTAAGGCAAAAATTTATTATTCCGCGAAAAGCTCCATAAAAATCTTTTGCCCCAGCTGCCTTGCATCCCCTCGTCGTGTTCCCAGTCTTTTTTGTGTCACGGTTTTAAAATAAAAACACGCGCCACAAAAAATCCTTACACACTTCATTGGCTCCGCCGCTTGGTCGCTGCCTACAGGATTTATATTTTGAATGGTTTATTATTTTTCAATGGATAAAATAAAAATCCTGTGGCGTATCCCTTCACTATCGTTCTCGGTCTACGTCGGCAGCTCCTCTACGCTTCGGCTGCGCCTTTGTTCCAGCGTACACGCAGTATCTTCAATCGCCAGATGGCTATGATTAATCTTAAAGCTGAAGGTCAGCCGCAACAGCAGTTGCGCACTTCAGTTTCAAGATCAATCGTTCTTACTCTTACGGAAATATATTTTAAGAAAAAGTGGAATGCGTTGGTTGATGGCTGTGGAACTTCCACTTTTTATTAAAATACTAGCCTTAATGGCGATTGAATGACCCCACAACGCTTAGAATCAGGTCTACGACACGATTATATGCGTATAATATTATAATATGTTCGGTAAAAATAGTCTGTTAGAAGTCAAAATCTTCAAGTATAGCAGTTTGTGTGCGCCTATTGTACATAAACCCTGTTATAGCCCCTGACATTAGGAAGTGCGGGTATAACAAGGATTATGTATCATAGGTTTGGTGGTGCGTTGGCAATCAAAGACGTAATTTTACTATATTTACAAGGTCGAAAGACATACGTTCTTAAAAATATTTTTTGCAGGATAAGTACCTAATCAAAACGGGGTATGCGGACAAAAAATGGTTGTAAGACTAGTTTTCCGGCGGTATGTTACTACCCAACAGGCATGGAAACAGCGGAGACTATCGTTACGGCTTCCAAGGACAAGAGATGGATAACGAAATCAAAGGAGAGGGTAACTCGCTGAATTACAAGTATCGTATGCACGACCCTAGGGTTGGGAGATTTTTTGCTAGAGACCCAATGGAAACTGTATATCCTTGGAATAGTCCTTATGCCTTTAGTGAGAATAGAGTTATCAGATTTATAGAGCTAGAAGGTTTAGAAAAAGCAGAACCCAGAGGTTTTGTAGGTACTGGCTGGGATATGTTTATAGGTGATTTTCATCATACTAGAATGCAAAATCTTGCAGCTAATCTAGGAGTTGATGAAGGTAATATTCTTGAATTAGCTAATGATACTTACGTTTTTCATAGAACATATTTTAGTGCTACAGCAGGAAAACACGAAACTGTATACTATGTTTTCAGGAAATCTAAAGAAGGAGTCTTTTTAATGACAAGTGCTGATAATGATGATTATGCACTTTCTGAAAGTCAGTTTTTAGACTCAAATATTTTAGGTAATAAAGTTATGGATGCTCCAGTTGGAGGAGGATCTGCCAAAAAAGGACTTCAAGGGCTTGTTTACTTAGGTCAGAAATCTAAAACTTATATTTTTAGGCAAGTTGTTGATGTGGCTACAGAAACAGGTAAGAAGCTCAAAAACTGGCTTGGGGAAATTAAGTTCAATGTGTCTGATGTGTCTGGAATTAGTGGAGATGTTTTGAATAAAGGTTTCCATATTCATTTTAAGAAGTTGAGAGGTTTAGAGTTGTCTCTAAAACCTGCTAGCGGAAAAATAGCTCTTGCATATATAAATGGTAGTGACGAAGCAGTTAGTGCAGCAGTAAAAATATTCAATAAAGCATTAGGGGATAAGGACTTTAGAAAATCCTTATTGGTTAAATTAAAAGAAACACAAGAAGCTTTAAGAAGTACTGCAGGTAAAACAGACGATGTAATAAAAAGAGCTGGAGATAAGGGAGCTGAAGTTCAAAGACTTATTAAGATAGTTGAAAAGATGAATTAATCTAATGATTGAATTTTTAAAACAAGGAAAAAAATTAAACAACATTCATATGGGAATGAGTGTTGAAGATGTGTATAATAAACTTGGTGAACCAGATGAAATAGTTGGGGATGATAATAATGGCTATTTACATTATAAGGAATTTAGATATGGTTATAATGTAAGTCGCAGTATATGTGAAATGTCGATTGAATTTAATTATCTGGAAAATAAATATAAGTTTAAGGGTTTAGAGAATGAGCAATATGGAGAGATTTTTTATGAATCTTTTACAATAAGCTCTAAAACTAAAATCCATAAATTTCTAAGGTTTTTAAATTATCTGAAATTATCTTGGGAGGCAGATAGCAGTGGCGATAAGGAGAATTTTACAATTAAATTAAAACCAGGGCCTTTTATAGTTTTTGATTTACAAGATGGCACACCTTTTAGGATATCAGTTATGGACGGTTATCAATAAAAAAAAGCTACTGTAAAAAGTAGCTTTTTTTATGCTTTAAAGCGAAGCAACATTTTTATTAAAGAAGTCCTTAAACCCCTGCTGGCGCCCGAATGATTGATCGCTAGTGCTCGACTCTGTCGGGTACCGTTACAGTTGTAAGAGTAATAAATAAATAAATAAAATAAATATAAAAGCTACTGTAAGAGGTAGCTTTTATTGTTTTAAGAAATAAGGTTACTCAGGTTATCTTTTAGCTTTTTCTTAGAGATAGCCATATCAATAAGTTTTAATAAAGCTTGTTTTTCATCTTCATCCAGAGAATCGATAATTTTTATTTTTTCAAGGAGTGGTAAGTTAACGTTTTCTTCTTCGCTATTGGTTTTAAAGAACTCTACCAAGGATACTTCAAATACCGTTGCTATTTTTTCAAGAGAGGGAATAGTAGGCATCACTTTACCATTTTCTACAAGAGAGTATTGCCCTTGCGGTATACCCATCTCTAAGGATACTTGTTTTTGAGAAAGGTTTTTAAGTTTCCTTAATCGTTTTATGTTCTCTGCTATGATAGCATTAGTACTACTCATATGGTTTAAATATAGTTCAAAACTAATAAAAAGATAGTTTTTATACAATAAGAGTTATTTTTATTTGTAATTAATATATTTTTAAATATATATTTGTGATGATATTAAATATATGTTTAAAGGTAAAATATAATGAAGTTACAAACCGATACTACAGACCAACTATTTTACGGCAACGAAATACTACAATTAA
>NZ_AUML01000082.1 GCF_000430665.1 Aquimarina muelleri DSM 19832 | reverse complement strand
AACAGGTAGCTTGCTATGCTGACGACCGGCGCACGGGTGCGTAACGCGTATAGAACCTACCTTATAGTAAGGGATAGCCCAGAGAAATTTGGATTAATACCTTATAGTATTGGACTGTGGCATCGCAGACTAATTAAAGATTTATTGCTATAAGATGGCTATGCGTTCTATTAGCTAGTTGGTATGGTAACGGCATACCAAGGCTACGATAGATAGGGGTCCTGAGAGGGAGATCCCCCACACTGGTACTGAGACACGGACCAGACTCCTACGGGAGGCAGCAGTGAGGAATATTGGACAATGGAGGCAACTCTGATCCAGCCATGCCGCGTGTAGGAAGACTGCCCTATGGGTTGTAAACTACTTTTATAGAGGAAGAAACGACATTACGTGTAATGTTTTGACGGTACTCTACGAATAAGGATCGGCTAACTCCGTGCCAGCAGCCGCGGTAATACGGAGGATCCAAGCGTTATCCGGAATCATTGGGTTTAAAGGGTCCGTAGGCGGGTTTGTAAGTCAGTGGTGAAAGTTTTCGGCTCAACCGGAAAATTGCCATTGATACTGCAAGTCTTGAATCATTGTGAAGTGGTTAGAATGTGTAGTGTAGCGGTGAAATGCATAGATATTACACAGAATACCGATTGCGAAGGCAGATCACTAACAATGTATTGACGCTAAGGGACGAAAGCGTGGGTAGCGAACAGGATTAGATACCCTGGTAGTCCACGCCGTAAACGATGGTTACTAGCTGTTTGGACTTCGGTCTAAGTGGCTAAGCGAAAGTGATAAGTAACCCACCTGGGGAGTACGTTCGCAAGAATGAAACTCAAAGGAATTGACGGGGGCCCGCACAAGCGGTGGAGCATGTGGTTTAATTCGATGATACGCGAGGAACCTTACCAGGGCTTAAATGTAGATTGACAGGTTTAGAGATAGACTTTCCTTCGGGCAATTTACAAGGTGCTGCATGGTTGTCGTCAGCTCGTGCCGTGAGGTGTCAGGTTAAGTCCTATAACGAGCGCAACCCCTGTTGTTAGTTGCCATCGAGTCATGTCGGGAACTCTAACAAGACTGCCAGTGCAAACTGCGAGGAAGGTGGGGATGACGTCAAATCATCACGGCCCTTACGTCCTGGGCCACACACGTGCTACAATGGTAGGTACAGAGAGCAGCCAGTGGGTGACCACGAGCGAATCTATAAAGCCTATCACAGTTCGGATCGGAGTCTGCAACTCGACTCCGTGAAGCTGGAATCGCTAGTAATCGGATATCAGCCATGATCCGGTGAATACGTTCCCGGGCCTTGTACACACCGCCCGTCAAGCCATGGAAGCTGGGGGTACCTGAAGTCCGTCACCGTAAGGAGCGGCCTAGGGTAAAACTGGTAACTGGGGCTAAGTCGTAACAAGGTAGCCGTACCGGAAGGTGCGGCTGGAACACCTCCTTTCTAGAGCATTGCCGAATAGATTTATCTATTCATATAGGCAATCAAGAATGATACGAAGGAATGTATCTTTATCGTTTTTAGTTTTTAAGCTGTCGATTAATTTATTTAGTATTGAGTACAGAGTATTAAGTATTAAGTATAGGAGATTTTAGATTTTTGATCTAATTACTCAATACTAACTACTCACTACTATAAACAGTCTCATAGCTCAGCTGGTTAGAGCGCTACACTGATAATGTAGAGGTCGGCAGTTCGAGTCTGCCTGAGACTACGAAGTCGAAAGACAGGCGAGAAGTTTATCCTGAGTTTATCGAAGGGAGTCTGTGTAAGATTACGAAAATAAGTCAAGGTGTATGTTTTGGGTATAAAGTTATTAATTTTTATATTTTAGAATTACATTTTACACGTTCATTGATTATATAATTGAAAGGAAATTTTAGAAGTTGAGAATTCATTACTTCATCATTCGAGATTCTGAATTCGACATTTGGGATTTTAATAGACGGGGGGATTAGCTCAGCTGGCTAGAGCGCCTGCCTTGCACGCAGGAGGTCATCGGTTCGACTCCGATATTCTCCACGATTCTTTAGATATTAGTAAAGATAGTTTTTAAAACACAGGATTCATAAAAGAATACGTTTTAACTACATTATTATTAGTATTGTTTACGAGAAAAAAGTTCATTGACATATTGATTTAAAAATACGAGCACATATTAATAATATGTGATAAAAAAAGAGGGATATTATCTTTTTAGATAGTATCCAAAAACTAAAAGAGCAAATTAAAGCAAGACGCATAAGCTAATTAAGGGCGTATGGGGAATGCCTAGGCTCTCAGAGGCGAAGAAGGACGTGATAAGCTGCGAAAAGCTACGGGGACAGGCACATACTGATTGATCCGTAGATATCCGAATGGGGCAACCCGGTATGTTGAAGACATATCATCCAGCAATGGAGGCGAACCCGGAGAACTGAAACATCTAAGTACCCGGAGGAGAAGAAAACAAAAGTGATTCCGTTAGTAGTGGCGAGCGAACGCGGATTAGCCCAAACCTATTTTGTTACGGCAAAATGGGGGTTGTAGGACTACGATATAAGAAGTGTAATGAATTAGAATTGGTTGGAAAGCCAAGCCAAAGACGGTGATAGCCCGGTATAGGTAAAGCGCATGGATTTAGTAGTATCCTGAGTAGTGCGGGGCACGTGAAACCCTGTATGAATCTGGCGGGACCATCCGTTAAGGCTAAATACTCCTGAGAGACCGATAGTGAACCAGTACCGTGAGGGAAAGGTGAAAAGAACCCTGAATAAGGGAGTGAAATAGATCCTGAAACCATACGCTTACAAGCGGTCGGAGCCTGTTAAGGGTGACGGCGTGCCTTTTGCATAATGAGCCTACGAGTTACTTTTACTAGCAAGGTTAAGTTGTTCAGCAACGGATCCGTAGCGAAAGCGAGTCTGAATAGGGCGTTATAGTTAGTAGTAGTAGACGCGAAACCGTGTGATCTACCCTTGGGCAGGTTGAAGCTTTGTTAACCCAAAGTGGAGGACCGAACCCGTTGACGTTGAAAAGTCTTGGGATGACCTGAGGGTAGGGGTGAAAGGCCAATCAAACTCGGAAATAGCTCGTACTCCCCGAAATGCATTTAGGTGCAGCGTTGGTATAGTTTTATAGAGGTAGAGCTACTGATTGGATGCGGGGGCTTCACCGCCTACCAATTCCTGACAAACTCCGAATGCTATAAAATGTTTACCAGCAGTGAGGGCATGGGTGCTAAGGTCCATGTCCGAGAGGGAAAGAACCCAGACCATCAGCTAAGGTCCCAAAATATATGTTAAGTTGAAAAAACGAGGTTGAACTGCTTAGACAGCTAGGATGTTGGCTTGGAAGCAGCCATTCATTTAAAGAGTGCGTAACAGCTCACTAGTCGAGCGGTTCGGCATGGATAATAATCGGGCATAAACATATTACCGAAGCTATGGACAGATTAATCTGTGGTAGGGGAGCATTGTATTCAGCGTAGAAGGTAAGGGGCGATCCTTTCTGGAGCGTATACAAAAGAAAATGTAGGCATAAGTAACGATAATGCGGGCGAGAAACCCGCACACCGAAAGACTAAGGTTTCCTCAGCTATGCTAATCAGCTGAGGGTTAGTCGGGACCTAACGCGAACCCGAAAGGGGTAGTGGATGGACAACAGGTTAATATTCCTGTACCTGCTCACGCTAAAAGTGACGGAGGCGAATAGTTAGTG
>NZ_AUML01000081.1 GCF_000430665.1 Aquimarina muelleri DSM 19832 | reverse complement strand
TTTTCATGAGTGTGTAAAATTTAAAATTAAACAAAAAAATATCGAGGGTTGCAACCCTCGATATTTTTTAATTACACACTTTGTGGCTTAGTGCCAAATACTTATTAATATTTCACATTATAAAAGCCCAGTTTGTTTCACAAAAACTGGGCTTTCCTTTTGTATTGAAAGCTAACTTTAACAAATTATATAACTTATACCTTACTAACTTTGAAATAAAACTAATAAATTATTTCTTTTTAGTTATTCTTTATACAATAAAGTAATATCCAAATATCTCTTCATATCCCGTTTTACCTATCCCAATTTATATCTTCTTTATAATTATTTTCTATATATTCTTTTAAAGTAGCAATATCCTCTTTTGATGTTAAATCTGGCACATGTTCATAAACAGGGATTCCCATAATAGATTTTGGATGATCTTTTGCCATATTTAGTAAAGCAGTAGGTAATTCTTTTTCATTTCGTTTCTCATTTATTGGGCAATTAGTAACGTAACCTTTAAACATCATACCGTTAAATTTAAAAATATTCATACTCACTCGAAATTTACCAGACTCATCTTTATATAATAAGCTTTCCTCTATAGATGGTTTTTCTATAATATCTTTTAAAAACCCCTCCTCGTCTAAAGATACCAAAGCAAATCGGGCTATTCGTTCCATACTAAACTGCAAGGCATCTCTATCATAACTAATAAATGCATTTTTATAAGCAGAGGTTCTTAACATCTTCAAAACAGCTTCAGAATATAAATTATCACTATTACATACAGTATAGGTTTCCTTACCTAGCCCTGGATATTGTGTTATTGCTTGATACAGTGCATCAGCAGTACCAAAGGGTTTTTCTCTATCTTTTGAAACATATTGAATTGCATAGTTTATCGTTAGTCCATTAAAATCATTACCTGTTATTTTATCTCCATAAAATTCCTTCATCAAACTTTCCTTTTCTCCTATGATTATATATATTGTAGTATATCCAGCTTGTTTAGCATTATACAATAAATAATCCATAACCGGCCTTCCTGTATCACTTATACTAATCAAGGATTTAGATCTCGTATTTGCTTGTGTAATCAACGTATTACTTAATTCCGTTTTTACTTCTTTTTTCATTCGAGAAGAAGCTCCTCCTGCCAGAATTATTAAATTTTCGTTCATATCTTTGGTTCTTGTATTATATTACTCTTGCTCCCGGATCTACTTTAACTATATATACGTCTTTAGCTCCTCCTTTTCGAATAGCATTTATAACTGTTTGTTCTTTATTTTTTGGAGCAATCGCTACAATACTACCTCCTCCTCCTGATCCTACAATTTTCACTCCATATGCCCCTGCTTTTAATGCATTCGCAACCATTTCATCTATTACAGGCACTGTTATTTTAAGAATATCTTTTAAAACAAGATGATGTTGGTTCATTAAATCTCCTATATATTTCATATCAAGGTTTGCTTTCCTAAATTCATTCATAGCTTTTAGAGTTATGTCATAATTTTTTAATGCTGCATAGAAATAAGGTTTCGAATCCAAAGGAATATCTTTTTCATACTTTTCATACTCTTCTAACAAAGCTAATTTAATATCGAAATTGGGGTTTTTAAGTGTTACATATTCTATCGCTTTTAAGGCTTTTTCTTTTCGGTCTCCCAAAGTCCCTATCGTTTCCTTTTTCACCCCAGATTCTCCTAAAATTAGTCCTTCTATATCATTTTGTATCCTTTCATAAGACATTTTTTGGTTTGTATCTATAAATAAAACACCTCCTAAACCAATTGAATACTGATCCATAAGCCCACCTGGCTCGTTATGCTCCAGTACTTCTGCTTCATAAGCAATTCTAGCAATCAACTCTTTCGTTATTTCTTGATTTGCTCCAAATGCCTGTAAAAGAAACTGTATCCATGCTATTATTAAGGCAGATGAGCTTGACACTCCTGCATTTAAAGGCAAATCCCCTATTATTTCAATATTATAACCTTCATTAGGGATGCATCCATATCGTTTTAACACCCTTAGAGAAGAAGCAAAATAATCTCGGTGATCCATAGTTTTGAATTCCTCATGTATCTCAATATCTCTTTCTTCCTGTATATCTGGTAATTTGATTCTAAAGAATGAACTTTTATTTATTGTAGCCTTCAGCCTAATATGCTTATTGATTGCGCATGCTATTACTGGTAATCCCAAGTAATCCTGATGGTCTCCAAAAAGACATGTTCTTCCTGGAGATAGTATCTGTATTGTTTCCAAATTAATTATTCGTTCTAAAAATTAATAAGTTTCTTTCATCCAGTTATAAGGAGTTCTTTTCAACCATAACCCTCTGGTAAAATCAGGAAAATCTTGTGGATCCCCATTATTTTCTATTGAAATTTCAGATAGCGGTGTAATTGCACTCCAAGCTGCAGCATCATATACATCTAATGGAGGAGCAATATTTTGTTTTGCTGATTCTACAAATGCATTAAGTACAAAAAAGTCCATTCCGCCATGTCCAGCTCCCATTGCATGTTCTCCATAATTTTCCCATAAAGGATGATCATATTTTGCTAACCATTCATCTGCTTGATCCCATTTATGTGGCTCCGATTCCCCTTCAATATATATCCTATTACCATCTACCTCCCACAATCCATTAGCTCCCTGAACCCTAAATCCCAAAGAATATGGTCTTGGTAAGTTACAATCATGTGTTACAATGATTGTCTCTCCCATTGCGGTTTCTATTGTTGAAGTTATAACATCTCCTTGCTTAAATTTAACCTTTGCATTTGGATGCGATTCTCCACCATTTTTCACAACATAATTATGTAAACCAATACTTTTTGAGGCATTAGACGTTACCGATAAAAAACGATTTCCTCGATTAATATTGCACATTGTAGCTACTGGACCAACCCCGTGTGTTGGATATACATCTGCATTTCTAACTACCGAATGTTGTGTTCTCCATTTAGATTCTGAAATACCCTTTTCACCAAACTCCACTCCTTTACCATAAGCTGTTTTACCATCATTTAATTTCACAAATCTTAAATCATGTTGGTAACCGCACCTAAAATGTACCAATTCCCCAAAAACATTCTGTCTTACCATATTCAGTACTGCTAAAACATCTCTTCTGTAATTAACATTTTCTAAAATCATTAAATGCGCCCCTGTTGCTTCGTGAGTATTCACCAGATCCCAACATTCTTCTAGAGTATTAGCTGCTGAAACCTCTAAACCAGTATATTTACCAGCTATCATGGCTTCTTTTGCCATTCTTGTATGCCACAACCACGGAGTAGATATTATTACTGCATCTACATCTTGTAAATTTAATAAGTTTCTAAAATCATACTCATTTACTCCAAACACTTTTGGCGCAGGTTTTCCTGATTTTTTTATACTATCTAAACTTAAATCTATTCTTGACTGGTCTATATCGCAAATAGCTGTTACTAATACATCCTCTCTTAAAAGAACATTTTTTAAATGATTTGTTCCTCTTAAACCAACTCCGATTAATCCTAATTTAAGCTTTTCTTTAGTATTCCTATTATTGGCAAAAGTAAAACTTGGTAATACAGAAATTGCTGTTCCTGCAATAGCTGTTTTTTTTATAAAATTTCGTCTGGAAGTTTGTGTACCCATTATATCTAACATTTATTTATACAAATGCTTAAATATAAAAGAAAAGGGCTTAGTTAAAAAGAAACTATTATTTCTTTTTAACGTATGCATCCGAGCAACTACAGTATAGAATTTTCTTGATATCCAGGTAGTAATTCTTCTAATTTTTGTATGCTATGATCTGGTATTTTTTCTAAG
>NZ_AUML01000080.1 GCF_000430665.1 Aquimarina muelleri DSM 19832 | reverse complement strand
CCCACTCCCATATCGGATCGGGTAAGGATATTTTTATCTTTCCAATAGATTAAGGCTGCTGCCATTGCCAGTGTTTTATTGGTTCTTAATTTTTCTGGATTTTCTTTAAAATCCTCTTCTGTAATATCCTCATTTAATCTGGCAATCCATGTATTGTATTTAGTGGTAACATTTCTAAAATTACTTTTTCCTGTAAGTTGTATAAATCCACTTCCTCTATATTTCCACCCATCCGCATCTTCATTACTCCAATTACTGGTTATTGCAGTGTTCCCTAAATCGGAAGCTTTGGGAGCTTTGCCATACGCCCAATTGGCAATGCTACGTTTATCCGTTTCTGTAACTTCGTCTTTGGTTTTGCAAGAAAGTAAGGTTTCTGATTATGAAGAATGTTTATTTATCCTTATAGAATCTTTATAAATTCAAAAATTCTTCGATATATTCATAGCCATATTTTTCACTGGAAAATTCTATAAAATCTAATATAGCATCAGTATCCCCTGCCTTTTTTTTGCTATCTAAAGAAGTGCTCGAAATTTGTATCCATTTCTTTTCCTCTAAATTATAAACGTATATATATACTTCTGAAGGTCTTTTTATTTCATATTCGAAATAAGTTATCTTGTCATAAATGGTATCTAGCGATTCTTCACCGAATTTTTCAGCATATATCTGAGCTTCTTTAAACTCATCTTCAAGAAAGTTTACTTTAATGATATCCTCAGGTTTACGATAATAAAGAACTAAATAATATTCATTAATACCTCCTTCAATGTTACTTACGTACTTTAAATATCCTTCTTCACTAAATCTACTTTTGTTTTTTTGATCTTTTCTTAGAAAATTTACTCGAAACATACCTTTATTAGGTTTATAGCTAAAAGTCACAGGTAAATAATAATCATAGGTATACTTAAGATTAAATGTTTCGTTAAAAAAATCCTGTAGTTCTTGCTTAGATATTTTAAGTATGCTTACATTAGACTTATCTGCACTAACAACATTTGAAGTTTCTTTCTCCTTTTGGAAGGTTTTTTCATTTTTACAAGAGCTATGTAAAGCAATACAAATAGCAACATATAAAGAAAAAACACAAAACAATCTATTTTTCATGTTACCCTCCTAGATATTCTGTAAACTCTTTACCATCCTTTGTTTTTCCTTTAAACTGAATAACTACATCTGCAACTTGTATAAAAGCATCTAACTCTTTCAAAGAATTAAAATCACTCTCTTTCTTATTCAAAAATGCTTGCATTGAATTTCGATAATATTCATCTTTGTAGTATGTAGAGGATTTGTCGTTCATTAACTTTGAATATAACTCTTTTTTATTAGTGTAAATTTTTTGTTTGATTTCATTAAAATATTTTTCCATAATCTTAAATTCATAATCTTTTTCACTTTTCACAATTAATTCATTGCTTTGCAATAGATCAAGAATAATAGATTCTTTTATTATATATATATATTCATTAATTAGAGCAGGTACTTCATCATTTAAAGCATCAAAAGCATAACCTATTCCTATGGAATATGAAAACGTAACATTTAATTCTTTGACATTATCGATTCCCTTAATAATAAGTTTTTTATTATTCAAATTGGATATGCCAGTCATGTCGTTATATTCACTATTGATGCGAATAGTATCTCTTTTTTCATAGACTTTACCAGCTTTATTTAGTCCTATTAATTCATTATATTCTATATTAAAATCTTCTTTTTCATCTTCATCTACTTCCACAATCACCTTCAAATTTTCTAGTTTAACAATAATTGTATCTTTAGACTTAATAGCCGTTTTTATTTTTTCATACGATGATTCTGTATTGTTATAACGCTTATTATGATTTTCTTGAAGGTTATTATTATTTTTAGAACTGCTATTACATTGGAAAAAAAGTAATAAAAACATCAATAAAAAAAAATTATTTTTCATATTTCTATAAGTTAGTTTATTCTATTACATTGACACTAATAGTATCTTGCTTACTTGGTTTATACGTGTTTTTTATTCCTAAATGACCATGATCATCATGTTTTGCTGCATGTCTTGTTCCACTTACTACAGTTAAATCTATTAAAGTTGTTTTTGTTGAATAATTTACTATGAAATTATATTTTTTTGCAACTTCAAAAATCTTCTTGTTTTTATCAAAATCAAACCAAGACCCAGTAAACTTTCCTTGAACACTTTTTTTGTTCGAATTAACATATCTAAAATCTACGTCTAAACCTATTCGTTTTCCTAAATGCCCATGCCCGCTGTGATGGCTACCAGGCTTGCCTGGATCACTTCCGTTTTCTGAGGACATATCACCAAAATCAACCGTATATCCCAAAATACCTAATTCACTTGCCATACCGAATAAGCAAGCTGCTGTTTTTGGTAATAAATAACGGTCTCCTTTTCCTTGGTGTTCTGTTGTAGTATAAATAGTATTTCCAGATTTTCTTTTTCTTGCATTAGGATCAATGCCTCCCGGATCTCCATTACTATAACTACCAAAACCATCTCCAGTTTCTGGAAACTTTACTAAACCATATCCATTTTTAGTAAGTGTTGCCACTTTTTTAAAAGTGTTACTTCCTTCTTCGGTTTCGACATAATAGTTTACCTCTTTTCCTCCTTCTATAAATTTTATCTCACCATTTTTAAACACATAATATCCAGCATTAGTTGGCGGGGTGTAATTGATAATGGCACAATCACTTTTTTCTCTAACTTGATTAATAGCTGCTACAACATTTTGATAACGCTGTGTTTTTTTGGCATCATCCTCTCCGCTATTAATTACATTGCTAATCCTACGTACATCTTTTTCTTCTTCACCCATATCTGCCTTATTATTGAAATGATTTTTATCCCAAAAATAGATAGCTGATAAAGCTACAATTAAAGAATCCTCTGTAACTTTTTCTGGATTTGTTTCAAAATCATAATCTGGCCAACTATACTTACCTTTTCTTTTATCATACCATTTTTGAAAAGCTTTATAATTTGACTTACCCGTTAATTGTACTAATCCGCGACCTCTATATTTATAGCCATCCCCATTTTCATCGCCCCAATTTTCATCTGTTATTTCTGTATTACCTAAATCAGAAGCTTTACTCCCTTTTGCATATGCCCAATTCGCTATTTTCACTTCTTCTGCTTTTTTACTTGATGTTTTACCCCAATCATCAGCTTTCTGTTTGCCTTCTGTAGTTTTAAAATTACCAAAAGTTTCTTTTAAACCACTAGCACTATAAATAAAGTCTTCATTATAACTCCAAAAACCCGTTTCCTTAGCAACCTGACCAAGAAAATGACCTCTCCTTAGACAATTATCATTTATACCAAACTCCTTCATGTATTTGTTTAAATCTGGTAAATAATCAAAAATTCTTTTCCCATAGGCACTACCTAGTGGGAGATCCCCTTTTTGAGCATCAACTACTTTTTCTAAATCTAATGTGATCAAATCTGTCTGGCATCTAATACATTTTTTATTCTTTTTTCTATTACTATTAGGTGTTTTCTCCACCTTTACCAAATTACAACTTTGCGGGCTTTTTTCTACATTTAGTTTTTCTGCCTCGGGGCTTACTTTAAGGCGGTAGATATAATTGGTATCCCTTACAGACAATCCTCCATAAAAATTATCGTTAACCTTTGGGATGATCTCCAGATATCCTTTATCTTCCTTGGCATACTGCAACTCCCAACACTCGTCTATCGTAAATTGTAGCTCTGCCTTGCCGTTGCTATTTATTTTTATTTTTTGCTTGGTACCTGCAATGGCTTTTGTATCGCCGTTCCAATCGGTAAGACTCCAATCTATAAGTTGGTATAGCTCTACCTCTAACTCCTTACCTACCATATTCAACGTAACGACCTCTAGGGTGACTTGTTGCCC
>NZ_AUML01000079.1 GCF_000430665.1 Aquimarina muelleri DSM 19832 | reverse complement strand
TCTAACTCTTTATAACTTAATTCTTCTCCTTCAAAAATTACAGCGATAGCTTCTGGTGTCTTGCTTACTTGTTCTAAAAATAAATCTACAATTGTCTTTTCCTTGGGATAATCTACCTCTGTTGCATTAAAGTCTTCTAATAACTTTGTCTCTTCTTCCTTTGGTAATATACCCAGATTGTCGATACTTACTTCGGATTCTTTCTGCAATTCTTCTAAGAGTTGCACCAAGATCTCCTTCATATAAGTAATAACTCGATCCGAACCAATACTTTTATCCACCTGTGCTGTTAATCCAAAATCAACTCCTAAATCATCCACATTTAAGGTAAATGGGTAATTCGTCCGTTCATGGCTTTCGATAACACTAATACCTAAATCAATAGTATTTTCATCCTCCGAATCAAGGGGAATTGATGTATGACGGTAATTCAATAAGGCGCTGAATAATGCTACATTATTTGAGGTACCACTCCAATTTTGGATATGGGATAAAGGTGTCTGCTCATAAGGCAATAACTCCTCTAATCTTTTCTTTACCTCTTTCAAATATTCTGAAACACTACCTTTTAGTTCTAATAAAATCGGTAATGTATTAATAAATAATCCTAAGGAATCTGCTGCTCCTAAGGATCCTTGTAAACGACCTGAAAATAATGACCCAAAAATAACTTGCTCCTTATTACTACATCTACCTACAACTAAACCATAGGCAGCATGAAACAAAACCGCTGGACTTATTCCTAGCTTTCCGCAAATATTACGTAATTGGTTATTTAATGCCTTAGGAAGTACTAATTTAGATTCTTCAATATCAATACCATTTCCTTGAATATCTGATAACCCAAAAGGATACGCAGGCTCATCAATACCTCCTAATAAAGACCTAAAATAAAATTCACTATCATTAATAGACTGAGAATGTAATGTATGACCAATAAAATCTCGATATAAAACAGGAACTGGAAGGTTTTCCTCTTTTCCTAATAAATACATCGTCACCTCTGTTATCATCTTCTCCATTGCAACATGATCTACCATTAAATGATGTTGGTATATTATCAAATAGTAACAGTTATTATTAGGATCGTCAGCGGATTTTAATTCTAATAGTGGAGCTCTTGAGATATCCATCCATTGACTGCCTGATGTTGTCAATAATTTTAATTGAGATAAAATATCTTTAGAATCGTCTAAAGATATTTCTTCTACATATAAAGTAACTTCTCGCAGTACTACCTGAACTGGTGTAGGCAAACCTTCACTCTTAATACAGGTACGTAAAACATCATGACGATTAACTACAAATTGTAATGCTTCAATAAAAGAATTACGCTTCTCTTTATCTGAAAACGAAAGTAAACTTGGAAGTATATAAGGATCTCCATGGTTCTTATCACTCATCATGTGATGAAAATAAATCCCTTCTTGTAATGGAGATAATGGATAGATATCCTGAATATTGGAAACACCTCCTATAACACTTCCTATTATTTTATCTAAATCACTCTGATCTAAATTAACCAAAGGAACCATTGATGGTGTGATATAATCACTCGTAACTGTAATACCATTATCTGGAACACTATAAATTGAGGATACCGAAGATAATTTATCACTAATCGAAATAATCGTAGGGCTACCAAAAATATCCTTGACCCCAATATAAAAACCTGCTCTTTGTAAACGAGATATTAATTGAACAACCAATAAACTATGCCCTCCCAATTCAAAGAAATTATCATAAATACCTACTCGATCTACTCCTAATAATTCTTGCCAGATTTTTACTAACTCTAATTCTATCTCATTACGTGCTGCTACATACTCCTTACTCGATAACTCTGTAGTATCCGGATCTGGTAAAGACTTCCTATCCAGCTTACCATTGGATGTTAATGGCATTGCATCCAACTCCACCCAAATTCTAGGGACCATATAATCTGGTAAACTTTCCTTTAACTCTTCTTGTATCTTTGTCTTATCTAAATCTCCTTCTACAACAACATACCCTATCAAACGTTTGTTCCCATTAACATCTTCTTTTGCTAATACGCAACATTGATTAATAAATGCTAAAGAGGACAAGGCGTTTTCTATCTCTCCTAACTCTATGCGATATCCTCTAACCTTAACCTGAGCATCTTTCCTACCTATAAATTCAAGATTACCATCTACAGTCCAACGAGCTAAATCTCCTGTCTTATAGATTCTATCTCCTTCTTTAAATGGATTTACTATAAATTTATCCTTGGTCAAGTCTTCTCTATTTAAATAACCCTTGGCTAAACCCGATCCTCCAAGATGCAATTCTCCAACTACACCTATAGGAGCTATATTCATTTCTGAATCTAAAATATATCCCTGACTATTTTTAATCGGTTTACCTATAGGAAGGTTTTTGTGAGTTTTTTTATCTATATAATAGGTTGTCGAAAAAGTGGTATTCTCAGTAGGTCCATAACCATTAATTAAATGAAGTTTTGGGTAACATTCTTTCAATTTATTTGTATAACTAAAAAGAACTACATCTCCACCTACTAACAAATAGTTAAGAGATGCAAAAAGAGATAAATCCTCTTCAACTAGTTGATGAAACCAAGAAGCTGTCATCCACATTGTAGTAACTTGACGATTTAAAATAAGCTTTTTTAAGCTATTTACATCCAATAAAGTATGGGTATCTGCTAATACTAATTGACCTCCATTCAATAATGTACCCCAAAATTCCAAAGTTGTAGCATCAAAAGAAATAGACCCTGTTGACAACCATATTGTATTCGAATCTAAAACAATATAATCACAACTTGTACAGAGACTAACAATATTACCATGAGTAATCAGTACTCCTTTTGGTCTACCTGTACTTCCTGAGGTGTAAATAACATAGGCTAAATCAGAAGGGCATAAAATACTTTCAGGTGTATTTGCAGGATAACTCTTAATAACAGACCAATCCGTATCTAACATGAAAATAGATAAATCTTCTCTTCCTTTTAATACCTCACGGTTAACACTGCTACTCAACACCAACCTAATACCTGCATCATCGAGCATATAGTCTATACGATCCTTTGGATACTCCGGATCAATAGGAACATAAGCGCCTCCTGACTTTAAAATACCTAAAATACCTATCAGCATCTCTAAACTACGATCCAAACAGATTCCTACTAAATCATCTGGCTCTACGCCTTGATCTTGTAAATAATGACCTAACTGATTAGAGCGATTGTCTAACTCTTTATAACTTAATTCTTCTCCTTCAAAAACTACAGCGATAGCATCTGGTGTCTTAGTTACTTGTTCTAAAAATAAATCTACAACTGTCTTTTCCTTGGGATAATCTACCTCTGTAGCATTAAAGTCTTCTAATAACTTTATCTCTTCTTCCTTAACTAGAATATCTAAGTTTTCGACTTTTACTTCCTCTTTACTCCTTACTCCCTCCAAAAGTTGAATCAAAACTTTTTCCATATACACAAGGATACGATCCGAACCAATACTTTTATCCACCTGTGCTGTTAATCCAAAATCAACCCCGAAATCATCCACATTTAAGGTAAATGGGTAATTCGTCCGCTCATGGCTTTCCATAACACTAATACCTAAATCAATAGTATTTTTATCCTCCGAATTTGTTGATGAAGAAGAATGACGGTAATTCAATAAGGCGCTGAATAATGCTATATCATTTGAGATACCGCTCCAATTTTGGATATGAGATAAAGGTGTCTGCTCATAAGGCAATAACTCTTCTAGTCTTTTCTTTACCTCTTTCAAATATTCTGAAACACTACCTTTTAGTTCTAATAAAACCGGTAATGTATTAATAAATAATCCTAAGGAATCTGCTGCTCCTAAGGATCCTTGTAAACGTCCCGAAAATACAGATCCAAAAATAGCATATCTCTTATTGCTACATCTACCCACAACTAAACCATAAGCAGCATAGAACAAAACTGCTGGACTTATTCCTAGCCCTGTACAAACCTCACGAAGGCCTCTGCTCAACTCTCCTGATAAAAGAAGACTTGATTCTTTAATACCTCTACCGTCTCCAAGTGTATCTGATAATTCAAAAGGATACACAGGCTCATCGATACCTCCTAATAAAGATCTAAAATAAGACTCGCTATCATTAATCGATTGATAATATAACGTATGACCAATAAAATCTCGGTATAAAACAGGAACTGGAAGGTTTTCTATATCTCCTGACAAATACATTGTTACCTCTGATATTACTTTCTCCAAACCAAC
>NZ_AUML01000078.1 GCF_000430665.1 Aquimarina muelleri DSM 19832 | reverse complement strand
TATAGAATCAACAATGCTTTTAAAGGGTATGCCCATCGAGAATCCTATCTGGAAGAAGCGGTAAAAACCTTAAAGGTAGAAGATTGCCCAGATTATGAATATCGTAAAGGACAAAAGGGATCTGTAATAGTGATTGGTGGGAAAGGAGAAAAAATTATAAATACTTATGGACATACAAACAATGTTATGTACAGATTATCTGTATTTAGATCAATGACATTAGAAAAGTATAATGAACTAAAAAAGGAAGATAAGTTACCCAAAGCAGATTATATTACCTATGTTACCCGAGATGCACATCAAGGATTATCTGCATCAGAACGTTCTGAAAAAAGGTACGGTACTAATAATGAATGTCCACAAGGAAATAAATATCATTTAGTATCCAAAAAAGACTCATCTATAGATGATAAAGGGAGATATACAATGTATATTTCAGACAACAATAATAATAGGGATATTCAAGGACCAAATGGCTTTAGAGATGGAATAGCTATTCACGAACATGATAGAAAAGGTTCAAAAGGATGTTTAACACTAGCAAGTGGAAATGGAGAACCTGGGACTAATACTTTAGGAAAAATACCTGTAGAAGAATTGTACAATGAAATCCCTGATTTATTTTTGCACGAGGTTATGAAAGATGCTGAACGAACAGATGATAATGGGCTGGTACATGATATGAGTATTGATCGTAGACCTGTACGATTAATTCTGGAAGAACGAGAAGTTATAGAAAAAACTAATAATAATAAACCCTATTGGGAGGGATTTATTGATGAAGAATATAAAGTTTAAAGAAACCATAAACTCCATGAAAAACATTGCAAAAATTATAATGATAGTCTTACTTATACAAGGCTGTAAAGGACAAGAAGAAAAAACAATGAATACCAAAGAAGATAAATACGCTATGCTGAATGAAAAAATAGCATTTTGTTATAAAAAACCGACTAATGAGCAGTTTAGAAAGAAGATATTAGAAATTTTTAATACTGATATTTCTACAAAAAATGAAACAGAAATAAGGCTTTCTACTGATAAGTATCCTGAAACAGTACTCATAAATTATAATTTTATTATTCCATTTAACTTACATCCTATGATTCCGGATGAAGAAAGTTTGCAAAAAATGGATAAAGAAGCTATAGAAAAAGCATATGATTATATTATCAAAAACACATGTAATTATAATAAAATGATTTTTAATAATGATATTCATGCAACTAATTGGATAAAGAAGAATTCATTATCTCTAATTAATCTTGCACAGGAATATGGTTATACCAAAAACAAAGACTGGTTACAATTTGCGTTTAGTAAATCAAAATTGCATGAGCCAACGGTTTTAGAAAGTTTTTTGTTTGGATTTAGATGTGATTCCATAGTTAAAAATGATGGAGGATATGAATGTAAAGGACAGTGGCAGTTACGCAAAGACATGCTGGATAAAATGATCGAATACAGGGCAGAATTATCACAATTGTCTACGGTAGCCAATATGGTATCTAATGGTAAGCCACAGATGTATGAAGAGGATACAGAGGAGTTATATGCCTATCTTATGGCACATTGTTATAAAGCAGGGCAATCTGGGATTATAGAATACTTATACGATACCGATCCAAAAATGATCGAGGTTTTTAGGAAAAAAGATTTTTATGGTATCGAAGATCTGGAGGATTTTACAGATAATTTTTATATCCCACAAAACAAAAGGTTTGGTCTTAGCTCTTTAGGTCCCGATCCTTATATAGCTTATGGTGTTATTAATGATCCTGATGGGTATACCAATTTACGGGATGGTAAAGGTACTTCTGCCAAAGTGATCAAAAAGATAAAGGAAGGAGAAAAATTTGGTATCGAAACCAATACAGGAGAGTGGTGGATAGTGGTTACAGAAGATGGTACCAGAGGACGTATACATAGCAGCAGGATTACTATAATCAAGGAGTAAGTAAAACTTTATCATTAAAAAAGAGAGTGGTTCATTTTAATATAAACTGCTCTTTTTTTATGTTTTTTAAATCATTCCCGATACGCGAGCGAACAGATGATAATGGGCTGATGATGACTCCTTATAAATTAAAAAACAATGCTAAAGACGCTATGACAAGTGCTTTAGCATACTGGGGATGGAAGATGATCAACCCAAGGGCTAGTTATGCAGATGAATATGCTGTAAAATCTGTAACCTATAGAATTAATGGAGCATTAAAAGGATTAGACGAAAGAAAACGATATTTTTTAAGAGCCGAAGAGCAGTTAAAAATAGAAGAATGCCCGTTATATAAAGGCAAAAAATGGCAAGAACAAGAATTAGGAACTGTGATTGTCGTAGCAGGAAAATCCTATAAATACGGTGAGCCGAATGACAATGGAGGAAAATGGCCTGTTTACAAAACTGTAGTTTATCAACGTATGAGTTTAGAAAAATATAAAGAACTAAAAGAAAAAGATAAACTTCCTGAACCTGATTATATAACTTACCTAACTAGAGATGCACATTTTAAGGAGAATTCGGAAATACCATCCAGAAATAAATCATCATATCGTTATGGCAAAAATAATGAAACCCCACCTGGGGAGTATTATTTGTTTAAAAGACAATCTGATAAGCAAAGGTACCAATGGCATATTGGTGATATAGAAAAATCTCCCTCTATTATAGATATAGAGAGTGGTGATGACAGAAAAGGGATTGCCATACATGGAGGATATCCTTCTGGTTCACAAGGGTGCTTAACTATACATCAAGGTAAAAGTAAACCCAATGCCCTAGTCGACGAGTTTTATGCCAATGTACCCGATATCGATGATCTAAAAGGAGAAAAAAATAGAGATGTTAGAATCATTATAGAACCTCGTGAAGTAAAAGAAATTGGCAACTGGGGTTCTGGTACAACAAAATATGAAGGTATAATAATAGAAAATAATAATTAATACTATAAACATGAAATCAATACTTTATGCAAGTATTATAGGGATATTAGTCCTTTCTTGTAAGAATAGCACAACTAATGGGCAAAACAATACCCAACAAAAAACAGAAACAGAAACAGAAAATACAATTATGGTAGATTTTTCTAATAGATATCCTTTAGCAAGCTGTACAGAGGCAGATGCTAAAGAAGTTTTAAAGTTTTTTAAAACAAAATCCTATAGCCGCCCTGAATCAAATGTTTTCAGAAATAAAATATTAGAAAAATTTAAAATTAATATTGATACTCTTGATAACAATAAGAAAGATGATATTTTATATGAGGATACAAGTTTAGTGTTTCCTTTATATGAAAAATTAGCATATTCTTTTCCTATTGCTTTTAGAGAGAATAGGTTTATGGTTCCAGTAGTAGATGACTTTATAGAAGATTATTTTAGCGATCGCACCCCATTTAAAGATTTCCCTAGAGAAAGAAAAGAAATTTTATATCATTTTAATAATTGGATATTTTATGAAAACAAAGCTTCATTTACATTTTTAAAAGTAAAAAAACCTTGGACATTCATGCATCTGATTCATGAATATGATTATACAGGTGATGATGAGTATACTAGTTTTATTCTAGAAAATCTTGGAGAGGAACGAGAAGCTCAAGAAGACATCAATGAGATGGTAATAGGTTGGGTAACAGGAAAAAAATACTATGCAGTACGCAAAAATGTAGTAGAAAAAATAGTTGAACTACAACCCGATCTTGTTTTTAATATCGGGATGATTGTAAGTGATTATTCAGAATATGCGGTTAAAACTCCAGAGAATCGAAAATTTCTTTTTTGCACCTATGAAACCGAAGAGCAGAAGTTAGAAGATTTTTCCTATTTAATGAATGTACTTGTAGATCAAGGCATGGTGGGTATCCTTGATGAATTATATAATGAAAACCCTATGGTGTTAGGGCTTCTTAAAAAGAATGATTTTTATGGTTATAAAGGCTTAAAAGAGTATAGTCTTAAGGCGTATGGTCAAACCCCGTATGATGAAGAAAACCCAAAACCTGTTTATGAAATGGCAGTAATCAATGATCCCGATGGGTATACCAATGTACGGGATAAATCAGGAGAAATTATATTTAAGATACAAGATGGGGAAGAATTTATG
Source organism: Aquimarina muelleri DSM 19832 (assembly GCF_000430665.1). Classification (GTDB taxonomy): domain Bacteria; phylum Bacteroidota; class Bacteroidia; order Flavobacteriales; family Flavobacteriaceae; genus Aquimarina; species Aquimarina muelleri. The sequence continues at coordinate 320 of NZ_AUML01000078.1, read as the reverse complement.
GTGTCTAAATCTAAAAAAGAAATCATAGGAGAGTTTTATAAAGAAGGATGGTGGTATGTATCTTTTAAAGGACAAAAAGGTTGGATTCATAAAAGTAGAGTGAAATTAAATAATTAAAAAAGTTAAGAATAGTAATAATTTTGAATATGAAAAGCGGAAGTATCTTAAAAAATCTTCCGCTTTTATTTTAGACTAACCACCTGTATGCGTAAAGCACATTTTTTAGCACAATTAGCTGCAGAAAGTAAGTTTACCAGTATGGAAGAAGGGTTTACCTATAACTGGAAGTCTTTAAAGAAAACTTTTGATAATTTTAGTAC
>NZ_AUML01000077.1 GCF_000430665.1 Aquimarina muelleri DSM 19832 | reverse complement strand
ACCTGCATGCTTGGGGTTTTATCGTCATGAAAAGGACACAAGCATTGCTTGTTTTTTATAAGCTCTACCCCGTAGTATTGTAGCACATCGGTAATCGATAACTGGTCTTTGATCTCTGATATTTCCATAAGGTTAATCTTTCACGAGTTCTATGATCAAAACCTCCCTGTCTACCGTGATACGTACTTTATCTTGTGGACTAAATCCGCAATCTTGTAACCACTTACCACATAGTTTTAAACTAGGATAAGCTTTATACTTTTTATCAGCACATTTTCTGTGATCGGATTGTAGCGTAAGTTTTCTGTGTCTCATGAAGTTTTATGTGTATTAAAAATTGTTGAAAAAAGTGTAATCTGATAAATACCTCACAAATCTAACTCATTTAACGTTTTTAAACAAGAGCTATCCTAATTGTTTTTAACCTATAAGTCGTTTATATTTGCTATAACCTAGTAAATAGGTAATAAAAACGAGGTATTTATGGCTTTTTCGGATAGATTAGCATTCGCTAGAAAACAAAAAAAGATCAAACAGTCTGACTTAGGAAAGATGGTTGGTACATCTGGTGATATTATTGGCAAGTATGAGCGTGGAGAAAATACACCGTCTATTGATGTGGCTACTAAAATAGCTGATGCACTAGGCGTTACCCTTGATTATCTGGTAAAAGATGGGGAGTATGAGCAGATTGATAAGGAGACTTTAAAACGACTACAAGATATACAGCAATTGACCCCTGAGAATAAGGATCATGTTTTTGCATTGCTTGACGCTTTTTTAAAACAAGTGAAGCTGCAAAGTATTATGTAACAAAAAAACCACAACATCGCTGTTGTGGTTTTTTTATGGTTATTTAGTATATCTATACCCCCAGAAACCTAGAAGCTTTACGTAAAGCTTCTAATTGTGCTGCGGTAGGTTGCCCGCCAAAATCTTGTTGTGCCTCGTTATATAAACTCCTGCCGTGACTATCTGGAGAGCCTTTACTACCCGTGTGTTTAGGATGTGATTTCTCGGCACTTTTACTACCTGCTGCTTCTAACAGCGCCTTGGCTTTGTTGTAATCTCTGTCTTTGATTGGCATATCTTTGGTTTTAAGTTACTTTATTTTTTATTGCTATGCTTACTCACTCATAATCGGTACTAGTTACAAACTAGCACTAGCACATACTATAACCCAGCGGGGAGTTAGCAAGGCTATTTAAATAAATCCGATAAATACCCCTCATGAATTTTTAATTTCCCACTTGGAATTTTATTTTTTTGATATTCATTCCATAATGAAATTAACCACCCATTATTATAACCAACATCAACTGCATCAGACAACAAGCCTAAATCGTCTGAAATATAGGCTGCTAAATCTGAATTATCGGTTTCGTTTATTATAAGCTTAAATGCCTTTTCCCTTATCGATTCTGAAAATGGATTTACTCCTTTTTCTTTTGTTAGGGCTTCAACTTCAGTATAAATACTCATCCAAACATCTGAAAAATATTCTTCATCTCTTTCATCTAAAATATCATCAAAACTATCTTCAGAATAAGAGTCTAATATTGATCTTAATTTACTGTCGATAAAATCATTTAAAATTTTCTCTTTATTATTCATAAATTTTATTTATTATGTCCCCCATGAACCTTGCTCTTTTAACCAATTCTCAACTAAATCAACTCCCTCTTTTGGAGTAACGTCTGAACCTAAATTATGAGTTCCATTAGGTGACTTAACATCAACCTTTATATCATCTAATCCATCATATGCTTTTCTATAAGCGTCAAATAATTCATCGTCAGTACCGTCAAATCCACCTTGCCTCGGACCTACAGAACCACGTTCTGCATTATGTAATCTCCAATGATCATGTCCTGGATCTTTTCCTTTAAAATGAAATGTAGGTCTTGTTTTATCACTCCGTTTAATTGAGAAAGGCCTGCCTTTGGCTTTTCTAACAGCAGGAACGTGATGCCCTGCATCTCCTACATTTAATCTTTTACATTCTAATCCATATGGATCAATAAAAAGATTACTGTTATTTACATAGGAATATAAATTAAACTCTCCCGAAAGTAACCCTATGGGGTCTTTGGAGATATAACTCTGTGCAATTTTTTAGCTTGCGAGAGCTTAACCTAAATACCCACATGACAATAAGATACAAAGAACGTCCTCTATCTCCTCTCTCAAAAGTAAGCTTTATCCTTTCAATTGAAAAATAAAAAGTTGTACGTATTTTCCCAAAGCTGTGTTACATAACTATTATTATACCCGCACTTCCTTTGTCAGGGGCTATAACAGTATTTATGTAAAACAGCCCGCTACTGCCAACGCACTACGATTATTAATGCATTTGTTCAATCGCCACAAGGGCTAACACTACAAAAGCGGAAGATTACAACCGCATCATCCTTTCAATCTTCCACTTTTGAAGTGTTTTCTCCCCAACCGTGAGAACGGTTTATAATAAAGGGGAAGTGCGCAAAGGCTGTAGCCGTAGGCTTCCGCTTTATTATAAACCCTAGCCATCTGGCGACTGAAGATAAGCTGCGTTGCACGCAAAACAAAGGCGTAGCCGAAGCGAAGGGAGCAGCCGACGCAGACCGAGAGTGATAACGAAGGGATGCGCCACAAGCTGTTTTTTTTCAATTGAAAAGAAAATAACAACTTCAAAAAAAACAGCGCAGTAGGCTGCGACTAGCGGCGTAGCCAATGAAGTGTGTAAGGATTTTTTTTGGCACATGTTTTTTTGGTAAAACTGTGACTAAAAAAAGACTGGGAACACGACGAGGGGATGCAAGGCGGCTGGGGCTAAAGATTTTTTATGTTGCTTTTTCTGCAACTTAAAAATTTTTGCCATAGAAAGGGCAGCACCGAGACCTTATAGACAGCTTATTACAAAAGCCCTTTTTGGGCTGATGTGATAATAGTAAATGCGACCGTAGGGAGACACTTGGGGTATTTACAACAGGGGGTGTTTTCTATTTATCTGCTGTTTTAAAGCTTCTAAATTGGTAGTCCTGTATTGTGCAGTAGTAGCACTTATTTTATGTCCTGCAAATACTTGAACTATTCTAATATCATTGGTTTTTAGTAAATTCTTAATCACACTTTGCCTTATTTTTAAAGGGGTTATTTTACCTTCTTTGGGTCTTGATTTATTGATGTAATCGTTGATTTCTGATATTGGATATCGCTTATTGTTTCTTGTGGTAAATACATATTCATTTTGCTGCTTATCTTGTAAATACCCTAGCAATAAGGGCATTTGTGTAGCTTGTAAAGGCAAGGTTCTGTTTGCTAATACCAGTTCTGCTTTTTCTATATCTATTTGGCGCACTTTTAAAAACACCAGTTCACTGGCTGTAATTCCTTGATACACTAAAAAACTAACCATCAATTTCTTATGTTTTACTGTCTGTTCTAAATAACTTTCCAGATCTTCTTTACTATACAGTTCGATTACTTTTATACGTTTATCCAGCTTATCTTTTAACTGAAGTTTTTTACAAGGATGGTCTTTTCGTTTGCCTGTATATTGCAGGTAATCGTAATATATTTTTATACTGTGCAAATAGTTCTTTAAGGTTTTAGGGTGCTTGCCTTGATGACGTAATATTTGCAAGTAGCTCAATACATTTTGTAATGTTCCCTTGCTATGGTTTTGATTATAATTTTGATAGCTTTTTATACGATGTAAATACGATGCCACACTTTTTGAACTGTATTTTTCGGATACATACCCTTTTAAATTCATTGTAAATTCTTTAGTTGTTCCTTTGTTATTCTTGTATATACCTCTGTAGTTTCTAATTGTTTATGTCCTAAAAACTCTTGTACATATTCTACCTTTATACCGTTTTGTAATAAATGGGTAGCAATACTATGACGCAAACTATGTAGGGTGATGGTTTTCGTGATTGGGGTTTGTTCTAATAATCCTTGTAAAATGTTTCTTGCCGTATAGGCTTTTAACCGCTCTCCTTTTTGGTTTAACAGTAAAGCTTTGGTAGTTGTGCTTTGTTTGTTCCTATGCTTTACATAGGTGGTAATATCCTTTAGTATGGTGGTTGGGATTGGGATAACCCTATACTGGCTATTTTTACCTTTTGCTACTTTTATGAGTTGCTGTGTTATCAGTATGGAATATCTAGTTTTGTTAGGACGATTTTAAATAGCCCATAATGTTAAATATATTTGAATTATGGTAAAGCGAAAACATAGTAACGATTTTAAACTTATGATTGTAGAGTTATTACAATCAGGTCAAAGCGTACAGCAAGTGAGTTCAGAATATGATTTAGATGGAAGTATGATCCGTAAATGGCGTAAATCCTATGAATCTACCTCTGGTAAATTCACTGTAAAACAGGAATTGAGTACAGAACAATTACGAGTAAAGGAATTAGAAAAAGAATTACGAGATGTAAAAATGGAACGTGATATCTTAAAAAAGGCAGTAAGCATCTTTTCCAAGAGC
>NZ_AUML01000076.1 GCF_000430665.1 Aquimarina muelleri DSM 19832 | reverse complement strand
AATGCTCTTTTACGTAAAAAATATAAAAGTGTTTGAAGGTTCTATAGCCACTACAATGGAATAGAACAGTAATGGTTATAATTTCACTAGCAGACATGGTAAACTTCCTATTTCTTGTCTTTTTTCCTGTAGTAAGCTGTCTTTTCTTTAAAGCAGGGTTAAAAACCTTGCAAAATTCATCAATAGAAAAGAAAATTTCAGTAATTTTATCTTTAGAAATCATAAGCAGAAATTCATTTAAATATTTGAATGTTAGATACTTAAATATAATGTTTTTCTGCTTTTTCTACAAGTAAAAACCCTTTTTTCTTACGTCGAACTCAGGTTATTAGATATTTTTACAAAAATCTGTAATACCAATTTAACTATAAAGTGTTGCGTCTAAGCTGTTTTGTTTTTGTGTTCGTAATTTGAATAGCTACTGCTATGCAAATCAATCACAGCGTTATAAAACAAAAAAGCAATTTCACTTTTTATACGACATTTCATAATTAATTTGGGATAGCTAGGTAGATGATAATATAGAATATGTCGGTTTTATTTGTCTAATACAATTTTTTGTTTGATGATATGAATCAATTTAGAATTATAAATATAGAATATGATGTAATATTATTCAAATTTATATCTGGCTTAATTTAAGGCACTTCTGTAAGTTTAAATTGCTCAATACAAAAGTAGTATACTGTAATGGTGAAAAAGACAGTATAGTATATGACGATTTATTGGCTTCAATTATATATGTAGTGATAGATTACTAGGAGAATAATATTAGATGTTTTTTATAGTTAGTAATAAAAAGAATTTCTTTTACCGGAAACCTTTTTTGAGTAAAAAGTCATAGTATAGAATAAACAAAAAGTTAAAATAACACTAAAACCGATAAATTGGGTTAGAGTTTTATTTTGTTAGTTGTTTAATCACTAAACAATAAATCTTAAAAAATCATGAAATTCAAAAACTTTATTAAAACAGTTTTTATTGCTCTTTTTGTTACAATTGTGTTTTCCTGTAGTGATGATGATGATTCAATCTTTCCTTCAGAGTCGACAACAATTGCAGATTTTATAACAGAAAATCCAGATTATAGTTCTCTTTTAACAGCTTTGAAAAGAGCAGATTTAGTTACGACTTTATCCGGAACAGGAAATTTTACAGTATTTGCACCAAATAATGCAGCTTTTGATATTTTTTTAGAAGGAAAAACATTGGAAGATGTGCCTGTAGAAGACTTAAGAAAAATATTACTAAATCACGTTTTAAATGTTATAGTTATTTCAGATCAAATTACCACAGGTTATATTCTTAATGAAGCTAACCTTAGTACTTATATTGAAAAATCGGATAGTAGTATAAAGGTTAATGGAGAAGCAATAGTAACTACAGCAGATATTGATCGATCTAATGGGGTAATCTATCCAGTAGATAAGGTAATCAATATTCCGACAATGTTAGACTTTGTTACGAAAGATTCTAACTTATCTTCTTTTTCTTCTATAGCAACAGCTAATAGTACAACAGTAATAACAGCCTTGGGTGTTGAAGATAGTAATTTAACCCTTTTAGCGCCAACTAATGCAGCTTTTACAGCTTTGGGAGATATTTCGGGGTTATCTTCGATTGAATTAGAGCAGATTTTGTTGAATCATACTATTAGTGGTAAACTACAATCTACAGACTTGTCAACAGGCTATAATAATACTCTTGCAACCTATGACTCTTCAGATAATAATTTAAGTATTTATATCAATACAGAGGATGGGGTGTCTTTTAATGGTATTTCAAAAGTAAGTATTGCAGATATAATTGCCAGTAATGGTGTTATTCATATTGTAGATAATGTAGTTGCATTGCCAACGGTAGTAACTTTAGTTACAGCGAATCCTGATTTTTCGACTTTAGTATCTGCATTAACAACATTAACTCCTTCTACTGATTTTGTAGCTACCCTAAATACTTCATTAGGAACAAATCCTGCGCCTTTTACTGTTTTTGCTCCTTTAAATTCAGTTTTTGATGTGATTACAGTTCCAGCAGAGAATGAATTGATTCCTATATTGCAACACCATGTTATTGCCGAAAATAATGTAAGATCCAGTGACTTTTCTAACGGTTTGGTAACTCCAGCTACTCTTGAAGGAGGAACGTTAACGGTTGTTATGCCAGGAACTAATAGTGCTGTTGCTAACCTTACTGATGGTTCGGGTAATGCTGATATTGAAATTTTAATGGTAGATATACAAGCAAGTAATGGAGTGATTCATGCAATAGGAAAAGTACTTATACCTGCGCCATAATATTTTTTTTAAAGTAGAGTTATCTATTTTTTGTAATTTGAGGTTCTGATCTTATATTGTTTAATAAGTTTGTTCTTATTACTTTAACATAAAAAAGTATAGTCTTATTATTAAAGATGTGTTGTTTTTTGAGAACTATCTGATCGCTTTTTACTTACAACTTTTAATGTTTAATCAGGATTCTGTAATTCTGTAATTGTATACTTTATTTATACGCTTCAAATTCTTAAATTTGCAACCGATCTATCGATAAAGATAGTGTTTTGAAAATACCAGAAAATATATGTTTGATAATTTAAGTGATAAGTTAGATAAAGCCTTACATATCCTAAAAGGACATGGACAGATAACCGAAGTAAATGTTGCTGAGACACTTAAGGAGGTTCGTAGAGCGTTAGTAGATGCCGATGTAAATTATAAAATAGCAAAAGAATTTACTGCTACAGTAAAGGAAAAAGCATTAGGACAGAATGTTTTAAAAAGCTTAAAGCCTGGGCAATTAATGGTGAAACTTGTCAAAGATGAGTTAACAGAGTTAATGGGAGGCGAAGTTGCTGAAGTAGATTTATCTGGTAAGCCATCGGTTATTTTAATGTCTGGATTACAAGGTTCTGGTAAAACAACTTTTTCAGGAAAGCTTGCTAATTTTCTTAAAACAAAAAAAACAAAGAAACCACTTCTTGTTGCTTGTGATGTATATCGACCTGCTGCAATTGATCAATTGCATGTAGTTGGAGACCAGATTAATGTAGAAGTTTTTAGTGATAAAGGCAATAATGATCCTGTTGCGATAGCAACAGCAGGTATAGCACATGCAAAAGCAAACGGACATAATGTGGTTATTATAGATACAGCAGGACGTTTGGCTGTAGATGAAGTGATGATGACAGAGATAGCAAATATTCATGAGGCTATTACTCCAAACGAAACTTTATTTGTAGTAGATTCTATGACTGGGCAAGATGCAGTTAATACGGCAAAAGCTTTTAATGATGTGTTGAATTTTGATGGAGTAATTCTTACTAAATTAGATGGAGATACCAGAGGGGGGGCAGCGATATCAATAAAATCGGTAGTTAATAAGCCTATTAAATTTATAGGTACTGGAGAAAAAATGGAAGCTATTGATGTTTTCTATCCTTCTCGTATGGCAGATCGTATTTTGGGGATGGGAGATGTCGTGTCTCTTGTAGAAAGAGCGCAAGAGCAGTTTGATGAAGAAGAGGCAAGAAAACTACAGAAGAAAATTGCTAAAAATCAGTTTGGGTTTGATGATTTCTTAAAGCAAATTCAGCAGATCAAGAAAATGGGAAATATGAAAGATCTTATCGGAATGATTCCTGGAGCAGGAAAAATGATGAAGAATATGGATATAGATGATGATGCTTTTAAGCATATTGAAGCAATCATACATTCTATGACTCTCGAAGAAAGAACTAAACCACAAATTATAAACTCTAGTAGAAAAAAACGTATTGGAGCAGGTTCAGGAACTTCAGTTCAGCAGGTAAATCAATTATTGAAGCAGTTTGACCAGATGAGTAAGATGATGAAAATGATGCAAGGTGGTGGTGGAAAACGGATGATGCAGATGATGGGAAAAATGAAATAATCAAAAATTTTTATTATAAACTAATAATCAATCAAGGTCTCAAAGGGAATGGAAATATTAGACGGTAAAAAAGTTAGTAACGATATCAAAGATGAAATAGCTTCGGAAGTTCTTAAAATGAAGGAGCGTGGCGAAAAAGTGCCGCATCTTGCGGCTGTTTTGGTAGGTAATGACGGAGCTAGTTTAACTTATGTAGGTAGTAAAGTTAGAGCTTGTGAACGAATAGGATTTGAATCTACTTTGGTTAAAATGCCTAGTACTACTAGTGAAATTGAACTGTTAACTAAGATAAAAGAGTTAAATCAAAATGAGGATATTGATGGTTTTATAGTGCAATTGCCTTTGCCTCCTCAAATCGATACGCAAAAAGTATTATTAGCTGTAGATCCAGATAAAGATGTGGATGGTTTTCATCCTATGAATTTTGGTAAAATGGCATTAGATATGTCCACTTTTATCCCAGCAACTCCTTTTGGGATTTTAGAGTTGTTAGAGCGTTATAATGTAGATACCAAAGGAAAACATACTGTTGTTATTGGTAGAAGTCATATTGTTGGTAGACCAATGAGTATTTTAATGGGAAGAAAAGGTTGGCCAGGTAATTCTACGGTTACTTTAACGCATAGTCATACTAAGAATATAACCCAAATTATTTCTCAGGCAGATATAGTAATTTCTGCATTAGGAGTTCCTGATTTCTTAAAAGCAGAAATGGTAAAAGATGATGCTGTAGTGATTGATGTGGGTATAACTAGGGTTACAGACGATTCTAATCCAAAAGGATATAAGATTGTTGGGGACGTAGATTTTGAAAATGTAAGTAAAAAAGCTTCTTTTATTACTCCTGTGCCTGGTGGGGTGGGGCCAATGACTATTGCAATGTTGCTTAAAAATACATTATTAGCAAGAGAAAGACATCGTAGAGATCTTAAATAAAATAAATAGTAACAACTTAATAAGCCTGTATATATTTTTATTTGCAGGCTTTTTTTTGTTTTATAGTGGATAAGATTTGATTTAAACTCTAAAAGGGGGATTATTGTCTTGTAATCTTAAAAACCTGAGTTCGACGTAAGAAAAAAGGGTTTTTACTTGTAGAAAAAGCAGAAAAACATTATATTTAAGTATCTAACATTCAAATATTTAAA
>NZ_AUML01000075.1 GCF_000430665.1 Aquimarina muelleri DSM 19832 | reverse complement strand
TTTCCAGAAAGGAAATAGAAAAGAAAAAGAAACTTATTTCTTGGCGGGATGGTTCAAAATTGGTAAGAACAGCATCTAAAAGTAAGAGGGGTACCTCATCGCAAGCTATTGCGGTAATAGGTATGGCGGGACAGTTTCCTGAGGCAAAGGATGTAGAGGAGTTTTGGCAAAATATAGCAGGAGGTAAAAACTGTATCAGAGAAGTTAGTAAAGAGCGTTGGGATATAGATGCATATTATAGCGAAGGAGAAGTAGTCTCTGGAAAAACTTATAGTAAATGGATGGGAGCCTTGGAAGAATATGATCTTTTTGATCCAATGTTCTTTACGATCTCTCCGGTGGAAGCAGAAAGTATGGATCCACAACAACGTTTGTTTTTACAAAGCTGTTGGCATACTATAGAGAATGCAGGATATAGCTCGAGTGCATTATCGGGTAGTAAATGTGGGGTATATGTGGGATGTGCTTATGGAGACTATCAAATGTTATCGAGAGAGCAGCAACTAAGCGCACAAGGGTTTACTGGTAGCTCTACTTCAATATTAGCGGCACGAATTTCTTATTTTTTAAATTTACAGGGCCCTTGTATTTCTATTGATACGGCTTGTTCTTCCTCATTGGTGGCTATTGCCAATGCTTGCGATAGCTTGGTATCTGGTAGTATTGATTCGGCTTTAGCAGGAGGAGTATATGTAATGTCAGGTCCGGATATGCATATAAAAACGGCACAGTCAGGTATGCTCTCTGCGGATGGTAGATGTTATACCTTCGATCAACGAGCCAATGGTTTTGTGCCAGGCGAAGGCGTTGGGGTAGTTATGCTAAAAAGACTCGAAGATGCAGAAAAGGATCAGGATACTATCCTTGGAGTTATTCAAGGTTGGGGTGTGAATCAGGATGGTAAAACAAACGGAATTACCGCACCAAACACAGAATCCCAAACACTTTTAGAACAACAGGTATATGATCAATTCGATATAGATCCTAATAATATTCAGTTAATAGAAACGCATGGTACTGGTACTAAACTGGGAGATCCTATTGAGGTAGAAGGATTGCGAAAATCTTTTAAAAAATATACCGAAGAAAAAGCATATTGCGCTTTAGGATCGGTAAAGAGTAATATCGGACATTGTTTAACGGCTGCGGGTGTTGCAGGATTTATTAAAGTACTTCAGGCTATAAAACACCAACAGCTGCCTCCAACAATTAACTTTGAAAAATTGAACGAACATATAGGATTAGAGGGGAGTCCGTTTTATGTGAATACAGAATTAAAAGATTGGGAGGTAGATGAAAATCAATCCCGTCAAGCCGCTATAAGTTCTTTTGGTTTTAGTGGCACTAATGCACACTTGGTTTTGGGAGAATATACTGCTCAGAGAACCATAAAAACCCCTGTTCAGGGGATTACCCAAAACTCAGAGCTAATGATTCCATTATCGGCAAAATCGGAGGAACAACTAAGAGTAAAAGCTTCAGATTTGCTGAGATTCATTGAAAAAGAAGGCGATAGTCTTGATCTGGTAGAAATAGCGTATACGTTACAAGTAGGTAGGGAAGCTATGGAAGAACGACTTGGATTTATGGTGAGTAGTGTTTTTCAATTAGCAGAAAAACTTAAGATGTATATCAAGCAAGAGAATACTATTAATGGGATCTATCAAGGGCATGTGAAACGCAATAAAGAAGGTTTGCGGATCATTAGTAATGATAATGAAATGAGAGAAGTTATCATCCAAAATTGGATATCTCAAAAGAAATTATCAAAATTACTGGATTTATGGGTAAAAGGCCTGGAGTTGGATTGGAACAAATTCTATGGAAACCAAAAACCTAAACGTATAAGCCTGCCTCTGTATCCATTTGCTAAAGAACGATATTGGATTGAAGCGACTCCGAATAAGCAGGATAAAGAGATAGAACAGACAGCGTCTATTTTACATCCCTTATTACATGTGAATACTTCAGATTTTAGTAAACAAAGTTATAGTAGTACATTCAACGGAGAAGAATTTTTCTTAAAAGATCACCAGGTTTTTAATAAAAAAATTCTTCCTGGAGTAGCATATTTAGAAATGGTTCAAGTAGCTATTAAAAAAGCAATGCCTGCTCCTGTAGAACAGGCTATTCTGGAGCTGAATAATACTGCTTGGATTCAGCCTTTTGTTGTAGATCACAAAAAACAAATAAATACAACTTTACTCTTAGACGATTCAGACCTTACAGCAGACAAACAAATACATTATAAGGTGTCCAGTTATAATGAAGAGAAAGAAATTATTCATTTCCAGGGTCAAGCAATGTTTGGTAGCCAACAAGTTCCAGAAAAACTAGATATACTAGGACTTAGAGACCAGATGATAAGAGGTAAGTTAGAGAAGAATGATATTTATACAGTTTTTAATCAAATGAAACTTTATTATGGGCCTGCACATCAAGGTGTAGTAGCAATTTATAAAGGGGAGCAACAAGTATTGGCAGATTTAATTTTACCAACTATAGTTGAAACGGAGGAAAGAAGTTATTTGTTACATCCAAGTTTAATGGATAGTGCTCTGCAAGCATCTATCGGTTTATTTCAGGATTTGAATCAAATCTCACCACAACCATTACTTCCTTTTGCTTTAGAATCTGTACGTATTATTTCTGCTTGTACAAAAAATATGGTGGCATGGATTCGTTACTCACCAGAAAGTAACCCTGATAGCAGAGTCACGAAACTGGATATAGATCTTTGTGATCAGGAAGGACATATATGCGTACAAATTAAGGGAATTGCTTTTCGTGTTATGGAAAACAATAACAGTCCTATAAATACGAACGGGACATCAACTTTTAATGAGACCTATTATCAGAAACTTATTCAAAGTGTATTAAACAAAGAGCTTTCTGATGAAGAAGCTGTGGAATTAGTTTAAAAACTGAATTCTTGAGAAAAATTTAAAAGAAAAGATGAAGGAAAACCTAAAAAAAATATTTCAAGATGTTTCCAGCGGCAAGCTCACACAAAAAGAAGCTCTGGAAAAGATTAAGGTTATCAAACAACAGGAAGAAGGTAAGACTACAATGGCATTGCTTTCTAATCAAGTATGGGAAGCTACTTCCTTAGCGGTAGCCTCTGAGAATACGCCAGAGTATGTTCAACAACATATTATTCTGTGTGAAATGCCTCAAATTAAAGAAGAAGAAGTAAAGGCATCTTTTCCCGATAGCGAGGTTTTAGTTTTACAAGCAGATCCGCAACAAAATATCGCAAATAGATACAGCAATTATGCTCTTATTTGTTTCGATTACCTGCGTACTCTGCTTACCAATAAGGTTCAGGGTAAAATTCTAGTACAAATAGTAACAGGCAACAATACAGAACAGGCTGTTTTTACAGGTCTTTCAGGCTTATTAAAAACAGCTGGATTGGAGAATCCAAAGCTAGTAGGTCAGGTTATTATTACCCATCCAGAGGTAGAAGCAAATACACTTTTCTTACAATTAGAAGAAAGCCAAACCATGTTTTTGGATTCTGTTATCAAATATGAGCAGGATATTCGGTATGTTTTAAGAAATAAAGAGATACCAGCAACTCATAGCGATCCAAAGATTGCATTCAAAGATCAAGGAGTATACCTTATCACAGGAGGTATGGGAGGTTTAGGACTTTTATTCGCAAAAGAGATCCTTAAACAAACAACGCATTCTCGGATTATTTTAACAGGTCGTTCTATATTAACTCCTGAAAAGAAAGCAGTTCTGGATGCATTGCCAGTACGAAATAGTAGTGTGGAATATCATCCACTGGATGTAAACAGTCTGGATCAGGTAAGTACTTTGATTTCTTCTATAGCCGATGGAGGTAAGCAAATTAATGGTATCCTTCATTGTGCAGGGATGACCTCGGATAATTTTATTATTAAAAAGACTAGTGATGAATTTGATAAAGTTCTAACTCCAAAAGTTTCAGGGACATTTAATCTGGATTTAGCGAGTAAGGATCTGGATTTAGATTTTATAGTATTATTTTCTTCCGTTGCTTCGCTATTGGGTAATATAGGTCAGGCAGATTATGCTGTAGCCAATGGATTTATGGATTGGTTTTCTGTATATCGCAATGGATTGGTTTTGTCGGGCGATCGACAGGGGCATACCGTATCTATCAACTGGCCATTATGGCAAGAAGGAGGTATGCAAATAGATCAAAAAAATCAAGAAATACTCAAACAAACGATGGATGTGCAACCAATGGAAACAATCCTAGGGATGTATTCATTTTATCGTAGTCTGGAGTTCCCTCATAATCAGGTTTTGGTGATGAAAGGGAATGATTTATCGGACTTGGGCAATACTAAAAATATAGATTATGAGGTAAAAAAAGAACCTTTGTCTAATGATGTAGCTATAGATTCTCAAATGATTTCAGATAATATAGATCTTTTCAAAAAAACAGAGGATTACTTATGTAAAGAATTCTCTTCATTATTAAAGTTGACTTCCCGAAAGATAGATCCTCAAGAGTCATTAGAGAAATATGGAATTGATTCTATATTAGCGATGAAGTTTACGAGCCAGTTAGAGAAAACCTTTGGATCTTTATCTAAAACCTTGTTTTTTGAGTATCAGAATATCAGAGAACTCACAGAGTACTTTGTAACTTCTCATCCAGCTCAATTAGCTGCCCTTTTCAATACAAAACTAGATAATACAAATAATAAAAAGTCAAAAGATAAAGATATCCAGCCTCAGATTAACGATCAAACATGGCAGGAAATGATCTCAGGTAAGCGTTTTATTAATTCTCGCCCTTTTACTGATTTAACCAATTCTAAACCATCACCTAATACAGACCCCATTGCTATAGTAGGCTTAAGTGGTCGTTACCCAGAGTCTGTTAATATCGAAGCCTACTGGGATAACCTTCGTGCAGGTAAAGATTGTATTATCGAAGTACCCAAAGAACGTTGGGATTGGCGAGAATACTATAGTGAGGATCGTACTAAGAGCGGTCATCATTACAGTAAATGGGGTGGTTTTATAGAAGGTGTAGATGAGTTTGATCCAAGGTTTTTTAATATTTCTCCAAGGGAAGCAAAATCGATAGATCCCCAGGAGCGTTTGTTTTTGCAGCATAGTTGGATGGCAGTAGAAGATGCGGGATATACCCGAGCAAGTCTTCAAATACCACATGGGGATATGGCTGGTCAAGTAGGTGTATATGCGGGGGTGATGTATGGTGAATATAATCTATCTGG
This sequence comes from Aquimarina muelleri DSM 19832, assembly GCF_000430665.1. GTDB lineage: Bacteria > Bacteroidota > Bacteroidia > Flavobacteriales > Flavobacteriaceae > Aquimarina > Aquimarina muelleri. The sequence goes on along the minus strand of NZ_AUML01000075.1, from coordinate 154 downwards.
CAGCCTTGCCAGCATAGCGAATCGTGTATCTTACTTTTTAAATTTGCATGGTCCTAGTATGACATTAGATACGATGTGTTCTTCTTCTTTAACGGCAATACATCTTGCTTGTCAGGATTTAAAGGAAGGCCGTACTGATTTGGGTATTGCCGGA
>NZ_AUML01000074.1 GCF_000430665.1 Aquimarina muelleri DSM 19832 | reverse complement strand
CAGTAGTTAATGCTTATGGTCCTACAGAGGCAGGAGATGATGTAAGTTTACATTTTATGAATGAAGCTCCATCGGGTCAGAATGTTTCTATAGGTAAGCCCGTAGCTAATATGCAAATTTATGTAGTTGATGATAAGGATAATTTATGTCCGGTAGGAGTTATGGGGGAGTTATGGGTTTCAGGAATAGGAGTAGGTCGAGGATATTTGAATGATTCAGCAAAGACAGCTAAGGTTTTTAGGGACAATCCATTTACGAATTCTTCTTCACGATTGTATAAGACAGGAGATTTAGGTCGTTGGTTGTCAGATGGTAGTTTAGAGTTTTTGGGTCGTAAGGATGATCAGGTAAAGATTCGAGGGCATCGTATAGAATTGGGAGAGATAGAAAGTGTTTTATCCTCTCAATCTGGAGTTAACAGTTGTTGTGTTTTGGCAAAATCAGATAGTAGTGGTTTGGATCGTTTGGTAGGGTATGTTGTGATGTCAGGAGCTTTTGACAAGCAGTTTTTACAGGATCAATTAAATCAGGAGTTACCATCGTATATGGTTCCTTTGGTATGGGTTTGTTTAGAAGAGATGCCTTTAACGGTACATGGTAAGATTAACAAGAAGGAGTTGCCAGACCCAGATATGTCAAGTTTATCCACAGCAAGTTACGTAGCTGCATCAAATGAGATAGAGGAGGAATTGGTACGAATCTGGCAGGATTTATTAGGCGTAGAGCAAGTAGGAGTTCATGATAACTTCTTTGAATTAGGAGGAGATTCTATTATTACTATTCAAGTAGTGAGTAATTTGAAAAGAGTAGGTTATCATATAAGACCACGCAATTTATTTGAGAATCAAACCATATTCGAATTAGCAAAAAAAGTGAAAGATGTAGGAAACCAGATTGAAGGAGAACAAGGAAGACTAGAGGGAGTTTGTGAATTATTACCTATCCAACAATGGTATTTTAATGAAGCGCACGAAGAAGGATCACAGTACAATCAATCAGTATTATTGTCAATTTCAAAATCAGTCGAGGAAATCGATCTAAGTAAAGGATTCATAGCATTAGTCGAATATCACGACGCATTGCGTTTTAACTATCAAAAAAAGGAAGGAATATGGGTTCAAGAATACAGTGATACTAATGGAGTATTAGTAGTGATAGATTGCACACAAGAAAAAATGTGTGATATGCCTGATGTTATTAATAAGTTGTGTAATTCATCTCAGAAAGACATAGATATAACAAAGGGACAAGTTTTTAAAGGAATATTGATTAAAACGCCAGAAGAAGACAAAGAAAATCGTCTTTTTATTGCAGCACATCATTTAGTAATTGATGGAATTTCTTGGAGAATTCTTCTTACTGATTTGGAACGTATTCTAGATACGATTCAGAAGAATCAGGAAATTAACTTGGGAAGTAAAGGAAGTTCTTATAGACAATGGTATACGGAATTAGAAAAATATACCAATAGAAGTTCTGTTCTTATGCAACAATCCTATTGGGCAGCAATGGCAAAAGAATATAACCCGTTGCCTGTAGATCATGAAATAAAGGGTTATGATAGTTATAAAAACATATCCGATTACAGTTTGGTATTGGATAAGGAAAACACCTTTTCCTTGATCAGTGAGATACATCAACGATATGGCACAGAGATAGATGATATCTTACTAGCTTGTTTGGCTTTAACTATAGGAAAATGGTCTGGACACAACAGTATTGTAATTGGTCAGGAAGGACATGGAAGAGAAGATATATCAAAAAGTATCGATATCGGTAATACGATAGGTTGGTTTACAAACTTATATCCTATAGCACTACAATCTTCAAATACAAACTCTCTAGGAGATTTGGTAAAATCAACAAAAGAACAATTACGATGTATACCAGACAAAGGTCTAGGTTATGGAGCATTACGTTATTTACATGCCTCAGAAGAGGTAAGAAAAGATTTAGCTCAAGTACAGTGGGATGTTGTTTTTAATTACTTAGGACAATTAGATAATGCAGTAAGTTTAAGTGATCGATTTAAAGGAGCAACGGAATCTACTGGAAAAGAAATAGGTTCTGATATTCGATTTGATTGTAAAATAGAAATTAATGGTTCTATCACGCAAGGACAACTGCGATTAAATTGGAGCTATTCAAAGAGACAATATAATATAGAAACTATTGAAAAGCTAGCAGAAGAATACTTATCGAATTTAAAAAGCCTTATTAGTCACTGTAAGGATAACAAAACCAAAGAATACACCCCCTCTGATTACGGATTAGAAAAGGAGGTTCAATATCAGGAACTAGAAGCGGTTACTCAAAACTTGATAGAAGAAGCATATGAAGGGGAGGATATTTTAGAATTTTAACCTAACCCTCTCAAAGTACACCAAAAACATCTCTAAAGGATAAAAAAATCAATCATTTTAGAGATGTTTTGGTTGTATTTATGCCTCTATAAGTCACTGTGATAAAAAAGCATACAATTTTATCACAATAAGATACAAATACTCATAAAAATATTTTAAAAGATTAGTGATAGTAGAAAATAGATCTTGACGATTAAAATTGGTTAGGTTATTAATTTTTTACTAGTACTAGCGTTTCGCTGAATTATTTCAATACAAACGAATACTGTTCACACAAACACATATGGAAAGTTTTATAAAAAAATTAGAAGAATTAAACTTGTTTTTAGTTAAAAAGGATGAAAACTTAGTACTGAGAGGGCTAAAAGGAAAGTTAGATGAAGCAGATAAAGACAAAATAAAGAATAATAAAGAAATTATAGATTTTATAAAGACTAATAAAAAAGGATTACTTGAGTATTTAGATAATAGGTCTTTAATAGATTCATTTTATAAATTAAGTCCTTTGCAGGAAGGAATGCTTTTTCATGGTTTATATGATGAGAGTTCTAAAACGTATGTAGAACAAATGTCTATAGATTTCCCAAAAGGCGTAGCAGTCGAGGCACTGAAAGAATCTTGGAACTACGTTATTCAAAATCACAGTGCATTAAGAACATCTTTTTTATATGAAGAGTTGAGTATTCCTTTACAATGTCTATACAAAAGAGTAAGGGTACCATTTGAAGAGTTAGATTATAGCGATTTAAATTCCTTAGACAGAGAAAAAAAAATAGACGATTTTTTAATTCAGGATTGCGAAAGAGGGTTTGTGTTTAATGAAGTGCCGTTGATACGGATTACTCTTATAAAAACAGGAGATTTATCATATACAATGGTTTTTACTCATCATCATATCTTGATGGATGGATGGTCTTCGGCAATACTCATGGAAGAATTATTAGTAGCGTATGAAGCTTTTTATAAAGGAAATACCCCTCCCAAAAGGAAAGAAGATTTATATGAAGATTATATCAAGTACATACAGAAAAATGATATTGAGCAAGAAGATCAGTTTTGGAAAGAGTATGTTAAAAATTTAAAAACTCCAACGATCTTACCTTTCTTAGAATCAACAGATTTAAGGAATAAAGGAATAGGGAATAATAAAAAACTTTTTTTAAACTTAGAGGAAGAATTTACTGTACGTTTAAAGCAGTATGCAAAAGAACATCGGTTAACGATGAACTCTATTATTCAAGGCGTATGGGCTTTATTATTATCTAGATATACAGGAACTCCTGATGTTGTATATGGAGTAACAGTTTCTGGACGCCCTACTGATTTAGAAAATTCTGAACAACGATTAGGATTATATATCAATACACTTCCTTTTTATAGCCATATTAAAAGCAATGATACTGTTGTAAATTGGTTGACGGCACTGCAATTAAATACCGTTAGTAGTAGAGAGTATCAGTATACTAGTTTGGCTAAAATTCAAAGCTTTAGTGGGGTTAAGGGAGATTTATTTGATAGTATTCTTGTTTTCGAAAATTACCCAGTGTCTGAAGTTTTAAAAGCAGGTAGCAATGTATTGGATGTATCAAATATAAAAACAAAAGAACAATCTAATTATTTGTTGACTATTGCAGTTAATTTAGGAAAACAATTAAGTATAGAATTTAATTATAACGATCAATTATTAAATAGTTCGATTATAGAAATGATTAAAAATCATTTCTATATTGTTTTAGAACAACTATTGATCTCTTCCAATTTAACCAGAGTTTCTGATATTGGGATTCTTACCAAGGAAGAAAAAGATCAACTAATATATGATTTTAATCCTTCTGAAAATACTTTGGCTAAAGGAGGTACGGTTGTAAGTTTATTTGAGGAGCAAGTATGTAAAAATCCAAATAATATCTCAGTAGTTTTTCAAGGAACTACAATGACCTATGCAGAGCTAGATAAAAAAGCAAACCAATTAGCACATTATTTGATTGAAGAATACGCAATTCAAAAAGAAGATTTTATTGCAGTTAAATTAGATCGTAGTGACCAATTAATAATCTCTCTAATTGCGATATTAAAAACAGGAGGGACTTATTTACCAATAGACCCCAATTATCCAGAAAAGAGAATACAATATATAGAAAGTGACAGTCAGTGTAAAGTAAGTATTACACCAAAGTTATTTGCTGATTTTAAAGAAAAAGAAAGTAGGTACAAGGAAGATGCTCCAAAAGTAAGTATCGAAAGTGATACCCTTGCTTATGTAATTTATACTTCGGGATCTACTGGTCGTCCAAAAGGAGTAATGATAGAGCATGGGGGTATTGTAAATACAATTACGGCTCAGATTAATCATTTTTCAATAGGAAGCTCAGAACATTGTCTTCAGTTTTCTAATCAGTCTTTTGATGCCTCTATATGGGAAATATTAATAACTCTCCTCAGTGGTTCTAAACTGTTTATAATAGAAGAAACAATAAAATCAGACATAGCGTTGATGACTAATTTTATTAATGATAATAAGATTACTTGGGCAACCTTACCTCCAGCTTTTGTGAAATTGATAGATATAGAGCATTTGCATACTATAAAAACATTGATTACTGCAGGAGAAGAAGCTCCGATTGCAAAAGCAAAAGCTTTTTCTAAAAAAGGAACATATATAAACGCATATGGACCAACAGAAACTAGTATTTGTGCTACTGTTTTTGATGGAAAAATAGAAGAGAAGGTTTCTATAGGAAAGCCCATAGCGAATACTAGGGTATATATTCTTTCAGATGATTTACAGTTACAACCACTTTCAGTTGTAGGAGAATTGTGTGTTAGTGGTGTTGGAGTTGCACGAGGATATGTAAACAAACCGGGATTAACTTCGGAGAGATTTATATTAGATCCATTTATTTCAGGAGGGAGGATGTATCGTACAGGGGATTTGGCACGATGGTTACCAGATGGTAGTTTAGAGTTTTTAGGACGTAAGGATGATCAGGTAAAAATACGAGGATACCGTATAGAATTGGGAGAGATAGAGAATGTTTTATCAGAATTAGAAGGGTTAGATAGTTGTTGTGTTTTGTCTAGAGAGGATGGCTCAGGAGTAAATCGTTTGATTGGTTATGTAGTAAGTAGTACTGATTTTGATAAGCAAGAAGCTCAGGCATTTTTAAAACATCGTTTACCGGAGTATATGATCCCTCAGTTATGGGTTGTTTTAGAAGCAATGCCATTGACAAGTAATGGTAAGATATCAAAAAAGGATTTAC
>NZ_AUML01000073.1 GCF_000430665.1 Aquimarina muelleri DSM 19832 | reverse complement strand
AATAACATAGGCTAAATCATTAGAACCTATCCTAACCTCTGGTAAATTATCGGAATACTCTGAACTTTTTTTCTTGAATGTATCTAAAAAAGAATCATCGATAATAAAACAACTACCACTATCTGTACGGATATATTCTTTTCGTGCCTCTGGATAATTAGGGTCTATAGGAACATAAACCCCTCCTGTTTTTAATATCGCTAAAAAAGAAACTATCAACCAATCACTACGATCTAAAATTACTCCTATTAGATCTCCTCTATTAATATCATGGTTAGATAATAAATAATGTGCTAACTGGTTAGAAAGAAGATCCAATTCTATATAACTTAGTCTATTATCCTCATAAACAACTGCTATAGATTCTGGAGTTTTTTTAACCTGATCTACAAATAATTCTACTAATGTCTTATCTTCTGGATACGCTAATTCTGTACTATTAAAGGTTCCTGTTAATTGATCAGACTCATTTTCTGATAAAATCAGATCCATTCTAACAGAAGTTTTAGGTTTTTCACAAAAATAAGATAGAATGTTATCGACATAACTATGAAAACGTTCTAAAGAAACTTCTGATTTAAAATCCTTATGTAAAGCATACTGGAATTCAACCCCAGTACCTCCAGTTAGATTAACCGTTAAATTTAAGCTCGAATTTGTTCGTTCAAAAGAAGAAATATCTAAATCATCTGTAACATCTGTATCCTCGTCAGACGAATCGTTTATTGAAAAATTTTGTTTATTGATATCATTGTATACATGAAAATCGATATAATTAAACAAGGTATCGAATAAAGATTCATCATTATTCATACCGATAAGTCGCTTGATCTCAAAAAATGTCAAATGCCCATAAAGTTGTACTTCTTTCAATTTTTCTTCAATATCTTGAAAATAAGAATCCCAACTACCTTCTGATTTAAAAAGATAACGTACTGGTAAAGTATTTAAAAAACACCCCAAAACCTTGTCACCATCTTTTACTAGTGGACGATTATTAGAAACCAACCCAACCGTTAACTCCGCTTCATGAGTAAACATCTGTAATGCATAAATATATGCTCCAAAAAACACAGTTTTCAATGTAACATTAGACACTTTACATTGTTCTTGGATACTATGTAAAAAAGAGATATCATATTGTCTTACATAGTTTACTGTTTTTTCTGTTTCTTCTGAAAAGATTTCTAAATTCTTATATCCTGATAATTCTTCTTTCCAGAAAGAAATAGCTGTAGTATCTTGCTTAGCCATTTGCTCTTTAATGATAAAATCACGTTGGCTACAATCTATTTTAGAAGGAAGATAATTATTTTCTTTTTTGAGTTTAAAATAGGTTTTATATAGCTCTGTAGCAAATGAAGCGACACTCCAACCATCCAATATAGCATGATGAAATTGAAAAACAATTACTTTATTATAGGCATCAATAGTAAAAATATGAAAACGGTATAAAGAACCTTCTTGAACCTGAAAAGAAATCTTTCTTTCTAACATCAAAAATTCTTCTATTCTTTTTTCTTGTGTTTGCTTATCTAATATGCTTAAATCTGTATGTTTTATATCAAAGGAAACTACTTTATGTACAATCTGAACAGGCTGATTGTAATCGGAAAAGTTAAATTGTGTACGAAATATTGAATGTTTTTCTATTAATACTAAAATAGATTTGTGAAATATTTCAAAGTCGAAAGAGGAATCTTGAAAAGGAAATAACATTTGATCATGAAAAACCGCCAAACTAGGGTCTATTAATGATTCCATAACCATACCTTGCTGGACATCACTCATAGGATAAATATCTTCTATCAGATCTGAATCTTCTCTAGAATTTAATATTGAGGAACACAATACTGATATTTTAGATTCAACGTCTTTGTAAAGAAGATCATATGTTCCATCATAAGTATCTACATTTAATACTGAATCAGAAAATCCCTGTATATTACTATAATTAAAAAGATCTCGTAACTGGATGTGCTTATCAAACGTTTCATTTATTTTTGAAATTAATCTAATAGATATAATAGAATCTCCTCCTAGTTCAAAGAAATTATCATAAATACCTATTTGCTCTACTCCTAATAATTCCTTCCATATTTTTACTAACTGTAGTTCTGTTTCGTTACGAGGTGCTACATAAACCTGCGTTGATAAATCTGAACTATCTGGTTCTGGTAACGATTTTTTATTTAGCTTTCCGTTACTGGTTAAAGGCATCTCATCTAGCTCTACCCATAATTGAGGAACCATATAATCCGGTAAACTTAACTTTAATTCCTCTTGTATGGATTCTTTATCGAACTCTCCTTCTACAACAATATAACCTATCAAACGTTTATTTCCATTTACATCTTCCCTAGCCAAAACGCAACTACTTTGAATCCCAGCCAACTTTGATAAAGCATGCTCTATCTCTCCCAACTCGATTCGATATCCACGAATCTTAACCTGATCATCTTTCCTTCCTAAATATTCAATACCTCCATCTGCTAACCATTTACCTAAATCACCAGATCTATATAATCTCGATTTACTATCACTACTAAATGGATTATCTATAAATTTTTCTTGTGTTAACTCTCCTCTATTTAAATACCCCCTGGCTACGCCTGCTCCTCCAATGCATAGTTCTCCTACAACTCCGATAGGAACTAAGTTTAAATAATCATCAACTATATAACATTCTAATGTAGGAATAGCCGATCCTATAGTACTCTTAGAGCTAAGAGTATCAACAACTGTAATCTCTTTATAAGTAACATGAACTGTAGTCTCTGTAATGCCATACATATTAATTAGCCTACAGTCTGGATAAAATTCCTTCCATCTAGCTAAATAACTAGGATTTAAAGCCTCTCCTCCAAAAATCACATAGCGAAGTGAATGATTACTACTTCCTGAAAGAAACTCTTCTTGAAGAGCGTAAAAGGAGCTTGGTGTTTGGTTTAAAACGGTAACTCCTTCGTTTATTAATAAATCTTTAAAAGATATAGCATTTTTAGTGACTTCTTTTGGAACAACTACTAAACGTCCTCCATGCAACAAAGCCCCATACATTTCCCAAACTGAAAAATCAAAACAAAATGAGTGAAATAAAGTCCAAACATCTTGAGATGAAAAATCAAATAAACAAGAATCATTATAGAATAAACGAACTACATTAGTATGAGTAATCAAAACTCCTTTTGGTTTTCCTGTACTTCCTGAAGTATAAATTACATAAGCTAAATCTGAAGGTGATGATACATTACTAAGTCCATTTTCTGAAAAACCACCAATTACATCGCAGTCTCCATCCAACAATAAAATTATAAGATCTTTATTATTTTTTAATACTCTACTACCATAAGCACTACTCAAAACTATATTAATACCAGCATCATCAAGTGTGTAATCTATACGATCTTTAGGGTAATCAGGGTCAATTGGAACATAAGCTGCTCCTGATTTTAAAATACCTAAAATCCCAATTAACATCTCCAAACTACGCTCTAAACAAATCCCTACTAAATCATCTGGTTTGACACCTTTTTCTCGTAAGTAATGTCCCAATTGATTAGACCGTTTATCTAACTCTTCATAGCTCAATTCCATACCTTTAAAAACTACAGCAATAGCATTGGGAGTTCTTGATGCCTGATCTGAAAATAAATCTACAATTGTCTTATTTTTTGGATAAGTAACTAGAGTGCGATTGAAAGATTCAAACAACTGTATTTCCTCACTGGATGTCAACATCGATAAATCACCGATTGGCTGAGTAATATCCTTTACAATACTAAACAACAATTCTTGATAATGCAAAAGCATACGATCGATGGTAGAACTATCAAATAAAGCTGTACAATACTCCATATCTAATATAATACCAGCATCATTTTCTGATGCATGTAGTGCTAGATCAAACTTAGAAGTAACTGTATCGAACTCATACTCTGAGATAGTAATGCCTTCTAAACCTCCCAAACCTTCTGCTGTTTCTTTAGATTCTTCTGGAGTACTTTGTAAGTCAAACATTACCTGAAATAAAGGGGTAATATTCATATCTCTTTCGACAACTACACGATTCACCACCTTTTCAAAAGGTGCTAATTGATTATCATATCCCCCCAAAGTAGTGTCTTTTACCTGTTTTAATAGTTCTATAAAACTTGGATTGCCACTCAAATCACTTCGAAGAGCTAAGGTATTGATAAAGAATCCAATCATACCCTCTAACTCGGATTGCGTACGGTTTGCTATCGGTGTACCAACACAAATATCATTCTGACCACTATAGCGAGACAGTAAAATCTTAAAGGTTGATAATAAAAACATAAAAGTAGTAACACCTTCCTGCTTACATAAAGACGCAATCGAAACACTTAATTTTTTATCTAGTTGAAAATAAATACTAGCTCCTACGGTACTTTGTAATGAAGGACGTACATAATCCGTTTGTAATGATAAAGTACTTACTCCTTTTAATTTTTCTTCCCAGTAAGACAACTGACTTTCTAACACTTTTCCTTCTAGGTAGTTTCGTTGCCAGACTGCATAGTCTTTATATTGTAAACTCAACTCTGGCAAAATAGCAGAATGACCTGATTGTAAAGCACTATATAACTCAGTAAATTCATTAACCAAAATACCTTCTGACCAACCATCACTAGCTATGTGGTGAAATACACAAGCTAAAACATACTGATCGTTTCCTAAATTATATAAACAAACCCGTAGTTTATAATCTTTTGATAAATCAAAAGGAATCTCTATAAATGAAGAAATCGCCTCTTCCAAGCTATCATTATCATCTAATATCTTGTTTTCTAATATCCAATTATCACAAGACATTATTTCTTGATATCCTATCCCATCTTTAGAACAAATATTTGTTCGCAATACTTCATGTCGATCTATTATCTTACAAAAAGAAGTTTCTAAAAAAGAAATATCTAAAGCTCCTTTTAATCTTAAAATAACAGGCATGTGATACTCTAAACTTCCTTTTAATTTATCCAAAAACCATAAGCGTTCCTGTCCAAATGACAAAGGGATTTCTGTAATAGAGTTTAGATCACAAGGAGTAACCTTTGTTAATTTATTCTTTTTATTTTTAGCTTTACGTTTCTCTATATATTTAATGATTAACGCTTTATTTTCTTTTATTTTTTGAAGTAAATCAGAATCAATAGGGGTAGCCGATTTTATTGTTAAAGAATTGTCTTTTAGTCCAATCTTTACTCCTTTTTCACTTGCCTCTTTTAGAATATTTAAAATTTCTGCATTCATGCTTAAAATTATATTTCAATAGTTTCATTATAGTTTTCTTGATCGTCTTCGTCTTCGTCAAGATCTAGATTAAAAAATTCAATAAGTGCTGCTTGTCCCTCTATTTTTGTATGTTCAAAAACCTCTCTAATAGAGACTTCTATACCTAAATCTCTACGGATCATAGAAACTAATCGGGTCGCCAATAAACTATGACCTCCTAATTCAAAGAAATCATCATAGACTCCTACTTGGTCTACTCCTAATAACTCCTGCCAAATGGAAACTAATTGCTTTTCTGTTTCTGTACGTGGCCCTACATATTGCTGAGTTGAAAGATGTGTGTCATCAACCTCTGGTAATGCCTTCTTGTCTATCTTTCCATTAGGTGTCAAAGGTAGATCCTCTAACTCTACCCACAATTGGGGAACCATATACTCTGGTAAACTTGATTTTAAGTGTTTTTGTAACTCTGATTTATCCAAGGTATCTCTCTCTGACATTACAACATAACCGACAAG
>NZ_AUML01000072.1 GCF_000430665.1 Aquimarina muelleri DSM 19832 | reverse complement strand
GCTCTTGGAAAAGATGCTTACTGCCTTTTTTAAGATATCACGTTCCATTTTTACATCTCGTAATTCTTTTTCTAATTCCTTTACTCGTAATTGTTCTGTACTCAATTCCTGTTTTACAGTGAATTTACCAGAGGTAGATTCATAGGATTTACGCCATTTACGGATCATACTTCCATCTAAATCATATTCTGAACTCACTTGCTGTACGCTTTGACCTGATTGTAATAACTCTACAATCATAAGTTTAAAATCGTTACTATGTTTTCGCTTTACCATAATTCAAATATATTTAACATTATGGGCTATTTAAAATCGTCCTAACAAAACTAGATATTCCATAGAGCAGTTGTAAGCGATACTTTTCAGATTATTCTAAAGCCAAATTTTTAAATTTTACTATTTATTTTTTTATTGAAAATCGCTAAATTTAAAAATTTGGCTACTTGGAAAGTATGCACAGGCCTTTGAATTAAGTACTTTGTGCCCTATTTTTATGCATTGTTAGTAAATCGTTATTTCATTATTTCTAATATAATAGGTTTCAAGCCAGCGAAAAAGAATTCTACGGCAATAACCATAACTATCAACCCCATTAACCTCATCATTACATTGATACCTGTTTGACCTAATATTTTAATTATTTTAGTAGAACTATAGAGGATTAAGTAAGTCAAAACCATAACAAGAAAAACTGTAAATATTAATATTATTTTTTTTTCAATTGAATTTGCATCCTCCATCATCACTATGGCATTAGTCAAAGCACCAGGTCCACAAATCATAGGTATAGCCAATGGTGTAATTGAGATGTCAGCAATATATGATTTAACTTCTGAGTCTTTTACTTTAACCTTGCCTAATCTAGCCTGTAACATATCCATTCCCATTAAGAAAAAAATAACACCCCCAACTATTCTAAAACTATTTACAGAAATACCAAAAAAACTGAATAATAGCTGACCAGAAAAGGCAAAAAGAATGATAGTGATAAATGAAGCAATTGAAGCCTTTTTTGCTGTTTTAGTCCTATGCTGAGTATCCAATTCACTAGTCATAGTCATAAAAATTGGCATCGTACCAAGTGGGTTAATCAATGTAAAAAATGAAGTGAAACTTAAAATACCAAAAGCTATAATTTCTGTCATAGTTGATTTTTATTAATTGATAATCTAGCTATTGTTTTCTTTGTAAATTTATTACTTGTATCAAACAAAGCCAATTTTTTACGGACTTTCTTCAGAATAGTAACACAAATAAGCATAAAAACTCAACAAAGTATAGCTATGTTGTGTAAGTAGCCTAATTTATAGGAATGTATAATATTAAATAGACACAATTTAATCTCATTCTTGTGAGCAAGTACTTTTGATGATTTTTCAACTAGAGTTTTAAAAAATAGATCATAAATGAAAGGTTTTAGGGTAAACATTCTTAATTAGTTTCTTTAGAAGCAAGGAGTAGCATTTTTATAGTTAGAATGATTATCTTAAGATTATAAAAGTCTTAAACCAGACTCTTCAAATTATATTATTTATTAATCAGATTTACGACAAAAGAGTCAACATTTTATAGGCAGGTAAAACACATCCTTGTTTTAGAAGTTACTTATCCACCCTTAAAAAGGCATTAAAGTTTACACTCATCAGCTGTACATGAGCTATCATTTTCTCCTAAGTTTTCTAAAGGCATCTTAGCTTCATCGAAGTTCTGTTTTAAAGCGGATAAAAATGTTTCAACAGGTTGTGCGCCTGATATAGAGTATTTACTATCTAAAACAAAAAATGGAACCCCAGATATACCTAGGTTTTTCGCTTCTTTAAAATCTTGCGTTACATCATTGTCAAACTGATTTGAATTTAGAGTTTCTTGGGTTTCGTCTTTATCAATACCTAGTTGCTCTGCAAAAGATATTAAGAGCTGAGGATCTGCAATATTTTTTCCCATTTCAAACAAAGCTTGAAAAAGTAATTCCTCCATTTTGTTATCTTTTCCATATTTTTTTGAAAGATGTAATAATTTATGGGCTGGAAAGGTGTTTGCAACAAATGTTTTATCGAAATCAAAATTCACCTCTGAATTTTTTCCCATATCTGTCAATTGTTGAAGAAATTGATCTGCTTTTTGGGCTGAAAAGCCTTTTTTTACCATTAAATATTTTCCGAAAGTTATACTTCCAGAAGTATTATTTAGTTCTGGATCCAACTGAAAACTTTTCCATTCAACCTCAATTTCACTAGAAAAAGGTAATTGTTGTAATGCCTTTTCAAAATTATTTTTTGCTATATAGCAAAAGGGACACATAATGTCCGACCATATTTGTACTTTCATTTTTAAATTATTTTTTAGTTACTTTATATTAAGATTTTTTCTTCTCTAAACTTTTTTTCATCATGTTTTATTTATGAAAGCAAGCTTTAGACATAGTTTTATAAAAAAAACGAAAAGACTTTTTTATATCTGAAGAAAGACTTTTACCAACTTTGCATTTTGTTTTGGATGCTGTTTCTAAAAAATTTTCCTTTTTTATATCAAAGTCACCTTCAAAAAACAGGAAGATTGAACAAGAATTTATTCTAGAGTCGTCATCGCTCATTTCATAAGAGATTTCGCATTTTGTTACTGTACTATCAAAACCTTTCTTTCTTGCTTCATAATCCACCGTCTCCATCAAACACGAAGCATAAGAACTAATTAATAAATCTATAGGTGAATAGTCAATATTATTTACTTTAAAGGTAGCTTCATTTAAAGATGTATGTATTGAAGAGTTATCTTTTCCAACATATTTTACATTAATTGTTTTACCCATTATTTTAGCTATTAGTTCTTGTACTAATTATTAAACCTCTTTATTTATTTCGATTTTGACAGGATTTAGTATAGTTTCATAACCAGGAGAAACTTTGCTAATGTGTTTTATAATTTCATTATATTGCTCTTGTGTTCCGCTACCTTCAACTTTAAAATTGAACTGCAATTTTTCAAAACCAACGCTTACGTCTGGGTTTAGACCTAAAAACCCTCTAAGATCTAATTTCCCAATAATGTCTAATTGTACATTTTTTAATTCTATACCTTTTCCTGATACTCCTGTTACAAACCCAACCATCATACAGCCAGCCATTCCACCAAGAATATAATCCTGTGGATTTGGATTCTTGTCGTTGCCAAGTAATTCAAGAGGCTCATCTATCAAATATTTAAACTGCGTATTTATTTTTTTTTGATCCAACCTTTTTACTACGGGTTGTTATGCTGGTAGAGACACCTTCTTGCCAATTGGCAGTAACGTCAAAAGTAGCTTCAGCCTCAGAACTATTGCTTTTACAAGGTAAATATAGTTTTGTAATGCTTTTAAATTTAGATTGTTTATCATAACTACTTTAAATTTTATACAGGCAAAGTTAACTAGCATCAAAAAAAAAATAAATGGACAAAACTGAAAATAAACTGTACTTATCTGATAGATTTTCGGAAATTAATAGGTGAAATTTCAGTGTGTTTTTTAAAATAACGGAAAAAATATGCAGGGTCTTTAAAGCCTATTCTATACGCTATTTCTTTAACAGATATATCCGAGTGTGTAAGCAGTCTTTTTGATTCTAAAATTATCCGTTCTTGTATAATTTGAGTTGGTGTTTTTTGAATGAGTAGCAATGTTAAATTAGAAAGAGTTCGGGTTGAAATATTTAGTAAGGCTGAATATTGACTTACTGTGAGGTTTTTAGCAAAATTATCTTCCACTGCATTAATAAACTTTATTAGTAAATTTCTTTTTTCATCATCAGGAAAAGGATTTCGACCGCTTCCTATTTCTTCAAGTTGGTGTTTTCTACGCTGCACCTGAATAAGAAATGCCTTCAAATATAATCTAAGTAACTCCTCTCTTCCGTACGACTTTTTCTCCGCAAGCTCTAACCTCATTTGAGAAATATATTCGTCTAACTTAAATTCCCAGCCACTACCTACACAACAAGATGGAGTTTGATAGAGGGTATTAAATAAGTTACATTTTAAGAAGAAATCCACATCATTATCTTTCTGCACTAAAAACGATTCACCGAAATTAATAACAAAGCCATCACATTTTGTTAAAGACTTAAAGGAATGTACTTGACTTTTGGCAATAAAGAATAATGCATTTTCAAAAACATTATATTCATTAAAATCCACAGTATATAATCCACATCCAGATTTAAACCAAATTATTTGATAATAGTCCTGAGTATGTGAAACCATAAGCTCTTCTCCTCGTTGTTCGATGTAATCTGGCAAAGAAAAAATTTCAAATGAGAAGTTTTCCTGAATGTTACTTAATTGATATTGCTGCATCTTGAATTGTTCCATATAAAATTATTGAGTTATACACTTAGTATCTGTTTTATATTTTTGTGATATAAAGGTTTTGCATTGATCATCCTTTCTATGGTTTTATGGAAAATACGCTGTTTAAATTGAAACCTGTTTATTCTAAAACAAAATTCATCAAAATAAGCTTGAATATGCCATTTACTTACGTGTGTTGGTATAGCTCGCAACCACGATTTTAGTTGCATTATTACAATGTGTAACTCTTTAAAGTTTTTTCCTTGATTACTGAGTTTTTGTTCAATGTTATACTTTTCTTTTAAAGGTTCATACCCTCGCCACTTGTCTGTAAAAATTTGTGCTTTTTCACTTATGTGCTACTCAAAAATAGGAGTTAAAGATTTAGCGGAATAATCATTAATTGATTTTACATACACTCTTTTTATTTGATCTATTTCCATAAAATTAATATACAAATAATAGCTAAATTAAACTAGAGCCTAATAGATAGAACTATTAGGCTCTACTCTGCTTTGTAATTAAGGAACTCACTACTGTGCTCAAATCGAAAAAAAACGAATTGAAAATAGAGATCTTTTAGCCTAATTAAACGTTCAATTTAATAACTAAATTGTATGACTACGCTAATAAGTATATACAATATTGATTCATTAAATATGTAAATTTTCATAAATAATTATCTATATTCAATTTTCTTCTATAGGACACCCAACAGCATCGACTTCAACACCTTCTGGCGTTTGAGCACATTTATCAATAACGTTTATTACACCATCTCCATCATCATCATTTCTTTCAACAATATTGTTGTCATCGTCACCAAGACTACATGAGCTAAATGCAAAAAACACAGTAAAAACAATAACAGATAAATAAAATTTTTTTGTTTTCATTATTATAAAATTTAAAAATTTGCGAAGAAACTATTTCATATCGCTTCAATACTTAGGCAAAGATGTGCTTATTTTAAACCTCAAAAGACCAGATAGACAAGGAGAATAAAAACAGAAGTCCGTGCCTATAAGTATAAACCAACAACCTCTTTATTAATAAGGTTTTTCAATGAATTATAATTACTAACGAAAGTGGTCTCACTTTACAAGCAGAAGTGAATTATTTAAAAAAAGAAAGCTAAGAATTGAAAAAAGAAGTAGGTGTTTTTCCTGTTTGCAATTTAAAATGTTTGTTGAATGTAGATTTTGTACTAAAACCGCAATCATAAGCTAGAGAAATCATGGTGTATTTTTTATTCTCTGGAATAGAAGCCATTTTGATAAACTCTTTTATACGTAGTGAATTGATGTAGTTGTAAAAATTCTTTCCTTCCATCTCATTAATAACTTGTGATAAATGATTGGGGTGTACTTTTAAGACTCTGGATAACTCTACTAATGTGATTTCCTGTTTTTTATAGTAAGAACTGTCCTCCATTAATTTTTTTAGGTTGTTATAAATTTTCGAAGCCTTATCTTCATTTAATCCAGACTTAACATATTTTTCGTTTGAAACATTTATTTTAGAAAACTCTTTCCTATTTGTTTTTTTATCTTCAACACTGAATTCTTTATCTAATGTTTCAACTACATCGTTATTATAATAAAAAATATTTAATTGGTTGATTCCAAAAAAGCCTATAAAGATGACTAAAATAGCTATTGCAGCGTAGGTAACATTGTTCTCAAAAAAAAGAGATAAAATGAATATAAGTCCATTACCAATTGATAAGCATTTTAACCACTGTAACTCCTTTTTATCTGTATTTGAAAACTTATTTTTTATGTTTTTTTGATATCTGTTTATAACTATTAAAGACCAAATAGAATAAGTTAATCCAGATATTATTATTACTAATGATAGTAACAATACATACCATTCAAAACCTTCTCCACTGTTTTGATAAACAATTATTTTTTTTTCTCCAGTTAATTGATAAAAAGGAAGAGATAATAAAACTAAAATGATAGATGGAAGAAAATGTAAAAATGTAATACTGTTTTTTTTAATACTATTCCCCGTAATTTCTATAACATAAAAATATAACAAAAGTCCATGT
>NZ_AUML01000071.1 GCF_000430665.1 Aquimarina muelleri DSM 19832 | reverse complement strand
TTTGTACTTTATGCAAATGCCATCGGTACATAATAAAAAAAATGAAGATTTTTATTATTTAAGCGAAGGAGAGGTGGTATTTTACTTTAACTCTTTTGATAATCCCCCTTTAAAAAGATATAAATTTAATGATGCTGCCATAGTAGAGTATAGAGAGGTTTTTGCTACTAATGGCGAAACCCCAATGTTGACTACCATTACGATTTCTCCTGCGATACAAGATTATGGACACCCTATAATTAGACGGTGGAACAAAAGCTATATCCCACCAAGTAAACAACAAGGATATCAGGCATTGGAGAATACCGATACGGGTAAAAAATTAACCGAATACTATATAACCGACTTAGAGGGTAATGAACTCGAAGAATTTATGCATGATACTACTGTTTTGTTACACATAAAAACAGAAAACCGAATAGGCGATATAATGGATATTAAACTACAGGATAAAATACATGATTTTAAATACAAAGGGCAGGTTTTAGAAAACGACACCCTTAAAGATATTGTTATTACTAGCGAATTGCATCAAATAGAATTAGAGGTGATATATCCATTACAAGAATCTTAATTATGGCGAGAACTACAATTACAATCACTTTTGAGGACGGGGAAACCGCTTCCAGAACGATTAATATACTAGAACCTCAATTTGAAGATGGATGGTGGAGTTATGATAAAGATGGAAAAGAACGATACGAGTGGGGAGAGGATGAAATAAGCATCCCTCTTAGTAAAACCATGTATTTTAATGTAAAAACCAAAGATATTGTTGCAGGCGAGGAGCTAGAAATGCAACTAATGGATTATGATTATTTTTGGTGGCTAGGAGAACATATTGATGAATATAATATCGATACCTCAAAATTTCCTAATAATACCGTTTGGAAAAAGGCAAAAGTACGAGCAGTAGACGGGCAAAGTATAGCAACAGTAGAACTATTATTGGATGAAAGTTGGGAGCCAGTAATAGCAGACGACCATGATGATGCATTCTCATTAGATCAAAACATAGAGTTATACTGGCGGGTACGATATGTAACCGACAAAGGTCCAAAAGTAAAGAAGATACTTCCTCAGAAAAAAGAGGATTATCTAAGGGTTTGCTATAATGATAGAGATTTGTACATTAAGCCTGCTGTTGATGGTAGTAGTTTACCAGAGTATTATGATAAAGAAGGTAAACTTATACTATTCACTTTTAAAAGGTCAAAAGATATTGCTGTAGCTTATAATAAGAACCCAAAAATAGAAACGTTTATAGTTACTAAAATTAAGATATCTGAAACCAAAACATTATCAGGTATTAATAATGTAAAAAGAGAATTATACTATGAGAGTTTGAATTTGCATACTAATGAAAGTAAAAATTATTTATATATAACTGAAGAAACTAGCGAATTCTATATTAAAGGTAAAGCCAGTTTTGCAAAAGATACGGATATTGAATTAAAAAAACCTAAGCAGTTTAGTGACTATTTTAATAAAAAAGATGTTAATGATATTGGTACAAAGGGATTAAAGGAAGGTAGAGAGATTCTTAGATTTTTAGATTACGTAAGTGTTACAGAAACCTTATTAAGTATGTTTCCAAAAGAAGGTTCTACAGGCTTAGAAGTTCCTAAACCATCTTCGGCAGCAGGTATAATATCTACCTTTGCAACAGGCGAGCTTACATGGGCATTATCTGGGGCATTAAGTTCGTTGTTTATGGTAGCAGATGTTATTGCGACGCAAGAAGTAAATAAAATAATGAATGATGTAAAAGACTATAACAAGCTGTTATTGGAGAATGCCAAAAGACAAGGACTAAGTAAACTTAGGTTGTTTTTAGATACAACAAGAACAGAAGGTCTTATTGGTTTTGATGTAATAGGTAATATCTCTTTAAAAACTCATTGTAAAATAATGAATGGAAAAATAAAGACAATTAAAGATTTTAGAAAGTCATTAAAAGAAGATAAAGATGATTCAGGGGTATCTTACTCATATTTAATTCAGCAAATAGAAAATAAAGAAACCGAGAGGGATACTATAATAATAGACTCCGTATATATGCAATAAATTTTAAAATTATGCTAAAGAGATTTTTATTTCTGATACTAATATTACCAATTTTAATTACTTGTAAAAGTGAATTTCTAAAATTAAAACAAGTAGAGTCAACTAAACAAGTTGTTTTAAAAATGGAGTACAATAAGAAATTAGATAAAGACCAAATATCTACTATCAATTTTCCTATAGAATTTATAGTAGAGAACAATTCTTATAAAAAAGAAAAAATAGAGAAACTTGTTTATTTATATCAACCTTTCAACGAGTACTCTCAAAATCAAACAGCTAATCTATATGTATATAAAAAAAATAAATTTGAATCATTAAACTTATTTTTTGATGATGTATATATAGATAAGGGCGGTAAAAAATTTCTAATATATACTAAACATACAGTGCTTGATACCCTTAATTTTAATGAAGATTATTTTGCGCCATTTATTAATAAAATGCGCAAAAACAAAACAGATTCACTTTTAATGGGAACTTTACCTGAATTTAAACAAAAACATTCAAAACTTACACAGAGTTTATTGTCAGATGATGAAGTTATAATCTTATTTAATAAAAAGGTAGAAGAAGTAAAATATAATACAGGAGAAAAAGATAATTTGTTACTTCAAATAAGGAAACCTATTAAATACTAAAACAGGTAATAATTTATACTTCCATAGGCTATTCGGTTGTATACTTGCCTAATTAAAATTAGTTGCTTTTATTTAATCCTTCCATACTCAAAGACTGTCAATTTATTAATGGTATTGTGTATTATTTTTGCAATATTTTTTTTAATATTATGCAAGTAAAAATATTGTCTCGATCAGGAAAATAATGTTTTTTTTTCAGAAAAAATTGCTGATGCCTATATACCTAATCCATATTTAAGCAGCTTTTCTATAAATACGGTTAGGATTACAGAAACCCAAACATTATCCTCTATCAATAAAGTTAAACGGTCTTTATTGTATGAGCGTGTTAATTGGGATACTAATGAAAGTATGCGCTATGGATACCAAACCAAAGAATCCACTAATTTTATAATCAAGGGTAAAGCAAGTTGGAAAAAAGTAAACGAGTTTAAAACCATAAGTAAAAAGAAATTTAGTGACTATTTTAATCGCCATGATGTTAAAAACGGGGTGGTTGTAGGTTTAAAGTATGTAAGAAAAGCTATTAGGGTATTAGATTTTATTAATGCTTTTAATACTGTAACCAGTATCTTTAAACAACCAGAAGAAGGGTTGCAGATCCCAAAACCATCATCAGTAATAAGTGCAATGGGCTTGGTTGGTGCAATAAAAGCAATTCCTGGTTTCGGAGCATTGACACCTTTGTTTTTGGCAGGAGATGTTATAACCACCAAGGTGGTTAATGAGATTATAAACGAGTTTGAAAATGAATCTTTATTAGAATGGGAACGCAGAAAAGCAAAAAGTCTCAATTCTGCATTAGCATGGGTACAAAGTGGAAATAATGGTGCCAAAATGTTGCAGTTAGATGTTAAAGAATTTGTAAGCCAAACAGCTTATGAAAAACTTTTATGTGGGGAATTTAAAACTTTAGAAAAATTAGATGAATTTAATAGAAATAGAGGAACTTCAAAAATAGGAATTAAACAAAACTGGTATACTTGTTTTTATTATACAAAAGAAGAAAATGGAAGAATAAAATATTTAATTGACTCAATTTTTTTAAGATGAAAAAGATAATATTTTTATTAATTACATTAATTTTAATTTCGTGTAACTCTAATTCACAAATTCATTTAGAAATTGTAACAAAAAAAACAAATAAACCATTAAAAATGGTGTTTGATAAATTCGGTAAAGATTCTACTTATTTGTACTTATGTTTTCCAAAAACAATTATTTATGATAATAAAACTGATGCATTACACTTAGTAGAAAGGTATAGTGTTGATAGACATCATAGCGGTAGAAATTTAAGGGATTACCGTTTGTATAGATTTAGAGATTCATTAATTTATCCTAAAAAATTTAAAATTCCACCTTATCAAAAAGATTCTTTTAATATTTATTATGGGTATTTACTTAAAATAGATAACCTTATATTAAATAATCTACTTGATAAAAGCCTCTCCCCCCAATCAAAAGGAGAAAATAAAGTATACGATATACCTATTAACACTGCAATCAAAAAGTGGGCAATTTCAAAAATTAAGGATAGCATTAAAGGGAAAATTCATTTTAAATTACACAATAAAGAAAAGGGATTTTTCTATAAAAGTTTGGATATAGAATTGTTTGAGGATTAAATAGCCCCGCTGTAGATGGTAGTAGTTTACCAGAGTACTATGATAAAAATGGGAAGCTAATTATATTTGCTTTTAAAAGAGCAAAAGATATTGCAACAGGTGTAAACCCAAATGTGGCGATCGAAAAATTTATTGTAACCAAATTCAAGGTTGTAGAAACGCGTACGCTTTCTGAAATTAACAAGGTGAAACGCGAACTATATTATGAACGTATAAACCTTAACACAAATGATAGTAAGAGAATGTTGTACGTAACAGAAGAAGCAAGTGAATTCTATATTAAAGGTACAGCTAGTTTTACCGATGTGACTAATACAGAAATAAAAAATCCTAAAAAATTTAGTGAGTATTTTAATAAAAAAGATGCGGGGGATATTGCAACCGTTGGATTAAAAGAAGGGCGCGAGATATTACGGTTTTTAGATTATGTAAGTGTTACACAAACCTTGATTAGTATGTTCCCAAAAGAAGGTTCTACAAGCTTAGAAATACCAAAACCATCTTCGGCAGCAGGTATAATCTCTATCTTTGCAACAGGCGAGCTTACATGGGCATTATCTGGGGCATTAAGTTCGTTGTTTATGGTAGCAGATGTAATTGTAACAGAGAAAATAGCTCCCATGATAAATGACATAAAAGATTATTATAAAGAAGAATTAGAAAAAGTAAAATTACTAGGGTTAAGAGAATTAAGGTTTTTTATAGATACTTCCAAAAGAGAGGTTTTTGGCTTTAAGTTATTAGATAATATACCTTCTGAAACTCATTGTAAAGTAATGAACAATGAAATCAAAACCATATCAGAATTTAAAAAATCAAGAAGTGAGGATGTTTTTGGTTCAGAAGTTTTTTATACGTATTTGGTACAAGAAATTGATGATAAAAAAACTGAAAGGTTGATTTATATTATTGATTCTGTATACAAACAATAATAATATGAAATATATAAACTTATTTTTTCTATTTATAATTACAGTATTTCTAAGTTGTAAGAGCAGTAAGCAAGATATAGAAATTGAACAAATAGAAACAGCTCGTGAAGTTATGTTTAGAATGAAATATGATGAAACTCTAAAAAAACATCGTATCCATTTTATTCACATTCCGATCGAGTTTATAATGAAAAATAACTTAGTATTAAGACAAACTATTGATGAGATAAGATATGAATATCTTCCTGATAGTTTAGAGCGAAAAGGTATTACACCTCTATATTCAATAATTAATAATAATAAGTTAACAAAAACATATCAATTTGACGAAATATTTCTTTTTGGTAAAGAAATAAAAAAGTTTTTGATAGAGACTAGACATTATGCAAAAGATACTATTCATTTTAATGATGCTTATTTTAAACCGTACATAGATGAAATGATTGAAAACAAAACCGACACTCTTTTAGTTGGTTCTTTTTCTGATTTCAAAATAAAACATTCAAAACTTACTAATAGCTTATTATCAGAAGATCAGATCGTTATTTTTGTTGATAATTTAGGTAAGGAGATAAAAAATAGTGAAGGAGAAAACGTACGATTAGCTTTAAAAATCGAACTACCGATTAAGTTTTAGAGTGAAAAAAAAAGCTATTAAATATTACAACCTTATTATTAGCTAGTATTTTAGTATGGGGTACAATATTAAATGTCAGTACTATGTTTATATCTATAAATGAAAAATCACGAGAATCTTCTCTAATTACTACATTATTATTCCCCATAGTTATAATAGCAGTACCACTAATACTTTGGCAGTTAAAAAGAATACATACAATTAAAATGTTATTAAAGATAATTTTAGTTTTAATGCCTCCTTTATTATTAACAATGATATTAGTGTATTATGATAGGTATTTACAAAATGATAGACAAATAACAGATTGCCCCTGTTTTTAGTTCTCGTATAGAATATCAAACCCAGTATAGAGAAACCCATTTTAAGTTTATACAACGTATGGCAAAACAATATAACGAATGGTTGTATTATGATGGGGTACAATTGGTTTTTGGTAAACCTGCACTACCAAACCCTATTGCTATAGAATATGGTGCAGATATGGATAGTATTAATATTTCTATAAAAACCATTGCCAGTACTGGTACAGATTTTAGCTATAACGCTTTAGAAGATGCCAGAAACGAATCCAAAACATTGGGACAAGTAGCAGGACTAAACGAA
>NZ_AUML01000070.1 GCF_000430665.1 Aquimarina muelleri DSM 19832 | reverse complement strand
TTGATAATAAGTCGCTTTAGAGTAATTACATCTAATAAACTATTTGTATCCTCTAATACCAATTGTCCTCCATGTAATAAAGTACCCCAAAACTCCAATGTCGTAGCATCAAAAGAAATTGAACCTGTGGATAACCAAACCGTATCTCTATTTAAAGGAATATAATCGCAACTCGTACATAAACTTACAATATTACCATGTTCAACCATAACGCCTTTGGGAACACCAGTACTACCAGAGGTATACATGATATAAGCCAAATCATTTGGAGATAAAGTATTACTTAACCTGATTGATGAAAAACCTGAAATAATATCCCAATCTTTATCTAAACATAAAACTGTTAAGCCGTCATGTTCGTCTAATATTGTACGATTAACATCACTACTCAACACCAAGTCAATACCTGTGTCTTTGATCATGTAATTGGTACGTCTCTTTGGATGTTCTGGATCAAGAGGCACATAAACTCCTCCTGATTTCAAAATCCCAAGGATAGCAATAATTACCTCCAAACTACGATCTAAACAAATACCAACTAAAGTACCTGATTGGACTCCTTGGTTCTGTAAATAATTTGCTAATTGATTAGAACGTTTGTCTAAGTCTATATAACTTAACTCTTTTTCTTCAAAAATTACTGCTGTAGCTTTTGGGGTCTTGATAACCTGTTCTTCAAATAAATCTATAACTGTCTTATCTTCTGGATATGCTAATGAGGTATCATTAAAAACTTCTAATAACTTAGCTTTTTCCTTTTTTGATATAATATCAAGATTACCAACATTTATTTTTTCATCATTCAAGCCCTCTAAGAGTTGGGTCAGCGATTCTTTTAAATAATCAATAATCAGACTAGCATCAATACTTTTATTTACCTGAGCTTTTAATTCAAAATCATCTCCATAATCATCTACACTAATAGTAAATGGATAATTTGTTCGTTCTTGACCAGCTATAATCTTGAGACCTAAATCTATTGTGCTTTCTGATTCTGATAAAGACGGTGAGTGGCGGTAATTCAACAATGCACTAAAAAGAGGTTTTTCATTAGAGATACCACTCCAACCTTGAATATGAGATAAAGGAGTTTGCTCATAAGGTAACAAGTCTTCTAATCCAACTTTAACTTGATTTAAAAACTCTAACACACTTCCTTTTAGTTCTAAAGCTACTGGCAGAGTGTTAATAAATAAGCCTAAAGAATTAGCAGAGCCTAAAGAACCTTGTAAACGTCCTGAGAATAAAGAACCAAAAACTGCATATTCCTTATTGCTACACCTGCCTATTAGCATACCATAAGCTGCATGAAAAAATACTGCTGGGCTTATACCTAGTCTAACACTAGCATTCCTTAATGTTACACCTAGTTTTTTAGGAAGAAACATACGTAACTCATCAATATCACTACCATCTCCCATAACATTAGATAAACCAAAAGGATATGTTGGTTCTTCGATATCTCCTAGTAGAGATCTAAAATAAGATTCTCCATTATTAAGTGATTGTGCATGTAAGGTATGACCTATAAAATTTCGATATAAAACAGGAGCAGAAAGATTTGTAACATCTCCTGATGAGTATGATATGACTTCTTCTACAATCTTCTCCAAACCTACATGATCCAATATCAAATGATGTTCATGTAAAATCAAATAATAACAATCATTATCAGGATCATCTGCTGATTTTAATTCTAAAAGTGGTGCTTTTGAAATATCCATCCATTGATTACCCGGAGCAATTAATAATTTTAATTGAGATAAAACATCTTTCGATTTGTCTAAAATCAATTTTTCTACTACTAGAGGAGCTTCTCTTAATACCACTTGAACAGTACTTGGCAAACCTGAGCTTAAAACACAAGTACGCAAAACATCATGACGGGCAATAACAAACTCTAAAGCTTCGATAAAATTTTGACGTTTTGCTTGATCAGAAAACAAAAATAAGCTAGGAAGAAGGTAAGGATCTCCTTGATTAGAATCACTCATCAAATAATGAAAATGAATTCCTTCTTGTAATGGAGATAATGGATAAATATCCTGGATATTCGAAATACCCCCAGTAACCTGAGACACAACTTTATCCAAATCACTTTGGCTAAAGTCAACCAAAGGAACCATCGATGGTGTAATAAACTTACTAGAAGCTGAAATACCATTTTCAGGAACAGAATAGACTGATGATACTGACGATAATTTTTCAACGATTGAAACTATTGTAGGATTATCAAAAATATCTTTTACTCCAATGTGATAGCCTTCTAGTTGTAAACGAGACATTAATTGGGCAATTAGTAAACTATGACCACCCAACTCAAAGAAATTGTCGTACACACCTATTCGCTCTATCCCTAACAAATCCTGCCAAATAGCAACTATTTTTTTTTCTATTTTATTACGAGGAGCAACATACTCCTTCGTCGATAACTCTGTACTATCTGGATCTGGTAAGGACTTCCTGTCCAACTTACCATTGGATGTTAATGGCATTGCATCCAACTCCACCCAGATTCCAGGAACCATATAATCTGGTAAACTTCCCTTTAACTCTTCTTGTATCTTTGTCTTATCTAAATCTCCTTCTACAACAACATACCCTATCAAACGTTTGTTCCCATTAACATCCTCTTTTGCTAATACGCAACATTGATTAACGACCTCTAAAGAGGACAAGGCATTTTCGATCTCACCAAGTTCAATACGATAGCCTCTTATCTTGACTTGATCATCCGAACGCCCCATAAACTCAAGATTTCCATCGGGCAACCAACGTGCTAAATCCCCTGTCTTATACAAACGACCTCCTTGTATAAATGGATTCTCAATAAACCTGTCTTTGGTTAGTTCTTCTTTATTTAAATATCCTCTAGCAACCCCTAAACCTCCAACGCACAACTCTCCAACTACACCGATAGGCAAAAGGCATTGATTATCATCTAAGATATAAATCTGAGTATTAGCAATAGGCTTACCTATAGGAACAAGAATCTCTGGGTTTCCATTAAAAGTTGTTGCACAAATACTCGTTTCTGTTGGTCCGTAAGCATTAATATAATTGTAATGTGAAGAAAATTTCTTTGCTAATTCCAAAGCTATAGCCTCTCCCGCAGTAATTAAAGTTCGAATACCTTCTAAATCTTCAACCGATAACAACTGTAAAAATGCAGGTGGCAAAGTAGCAATGGTAATACTATTGTTAATTACAAATTCTCTAAAAAAAGCTATATCTGATTTTCTCTCTTCTTCAATAATACATAATCTAGAACCACTAAAAAGTGAAGTGAAAATCTCCGAAATCGAAGCGTCAAAAGAAGGACTTGCAAATTGTAAACAATTATCTCTATTTGAAATAGAAAAAATAGAAGTTTGAGATAAAATCGTATTGACAATACTTTTATGTTCAATCATTACTCCTTTAGGTTGACCTGTACTACCTGATGTATAAATAACATAAGCTAAATCATTGTTTTTTATAGGAATATTAAGAGCCTTATTAGAAGAAACAGAATTATCTTCTTTAAATAAATTTAAAAATGAATCATCTATAACAATACTACTAGCACTATCTTTACGTATATATTCTTTTCTTTCATCAGGATAATTTGGGTCTATTGGTACATAAACAGCTCCTGTTTTTAATATTGCTAAAAAAGAAACAATCAACCAATCATTACGATCTAAAATCACTGCAACAAAATCTCCATTATTAACATTAAAATTAGATAACAGATAGTTTGCCAAATGATTAGAATGCTTATCTAATTCCTCATAACTCATCTCATTTCCCTGAAAAACTACAGCAATAGCATCTGGAGAAATCTTAACCTGATTCTCAAACAAATGCACTAAAGTCTTATCTTGTTGTGAGTAATTTGTTGATGTATCATTGAAAACTTGCAATAACTTAATCTCTTCTGTCTTTGGTAAAACACCTAAAACATCAACATTTTCTATTGTTTTACTATTTAATCCTTCTAAAAGCTGAATCAAGGCTTCCTCCATATAAGTAATAACCCGATCAGAACTAATACTTCCATCAATTTGAGCTGTCAATCCAAAATCAACTCCATAATCATCCACACTTAATGCAAAGGGATAATTAGTACGTTCATAACTTTTAATAGTACTTATACTTAAATCTCTACTGTTTTCCTTTTCTTCTGAAGAAAGTGAAGAATGGCGATAATTCAACAAAGCACTGAATAATGCTATATCATTTGAGACACCACTCCAATTTTGAACATGAGCTAATGGAGTTTGCTCATGAGATAATAATTCTTCTAATCTTATCTTAACCTGATCCAAATATTGGTTTACACTTCCTTCTAAATTTAACATCAAAGGGAGTGTATTAATAAACAATCCTAAAGAATCAGCTGCACCTAAAGATCCTTGTAAACGACCAGAGAACAATGATCCAAAAACAGCATAATCCTTATTACTACATCTAGCTACAACCAACCCGTAAGCAGCATGAAATAAAACTGCCGGAGTCATCCCAAAATGGATACAAACATCACGAAGCTCTTTACTTAGTTTTTTAGATAAAAAGACGCTTGATTCATTAATATTGCTACCATCACCAAGAACGTTCGATAATTCAAAAGGATATGTGGGTTCCTCTATACCTCCTAATAAAGATCTAAAATAAGACTCACTATCATTAATAGACTGAGAATGTAATGTATGCCCAATAAAATCTCGATATAAAACAGGTTCCGGAAGATTGGCTCCTTCTCCAGATAAAAATGTTGTAATTTCTTCAATTACTTTTTCCAAACCAACATGATCTAATATTAAATGATGTTGATTCACTATCAAATAATAACAGCCTTTTTCTGGATCATCTGCCGATTTTAAATCTAATAATGGGGCTATCGAGGTATCCATCGATTGACAACCTGGTGCTGTCAATGACTCCAACTGAAGCAAAACCTCTTTAGAAGGATCTAAATCTAATCTATTTACTAATAAAGGAGCATCTCGCAATACGACCTGAACAGCTTTAGGCAAACCTTCACTCTTAATACAGGTACGTAGAATATCATGGCGATTAACTACAAATTGTAACGCTTCAATAAAAGAGTTTCGTTTTTCTATATCTGGAAAGGAAAGTAAATTAGGAAGAATGTAGGGGTCCCCTTGATCTTTATTACTCAATAGGTAATGAAAATACATACCTTCTTGTAAAGGAGACAAAGGATAAATATCCTGAATATTCGAAACGCCTCCTATAACACTTCCTACTATTTTATCTAAGTCACTTTGTTTAAAATCAAGTAAAGGAACCATCGATGGGGTTATACGAATACTTGAAACTTCAATACCATTCGCAGGAACACTATAAACTGAGGATAATGAAGATAATTTATCACTAATGAATACAATTTTAGGATTTTCAAAAATGTCTTTTACTCCTATACTAAAACCTTTTCTTTGTAAACGGGATATCAATTGGACAACCAATAAACTATGTCCCCCCAATTCAAAGAAATTATCATAAATACCTACTCGATCTACTCCTAATAACTCTTGCCAGATTTCTACCAATTGAAGCTCTGTATCTGTACGAGGCTCCACATACTCCTTTGTCGATAACTCCGTAGTATCTGGATCTGGTAAAGCCCCCCTATCTAACTTACCGTTGGATGTTAATGGCATTGCTTCCAATTTTACCCATAACTGAGGAATCATATAGTCTGGTAAGCTCAATCTTAACTCTTCCTTTATTTTTTCTTTTTCTAGTACGCCTTCTAAAACTACATAACCTATCAGACGATTATTACCTCTTACATCTTCCCGAGCAAGTATACAGCTACTTTGGATACCAGATATAGTCGACAAAACATTCTCTATCTCTCCTAACTCTATACGATACCCTCGAATCTTAACCTGATTGTCTTTCCTACCTATGTATTCGATAGTACCATCAGCCAACCATCTCCCTAAATCACCTGATTTATATAAACTAGCATTACTATCTTTACTAAATGGATTTTTTATAAACTTATCTCTGGTTAATTCTTTCCTATTTAAATAACCTCTTGCTACTCCTGAACCCCCTATACATAACTCTCCAACTACACCTATAGGGACTAAATTTAAATGATCATCTAATATATGGCATTCTAAAGTAGGGATTGCCGATCCTATAACACTAGTAGAAGCAAGAGTGTCAGTCACTGTAATCTCTTTATAAGTAACATGTACAGTCGTTTCTGTTATACCATACATATTTATCAACCTACAATCTGGATAGGATTCCTTCCATCTTCTCAAATAAATAGGATTTAATGCTTCTCCTCCAAAAATTACATAACGCAAGGAACTCTCTAAAACTTCCGAAAGGAACTCTTCTTGAAATACATAAAAGGAACTTGGTGTCTGATTTAAAACAGTAACTCTTTCTTTTACTAATAATTGCTTAAAAGATATAGCATCTTTGGTTGCTTCTTTGGGTACAATAACTAAACGTCCGCCATGTAATAAAGCCCCATACATCTCCCATACCGAAAAATCAAAACAAAACGAATGAAACAAAGTCCAGACATCACTGGATGAAAAATCATATAAACAGGATTCATGTTTGAATAACCGAACTACATTACTATGAGTAATTAAAACTCCCTTAGGCTTACCGGTACTTCCTGAGGTGTAAATAACATAGGCTAAATGAGAGGGACATAAAATACTTTCAGGTCTATTTGTAGGGTAACTCTTAATAACAGACCAATCCCTATCTAACATAAAAACAGATAAATCTTCTCGGTTAGCGATAACATCTACACTAGTCTCTATACTCAACACCAACCTAATACCTGCATCATCCAGCATATAGTCTATACGATCCTTTGGATACTCCGGATCAATAGGAACATAAGCACCTCCTGACTTTAAAATACCTAAAATACCTATCAGCATCTCTAAACTACGATCCAAACAGATTCCTACTAAATCATCTGGCTC
>NZ_AUML01000069.1 GCF_000430665.1 Aquimarina muelleri DSM 19832 | reverse complement strand
GAATTTGAATTTCTAATCCATTAGGTAAATGAATCAAGATAAAACGTGAGGTTGAAACTTCAGAATCCCCCACTTCTATTGGAATAAAAGAACAGGACGCCTCTGAGAGATTATTTGACTCCTTTGATAACTTCTTAACCCAATAATGTAGCTTATCTTTAGTTAATCCCCGAGATTGAGCAAATGCTTTTTGGCTTTGACCTGAAATGTGATATTCTGATACTAACTTACGCATTCTTTTGGCTTCCGATAATTTAGACATCTATCTTTTTTAAACAAAAATATAGCCTATAGAGAATCTAATCAAGATGTACTTAGACGGATGCATACAGTCATCCTCACTTTTTGTAAGTTGGTAAATAAAATAAAACGGTACAACTTAACCCCTTCGCTTCATTCCCATTACAGAAACTTCAGCACTACTACGGGTTAATCTGCCACTACATACACTATCGGTTTTCTGCCTCTAGGGTGTGCCTATTGTACATTTCCCTTATCATTTGTATGCAGCTTCCCAAGTTCCGTAAATAAGCCTAAATAAAGTTCTTGCCACCTGAATGACGCCAGCCTTACAGAAAATAAATAGGTTTCCTCTGTAATTAATAGTATCCCTACTATTACTTTTAACTCCGTATCATACTTCGTAGCTTTTGACTGGAGGTTCCTACTTCTCGACACCTCTTCAGTGGTTCACTTACGTTCAACTCCTTTATTCGCACCTGCTAATCTCTTGGATTAGATTCTCCTAAACGCTCAGTACCAAGACTATTAATCAAAGCACCTTTAGGGGGTTTAGAGCCATCGCCTATACAACGACTCTGATGGGTCTACCATCATCTTATCTACAGCATTCAACCTTTTATTGCCGTGGTTGATTCTTGGCACACTATGAAAAGTAGCGCTGAAAATAAGCGATAACTTTTCGGATTAAACACAAGCCTTTTTTATATTTACTAACTTTCATTTTAGCGATTAAACCGCTATTATTTTTATACATTGTTGTACACTGGCTTTTTTTCATTCAGATTGGTTTTCAGCGTTGGCAAAGACATACTCTTTGACAAGTTTTGGATTGTGCGGCTGCCTTTTGAGCGACTTGGCAATGTGTATGGCTTTAGCGTCTGGCTTTTCAGTCAAATATTGCAATAAATGTTCAGCCCAAGCTTTTGATAATAAAGGGGGAACTGCATTTCCGACTTGAACGTAATAGTTTCTCTTTGTTTTAGATATTAAATGAAAATCATCAGGAAAAGATTGAAATCTCAAACCTTCTCTTATTGTAATCATTCTATCTTCATTATAGTGAATATTACATCCAATATTTGGTCTGTTAAAGTGTGTATTCAAAGTGTAATTTGGTTTTTCTGGGTCAAGTCTACCATAAGTAGTAGTTCTTCCTCCAGTGCTTTTAAAATACATTATACGTTTAGTAGAAACTTCATCAGGAATATCCATATAGTTTCCACCAGGCTTTACGTGCTTAATTATTTCTTTGTCTGTTGGACTTGAATATGGTATAATTTGTAATGTTGTTTCATTTGAGTTCTTACGCATTAATGACTGATAGTCACAAATTGGCTCTTGCTTATATTTAATATTTCCATTTTCTGTCGGAGATTCTAAATCGGAAATTGCTTCAAATGACGAAACCCATTGTTTTTTATCAGGAACATTGTCAAAATGAGTTTGAGTTGGTGCAGTAATATCAGTTCCTAACTTATTTCCTATGATAAAAACTCTTTTTCGTTTTTGTGGAACACCATAGTCAGCTGCATTTAAAGTGTAAATATTTATATGATAACCAATATCTTCAAATGCTTTTTTTAGATTGTCAATTACTTTAGAACCATCAGAAGCTTTTGAAGATTTTATACCTGTTACATTTTCAAATAAGAATATTTTTGGCTGAATTCTATTTACTACGTCTAAATAAGAATAAACTAATGCTGACCTATCATCATTCGGGTCTCTTTTACCGATTCCCGAAAATCCTTGGCAAGGAGGACCACCAATTATTACATCTGCACTTGGAATTGTTTCCAAGTTAATTTTTGTAATGTCTTCGTTGATAATGTGATTACCAATATTAAGTTTATAGGTTTCGCAAGCATCTTTTAAAATATCATTTGCCCAAATGATATCATAGCCTGCTTGTTTAAACCCTAAATCTAAACCACCACAGCCAGAAAACAATCCTACTACTTTAATTTTGTTTTTTTTCATAATCTTCTGTCTTCCACTAAATCTGCTAAAAAGAGTTCAAAGAAATTCGTTAATTGAACACTTGAACTAAATCCTAAATTGTTTTTGGCGAAAATAATTTTCGCTATTTCCTCATCTAATTGTCTTCTTTGAGTTGATAATCCTTCATCTCCGCTAACTGTTATATTTTGAGCACTTAAATTTTCAAATGTGGTGACTACTGTATCAATTTCTGTTTTAGATAATAGTCTTAAGTCAGGCACTTTTAATTCGTCTATATGGAACCCTTCAAGTTTTCTCAAACCTTCTTGGTTGTTTGAATGTATTTCGAATTGTATTTGACCAAAGCAAGAATTTAAATAAGCGGTTATAAATTTTATTTGATTTTCTGAAGAGATTGTAGAGTCGGCATTTCCATTTTGAAAACCTGATAAATAGAAAAAATTAGTTGTTAGTACTACTGGAGTAGAGATAGGATTATAATAACAAGAATGTTTGGTTCTTTCCGCTCTAGGAATTAAAATATCAAATGAAACTTTATTTCTAAATGCTGCATTCACTATTCTTTTCCATCTGGAAGGATTGGGAGTATTATTGGAGTTGAAAACTGCATTGAGAGATGTGTCAGTTTGATGTATCACATCTAATCCATTGCTTGAATTGTCATCATATCTACTTGGAAAATGTATTGCAGGTTCCTCTTCTAGATTTGATTTGTCTAAAATTAATTTTCTTGCACTTCTACTATTTTTTATGCCAAAGCCTTTATTAGAATTATCAATGCCAGAATATGGCGACTCATTAAAATCTGGAAAAATAATCGTAGAACCTCCACTATTTTCTGCACCACCACGCTTTTTAATTGTGAAAAAGGTTTCTAGAGGTTCTAGAAATGTTAGAGAATCTAAATCTTGAAATTTATCTTCAGGGTCGTTAAAGTACATTTTCCAATTACCTGAAGGACTAATGTTTCTATCAGTTACTTTTAAAGTATAATCAGAATTAATCGTTGTTGCTGTATTCGAAGAAATAATAGATTTTATATCATCTGGTCGAGATAATAAATCTGGATTTATTATCCTTAAAAACTTTATTTCGTTGGTAGGCTGTTTACTTAATACAGTTATTACAGTTGTAACTTTGAAATCTTCAAAATAATTTCTCGGATATAAAATAATTGCATCTACTTTGTCTAAAATAAATTGTTTTAAATGCTCTCCTTCTTCGTTGTTTAAGAACTTGGCCATTAATATTAAACCAGCTCTTCCTTGAGGGTTTAAATAGTGCCAAGTATAATTTACAAAGTAGAAATATAAATTTGGTTGAGAAGCCAGAGTAACAAAGTTTGATTGCCCATTGCTCGTTATTGCATTATTCATTAAGGCTTTATCTGCAATTGTAATTGGTGCATCTGGGTTGTCGTTTCTTAAAAACGGAGGATTCATTAACAGGACATCAAAGCCAGAACTATTTGGTTTAGTAAATGCATTACCAGTTTGAATATTTGCATTAGTACTATTATCAACTCCTGAAAGGTTTTTGGAAACCAATCTAAATGTTGCTAATTGAGCTAAAAAAGGGTCATATTCAATGCCTGAAACTTGATTAAGTAGTTGATTATGACTTTTCGCAACTCCATTGTTTGAGAGGTTCAGAATATTTAAATAATCATAAGCTGCGTCCAATAACGCACCATCTCCAGAACAAGGGTCAATGACGATTGAATCTGTGTTTTCGATTGTTACAGTTGCCAGTAAAATGGACAATTCTGTGTCTGACATTATTTTACCTTTCTTATGAAGTGTTTGTTTGTCATAAACTTTCGAAGTCAATAAGTCGAATATGTATTCTGGTAAAGGATTGTCAGAAACAGCTTGTGAACCAAAGTTATTTAAGGCTTGAATTGTATTCTTGAAATATTGTAAAATAGAAGCACTAAAATTTTCTGGAAAAATTCTGTCTGTTGAATTTGGATGATTGGAAAACACCTGATTAAAATCAAGTTGTATCACTCTATTATAATTATTGGATAGTTTGCTCTTGAAATTTTGTAGGTTATCACTAGCAGGCGGAAAAGTTCTAAAATAACTTTGATTGGGATTATTAGTCTGATTATAATAATCTTTCAAATAAGTAAATGCTAGAAGTCTAAAAAGTTCATATAATGACAGTTCATCAGATAACTCTTTGTTATGAGTTAAACTGCTACTAACACTTTGGAAATTTTGATAAAATGAATCAATAATTGGTTGCCAATTATTATCCCAATCTGGTTGTGTTCTATTATAAATAATCGGTAAAAGTTGCTCAAAAGTTGCCTGAAACTCAATACTAGTTTGTGTTGCATCACGAGTTTGAGGATTGAAACGAGTGTGTGATTTCGGGTTTCCTTTTAAAATACAAGTTGATATTGGTCCTTGTCTGTCGGCAAAAAGAATTAATTCTTCAATATTTGTTAAGCAAAAGTATTTCGGATAATTTGGAGCCCAATTAGTTGCAAGGTCTGTCACGTAGTTTCTAGATTGATTTTGAAACCTTTGAGATGTTACATCACGTGCTGTCTTTTTTACTTCAATTACAAAAATGTATCTATTATTAGACTTTAACTTAATCGCAAAGTCTGGAACAATCGTACTATTTGGAATCGGAGGGTGATGCTCTAATTCTAATAAAGAGTCATAACCACAATTTGTTATAGCATTTTTTATTGCAGTCTCAACAACTGGATGAAAGCCTGTAACTTCATCAGAGTCATACCATAGGTTTATCATATTATTTGATGTATTCTTTTAATTCATTTATCAACTCATCAATCCCAATAGAGGAGTTATTATAATTGTTATATTCATTCAATAAAATAGAATCAATTTGCTCAATTATTTCATTTTGTTGGTTGTCATATCGATTCGAAGTCATTAATGATTTACCTAATCCTTCAAGTTCTTTAATGGTTTCACTTGAGATATTTTTTATATCAATGACTTTAACTTCTTTAAATTCATAAAGTTGTATTTTCCTTAAACCGTTACCTTGACTTCTAGAGTTATTTAAAACATTTAATCTAGTAAACGATGAGTTTAATATTGCTAAATACGCTAACTCAGATTGTTCAATATTTACAGAATAAAAATTATCAGAAGAAAGATGTTTATTTGGGTTGTAAATAAAATCGATATTGTTCCTTAAATAGTAATTGAAAATAAAATTCCCAGACGATTTTATTTTTATGGCGTACCAATTTTTATTTTTTGTAATATCCCGTTTAACAGCTTTATATTTATCGGATGGAGTGTTCAGAATCTTGATTTTTACAGAATCTAAATACTCTTTGGTTCCATCAGAAATAGAACCATTAACAGCCAAGATAAACGCATTTTCTTTACTAACATTATATGTCTTTATTCTAGAAACATTCTTAACTATTGGTTTAAGTTCTGGAAATTTCTTTTCGGAAAAAATGAAGTGATTATTTACAATTGCAGAAGTGCCACGTTGAATAGGTTTAGAAACAATCGAGTTAAGTGTTTTAAATAATTTTGATTTAAAATTGACTACACTAGAATTGTTAAAAGAATAGCTTAATAATTCCTTTGGTTTGAGATTATGTGCTTTATCCGTTAATCCATTATATGTTTTTAAATCGTTTAAGTCATTTAAAGAGTAATATGCAGTCGATTTTCGACTATTTTTAGTTTTAACAAACTTGATAACTGTTGCTCCAACTTCTGCATTATCAAAGGCACTTTTCCTAAAGTGATAAATACTTGCTAAATGCCCTAATTTCAAGAATGATTCTTTTAAAAAGGTGCCAAAACTACTATAAAGCCAACTGTCATAAATGACGGCTACCATTATTCCATTTTCATTAAGATGTAAAATACTTTTAAGTAAAAAATAGATATACAAATTTGATTGAGAAGGAACAGTTGAAAAACTTGATAATAGTTCGTTTTTTATATTTGATTTAGAATTCACTCCATTTGCTAATAACTCTTGTCTGACATAAGGAGGGTTTTGAATTATTAGGTCGAACTTCTCTGTAGAATCAAAATCAAAAAAACTTCCTTGAATTAAAGTTCTTTTGGCTTCATTATAAAAATTCTTAATTTCCTCATTAATCAAATTTTCATCAATTTCTACTCCTTTTAGATAGCAATTTGAAACTTCTTTAGGTAGAGCCTTGAAAAAAATGTTCGGTCCAATGCAAGGGTCAAGAATTTTAGATTCTGAACTAATATTCTCCTTTAATAAACTAATCATAAATTTAGCAAGAATAGGAGAGGTGAATACTTGCCCTAAATTTTCATTTTTTTCAGGCTTTTTAGATATAGTTTCAAAATCCTTTGAAAAAAATAATTCCAATTGTTCTTCAAATGATTGAACAAGTTCATCAACTTTGTATGGTTCAGAAATTGTATTAATCATTATTAATGGTTTTGTGTTTAATCTGTTCTTCTGCGGCTTTCAAGGCATTTAAACCTTCTTTTTCATTTTTAACAATGTCATAAATTTTAGTAGCAATCCATAGAGCCTCTAGTTCCTCAAATGA
Source organism: Aquimarina muelleri DSM 19832 (assembly GCF_000430665.1). Lineage (GTDB taxonomy): Bacteria > Bacteroidota > Bacteroidia > Flavobacteriales > Flavobacteriaceae > Aquimarina > Aquimarina muelleri. Next base: position 661 of record NZ_AUML01000069.1, on the reverse strand, counting down.
GAAATTGAAAGTTTCACTAATAGTTTTCAGATGTTCACGTTTTATTGCTTTTTGGTCGTTCTCAACTTTACTTAAGTATCCATCTCCAATTTCAAGAATAGCGGCAAGCTGTCTTTGAAACATTCCAGAAGATTCTCGTAATTCTTTGATTTTTTGTCCGAGTGTCATTTTACCAAATTTAGACTTGACTATTTCAGGTCAAATCTAATAATAATTTTCGGAAATGTATTCAGAAGCGTTGGAAAGATTTTAGCTCTTTTGGTTTTTTAAATTTTGGCTTTTGTGTTGGCAAAAACTAAATGTGCTAAAATGTGCGGCTGGCTTTTCAGCTTGTGTACAACGGTTTTGTGTCGAGTAGACAAGGGGAATTTCACCCCGAGCCTCTCCCAGAACCGTACGTGATAGTCTCCCATCATACGGCTCTTCTTATACAAATCTATACACTTAATTTGAATATCCTACACTCCAATGATAGAATATGTTAGGAAATTGTTCCCTAACCCTATCCAACCATTTATAGGCTTTGACCAAATTATGTCGGTATCTTTTGTACCTATACCTTGCCCACCTTACCAATTTGATACGAAGCACATAAAACACCTTAGACAAACTATATCCTCGATATTTACCAAAATAACGTATCCATCCCCTGAGTTTAGGG
>NZ_AUML01000068.1 GCF_000430665.1 Aquimarina muelleri DSM 19832 | reverse complement strand
GTGATTCGCCCAAAGAAGTGCGAACTTTCTTTTGAGAATAGCCATTTCTAGAATTAGACGTAGTTGACTTTTCATGCTTGCCATAGCCAAGGTGACTATCTAATTCTCCTTCAAGCATCTTTTCAATACCGCGCTTTTGAATTTGTTTTAAAAAACTGCTGAGTTCATCTCCAGTCTTAAACTGTTTTAAAAAATCGTCGGATAATAAATCTTCTTTTTTCATGAGTGTGTAAAATTTAAAATTAAACAAAAAAATATCGAGGGTTGCAACCCTCGATATTTTTTAATTACACACTTCGTGGCTTAGTGCCAATTTTAAGTTAAAAAAACAAGGTTCTTGACGTGTGGATTAAATTCTATTTTACTACCGTAGCTTCTAATTCTATTTTTAATGTTTCAAAAAGACTTTTTACTTCAAATAGAGTACTTGCTTGTTGTATGTTATGCTCAGTTATCCAATTTTGGAAAGCATCGAAACAAGTAAAAAATTCTTCTGATGAAGTTGTATAGATATTCAACCGTACAATGTTTTTAATTTCATACCCTGCTTCCTTTATAACTTTCTCTAGATTTTGGATAGACTGAATTAATTGACTTTTCATATCCTCTTTACTTGATATTCCGTCAGAATCAATAGCTGTTTGTCCAGAAACATATAGTGTTCCTTCTGCTTTAGTTACTTCAACAGCTTGTACATAATTTCTTTCGTTCTGCCATTTCCAAGGGTTGATTGTTCTTTTTTCCATTTGTTCTTCTTTTTTGCTTTGTGCCAATGTCGTCATAGCGCTGAATAATAGTACCGCTAAAATTTTACTTTATTGTTCATTATTGTGTGGGGCATATTTCCACTGCAAATATTTGAATAATAGTATTATATCTGTGTGACAAAGATCACTATTACAAAAAAAAATATTAAGAATAAAATCGACTGAGTGTCTCGCGCGAAACCCCTAGATAAGAAGCTAAAAGTGTCTTGGGAACACGTTGAAATAATATTGGATACTGTTGAAATAGTTGTTCGTACCTTTCTTTAGCATTTGATGTAAGAAAAGATAAAACTCTATTTTGTGAAGCAATATGACCTAAATTAGATTTTTTGAGAAAGAACTGCTGCATTTTAGGGGATTCAGTTAATACCTTTTCATAATTTTTAAAACTTATTGAAAATACTCTGGTGTCTTCAATGCATTGTAACGACATTTTAGCTTCAGTTTCTGAAAAATAAGCTGAAAAATCACTTTCCCACCAATCTTCCATAGCAAATGATACAATATGTTGTTTCCCATCATGATCATCATAAACTAATTTTAATAGTCCAGATATAATAAAATAGCAATTCTTTACTTTTTCTCCTTTTTGAAAAAGAAAATCATTTTTTTTATAGTTCTCTAATGAAAAGTGTGATAAAACAAATGACAACTCATCATCTGTAATAGGTATTAATTTTTCAATATGTTCTTTTAATTTTTCTTTCATCAAATAATACTCTTATTCGGGGATGTTGTGTTTAATGATACCCAACACTGGCATATAGGATGTATACCCTATATTTCCTGAATATAAAGGTAATAATAACCAGCAAAAAAGATTAGATAATACATATAAAGGTGAAAATCCTAAAATAAATCAATCCAAATCGAGAGACTTTGTGCAGCAAGGGGGTTAATTTGGAGAATTAAGACCAAGTCTATTTCCTTCTGTGTCCAAAAACAAAGCAAAAAATCCGTTTTCATCTGCGTGGGCTGTTTTTGACATTAGTATTTTTCCGCCATTTTTTTCAACCTTATTAAGAATGGTTTCAAGATTATCTCCTCCATTTAGATATATAGTTACTCCATTAGCAGAAGGTTTGTAGCCTTCGCCTTTCATAATAACTCCTGTTACCATTTGTTCTTCGTATGGAAATATTCCCATTTCCATTCCTAGCATTTCCATTTTCTCGATGTTAATGCCTAAAATTGCTTGATAAAAATTTACTGCTCGTGAGATATCCGTTGCTGGAATTTCAAAAATTGAAATATGACTTTTCATTTGTTTAGTTTTTAGATTAGATTGAACTGTGATAGTCTCTTTTGATTTGTTTTGGTTGTTACAGGCAGTAATACTTAAAGAAAGAATTATAGCTGTATAAAGAATGTATTTTTTCATATTCTTCTGCTTAATTTAACAAGACAAATTTAGATTACGTGCGAATACCAAAATTGTAAAAATGCGACACGCTGACTATTTGTAGAAAAGGGTAGAAAGTCTCATATTTTCATTTCCTAAAAATTCCTTAGGGTTAATTCCAGTAAATTCTTTAAAGTCTTTTATGAAATGTGCTTGGTCAAAATATTTGCTTTGATATGCAATGTCAGTTAGGTTTTCTTTCTTTTTGTTAAGTAACATTTTTAGAGCAGTTTGTAATCGTATTACTTTACCTAACTGTTTTGGACTAACGCCAATTTGTTTTTTAAAATTTCGTTCAAGTTGTCTTCGTTTTGATAGGTCTTCTTTAAGAATTGTGCTTATCGAAGCACTTCCGTTTGTTGCTAAAAGGGCATCAATTGTAGTTTTTACGATATTGTCGATTGTAGTTTTTTCATTTAACTTATCTAAAAGAAATTTTTCAATTATTTCTATTCGTTCACTACTATTTGTTGCTTTAATTATTTTTTGTTTCAACTCTTTTGCTGTTTTTTCTCCGAACAACAATTCTATTGGTGTTTCCTTATTCGCCAAGTTATTAATTGACATTGATATGAAATTAGCAAAACTGTAAGGGTAAAAACGAATTGCAAATGTATTCACGTAGCCTGTAGGTTCAATATAAAAGGGTTTAATTGTCTGTCCGAGAACCATTGCACGAGGTTGTATGATAAATTCATTTTCCGAGGTGTATCTTTTAATGTCGTCTCCAAGTATAAAAGCCATTTCAATTGTTCCGTCTGGAATTATCCGTTGTTTTTGTGCATCAGATTGAGAAGGAACTTCTAAAGTCCAATAACAACTAACAAGAGATTCCAAATCAGAATTTGGTTGAAATGTTTGATAATTCATTCGTAGTTCTTTTTTTTACATGAAACACAACAAAAATACCACCCCAATCAGATATGTTTATTGAACATAAAGGTACTAATAACCAACAAAAAAGCCATACAAAATTATCTTGCTTTGGTACAATTTGTACGAAACATATTTTTTAAGGATATAAAACATCCTACACTTTATATTTTAAGCTAGATTAAAAAAAGCATAACATAAATCACTCTAAATCGGGAGGCTTTGCAGCAAGGTTTTTCTATTTAATTGATTCAGCTATTAAAAGTATTTCTTTATTAATTATTTCGGCATTTTCTTTTTTTGTAATTATAGAACCATGATTTGCATCAATAATAAATTGTTTCCCATTCGTAGATAGTTCTTTCAGTTCTTTTTGCATTTTGAACCATAATTCAATTTGCTCATCTGGGTCGATACCTTTATTTCTATATTTTTCCTTTTGGGACTCCATGTACTGTTCGGTTGCAGTAAAAACCAAAACAGGTAATGAATCTAAACTACTTGCTTGACCTGCCCGCTTAAGAATATCATCATTTATACTATTTTCTTTTAGATACCTACGATAAACTTTACCTGAATAACAAGCAAGATTGAGATTACGGGTATTGCAATCTTTAGGTAAGCCATTATTTTTAGTTTTTGGGTTAGTAATTTTATTATAGAGCCCTCTTATTCCGATATCTGAAAGAACTGCAATAAATTTTATTAAGTTAATTCGTTTTTTTGGAATTAACTCTTTTTGAGCTAATCGCTCCCATTGTTCAGGATGACTCGAATCTAGAAAAACCATTCCTTTTACTTCATTCGGATATAGGTCTCTAAATATTCGATTGTAGGGACCACCCATAGAATGTCCTGCTAATATATAAGGAGGTTTTTCACCATTTTTTTCAAGTAATTGATGTAGTTGATTAGCATAAAATTCTGGTGTAATACTGTCTTTACTTGATTCGCTAAACCATTTTCCTTCTCTATCATAACGAACAACTCTCATATTTTTCTTCAATCCTTCCGCAATCCAATGCAACATATCTGTATGGCTGTTTGCACCTGTTTCTAGAATAATGGTTGGTAAATCATTTTTTTGACCTTCTGCTCTTATATGAAGTTTGGTTCCATTGATATCAACTAATTTTCCTGGTGGAACTGGTTTTGAACTAAATAATCGGAAAAATACTCCTGATACTAATAGTAGAATTATAAGTCCAGCTAAAAATTTACCTATCCATTTGAGTGTTTTTAGAATTAATTTCACTGTAATTTCTTTTTAGTGTTACACAACAATTATATAGCCCCAATCGGTCATATTCACTGAATATAAAGGTAACGATAACTAATAAAAAAGTCAGACAAAATTGTCTGACTTTGGTACAATTTGTATGAAACCTATTTTTAAGGATATAAAAAGATCCTGTACTTATAGTATAGCCCAGATTTAAAAAAGAAAAGCATAACATAAATCAATCAAAGTCGGGAGACTTTGCGTAGCGGGGATAAGAAAAAGAGGTAAGGTGTTCTAAAAATATAGTTTTTTTTTTACGGTTCTTGCCAACTTCTCAATTTCCCTCTTATTTGCAAATCCAGGATCCCTCAACAAGGCATATAGCCCTGGCTTATCGGCACACCATATACTTAATTATTGTAACCAGTTTTTTCTAATTGTTTGTGCGAACCATCACAATTCGGTTTTCGTTGTGATAGTCCACAAGTGCAATCTGTCAATCCATATCCATCAAAAATCCGTTCCATACTTTTTTCAATTCGAGATAGTTTAGTTTTCGATTGTTTTGGTTTTGCAAAATGTAAAAGATAACCTCTTTGTCGTCCAGCAGTCAAATTCTTAAATGCTTTCTTAAAATTTGGATTTTCCTCAAATTTTTGTTCCAATTCTTCTGGTATTTCAAAATCGGAAGTCTTTTTCTTTTTTAATTTCAGTCCTAATTTTTCAATTCTGATTGCCTCTTTTACGTACTTTTTAATTGTTGGCTCAAGTTCCTGAATTACCAGTAAATCTGTGAATCTAATTTGTCGAGCTGATTGAGTGTTTTCGGTTTGCTGAACCAAAATGTTTTCAGGATCTTTTAGTAATACTCCTTTATGAAACAAAATTGCACAATAGTCTTTAAACTCGTGAATTAGAACAATATTTTTTTCGTTATCAGAATAACTTGGGTGCATCCATTTATAATTCTCTTTAAGTCCGCAATCCAAAATAATTTTCCGAAGTTCGGTTAATTCCGCTTGCCATTTTTCAAGTCTATTCAGATAATTATTTACTTCTTGGTTCATTGTATTTACTAGGTTTATTCAAATGATGCAGTAGAGTAGAGTCTGATAGTTCTAGTCTATTATATCTGCTAAAGATATTAATATTTTCGAACTATCAGTGCCCCCTTCATCAAACCGTATGTGAACTTTTCGCTCATACGACTTACCGATAGAGTTCTTCATTCCGCTTTAGAAAGTGTTTTCAAGCAAGCATACTTCTTTATGTCCAATAGTTTATACATGTAACTAAAGTTCATAGGGATGCTTGCGAAGCACCCGATGCGCTTTTCTTCCTTTTCCTTTTATACCAACTTCTTGATTCCCCCCTTATTTGCAAATCCGGATCCCTCAACAAGGCATATAGCGCTGGCCTATCCGCACGCCATATGTTATTGTAGGTAGTGCTTTTATTATTTTAATTTCTTATTATTTTTGATATTCAAAGATTTTTGCTTTATCCAATTAATTGAAATATCTATTGGTTCTTTTTTATTAGTATTGTGTCCTAATGAAGGAAATAAAACATATTCGAAAGGTTTTTCTTCTAGTTTTAGGGTATTAAGATGTTCGATACACATTTTTACAGGAATTTGAATATCTTTTTCTCCAAAAAGCCAAAGACCAGGAATTGAAAGAGTTTTCAGAGCATCTTTTGGGTCAGTAGCTTTAAATTGATATTTGTCAGGATCGTTTTTGATATGTTCACGTGCGTCTTCTTCTGTATGGTTTTCCCAAAAATCTTCCCTATTATCTGTATAAAACTGAAATCTTAATTGTTCAAGGGTGGTTATCGTAGGACAACTGAATAAAACCATAAGTTCTACTAATTGGTTTTTTTTTGCAACAATTGGAATTATCCACCCTGCTTGACTCGCACCTATAAGTCCAATAGGTAAATCTTCCTGTTTTTTATGCAAAAAGTTAACGGCAGAACTTGCATCTTTTGCTAATAAATTAAGGTTTTCAATACTTATGTTATTTGTACCTACTTCAGGTCCGGCATAAAATCCACCAGATTCTCCAACTCCACGTTTATCGTAAGTTAATACCATAATATTATTTTGAGCTAACCGTTTAGCAAATTTTGTCATTCGAGGTACTTGGTCAGAACCGTGAACAATAACAAAAGCTGAATGAGGATTTTTAGGGCTATAAATTGTGCCTGACAATTTAACTCCTTCATTCTCAAAAGTTACATTTTCTGTTTTTATAGAGTCTATCGATTGAACTCTTTCTTGAGTAGATAATCGAACTTCTTGTTTGTCTGATTTATTACAACTAATCAAAATTGTAATTATGAAGAACAATAAAAGATAATTTATTAATTTCACATTTTTAGTTTTTATCGATTTATTCATTAACGTAATTTTTGGGGTATAACCTGCTGTATATTATATAATTACTAAGGTGACTATGTTTCTTAATATCTGCGTATATAGCTACTTTACTAATTCTACATTTAGAACATAAAAGTACTAATAACCAGCAAAACAGTCAGACAATTTTGTCTGGCTTTGGTAGAATTTGTACGAAACCTATTTTTAAGGATATAAAATATCCTGTGTTTATAGTATAAACCAGATTTTAACAAGAAAAGCATAACATAAATCGTTCAAAGTTGGGAGGTTTTGTGTAGCAAGAGGTAAAAGAAAATAATAAATACTCCTGCTACAGGAGGATAAAAACAGGAATGCTACAATATATACAATAGGTTTTAGGTTCATTATTTATCCTTATCTGCCATTGTTTTTAGGTATTTTTCTTTTAGGGGCAGGTTAAATTTTTTGTAGTCTATCTTTTTTATCTTTTTTAAATACGGGGGAAACCAAGTTATTTTATGTTCTGTAAAACAGGGTTCTTTACCTAATTCTGTTTTTAGATTGGTAAGAAGGTCTAAAGAATCTCTATTTTTTTTGGAATAGTGAATAATATTTTTGTCTAGATTAAGTTGATTGTTAGTACCACATGTGTTTTCAGTATATGGATCAAGATTTTCAATAAACATCAGGATAAAATCTGTTCCTATTCCCGTATAAATATTATTAGAACTAATAGGGTGGACTACCTACTAAATTTGGGACTATTTTCTCAAGCCACTTTTTTATTATTTTTCCAATATTGTATTTCTACTTCTAGAGGAGTTTTATATCCTAAAGAAGAATGTAATCTTTTTGTATTGTACCACTGGATATAGTTTTCTATCTTAGAGTATGCCTGAAGATAGTTTTTGAATTTATATCTATTAGTACATTCGTATTTGATGGTTTTAAACAACGATTCTGCTACTGCATTATCCCAACAATTTCCTTTTCTACTCATACTTTGTTTGATGGTACTATTTTTGTTAAAAATCAGCTTCATTTTACGTGAAGCATATT
>NZ_AUML01000067.1 GCF_000430665.1 Aquimarina muelleri DSM 19832 | reverse complement strand
CATGTATGGGGATAAAGGATATATTTCCAAAGAGTTAGCCAACTTACTCTTTGATCAAGGCTTACACCTAGTAACAGGTATTAGAAACAATATGAAAAATGTATTAATGACACTAAGAGATAAAATATTGCTTCGCAAAAGATCAGTTATAGAAACTATCAATGATCAACTTAAAAACATCGCTCAAGCTGAACATTCCAGACACAGAAGTTTTGGAAATTTCATCACTAATTTAGTGGCTAGTCTAATAGCATACTCCTTTCAAGAAAAGAAACCAAGTATCAAATTTGAAACACAAAAATCTGAACAATTGACTCTTTTCTGTTAAATCCTTACGTCGAACTCAGGTTATTAGAATAAATTAGAGCTACCTTACTGTCCATTATAGATCAATCAAAGATTTACAAAGCCTACAATACCTCAAATAGAAAAGCTTGATATCATTATCGAGCTTACAATATGATTTTAAAAAAACCTTTAAATTTAAAGTACTATCTTAGTAATATTAACTGTAATATATGCAACCAACCGAACTGATTATTCAGCTACAACAAAGAAATGAAAATGCTTTTCAACGCATTTATGAAATGTATGCTGAAAACACTTTTGGAGTAATATACAATATCATTAGAGATGAAACTTTGGCTGAAGAAATTCTACAAGATGTTTTTGTAAAGATTTGGAATAATGCCAATTCTTATTCTGAAAAGAAAGGGCGTTTTTTTACTTGGATACTTAATATTGCCAGAAATGCAGCTATTGACAAGACAAGGTCTAAGTCTTTTAAAAACTCTAAACAAAACCAGAATGCCGATTATTTCGTAGATATACTAGAAGAGAAAAGTAGTTTTTCTCATAAAATAGATGCTATTGGTATTCAAAAGTATATTGATATACTAGAGCCTTTATGTAAGAAAGTGATCGACTTATTATTTTTTAAGGGATACACTCAAAAAGAGGCGTCTGAAGCATTGAAAATTCCATTGGGAACAATTAAAACCCGGAATCGAATATGTATTAATAAATTAAGAGAAACTTTGGCAGTATAATTATGGATATGGAACAATATATAGCATCAGGAATTTTAGAGCTGTATGTGTACGGAGCATTATCTGAAAAAGAGAATGCCGAGGTATACAAAATGCTACAGCAATATCCTGAAATAGAAAAAGAGGTTGAAGAAATTGAAAAGGGATTAATGCAATTATCTACTGCGGTATCGCCTTATAATCCCGAAGCATTATATAATCAGGTTAAGGATAAACTAAACCTTACCAATGGTGATGTAAAAGTAATTCCAATTGATAAAAAACGAAGCAATTGGTTAGGCTATATTGGTTGGGCTGCATCGATTGCCTTACTGATCACTATAGGTGCTCAATTTAATACCATCCAGAAACTCCAAAAACAAGTTGTGGATGTAGAAACAGAAAATATGCTTTTAGATGGTAAAATCAATGTTGCAGAAGAAGATTTAACAAAAACAAAAACGTTATTGAATGTTATAAGAAGTAAAGATATTATTCGGATTCCATTACAGGCACAAAAAATATCCCCAAATTCTTACGCATCAATATATTGGGACAAAAATAATCAAACAACTTATATTGATGTAGCAGGTTTACCTACGCCACCTCCCGGAAAAGTGTATCAGGTATGGTCATTAAAATTAAATCCGCTTACACCTACTAGTTTAGGAATATTAGATACGTTTAATGAAAATGACATTAAAGTTTTTGCTTTATCGAATATTAATGAATCAGAGGCTTTTGGAATTACATTAGAGCCTGAAGGAGGTAGCGAATCTCCAACTCTAGAACAATTATATACATTAGGGATGGTAACTTCTTAAACAAAGATAGTGCAATATTATCGAAGGTTTAATCCCTAAATTTTTGTATCCCTATCAAAAAAGTGTAGTCTAATTGAATATAAAAAAAATCCTGATTTTAGATCAGGATTTTTTTGGCAATTATAGGGACAAAAAAAGGAAAAGCCTGTTTAATTCATACCAAAAAAACAGGCAAATTCCATAAACAACATCAAAAAAACAATCTTTATAACTTTACTTCAATCTTTTTTAAAAAGACACATTACTTTAATTTTTAATACTAGCTATTCGCTTTAGATAAACCTTGAAATTTTTAGTGTAGGTTTTAAAAAATCAGCTGGTTTTTTCTCTTTTTAAAGCTAATAATTATTAATAATCAAATCGTATTCAGTAATTGTTTTGATTGTTCTATACTATATGTACGAAATTAAAGAGTCTATGGTTTTCTACTTGTTTTAAAAAAATGAAAAACCCTGCTATACTAATGTATAATCAGGGTTTCATCTAAAAAACAAAAAAACTTAAAAATTATAGGTAATACTTCCCTTTATAAAAAAAGGAGTTCCTGGGGTAAAATGAATCTCTTCTATAGGTTGTGTTTCATTATTTAATCTTGATTCAGTAGCAAATTGTGCTTCATTCCATTTGGTATCGAAGATATTTTCTAGAGATACTCCCATGGTTATATTTTTTAATGTATAGTTTATGTTTGCATCTACAACTGTATATCCTTGTGCTATCATGCTGTTATCTTCATTAGCTGCTCGATCCCCCAAATAGCGATACTGTATCCCTGCTGAAAAGTTTTTAAACTTGTCAATACTTAGACCCCCGACAGCTGTTACTTTTGGAGCTAAAGGAATATAATTTTGATTTTCTGGAGTATCCAAACTTCTTGCATGAGTATAGGTAAGGTCAGAGTCAAGAAATAACCAATCATTGATTTGATATCTTGCACTAAAATCGATTCCTAACCTTCTGGTTTCTCCACTTGGTTCTACAATTCCTGCATCACCGACATATACAAATTCCTGCTCAAGACCTAAATACCAAGCAGTAGTATTTACAAAAAGACTCGAAAAAGGTTTCCAACTTACGCCTGCATCTACCCCATATGCTTTGGGTAGAATAGAATTGCCATTTCTTTGCACAACTACGCGAGTATCATTACTGTGAAAACCAATCCCAGATTTTATAAAAATATTGATGTTATCTGCAGCATTATAGGATATTTTAAGTTTTGGGCTCACTATAGTTTTTGTTGCAGACTGTGTTTTAAATTTGTTTTGAAGAGCATCTTGATATAAATTTTTGAAATAATCTAAACGTACGGCAGGAGTAATTTCTAGTTCCCCTACATTAAAAGAAGCATCTGTAAACACGTAAGCATTGGTTTCATTAACATCACCCAAACTTATGTTTTCTAAAGTTTCTTTTCGATTTAATGTTCTAGATAGTTCATTATCATTACTATCATCATTTCTTAATCCGATTCCTACATTTAGATCTACCTCAGTATCTCCTATAATTGATTTGGTATTAATCTTACTATTAAAACCAAAAATACTACGATCTTCTCTTTGCCTAATTTGATCTCCATTTATAGGATTATTTAGAAAAAATGTAAAATTAGAGTACAGTTCAAAATCATAATGAGAATAAAAAGCAGTAGTCTTAAACGTTGTTTTGTCGGAAATAAACTTATTATATGTTGCACTTATATTGGTTCGGGAGGTTTCTCCTCCTTCTGTATCATCAATTGCCCCGAATCTAGAGATCAATCCATTATCTACAGCTCTTACTGGAATTTGACCTGAGGCATCCCATTGGCTAGTAAAATGAGAAGCTGCAAAACTCATTTTAGCATTGTCTGAAAGTTGAGCAGTATATTTAGTATTTACATTAATTCGGTTAAAGTTTTGTGGAGATTCAAAAGGGCCATCGCTTTCTATATATTCTAAAGCCAATGTAGCATTTTGTTTACCAGAAGCCTCTAAAAGATTAAATAATCCTACGGTTCTTAATGTATTAAAATCTCCTATTTCTAATTTTAGTTGATTGGTATCAAATTTTTCTTTGGTAACAAAAGACACATATCCTGCAGTATTAAAATTACCCTGATCTGCATAATGAGGACCTTTACCAAAATCTACTTTATTAATTGTTTCGGGGATAACGAAATGTAAATCTGCATATCCCTGTCCATGTGCGTGAGAAACCATATTTACAGGTAATCCATCTACAGATATCGCTACATCTGTACCATGATCCACATCAAACCCACGTAAAAAGATTTGTTCAGCTTTTCCTCCTCCAGCGTGTTGACCAATAAATAGACCAGGAACTTTACGTAATACTTCCTGAGAAGAATTTACAGGATTCGTTTTGATGTCTATCTTGTTAATCAAACGCATTGGATCAATTTCTTGCTTTAGAATTAACTCATCTAACTGAAAAATCTTTGGATTTAATTTAATAGTTAAAAAAGTAGTGAAATCACTTTCTTTAAGTTTAATTTTTTTAGTTTCATACCCTAGCAAGCGTACAACTAAGGTGTCGCCAACATTATTTTTAGGTAGCGAAAAAACTCCGTTTTCCAATGTATGTGTATGTTGTTCTGTAGTAGAATTATACACATATGTTTCTGCTAATCCAGTTTCAAAATAATCCTGAATCGCACCTTGTATAATTTTATTTTGAGCATGACTCTCCATGCAAAATATCAGTAATAGTATCGTTGTAAAATATTTCATCTATTCGGAATAATGTTTAATAAAAATCAGGTGTAATTTACCAATAATCATTTGGATTAAGATCCGCCTACTTTTTTCGGTTCATTTAATAAACTTATCTGGGATAATTGATTATAGATTTTGTATTTTATTAGTTAGTAAAGGTCCTAGTTCATAGCTACTACTTAATAATTCTTTTTTGATAGGAGCAATCTTATCTATCAGTTGATTCGTTTTGTATATCTGTGCAATCTGATAATATACTTCTGGTTCATATGTTTTTCCTATGATATGACTTTCTACGATCCCTAATGCTTTTTTATGATCCCCTTTAAGGTTGAGTATATATGCTAAAAGACCGTAAGATTGTGGTGTGGGTCTGTTTTTAATTTCTTGTATAGCAATTTCTAATGCACCATCATAATCATTAAATTCTTCTGCCCTTATCATAGCATTATATGAATTATACATATCTCCATATCTAGTATCCGTAACAGTCTGAAAATAATTTTTTAAATTTTTCTCTTTTGCTTCCTGATTATTTTGGTATTCTGCAATTTCTACTTTAAATAAGGCATAATCTGGACTTTGATATTCTTGTGTAATCGTATTGATGATTCGTAAGGCCTCTGTTGGATTGTATTCATAAGAATAAATTATCCATGCTATTCCTTTTTTTGCATACGCATTTGCAGGATCTATTTCTAATGCTTTTAAATAGTGATCGTATGAATCTTTGACTCTCCCTGCATGCCCATAATAGTCTGCCAGATTGGTATAAGACCATAGCATTAACTCTCCTTTCTTACTTCCTTCTGCAATCGATTTTGCCTTTTCCATATTTCGTATTGTAGCATCCAGATTCCCTTTATAATCATTCCACTTAGCCAATCGTATTAAGAAATTATAATCTTCCTGATTTGCAAAACTTTCTAAATATTTTTTAGCATTAGTGTACTTACCAAGTTCCATAGCAATATCAAACATTACCATTTCTGATTGCTTTTTATTAACACCAATCTGTAGTGCTCTTTCTGCTACTTTTTCTGCTTCGATAAACATATGTTGCGAGATATAATTTCTAGCAAGTGCTAAGAGATAGTTTTCTTTCCCTATAGCTGCTATTTCAACAGATTTTTTTAAGGTTTGTTCTGCTTTTTTTAAATATTCAATTTCTCCTGTGGTTTGAAATAATTTTGTATATACTTTGGCAATTGGTCCTAGTGCTACAATTCGAGTACTATCTTCCTTTAGTTTTTTATTCCAAAATTCGAGCCTTAGGTTTAGATTATCTCTTGTAATATTACTTTTTAACCTTAGATATTCATTATACTCCTTAGCCTCTGTAATTTTATAAATCTCTGTCTTTTTACACGAAGTAATAATCCCAAAGATCATTATCACGAATATATATTGTATTAATTTCATTTTTTTGTTTTTTTTAGATGTTGATTCTTGTTTAATATGAACATTCCGAGCCTATCAAAAACCTATTAAATTTAGTTAATCTGCAATAGACAGACCCGGTCTGAAAATCCAACACATCAAAAATTAATATGTTAGATCCTATTTGTACTACATACTATGAGGTGCTTCTAGGTATGGAAAAGCACTCATTGGAGTTTCACCCGTATTACTAACACCGTCTGTTACCAAAATAGGTAAATCAGCCATTCCATCTCCATTAGTATCCTGACCGTTAAATCGATCTCCGTTTTGTCCTCCAAAAAGTAATATAAGAGAAACATCAATTACGTCATCAGTAAGATTTCTTCCAGTAAGAACGTTAGTTCCATCATAATAAGTAGTAGGCTCGTTAGGGGCCACTTGTAATACATCTGTAGCCAGAATTGTAGTTAACGTAGTTGCGTCTAATCCTAAAATATTATTTTCATATTCTACTCCAAAAGCAGCGTGTAATGCTACCGCCTGATCTAAAAATAATGGCTGAAATTTAGCAGTTTGTTCTGATGGGATTGTTACATTAAAGTCATTTTTAATTGAAGATGATCCACTTAATACCGTATTAATACCAGGGCGTCCCATTTGATCTTTTTGTACATATGTCCCTGAAAAATCAATTTGATTTTCATTCATCATACCATCATCATCATTTCCACAACTTGTAATAGTTATCGTTAATAATACAGCTATTGCGATATTTGTTATTGTATTTAATTTCATGATTTTATATGTTTTTTTAGTTTTATTATTATTGTTTTGTTTTTGCCTCAACCCAGGTATTAAACACTTGTGTTCCTGTCCCTGCCGGATGATCAAAAGTTCCTCCTAATAAAGAATTAGGAACTTCAAGAGTAATAGATAATACATTTGTACCATCAAAATCATCATTTCCGGGAACATTGAAACCATTAGGAGCCATTCCTCCAATTATTGCATTGTATTGACTAAAGTCAAAGAAGAAAGAATCTTCTCTTAATCCAGCGAAATAAGAAATACCATTAGAAGATGATATGGTAGCATTCGCTCCCGTGCTAATTTCTACCTGACCTAAGTAATCTGTACTTTTATTGATCGTACTATTAAGTCCTGTAACAGAAGGAGTATAAGGGCCAAAGAAATACATGATACCATTTCTTGGGATGGCTTGTATTACCAAATCTTCTGTAAGATCTCCATTATTATCAATATTGATCTCTACCAATACATTTTCATCAAAGGTTGCTGAATCACCTGCGGGTGCAAGAGAACTTTGTACATTCACTACAAATACAGTATTATCTGGATTTGCGCCTTCAAAGGCATAAAAGTCTGTTATGTCTGCTGTTGTTCCTGCTACATCTGGTGCATCTAGATGATCTGCTGACATTAATACTATTCCTGTTGATAAAAGACCTCCAAGAATAAAAAGTTTTGTTTTTTTAATACGGTTCATTTTTTAAAATTTAAAAGATTATATCGATACATACGAGTATATACGCATCTTGGTTTTCTAATAAATGTTAATAAAATATTAATGAGAAGAAAAAGCTTTTAAAAGCTCTAGTTTTTATGAGTAGTTTTTATACAAACTATTATTTATTTTTTTTGAATTGTAATAATTCATCAGATAGAAATAGTGAGTATAGCACCTTGGAATATCTGCTTTTATCAGGATAAAAAAACACAACCAATAACATTACACTTAAATGATTTTGAGGTTGGGGCGGTACACAAAATTAATCAGGATCGATTTAGTTTAACAGTTATAAAGACAACAGCCTTTTGCTTTTAAAAATCTCACAATTACAGATTATGGATCAAATACGGGATAACAGAATAAATGTGTTTACTCCAAAAGACCTTCTGTTTGGTCAAAAAGATAGAAATTTTAACCTCAAAAGCAGAAATTTTAGCGCAGCAGGTTGAAATTTTAACCTTCAAGGTTAAAGTTTTAATGTCTTTAGTTAAAAATTCAACTCCTTGGGTTAAATTTTCAACTCTCGTTATTAAACGCTTCGTCAAAAAGACGCGTCACTTGGTCTATTG
>NZ_AUML01000066.1 GCF_000430665.1 Aquimarina muelleri DSM 19832 | reverse complement strand
TTCGGTATGCTGCTGCCTAACAGGCATGGGAACTCTGGGGATTACCGTTATGGCTTCCAAGGTCAAGAGATGGATAATGAAATCAAAGGGGAGGGTAATTCTATAAACTACAAATACAGGATGCACGATCCTAGAGTGGGTAGGTTCTTTGCGGTGGATCCGTTGGCTACTACTTATCCTTGGAACTCTCCTTATGCTTTTAGTGAAAATAGGGTTATTGATGGTATTGATTTAGAAGGTTTAGAGTTTTACCAAAAGATAGGTAGTCCTCAAGATCCAAGTCCAGCTGATGGGTTTAATCCAGTATTTGCCTTTGAATCAGGAATGACAGCTATTACTAATACAGTAAGAAAAGCCAAAGCCAAAGCTAATGGAGAATCAGAGTATACACGAGTAACATTAAAGATTCAAAATTATGTAGATGTATTGACAGGAGCTAAAGCATCAGGTACTTATTATCAATACGATCAGGTTAGTGTTTATAATGATAATCCTATAAATGGTGTTTTAGATACTGTAGAAGTATTAGGCAATACTGTTGGTCTAGGAAGTCAAGCAAGAACCGTCACGGCTGGAGCTTTAACAGTACAAAGTTCAAGTAAAGGCACTATTATTAAAACTGCTTTAGAAAAATCTCTACAAAACCTAAGTAAGTTAGGTAAAGGGAATTCTTCCTTTTTGAAATTAAATACTAGTTTACCTAAGCAAGTAGCTGGAGCAGGAAGAAATTTTATTAGATATTCGACTTCTATTATTGACGGAAAGATTTTTAATAAAGATATTTTAGGAAATAGTAATGGTAAACCAGTTGATTGGATTATAACAAAAGGAGGAGATTTACTTTTTGGTCATGGTCATGCCTTTTTATCTGGTCATGCTGAAGAAGTTGTAAATGCAGGAAATGCCATTATAAAGAATGGTAAGATTACTGAAATAACAAACGGAAGTGGTCATTATTTACCAACTCCTGAGCATTTGGAATCTGCAATCGAATTTTTTAGTGAATTAAAAGTTTTAGGAAAAGATTTTAGGAAAAATGTATGGAAACCCAAGAAGAAAAAATAATGAAAGAATTGATTAAAATGCCGAGTGCAATGGAAGAGCCAATGCGGATAGGCGATATATGTCATTTGAGGAACTCAAAGGTTAAAAAAGGAGATATAATTATAATAATAGAAAGTGAAAACTATTATATGGAAATTGAAGCTCCAATAAATGGTTTAATCCAATATAATGTAGAGAAGAATCAATTAGTAATGACTGGGGATTTGTTATGCACAATTGATAAGGAACAAGATATTCGGATCTAAATATTTACCCTGCTGGTGCCAGAATGAGTGATTGCTAGTGCCAGTTTGCAACTGGTACCGTACCAGCTTGGTAAGGGTGATAAATAAAATAAATATAAAAGCTACTTAGAAATATGTAGCTTTTATGGTTTGTAGGTTTTAGCTACATTTTTAGAGATCAAGTAATCTGATATATTAGTATTGTTATAGGTTACTTCTGCAATATATCTAGCGTACTGGTCTTTATTTTGTTTTGTGGTAGTAATGGTAATTATAGCATCTTCTGGGCAAAACTTTTTAGCTACTGCTCTGGCATGTTTAGCTTGTCTTTCTCTGTAAGCCACGGTATTGTTCATTTCTGGTGCATCAATACGAGCCAGTCGTATCTTTTGTATGGTTTTTACATAAAACCCTAAATCGATCTCTACTAGCAGGGTATCGCCATCAACCCACCTTATTACCTTTGCTTCATAAGTATACATAGGATTAAAAGTACTACATTTTTATACATAAAAATGTAATTTGGTCAAAAAAAGGGTTCAAAAAAGTATTAAAATATCGTTTTAATATACTGTATTATAGGTTATTGTGAAAAAAAACTACATTTTTGCTATTAAAAATGCATGGTAATTATATATAGTAGTAAATAGGAATTATAGAAAGTAGTTTTTGTAGTTCTAAGAATATGCTAATCTAGCTTTAGCATCCCTAATCATAGCATCAATAGTAAAAAGAATATGTT
Organism: Aquimarina muelleri DSM 19832; assembly: GCF_000430665.1. Classification (GTDB taxonomy): domain Bacteria; phylum Bacteroidota; class Bacteroidia; order Flavobacteriales; family Flavobacteriaceae; genus Aquimarina; species Aquimarina muelleri. Next base: position 6,481 of record NZ_AUML01000066.1, on the reverse strand, counting down.
CCCTGTCTGTATCTGGTAGTTTTTGTATAGTCAGTATCCTGTTAGAAATACTTTCATCCATAAGAAGTTCGGTTTTCCCTACCAGATAATCTAGTGATACATTGAATATATCAGCTAATTTACTAGCTACTTCTATAGATGGTTTAGCTTCTTCACGTTCATATCTACCAATTACATTTTGATGTACTTCAATTTTTTTAGAAAGTTCTTCTTGTGATATTTTATGTTGTTTTCTTAACTCTGAAACCCTTTTACCGAAACTCATAACTGTAATATTAGTACTTAAAGTGTGTTGAAATACAAAGTTAAAATACTTTTTAAGGTATAAAACTACATTTTTAATTTGTTTTTTAAACACATAAAGTTACATTTGTACATTAAAGTGTATAATAGTTAAGTTATGAACAATCTTGATACAAGTAATCCCAACAACTATAGTTATGTAACCAAAGACATAGAAGTACACGTTTTAGGCGGTTTACAGTTAAATAAGTTAGAGAGCCTACGGGTAACATTGAGTGTTGAGAAAATTACCAAAACCAAAGCGGTATTAAATATACTGCGCCAAAGCATCGATTTATATAACGACTCCCAATGTGAGAAACTGGTCAGAAAATGTGCAGAACGTTTAGAAATAGGTACAAGTGTCATCAGAAAGACCTTACAAGAACTTACCAAAGCCTTAGAAAACTATCGATTCTTGCTCACCACACAACAATCAGAATTACAAAAACCATTTAGTAAAACGCTCACAACTTCCGAAGAAAAAGAAGCGATCAAGTTTTTAAAGTCTAAAAACCTACTAGAAAAAACCAATGATTTAATAGGAAAATCTGGAGTAATCGGCGAAGATACCAACCGATTGTTAATGTACTTGATATTCACAAGTAGAAAAACCAATAATCCATTGCATTGTATTAGTTTAGGAAGTAGCGGAGTAGGCAAGACCCATTTACAATCCAAAGTATCCGAGTTAATACCCGAAGAGGATAAAATAGAAATCACCGTATTATCTGCCAATGCTTTTTATTACTTCAACCGCACAGAGTTACAACACAAATTAATCCTGATAGAAGATTTAGACGGAGCAGAAAGTGTACTCTATCCACTACGAGAACTGCAATCTAAAAAACGCATTACAAAAACGGTAGTTCACAAAGACCGAAAAGGAACAACAAAAACCATCCATTTAACGGTGGAAGGACCAGTAAGTGTTGCAGGTTGTACTACACAAGAAAGCATTTATGAAGATAATAGTAATAGAAGTTTTCTTTTATACATCGATGAAAGTGAGGAGCAGGATATAAAGATTATGAAACATCAACGATTGATTAGTGCAGGCAAATTAAATGAAGAAGAGCAATGCCAATCGAGGCTTAGCCTCCAAAACTGTCAAAGAGTTTTAAAGCCTATCAAGGTTATCAATCGATATGCAGAATTTTTAGAGTTACCACAATCTGTATTTAAACCCCGAAGAACGAACAGTCACTATTTACAATTTATAGAAGTCATCACATTTTATAAACAGTGGCAGCGCCACAGGCATTATAATGAAGAAACAGGTGAAGAATATATAGAAACAGAAATCGAAGATATCCAAGAAGCCAATGAGTTGATCAATGAAGTGTTATTAAGAAAAAGTGATTTACTAAATGGAGCGTGCCGAAACTTTTTTGAACTTCTTAAAAAGTATCTACAAAAAGAAGATAAATCCACATTTACCAATGCAGAAATACGCAGAGTATTACGTATTAATCCGAGTAATCAAAAACGGTACATGATACAACTACAACTAGCTAACCTAGTAAGAAAAGCCAAAGGAGATAAACGAAAAGGATATCAATATGAAGTAGTTACCTATGATGATTATAAAGCTACCAATCAGCACATACAAGAACTATTACAATCCACATTACAGTCATTAGAAGTTCAAGTAGTTCACAATGGTTCAATCTCTAAAATGGACGAATAGTACATCTGTAAATCAGTTAATTATCTAAGTAGTTCAGGCAAACCCAAAAAACACATACCTAATGAAAAATTTATCCTTAGAAAACCGCAGTTACAAAGAATTATTACTGTCTTTTAAAGATTGGTTGGATATCTTGGGATATGCAGAAAGTACCGTTTATAAACTACCGATACACCTGCAAGAATTTTTTAATTACCTAGAGAACCACGGGCATAGCGATATAAATAGCATCACTACCCAAACCGTTCTTGATTATTATAAATATCTAAAAGAGCGCCCCAATCAAAGGCGGGAAGGCGCATTATCCAAAGGACACCTTAATAAGTTGCAACAAGCCCTATATAAATTTAGGGAATACCTAAAAGCCCATGACCATAAAGGGATCAATATCCATTTAAAGTATGAAGAAAAGAATGACAAAGACAGTTTAAATGTACTTACACAAGAAGAAATAAAAGAGTTGTTCGCAGCCACACATTACAGTAATCCAGAAGAACGTATCCGTTACCGAGATCGTGCAATGCTCACTTGTTTTTACAGTTGTGGACTTCGCAGGAACGAAGTAGTACATTTGGATATCGGGGATATCCTTTTTGATAAACAACGAATTTTTGTACGACAAGGTAAGAATTATAAAGAACGCTTTGTACCAATTAACAAGCATAGCTTGAAAATATTAGAACACTATGTGTTCGATTATCGTACCGCATTTTATAATTACAAGGAAACCGAAGCCCTTTTTATCAGTTATCGCGGTACACGATTGCAAGGCAGGGGTTTTGCCAATCGGTTAGAAGGCATCATAGATGCAACTGGTAATGAAGAATTAAAACAACGTAACATCACTTTGCACAGTTTACGGCACAGTATAGCTACCCATTTGCTAGAACAAGGAGCAGACATCGAACAAATCAGTACTTTTTTAGGGCATGCTTCCTTAGAAAGCACACAAATATATACTCACTTTTTAATCGATCAAGGCAATGAACAGATATATCCATTATCTAGAGAAAAAGGGCTACAACAGCAAAGCTATCCCCACCTACCGAAGAAGCGCTGCTAGGTTTGCTAAATGGTGTGCAGCCTATGGAACAACAGCCGAAACCATAGATTACAAAACCTTTTTAAAATACATAGAACATCTACGAAAAGGCGATTCCCAGAGCAATCCGAAGGGAAAGCTGAAACCAAGAACCTTAAAAACCTACATAGGCAACCTAAAAACCTACTTTGATTATTTGGTAGAGGAAAATTACAGGGAGCAAAATATCATCAAAGAACTAAACATAAAAGGCGTTAAAAAAACCATCATTACTAACTTTTTAGAGTTCGAGGAACTGGAAGATTTATATTACAGTTACCCGACAAATAAAGGCAAAGAAATAGCCAGAAAGCGTAATAAAATCATCCTTGGGTTATTGGTCTATCAAGGACTAAATACAAGGGATTTACAACTCTTAGAAGTAGAAAACATACAACTCTATAAAGGCAAGATCAATATCCCAGGCACAAAAAAGAGCAATGCCCGTGAAATCGAATTAAAACCGTTCCAACTCATGGAGTTTATGGAATACATTAACGAAGTTAGACCCAGGATTTTAAGAGAAACCAATAAAGCTACAGAACAACTATTATTACCCATCGGGAGGAGTTTTAAACTTCACAATACCGTACATAAATTAGCTAAAGAATTAAAGGAAATCAACCAAAATTTTATGGATGTAAAACAGATTAGAACCAGTGTCATTATTAGTTGGTTAAGACAATACAATCTTAGAAAAGCACAATACTTGGCAGGACATAAATACATCAGTTCTACAGAAAAATATGTACAAGACGATCTAGAAAGCTTGCACGAAACCATCAACACGTATCACCCATTACAATAAATAAAACCATAATAATAACTAAAAACAGTAATCTTATGAAAACACCAAAAACACACATCAAAATCCCGATCACAGAATTGGGGGAATTACGCTTTATGCAGCACACTTTGTTGTACAACCTTAATTTGTTGAGCCAAATGGAAGATGATTTTTCTACCAATAGAAGCATCAAGGACAATATGTACTGGATCAGTAAAATACTGGTTGCCATAGCAGAGATTGACCAACAAAAAGAATTTAATGATTTAGAATAAAAAATAAATAAGCACCCTTGCTCCTAAAAGCTTTTAAAAAACTGAAATAGCTTTTAAATAAATAAAAAAGAAACTTAATTAAAACGTAATCAGGGAATACTTAATAAATAGCATCTGATAGGATAAAATAATAACTTTGCAAGTATGAGTAAAATAGACAAAACGACTTACATTACTTTTTTAGAAGAGATTAAAGAACAAGTATACCAATCTCAATATGAAGCATTAAAGCAAGTAAATAAACAGTTGATCACATTATATTGGTCGATAGGTAAATCAATAGTAGATAAGCAAATAACTCATAATTGGGGAAAGTCTGTAGTTGAAACCTTATCCGAAGACTTACAGAAAGAATTCGTTGGAGTGAAAGGATTTTCTAGTAGGAATTTATGGAGAATGCGAAGTTTTTATGCACATTATAGTGAAAACAAAAAACTGCCACCATTAGTGGCAGAAATAGGGTGGAGTCACAATATTCTAATTTTAGAGAAGTGTAAGGACGACCTAGAGCGGGAATTTTATATTCAAATGACTAAGAAATATGGTTGGACTAAAAATGTATTGATCCATCAAATAGAAGGAAGGTCATACGAGCGTTTTTTACTTAATCAAACCAATTTTGATAAGACTTTAGAAGAGAAATATAGACATCAGGCAAAGTTAGCAGTCAAGGATAGTTATAGTTTTGATTTTTTAGGAATGAGCGAAGATTATGGAGAACGAGAAATGGAGTTAGAACTGATCAAAAACATACGCTCCTTCCTTATGGAAATGGGGAATGACTTTGCTTTTATAGGTAATCAACATAGATTAGTAGTTGGAGAAGAGGAGTTTTATATTGATATTCTGTTATATCATAGGAGATTAAAATCACTAATTGCAATAGAATTAAAAACCACAAAATTTAAACCTGAGTATGCAGGTAAATTACAGTTTTATCTAACGGCATTAAATGAAACAGTAAAGACAGAAGATGAAAACCCCTCGATAGGAATTATTATTTGCAAAGGAAAAGATCGTACAACTGTAGAATATGCGTTGAAAGATATGAATAGTCCAATGGGAGTAGCTAGTTATACTTTAAAAGAGGAACTGCCACAGGATATGAGAGAGTTATTACCATCAGCAGAAGAAATAGCAGAACATTTGCAGAAATTTATAGAGAAAAAAAAGTAAACTATGGATGTTAAAAAAGAAATAGTAGCAATACAAGAAGAGATAAACACTATCAAAGATCCGTTATTCATTAAGGCGATTAAAAATATGTTAGTATATCGGAAGAAAATGGTACAACCAGAATGGTGGAATACATTAACAGAAGAAGAAAAACAAAAGTTTTAAAAAATATGGAAGACGAAACAGAAAAAATGAGAGCAGAATTATTAGAATTTATTGCAACTTGTGAAGATGAAATATTATTAGAACAGATATTAGAAGCAGCTAAAAAATGCCATAATGAAAAGGACTGAATCAGAGATGATAAAACTAAAGTTAGAAGTCATACAATTTATATTGGATTGTAATGACGAAGTTATATTATCTAAGATGGAAAAAATTTTAAGAGAAGGGTAAAAAACAACTTCATTAAGGCTCAATACATAATCCTGAATCATAATAGGTTCGGGATTTTATTTTTCATAGTGTAAAAACCAAGTGTCTCCTTTCAGTCGAAATATTATTATAGGTGCACCGCCAAAAAAGGCTTTTTGCCCATAAGCTGATCAAAGGAGTTCCTTCGTCACTTCATAAGTCATATTTTCTTCTTCCACAATTGCAGAAAAAGCAATTGTTCCAGACCGTTGTAGCTTCCTCACCTTCGGTCGTCAGCTTCCACTAGAAACATATGACCTTATTACGTTCCTCTTTCACCCGTAGCTACTTTTTTGCTTAACAACAATAAGGATGCCTAACGGCGTATGTTGAATTAAGCAAAACCGCTACTACATTGGCTACGCCGCTGGTCGCTGCCTACAGGTTTTTTAATCTTGAATTTTATATTTTTTTAGAGGAAAAGATAAAAAAACCTGTGGCGTGTGGGGATCTATCGATCTTCCTCCCACACGTCGGCAGCTCCTCTCCGCTATGGCTTCGCCTCAGTTTTGCGTACACGCAGTATCTTCAATCGGCAGATTGCCTATGATTAATCTTGAAGCTGAAGCCCAGCCGCAACTGCCGTTGCGCACTTCAGCTTCAAGATTAATCGATCTTACTCGTATGCAAAAAACACACTTCAAACGTGGAATTTTACTATATTTACAAGGTCGAAAGACATACGTTCTTAAAAATAAAAAAAAGCAGTTTTGTTGGCAAGGTATGCGTTAAAAAAAGTGTTTTTTCTGAAATATATGCAGTGACTACTATCCCTT
>NZ_AUML01000065.1 GCF_000430665.1 Aquimarina muelleri DSM 19832 | reverse complement strand
ATCCATTCCTAGTTTCATTTTTCTTTCCATTTTAAAAAAATTAAAGATTTACAAAAAATGATCCTAAGGAAATGTAACTTTGTATTTGAAAATTATTCTGAACGGGGTAACTGACAAGTCAGTTCCACCACTGAAATTATCAACAAGCCTCTGAACCTCTAATTCAGGGGCTTTTACATTTTCAACCAGAATTACGCCCGAGCTATTATGCATCAGTTTAAAAATCGGCCTTGCATAGGATCTCTATAAAGTTCGGGAGTTCTTAACGTTAGCAAAAGAAATTAATAGATTTCCTTTATGTGGGGAATTATGTACAACAGTTTCTATCGTAAGTTTTTTAACAAAACGCAAATCAGATTCATAGTCTACGCCACATTCTAAGATTACTCTGGATTGAGCTGTTGTAGAATAATTTTTAATTGGATTTTCGACTACTAGTTTGTTTGGTATATATACTAAATTATTATCCACTTGTTTTATAGTTACCGCTCTTAAATCTATATCCACAACCTCACCTTCATAGTTATTAGTTTCTATCCAATCTCCAAATTTTAGATTTTTTATATAAGATAAAATAATACCAGAATAGGTATTAGCCAAAGCTCCTTGCAAAGCTAAACCTACAGCTAACCCTGCTACACCTGCACCAGCTAAAATAGTATTTAATGCTTTACTTAAATTTAAGATTCCAAGGATAAGAAAAAGCCCTATCATGATAACAATTATAGAAATCATTCTTGAAATCAAGTTTTTCATTGCTCTTTGCAATCGGCTTTTTTCTAGCACTCTTAAGACCAACCTACTAATATACTTAGAGGATATAAGCACAATTACAAATACAATTATAGCAATTAGGATATTAGGTAGATTTATAACAATTGTATCTAACCAAGATCCCAGTTTATCTATCATTTTATCCCAAGCACTGATTAGTTTATTTTTCATTATTTATTTTCTTTAAAATTTTTAATCAATAACCTCAAAGCAAGTTCACTAGATATGCTTCCAAAAATATATATTGTTTTCGAGACAAGCCTCCCACAATTAAGCCCTCAATTAGGGATTAAACTTTATAAAAAAGCTTAGGCATATCTAAGTTTACCTATTATAATTTCTCTATATCCTTTTTAACACTAGCTTTAAAACAATTTCAGTCAGATATTTATTTACAAAGTTAGCATACTGTATCACAGTGTTGTAGATTTTTTTTTATAATAAACCTAAACTAATTCTTTAATAGAATTTGGTATTTCTGATTTTTTATAATCTAAAGGTTTTATCTCGATTAACTAACTGTTCTCTTATTTTATTATTCGAACATGAATTTATTTCACCCCCTTATGACTAAGACTTTTGTTTTTATGCTTCATTTAAAAAAATAAAAATGGCCTCATCTATACAGGTAGTTGAGACCATTTTCGGTACTAACCATATCTATCTGGATTTCCAGATATGCTATTTAGTAAAAATTACCTTCGGATTTTTTAATTTCGACTTAAATGAATTAATATCATTGACATATTTATACTGGTCATTAAAAACTCTATTTGGTTTTTCGCCCATAATAATATGCTTTACATTTAGATCTGGTGCATTAATAATAACACGATCCGAAACTCTCAATTTTTTATCCTCAAGATCCTGATCTAATTCTTTTAGTTCTGAGATCACATACAATGTCTTATTAGTAGCTATAATCTCTTTGATATCTATAGAGTGTTCTTTAACCATAACTTCTGCCTCTACCGCTAGGGTTAGTTCTTCTTTTTCTCCAGAGTTAGGCATATCTATATCTATATAAGGAACTTCAATTTCTTCTTCCTCCATTACTACCACAACTTTCGGGATTTTAACAGTTTTTGTTTTAGTACCCACTTTTACATCTGCCCAATCTACATCAAAAGTAGGGAGCTGTGCAGATTTAGTATCAATATCTACATCCACTTCGGGTAGTTTTGTTTCTTTTTTTTGCTGAACATCACAGCTACTTACTAATAGGATAATCATTATAATACCTATAAATTTTTTCATAATAAAAGTTTTTAATTTAAGTTAAAAAGGAGTACTCTTTTAAAAAATTACATTTGCTCTACCAAATATTTTATATTTCTAAATTATAGTAATCCTTCTCATTAATTTACTGTTCAAAAGTATTTTTCTTGTTACTAAATATGGTGCGCATATACAATTTTCATTAACTGCTTTAAAAAAAGAATATTTTTATTAGCAAATTTTGGATTGCGTTAATAATAATCGCATTTGTGCACTTAAATCTGTATTAAATTTATGAGATTGTACTTCTTAAATATCATAAAAATAATTGGACATGAATTCTAGTAAAAAACCAGACTTTTCAGTTTTAAAAGCATTGTACATTAATTGTACTTTAAAAAATTCTTCACAAAAAAGTCATACTGAGGGGTTAATGCAAGTTTCTATGAATATTATGAAAGCTGAAAATGTATCTGTTGATTATTTGCGTTTAGTAGATTATGATATTGCTTATGGCTTACTCCCTGATATGAAAAAAGAAGGAAAAGAAAAAGACGATTGGCCTGAGATTTATACGAAAGTACAAAATGCAGATATACTTATTATAGGAACACCAATCTGGTTAGGAGAAAAATCTTCTATAGCTACAAAATTGATAGAAAGGCTTTATGGTATGAGTGCGACTACTAACAGTAAGGGGCAATATATTTATTATGGTAAAGTTGGCGGTTGTGTAATTACAGGAAATGAAGATGGAATTAAACATTGTTCTATGGGTATCCTATATGCATTACAACATTTGGGATATAGTATTCCTCCACAAGCAGATTGTGGTTGGATAGGAGAGGCTGGACCCGGCCCCAGTTATTTAGATAAAGAATCGAATGCCAAAAACAATGCGTTTACCAATAGAAACACCACTTTTATGACTTATAATTTACTACATTTAGCCAAAATGCTTGTAGATCAAAAAGGATATCCAGCCTATGGTAATTCTCGAGAAAAATGGGATGATGGTACAAGGTGGAACTTCGAAAACCCAGAATATCGCTAATAAATAATATCTTCAATAAATTATTTATTATGAAAGCTATATTAAAGTTTTTAAAGAAAATAAAAAGTACTATTTTCAATAGTATTGCTTTTTATCCCGTATTGATAAGCCTAGCTTTCTTTTTTTTAGCTATTATTCTATTGTTTATAGAGAACCTACAAATAACTCACTCTTTTAAAAAACAAGTACCCTATCTTTTAGTAAAAAACAACGAAACAGCCAGAACAATCCTTTCCACTTTATTTGGTGGCATATTATCATTAACTGTATTTAGTTTTACTATGGTCATGGTTGTTTTAAATCAAGCATCTTCTAATTTTTCACCTCGACTTTTACCTGGTTTGATATCCGACAAAAAGCATCAAATCATATTAGGTTTTTATATAGGCACCATTTTATATAGTATAATTTTATTAATGTCTTTGGGAGTTTATGGAGCATCCTCTAACGCTATTGGTTTCTCCGTTATGATTTCTGCAATATTAGGGATTTTTTGTATCGGACTATTTGTATACTTTATACACAGTATATCGCAAGCCATTCAAATTCATAATATAATAAATCGAATTTATCATTCTAGTGCCAAGTTTTTAGAAAAGGAAAAAAAAGAACAAAACAATAGTTTATATAATATTGATACTACAGATCATTTTTGGAAAATAATTAGAAGTAAAAAAACGGGATACTATAAGTCCTTTGACTCTAGGTTTATAGAGGATTCTTTAAAGAATAAAGATAATATTATTGAAATTATACCCTATGCAGATCAACATGTTTGGGAAGGAGATCCTGTTTTTAAAATTAAAAACCCTATTACTGATAAAGAATTAGAATCACTACACATTTGTTTGTATATTTTATCTAATCGTCATCACGAAGATAGTAGTATAGGCGGCATGATCAAACTCACAGAAGTAGCAGTAAAAGCATTATCCCCGGGGATTAATGATCCAGGAACAGCCATAAATGTTATTTCAAAATTAGGGCAATTGCTTCAACATGCTTTAATCATCAAACCAAAAACAATTATAAAAATATCGGATTGTAAAATTAAAATTATTCATAATAAAATTTCATCTAAAGAACTTATGAGGATAATAATTGAACCAATTCGACAATATGCCAAAACAGATAGTTCTGTGTCATACGAACTTTTAGATTCTTTAAAACACATAAACAGTAATACAAAAATACAATCAGAATATAAGCAAGATGTTCTTAAAGAATTAAAAGCGCTTTGTACTGATATCAATGAGAACATTAAAAATAGTGAAGATGTAAATCGTATCTTAGCCTTGCTAGATAACTAATTCAATTTTATAAAACTGATATGGAAGCTTCTCCTACATTAATTTGCATACCTGACATTAGTGGATTTACCAAATTTATGAGTTCTACGAATATTCAATTAAGCTCAAAGGTTATCCCTGCTTTATTAAACAAAGTTATTTATGCAAACAAAATTGGTTTAAAAGTATCAGAAATAGAAGGAGATGCTATATTATTTTATCTACCAGGAAAACTACCATCTTTTAAAGAACTAATTGATCAATGCCGACTTTTTTATACCGAGTTTTATGCACAATTAGATGTGCTGCACAAAAAATATAAAAAAAATGAGCAAAGCAATAATATACCAGAAATATTGGGCTTGAAAATTGTGTTACATTATGGTAAACAAGTGAGCTCAGTTCCTATTGGCAAAAACATTAAATTAATGGGAGAAGATGTTATTATAGCTCATAGATTACTAAAAAATAAAATCTCAATAAATGAATACATTTTGCTTTCTGAAGATTTACTTTTAGAATATAAAAAAGAAACTATAGAACACAATTTTGGATGGGGAAGACTTTATGAAAGAGGCACAAAGTATAAACACATAGGAGAGGTTAACTATAGTTTTATTAATTTAGAACCTCTTGCCTACTAATTTTCTATAAAATATTTACATCTGCACTTACCAATTAATCCCATATAAAAATTATTTTTCAAGACTATTTTTTAGTTTTAACAATCGGGTTAAGATAAATCGTATATGAGCAAAAGAATCCATATTACTCATGCTACATTTGTAATGAACAAAAGGAAAACACATTCTTTCTGTTCAATTATAAAAAATTAATCTTAAAAAAAATTGCTATGAATTATCTGAATATGAATGAGAAAAAGCTTTTACCAGTAGTATTAGAATTAAATGTGCTTTTGGCAGATTATAACTTGTATTACCAAAAACTAAGAGGGTTTCATTGGAACATATTAGGCAAAAACTTCTTTGATCTTCACCATAAATTTGAGGAATTGTATAACAATGCCAAAGTGAAAATTGATGATATTGCAGAACGTATTTTAACTCTTCAACATCACCCTGTAAGCCAGTTTAAAGAATATATAAAAATTGCTACTGTAAAAGAAGTTTCGCCACTGTTAAAAGATACAGAAATGGTAAAGGAACTGTTACAAGATCATAAAAAACTACTTATGCAGATGCGAGTAGTACTAAATCATGCAGAAGAAGCTAACGACGAAGGAACCATTGATATGCTAGGAGCCTATATCGGAGAACTAGAAAAATTAAGCTGGATGCTTAACGCATGGCACAAAGACACTTCGGATAGTCTAGATACTAGCCTAATAGAACAGGCATAATAGTAATTAACCAATCTAAAAAAGTATAAACATGAGAATTATAAAAATAATTACCGTAGTAGTGTTACTACTTACCTTTACCGATACAATAGCACAAAGCAATGTAGATGTATTAAAAACGAGGACTACAAAAACTTTTGAATTCGAAAAAAATGGTAAGAAAATCCCTTACCGAATCACTGTATATAAAACAAGTAATTCAAAAGTAGAACTTAAAGAAGAAGATAAAAACAAAATAAACCAAAACACAAAGGCCACTCCCGAGCAAGTAACAAAACTTATCTATATTGACAACGATATGTATAGCGATTATGATAAGTACATTGTATTGAGTTACACAAAGGATGCTAAAGATAGTTTTGAACTAAAACCAACAAAAAAAGGTTTTAGTGTTATAGTAGACAATAAAAATGTAGAGTATATTTTTGGCGAAGGAGTATATTTTGTAAATAATGATGACAAAGACTTCTTTTTTGTAGAGGAATTCGATTCTATTTAGAATAGATTCTAAAAACACAATAATACTTAAACTCCTGATTTCTTCAGGAGTTTTTTTTGATTAATATAAAAAGTATACTTCTTATCAATTTGTTTTTAGACCTAAAAAAAAAACTCTATTAGTTATTAGATCTGCTTTTTCAGGGTTTATTATTGGTTCTTTTGTTTGCTGTTTATAGGAAAAAACATAAAAGCTTAGCGGTTATCTGTTTACTGGCTAAGCAGCAAGTGTACCATTTAGGGGGCATGACCCTTTATCCAGGCTTATTTACAAAACTCAGAAACCTGCATAGTAATACAAAGAGAAATACAAAGAGAAATGCACAATAGGATCAGCCTAGAGGTAGAATATCTTTAAACAGTAGCATAAATGAAAATAATATAAAAAAGCGAACCGAAGTTCGCTTAATTTTTTTACTTATATCACACCCCATACACATAAACAGTTTTCATCTCTACGATAACCATTCTCACAAGGCTCAATAGGTAAAAGATGGCAATATGGATCTGGATTCCCTCCTCCATTAATGGATTGTTGTTCAGATTTATTTAAGGTTGTTCCTAAGTTTGAAATGTTTTTTAACATAATATAAGTTTTAAGTTTTTCAAATATAAATAGTTAGAAATAAAGTTACTAAGAAGAAGCTATGAAAAAATAAGGCTAAACCTCACTTAACTAAAAATTAACAAATAGCATAAATATTATAATTAAAAAAACACCCGCTGCGCAAAGTCTCCCCCCTTTGGGTAATTTATTTTATGCTTAGTTTTTTGATATTTACTACTACCTATTTTGTTATCTTTTAAATATCGTTTTTTAATTATTCCGCGAAGTCAAAACACTACCCGTTTTCTAATAACATCTTTATAACCGATAATGTACTATGAATGTGCCTTACCTTTTCTACATCTTTACCCTCCTGAAAAAGTTTGAGAAAATAGCCTAAAAACAAAAAGAAACCATCTCCAACATTAGGTTTGTTTGTTTCTCTAAATAAAGTAAGATCATCTATTTTAAGTTTCAGCAATTCATTATCAATAATCAATTCTTCTCTGTGTTGTTTTAACTGACTATAAACCTTGTTATACTGTTCTTCAAACTCCGAAAAATCCTTAACATCAATTCTTTCTTTTATGATCTTGTTAGCAAAATACAATACGTTAATAATGTCTCCAATTAATCTATTTTTGTTTAACTTCATGTTTCTTTATCATTATTATTTTACAAATATCTAAGAACCTGCTTTAATGACCCCCTGCGCAAAGTCTCCCGACTTGGAGTGATTTATTTTATGCTTAGTTTTTTGATATTTACTACTACCTATTTTATTATCTTTTAAATATCGTTTTTAAGTGTTCTGCGAAGTCAGGAGGCTTTGCAGAGCTGAGGGTAAATAAAATAAATCGGGATAAGTAACCATACCTAAGCCTGTCTAGCACAAACATTTTTTTTTCTTTTTTGGCAGTAAGCCCATAAATAAAAAAGAATAGACCTATTGATATTTGTAAAAAAGAAAATATTCCATAATACCAATCAATATCATCACTATTAGCAGTCCATATTCCAAAAGCAACAGCTATTGCGCCAAAAAACCAGCTTACAGATAATATTGATGTTCCTTCTAATTTATAAAATAGGTCATTAGCTTCTAATATTATTACCCCTTTATTGGGATTGTTTATTAAAGTAGGAGTAACTTGTATCCTATGCGGTTGATGCCTGCTCTTCTTTTTACTCATTATTTATTACAATAAACCTTTACTACCATTCTTTCCAAAATCGTTCTCGTTCTTTTTGTTGCTCTGGTGTGGCTTCTGGTGTTGGTATATCGCTAGGATATAGCGGTCTAGGAAACCCTAAAGCTTTTCTTCGTTCAAAATCCTGTTGCCTGTATTCATCAAAAGCAGTACCAGGGGGCAAGGGTCTGTTTTTATCCATATACCAAACATAAAAACTCCAATCTTTTTTGGGATCACTACCATAAAAAGTATACAATAAATCTAATTTTCTGGGTTTAAAGGTGTTTACAAATTTAAGATACTCACTATCGGCATAGCCATCGATATTACCGCTTACCGATATTACCGCTTTTAAATCCTTAAACTTGCCTTTTAGTGGGGGATTAAAATAATGATCGGGATAGGCTACTGTACCTTCTAGACGATTTAACTCGAATATTTTATATTTTTTGTTTGCAAATAACCCATAAATAACCCAAAATACTCCTCCTAAAGTAAATATAGCGGGTACTATATATTGTGAAGAAAGCTCTGCGGATGCCCCTAACCAAACCCCTATTACAATTGCCCCCCCCAAATTCGATTCTAGTTTTTTTTCTATGCGCATGGGATTCTAAATATATTTTATCATCGGCACGTCTTAACATACCTTTCCCTGATTTACTAACTAATTCTTGGTCAATTACAGTAGGATTTTCTAATATTTGATGTGGTAACGACATGTTTAATTTATAGTTTTGGGTTATAGGATTGTAACATTTTAATACTGTTTTTGGCTATGATTCTGGGTTTTTGCATGGCTTGTTCTTTGGTTGTATCTAATAGTTTTACATCTAATACATTGGTGCGTTGCCCGTGCCTATGTACTGTAAAAATACTGGTTAGGTGTTTTTGTTGGTTATCTTTTTTATTATATACCTGCGCACTACCAAAAACATAACGTGGTTCTTCGTTAAAATTGGTGGGGGCAAACTCCTCGTCCTGCACCCGTACCCTGCACGTAAATAGTACCTCGCCATATCTGTACTCTTGATAATCCCAATAGAACTGATCGGGCAACCCAAAATCCACAATACAATTTGGTAAAAACTCATCCTCTCTAAACCTATAGGATTCCTGTTCAGGAAAATGAAATATAATGGGGGTAATTACAAAACGTCGCCCTTCTTTTAAGGGGGCTTTGATACCATAAGGATAAAACCATGCATGGATTTCTATATCCTCTCTATACTTTATTTTTTGCGCAGAATAGATATAGGCATTAAAACGGTTGGTAACGGTATCATATTTATCAAAACCTTTACGGTGGAATATCTAGTTTTGTTAGGACGATTTTAAATAGCCCATAATGTTAAATATATTTGAATTATGGTAAAGCGAAAACATAGTAACGATTTTAA
>NZ_AUML01000064.1 GCF_000430665.1 Aquimarina muelleri DSM 19832 | reverse complement strand
TTTACGTAAAAAATATAAAAGTGTTTGAAGGTTCTATAGCCACTACAATGGAATAGAACAGTAATGGTTATAATTTCACTAGCAGACATGGTAAACTTCCTATTTCTTGTCTTTTTTCCTGTAGTAAGCTGTCTTTTCTTTAAAGCAGGGTTAAAAACCTTGCAAAATTCATCAATAGAAAAGAAAATTTCAGTAATTTTATCTTTAGAAATCATAAGCAGAAATTCATTTAAATATTTGAATGTTAGATACTTAAATATAATGTTTTTCTGCTTTTTCTACAAGTAAAAACCCTTTTTTCTTACGTCGAACTCAGGTTTTTAGTCATTTTATTACTGTGTAGGTCGCAGAATCTATGTAGTGCTATACTGATATTATAACAACAATAATCTTTATTGCTTTTGAAACCTTCATAACGAATTTCTAATCTGGATTAAAACATTATTGATCTTTTACACAAAAAATAACCCTTATGGAGTTTAAACTCCATAAGGGTTATTTTGATAAATTATCTAAAAGGCAGTTTTAGTGCTACCCTATTTTTCTCTTTGCTTAAAAATTTTATTCAAACTCTTTAAGAGTTTTTATGATAATAGATACACAATCTAATAATTGTTCTTTATTCATTACCAATGGTGGTGCAAAACGAATGATATTACCATGAGTTGGTTTTGCTAATAATCCATTTTCTTTAAGAGCCATACAGATATTCCAAGCAGTATCACTTTCTTCGGAATCATTAATTAATATTGCATTTAATAACCCTTTACCTCGAACTTCTTTTGCTACTTTAGAATTTTCTATATACTTACCTAGTTCTGATCTAAATAATTCGCCAAGCACAAAAGCATTTTCTGCTAACTTTTCATCTCTAACAACTTCTAATGCGGCAATAGCAACTACTGCAGCAACTGGGTTGCCTCCAAAAGTACTTCCATGATTACCTGGCTTTATTACTTCCATAATAGAATCATTTGCCAATACTGCAGAAACTGGATAAGCTCCTCCACTTATTGCTTTCCCCAAAATCAAAATATCTGGTGAAACATTTTCATAATCTACAGCCAATAATTGCCCAGTACGAGCTATTCCTGTTTGTACTTCATCTGCCATAAAGAGTACATTATGTTTCTCACAAAGGGCTTTTGCTTTTGTTAAATACCCCTCAGAAGGAACATACACTCCAGCTTCTCCTTGAATTGGCTCTACTAAAAATCCAGCTATATTTTTATTATTTTCTAATGCCTTTTCTAATGCAGATAAATTGTCGTATTCAATTTTAATAAACCCTGCAGTATACGGTCCGAAATTTTTTCTCGCTACAGAATCATTAGAAAAAGATATAATAGTAGTAGTTCTACCGTGAAAGTTATTTTCACAAACAATTATCTGAGCTTCGTTTTCTGATATTCCTTTTTTTTCATATGCCCATTTTCTACAAAGTTTCAGTGCTGTTTCTACTGCTTCAGCACCTGTATTCATAGGTAGCAGTTTATCAAAACCAAAATACTCGGTTGCAAACTTTTCATATTCGCCTAACTTATCGTTATAAAACGCACGTGATGTTAAGGTTAGCGTTTGTGCTTGGCTTACCATTGCTCCTACTATTTTAGGATGACAATGCCCTTGATTAACTGCAGAATATGCACTTAAAAAATCATAATATTTTTTGCCTTCTACATCCCAAACATACACACCTTCTCCTTTATTTAAAACAACTGGTAGTGGGTGATAATTATGGGCTCCATACTTATCCTCTAAATCAATAGAATGTTGTGATGACTTTTTTTCTGAAATTGCCATTATTCACGGTATTAAAAATAAAACTTTACAATTCCTACTTTAACACTAAAGCCAAGGAGAGAAATCATCCTAATGAAGTTGGTCGCAAATTACTAAATATACCCCTCTTTATAAAACACTTATTAAGTTATTTTTCTTATTACAAAAGATTCTTTACTAATTTGATCTTTTTATATAACAACAGAGCAAGATCAAATAGTGTACATTCTAAAGAAACAATCTATTTCCGAAATTAGCCTAAAGTAATTAAATACTTTATTAGAATTTAATTTTCACAAAAACCAACTAACCACCTTTTTTATAATAAATAGGTTGCTTTTTTCAATTTCTTTTATAAGATATATCGAATAATTAATCAGTATTTGCTTTCTATTCTTATTTTTGCGCTATGGCAAGAAAAAATCGAAGACAAATCTTTGAAGGCGTCGAAGTTATTGATGCAGGTGCAAAGGGAAAAAGCATTGCTAAAGCACCAGATGGAAAAGTTATATTTATCAATAATGCTGTTCCTGGTGACATTATAGATGTTCAGGTAACTAAAAAACGTAAGGCATTTTATGAAGGTTCAGCAACTACATTTCATCAATTATCTGATAAGCGAGTAGATCCAACCTGTAAGCATTTTGGAACTTGTGGAGGATGTAAATGGCAGTTTATGGACTATGAACACCAATTGGCATATAAGCAAAAAGAAATAATAAATAATTTAACCAGACTAGGTAAAGTCGAATTACCCGAAGTAAGTTCTATACTAGGCTCTGAAGATCATTTTTTCTACAGAAATAAAATGGAGTTTTCCTTTAGCGACAGTAGATGGTTAACCCTTGATGAAATTAAAAGTGATTCTGAAATTAAAAACAGAAATGCATTAGGATTTCATATTCCTGGTATGTGGGATAAAATTTTAGATATTGATAAATGTTATCTTCAGGAAGACCCAAGCAATGCTATTAGAGATAAAGTAAAAGCATTTGCTACAGAAAATAATTTCGAATTTTATAATGCCCGAAATCAGCATGGTTTTCTACGTACATTAATGCTTCGAATATCTTCGACAGGCGAAATTATGGTTTTATTACAATTTTTTCATGAAGATGTAGAAAAAAGAACTCTTTTATTAGATTATATTGGTTCTGAGTTTCCCGAAATAACTTCTTTACAATATACAATTAATCCAAAAGGCAATGACACTATATATGATCAAGAGGTTATTTGCTATAAGGGTAAGGATTATATCGAAGAAGAAATGGAGGGGTTACGTTTTAGAATTAATGCTAAATCTTTTTATCAAACAAATTCTAAACAAGCATACGAATTATATAAAATAACCAGAGATTTTGCAAATTTAACTGGCGAAGAATTGGTATACGATCTATATACAGGAACTGGTACAATTGCGCAATTTGTTGCTAAAAATGCAAAAAAAGTAATTGGTGTAGAAGCTGTTCCCGAAGCTATTGAGGATGCCAAAGAAAATGCCAAACGTAATTCTATCACTAATGTAGAGTTTTATGTAGGAGATATGAAAAAGGTCTTTACAAAAAGTTTTATAGCACAACATGGTCAACCAGAAGTGGTAATTACAGACCCTCCCAGAGATGGTATGCATAAAGATGTAGTAGCACAGTTAATACATATCGCCCCACAAAAAATAGTGTATGTTAGCTGTAATAGTGCAACACAAGCACGTGATCTTGCGTTATTAGATGAAATGTATAAGGTTACTAAAGTCCAACCTGTAGATATGTTTCCTCAAACATATCATGTAGAAAATGTAGTATTATTAGAAAAAAGATAATATATGAAAATATACAAATATTTGCTATATATACTAATCGCAACATGTACTTTATCTGTAAACTATAGCTGTGAGCGGGATGATATATGTGCCGAAGGAACACCTACTACTCCATTCTTAATTATTAAATTTATAGATTTTGAAACAGGTACTTTAATAAAGGCTCCGGTAGAGCTACAAGTAAAAGCAGTTGGAGTAGAAACTCCTTTTACTTTAGGAACTGTTAGAGATTCTATTTCAATACCTTTAAGAAATAATGAATCTATAACAGAGTATGAATTTACTATAAATTCTGACACCACTAGTAATACGGATACAGACCCTGCACCGGATAAAGATATCGTAAGCTTTCAATATACAGTAAAAGAAGAATATGTAAGTAGTGCATGTGGATTTAAAGTAAATTATGAAGGACTTACTTTTTCTCCTCCAGTAACAGGAGATGATGGTAACTGGATTAAAAATATAACAATACAAAGAGAGAACATAACCGATGAAACAACTGCACACGTATTTATTTTTCATTAGTATTTTAATTTCTGGTAGTTTCTATGCGCAAGAGGAAACTAAAATTAGCGCTAAAGACACTCTTCCTCCCTCAGAAAAATATGGTTTTAGAGCAGGAGTTGATCTTGGACGATTAATTCGTACAGCTGCAGATGATAAGTATTCAGGATTTGAAATCATTGGAGATTACAGGTTCTATAAAAAATTTTATATTGCCGCAGAAATCGGAAATGAATCTCTATTAAGAGATGAAGAAAATATCAATATAAAAGGTTCTGGTAACTATATTAGAGCTGGAATAGATTATAATGTATACGATAATTGGTATGGTATGCAAAATAGCATTTATGTAGGCTTGCGTTATGGGTTTTCTACCTTTGATCAAACCTTAAACGATTATTCTATTTTTACTGGAACAAATTACTTTGGTGCAAATAAAATAACCGAAAGTATTAAAGAAAGTGGTTTAAATGCTAGTTGGATAGAATTAGTTCTTGGTATTAAAGTAGAATTAGTTAAAAATTTATATCTAGGAGCTAACGTATCTTTAAGGAGTTTAGTAAGCGAAAAAACATCTAATAGATTTGACAACCTTTATATCCCTGGATTTGGTCGTACAAACGATTTTAGTAGCATAGGGGTTGGATATGGATATTCTATTAGTTATCTCATTCCATTTTTTAAGAAAAAGAAGTAATATCATTTTAAAATTAAAATAGTATTGCCTTATATCTTATTCATGAACCTTATAGGGCAGTATTTATTTCATATGTTTCTTAAACCAGTCTGAAATTTCTTCATGACTATCAAAGTACTGAAAAGGCAGGGAGTGACTTTTTTCATTATACACTTTTAATTGATATTCTTTATTAGCTTTCTCTAGCTCTCCAGCCATTTCTATTGCATGATTTACAGATACAAAACCATCTTGTCGTGAATGTAAAATATAAATTGGGGTATTAATTTTATTTGCCCATCGTACAGCCGATCTATCCTCAATATACTGTTCTTTATGAATATCAAAATCCTTAAGAATATTACGTAAACCTTTATAATTATCTTCCTCTTTTTCTGCATCATTCCAACCATTTAAAAACACAGGACGATTTTGTATTAGCGTTTTCAAATTAGTTACTCCTCCTATTACCGCTGCCGCATTTACAGAAAGATATTTAGTCAATTTATAAGTCATCATACCCCCACGTGAAACCCCTATCATAAAAACATTCTCTAAGTCTATAAAATCAAAAACTTTTAAATACTTAAATAAAGAAATTACGTCATTAATATCGCTCCCCCCAAATTGGTCGAAAGGACCTCTTTCATTCACAAATCTATAATTAGATGCAACTACTATAAACCCTTCTTGATACCATTTATAAAAAAAAGGAAAATCTTCAGCTGAAATTTTCCCGTAATTCCCTGTTCCTCCTCTGTTATATATAATCACAGGATATTTTTTTTTACTTAATCGTAATGGTTTTGTTATAAAACCTTTTACCAAAAATTCATCGCTTTTATAATCAAATTCAAAAAAACCTACCTTCTTTTGAGAATGTGCTGTTTCATAAAAAAGAGAGTCATATAAATATTGTGTAACCTTAGACGTTTCATTATACTTTTTATTTATGAGTATCACTTTCTCATTCTTAATAGCATTTACCTGTGAAAAACATATAAAAATATTCAGTAAACATATTACTATACTATATACTTTAGTTTTCCCCATTTTTTATATTTACTTCCTCTGTACTACCTATACATTATTTATTTCAAGTTTTTTTTATTTTACACTTTTTATATGCTTTAATAAATTTCCAGTTATAATAATGAGCAATAATCAAAAAACCTGTTGCAAAAAAGTGTAAAATTCTTTCAATGAAATGATTTTCAATCAAAAAACCTGTACTAAAAAATACTAATGTAAATATGTATATAAAAACTGGTAATAACTTATTATGAAATCTTTTGTATCCATTATATAATGCTATAAATGCTATTATCAAACTTACTGTTATTAGTAAAATTTCATGAAATTCATTATTTATAAATGATAATCCAATTAAAGGAAAAAAGGGAATACAAATCGGTAAAATCATGCAATGTAACACACATAAAAACGATGCAGATAAACCTATAAAATCCCAATTTATTCGGTCTGTATTATAAATCATAGTACTAAAAAATTGATCCGTTATTTTTATTTAGAATTTAAAAAAACGCTATAAATAGCATTCATATTCCAATTCATTTCTATATAAACTTTACTTTTAAATTGAATTATCTTTTAGTAAAATTCACATAATACATAAATGCAATAATGTTGCAATAATACAAAATATTGTTTAGTATATCTATGAAAAAACAAAGTAAGATCTTACTATAAATTCTTAGTCGAAGTAATTGTAAATATCTATAATAAATTGAAATAATGATTATAAAACAGTCTATGTGAAATACTTTGTAGTAAGCAATAAAGGTAAATCATAAAATATTTAGAGACCCCCTATAAAAGAATTAACACTCCTTTACACAACCCCTTAAGAAAGTTAACACCCTAGTAGTAAATTCGCTAGGTGTATTTCTAAAAATATATTTTGTTTTCGAGTTAAGTCTCGGAGAATTGAACTCCATAATGTGGATTAAAGTATGAACGTTAAAATCTTTAAAATTCAATTCTGAAATTTTGCTTTTTTACTCCCTTCATACATTTCATATTTAACCAATTTAGCCTCTAATTTCCCATTAAAAACTTTGATTTTTCGAGAAGGTCTTAACCCTACATGTTTTAAAGCTTCCATATTCGAAGTAATAAGCCAAGCATTCGTGCCTGGATAATTTTGTTTTAATGTATCTCCTATTTGGCTATAAAATTTTTCTTCATCAATTTCTAATCTTTCCCCATAAGGAGGATTAAATACTATATGTAATGGCCCTTCTATCTCTTTAGTGCTTTCAAAAAAATCACCTTCTTTTATTTTAATATAATCATTAAGGTTAGCGTTCTCTACATTTATTATTGCTTTACGAACTGCAGATGGTGCTTTATCTACACCAATTATAGAATGATGAAAATCTCTTACTTTGTTTAAGCTTGCTTCTTCTATCTTTTCAAATAAATCTAAATCCCAATCCAACCATTTTTCAAAAGCAAATTCTTTCCTATTTAAGTTTGCAGGAATGTTACATGCAATCATTGCTGCTTCTATTGCCATTGTACCACTACCACACATAGGATCTAAAAAATCACATTGTCCATCCCAGCCAGACAGCAGTAATAAGCCAGCAGCCAAAACTTCGTTAATCGGAGCTATATTCGTTGCTGTTCTATATCCTCTATGATGTAGTGACCCCCCAGAGCTATCTAGAGATACTGTACACAAATCTTGTTGAATATGGACATCTATGGATAGATCAGGATACTCTAAATCTACATTTGGTCTCTTCCCTGTTTTCTCCCTAAATCTATCAACAATAGCATCTTTCGTTTTTAAAGATATAAATTGTGAATGATTAAAAATAGTAGAATTTACTGTTGCATGAATTGCAAAAGTTTCTTCTAAACTTAAATACTCTTCCCAATGTATGTTTTTAACAAAATCATATAAATCCTTTTCATTTCTAACCTTTTTAGAAATGATAGGTTTCAATATTTTTATAGCAGTTCGCAAACATAAATTTGCTTTATACATAAAACCTAAATCCCCATAAAAACTAACGACACGATTCCCTATTTCTACTTTCTGAGCACCTAAATCCCTAAGTTCTTTAGCTAAAATTTCTTCAAAACCGAAAAGGGTTTTAGCTACCATTTTATATAAATTATTCACTATCCTTATTTTCGTAACGAAATGATTTAAGATTTTGTTAATAACCATCAAAACTTTAAACAACTTCTATTATTAAACCGCAAAAATACATTAATTTTGCGCCCTATGCTAAAAGATTCAAAAATGTGGTATGCATCATGGTTTGATACACCATATTATCATATACTATATAAAGACAGAGATCATACAGAAGCTAAAAAATTCATGGATAACCTTACTGGATATTTAAATCTAGAAACCGATGAAAAAATTTTAGATCTGGCTTGTGGCAAAGGGCGTCACAGTATATACTTAAATAAATTAGGCTATAATGTAACTGGTGTAGATTTATCTAAAAACAGTATTGAATATGCCTCTAAATTTGAAAATGAAACTTTAAATTTTAAGGTACATGATATGTGCCAGCCATATTCAGAAAAATTTTCTGCTGTTTTTAATCTATTTACCAGTTTTGGGTACTTTGATAAAGAAGAAGATAATCTAAATACTATTAAAGCTATTAGTTCTAATTTAAACGAAAGAGGAGTTGGTGTTATCGATTTTATGAATGTAGATTATATTTTGAAAAATCTAGTCCCTGAAGAAATAAAAGAAGTAGATAATATTAAATTTCATATAAAAAGATCTTTCAAAAACGGATATATTCTTAAAGAAATTAAATTTAAAGATAATAATAATGATTTTTTCTTCACAGAACGTGTAAAAAGTATTTCATTAGAGGATTTTGAAGATTATTTCAAAAAAGCCAATATTAATTTACTTGATGTTTTTGGCAACTATCAATTGCAAAAATTTAACAAAAATACTTCTCCTAGACTTGTCTTAATTTTTAAATAGTGCAAAATTATATTTTTTCCATAGCAGCAGTGTTTATAGGGGCTTTATTCGTTTTTATTTTTAAAGCTTCTAGTCATAAAAACTTAAAGTTACTTTTAGCATTTAGTGGTGCTTTTCTTTTAGCTATTACTATCTTTAATTTATTACCAGAAGTATTTGAAAATAATCCATTCGCAAAACGAACTGGAGTCTGGATTATGGTAGGTATTTTACTTCAAAAAATTTTAGAGTATTTCTCTAAAGGTGCTGAACATGGTCATATACATTTAGATAAAGAAACTCATCAAATACCTAAATTATTATTTATAAGTCTAGGTCTACATGCAATTCTAGAAGGCTTCCCTCTACATCACACTGATGGAATACTGATGGGTATTATTATCCATAAAATCCCTATTGCAATGATCTTAACTACATTTTTATTAAACACCAAAATCAAAAAAAGTGTAATTATCTTATCTCTAATTATATTTGCTTTAATGACTCCTTTAGGAACATTCATATCAGGAAATTTTACAGTAGTTCAAAACTACTATAAAGAAATTACTGCTCTAGTAATAGGTATATTTCTTCATGTATCTACCACCATACTCTTTGAAAGTAATGAAGGCCATAAATTTAATATTACAAAACTTTTAATTATACTTCTAGCAACTATAACTGCATATTTAATTTAGTGATGTTTAGTAAAACAGATTCAAAACAGATACGGGAAGAATTCTGGACTAATTTTGGGAAAGAATACCCTAATAAATGGCTCTTGTATAATACCAAAATAAAAGATGTAACTCTTAAATTTACATTTACTACAAAAAAAGCACAAGTATCTATAGATATAGAACCACATGATCCATTAATAAAGTCTTATTACTACGATAAATTTGTTAGTTTAAAAAGCATTATAATATCAGAGTATATTCCTGATATTATTTTTGATGACAGTTATGAATTAGATAATAAAAAAATTATTTCTAGGCTTTATGTAGAACTGAACGGAGTAAGTATTCATAATAAAGTATGCTGGAAAGAAACTATGTCTTTTTTGTATGATCAAATGCTAAAATTTGAATTTTTTTTTATAGAATACAAAGATTATATTAACGATTAATTATTTGTTTTTTTTAAGTGAAAAACGGATAATCCCCAAAAATTGTATATGGATTGGTTTTATATTTTGATATTACAAAACATGAAATGCATAAAACCGTTGTTCTTCTTTATTTTTAAAAGAAGAATGATATTACAAAAGAGTTTTTATCTGGGATAATTATATCTCATGGTTTTCATAAAAAGATTACGATCCAATATTTTTCCATTATATAAACCCCATTGTAAATACAATAACTTATAAGCTATAGTACAAATGCTTTGACAGAATCTTATAATACCAAGATAAAAGCCTTCAGAGGACAGTAACTGATCTTGATTCTTAGTTTATCTGCTATTTCATTTGGTTTTATAGTATAAAAAAACCCTTCATATTTCTATGAAGGGTTTCAAGGAAGGCGGCGACCTACTCTCCCACGGATTGTAGTACCATTGGCGCTAACGGGCTTAACTTCTCTGTTCGAAATGGTAAGAGGTGAGCCCCGATGCTATAACCACCTTAAGCTTTTCCTGCGTAGGCAGGAATCTAATGAATAGATTCTGATACCCTTGCTAGGATTCCCGTCTTCACGGGAATTAATATCTTAACATATTGATTTAATATACAAGTAAAAAGAATTCCTAAAATATGCTGGTTAAAGCAATTTCCC
>NZ_AUML01000063.1 GCF_000430665.1 Aquimarina muelleri DSM 19832 | reverse complement strand
TATAACGCTTTAGAAGATGCCAGAAACGAATCCAAAACATTGGGACAAGTAGCAGGACTAAACGAATTGGGGACACATGCTTTTGAGACTTCTAAATCTCTTTTTAATGTAGATACCAAAGGTTATTCCACTACCAGAGTAAAAGATAAAAGTGAGATAGATACCATTGTTAAAAACAAACAAGCAAGCGCCGCTGCAACAGCAAGTGTGCTTAAGGGCACCAGTACCAAACAAGGATTAACCATAGGTTCTGTAATCAAGGTAACTGCTGCCCAAAAAGGGATTGGAGCTTTTGATATCAAAAACTATGGGGAGTATATCATTACCAAAATCACACACAATGCTACAGGATCTAGTGAGTACACCAATAGTTTTGAGGCGATATCTTCGGGCATCCAAATACTACCAGAACCAGAAGTAGATTTTCCAGAAGCACATCCGCAAATAGCAACGGTAGTATCTAACCAAGATCCAAAACAAAAAGGACGGGTACAAGTGCAGTTTCAATGGCAAATCGCAGAGATGAAAACCTCATGGATACGAGTAATGACCCCCGATGCGGGTAGCAGTAGCCATCATTCACAAAACAGAGGACATGTATTTATCCCAGAGGTGGGCGATCAGGTAATGGTAGGATTTCGATACAACGACCCTAACCGCCCCTTTGTAATGGGTAGCCTTTTTAACGGATCTACTGGCGCAGGAGGACAAGACCAAAACAACTATAAAAGTATCATTACCCGTAGTGGGCACACCATAGAGTTTAATGATACCGATAATAGCGAGAGTATTACCATAAAAGATAAGAAAGGGAATCATGTAATTATAGATACCAAAGAGGAAACAATTACCGTTAATGCTCTTAAGGATATTAATATAAAAGCTGGGAAAAACATAAATATAGAAGCAGGAGAAAATATTTATGTTATCGCTGGTAAAAATCTGGAAGAATCCATAGGAGAAAACAAAACCTCTGGAGTAGCAAAGCATACAACGATCACTTCGGGAGCAGATTATAAACTAATGGCATCTAATATCTATGAAATGGCAGATGGAGATTATGAAGGAAATGCCGAAACGATATCAAAAAATGCAGAAAAAGAAATGAACTTAAGTGCCATAGAAAATGTAACAAAGCATGCCACAGGAAAATTACACAGTAATAGCAACGAAAACAGTAATCTATCCTAATAATGGGCGGAAAAATAGTTAAAATAGCAAAAGGTAATTATACCGAAAAAGCCAGAAATATTAATTATTACAGTGGTGGGGATATCAATACCATTGCAGGTAAACGAATTAATGAAAAGGCTGGCGAAGGTATCTTTTTTGGGGATGCAGAAGAAGCACCACAAAGTAACCTGTCAAGAACGCTTCCCATTACCATAGAGTGCTATATAGAGTTTAGACCAAAACCAGATTGGCGAGGCGAGTTTGGTTTTGATTGGTTTCGTAATGGGGATTATAAGAATAGTGCTGGGTTATTTAATAACCTCGATTATAAAGATATAATTTCTAAACAGTATACAGATAGCAGGCATAGGACATTAGAAACTGATCCTAATAAATTTAAAGGCTATTTTAAAAAGAATATTGCTTTATACAATAGTTTAAAAAACAAATTTAAACCTACAAAAATCAAATGGAAGCACAAAAAAGATAGTAGCGGAAACACTTTGAATGATGCTTCGGGAAATCCTGTTATGGATGAGTTTCTGGCTTCGTATCTTACTATCTTTAAAAAAGAAACCGATCCAGATGTATCGGTAACCATACAAGCCTATATACACGTAAAAACAGAACCAGAGGAATTAAAAATAAAGCTGGAAGAATCTCAAAAAGAATTTTTTTCGGTTACCCCAGTAGACTTAACCAAAACAGTTACTAATAGCACTCCTACCAAACAAGATATAACCATTACTTGTAAAAAAACATGTAGTACCGATCAGGTTATAAATATTGTAGCAGTCTCCAAAGGAGTAAGCCCTCATTTTTGCGGAGATCCAGAACATGAGGCAGAGAATCAAATTACTAAAGAAGAAATTGTGGGTAAGCTTATTGTAAAAGCAAACGATAAACCTCACCGAAAAACCAAAAAAATTGTTTTTGTAGAAATGAAAACTAACATTACTTCTTCAGGACCAAATAAAGGTAATGCTAATATTAGTACAGATATCAAAAAATATCTTAGACAAGCTCTAATTGATGTAGATAAAAATAGTGCTACAGAAACTCTGGATCTTATCTCTTCTTCTTTTTTTAATAGTAGGTTTGTAAAGAATGGTGAAATAGAGGGAAAAGGAAGCCTTATGGGATCATTAGAATATCTGTTTAAAGATATGTTAAAAAAACGAACCCCATCCGAAGAGCATAAATACGATGATTTTTTTAAGGTATTTATTTTTGATGAAAAAGGATATCATCCTGATCCCAATACTAGTAAAGCAGGATTTGCTTTTCCAGGAGAAAATTATACCATATTATTTAGAGATGCCAATGCACAAACTGGAGCACATGAGATTTTACATGCCCTTAATTTGGCGCATACCTTTACCAATAGTGAGGCAGATAGTAATGCAAAATGGACATTTACCTACAAATCCATCAATAATATATTAAGCTATTCACATCATAAAGCAATAACCAACTCTGCTTATAAAACAGCACGTTTTAGCCTGCAACACTGGCAATGGGCAATAGCCAACGCAGCAGCAGACCCTGAATAAAAATGTAAATCATGAAAAAACTACTGATACTACTAATTATAACTAGCTGTAAGATGCAACAAATGCCTATACAACAACATCAATTTTATATACCGACTATTAAGGATACGCATGAAAAATTTGACATAGACAGGTTTCAAAAGAACGTAAAAAATGAGAGAACTATTATTGAGGAAAATAACACAATAATAGAACAAATTTATTTTGGAGGTTTATTATCTCATAAAGAAATTATTTATTATAAAAATTCTCCATTTAGAATAATAAAATTGTTTTATAACAATGGTAATATTCAAAGAAAATCTGTTTTTTTTAATTATGGGAATAAGGGTATAGAAAAAGGCATTTGGTACGAATATGACAAGGAAGGAAAACTTATAAAAGAAACTAATTATGATGAAGGTTATGCTTTTACTTGGGATGATGTGCTTAATTATTGTGTATCTAATAATATACCTATAACGTTAGGCTACCAAACCACTAGTACATACGATACCAGTATAGAACGTATGCATTCTAAAGAATTTAAAAGAAATGTATGGAAAATAACATACCCAGACCCAACAGGTGTTGGTACAGGTAAAGGATTTCCTTTAGAAGTTAAGATTTTAGATGGTAATACAGGTAAAGTACTAGATACTCAAAAAGGCGGTGTGCTAGAACCTCGCGAAAATTAGTATGAAATATTTAATATTGTTATATGTTGTATTAGCTAGTTGTAAATCTTCGCAAGTATTTAATGAAGTTAATAATCCAATTTCTAATAATGTATTTGTTCATTATATGGGAAGCATGTGCGAGGATATTCAATATACAGGAAGCAATCCACGAAAAGGGAAAAGAATACTATCCCGCTATTCGCCAACACAGGTTTATCTAATACTTAAATTTGATAATGAAAAGGTGACAGCTATTGAACGATCTGTTACAAATTATGGGATTTCAGATACCGAAATAAACCTGTCATCTAATTGGGAACTTAATAATACTGAAATAAAAATAAACTTTAAACCCGAATATGATTTTGAGTTGAATATTTCACTATTTGGGTGGTTACAATTTAAATATATAAATGAAGAGATTATCGGTTTTGGTGAAAATTGGATAAGTAAGGATGTCGTTTATACTTTTATTAATGCATCAAAATTAGATAAAAAAACACGTAGAAACCTTAAATTAAGAAACTTGTAATATTAAATGAAAGAACAACGCAATACACTTTCTTATGGAGTTCCATTAGAGGTCAATTTCGAAAATGTTCCAGATTATGATTTAGATGATTATTCTGGAGAGCGTACCAGATCGTACGGTGTAGTTACTAGGTTTACAACTCAAAAGTACACTCAAGAAATCCAATATGAGGTTACTGTATCCTACTTAAAGAAGGATTATGTAAAAAATTACTGGACTGTACAACTTCAAAAAAGTAAGGTCTATATCAATCAAGCCAATACAGATCGTGTAATAGATAAGATTAATGAAGAATTTATGTTGCAAGTATTATACCCTGTAGAACTGGCAATAAGTAATACTGGTAGACTATTAGGTGTTTTAAATTTTGAAGGAATCACACAACGGTTTCAAAAATTTATAACCCTAAAAAGAAAAGAGTATACAGGCATATATGCAACACGTTTTTTTACCCTCTTGGAGCAAAAAATGAACTCAGCCCATACCTTACAATCCAGTATGGAAAAAGATTGGTTCTGGGCTACATTTTTTACCCCTGTTTATTTCCCAAAAGGTTATTTTGGAAATAAAAAAACAGACAATTTATTTCCTGCATTTAATTCTTTTGAAAACTGTATGTTGTATAACGGGCAGATCAATGTATCCAAAACCTATGTTCGTGAGAATACCATCTTGATTAACCACAAAGCTACCAACGAGAATAAAAATGCAGATATAAGTATAGAGTACGAACTTAATGCAACCAGTTTTTTAATCAACGAAATACGTAGCAAAGCACAGTTAAAAAATATTGAGCATGAGGTCATAAAAACTATTGAAACAACCATAATACACCTTAGAGAAAAGGATAGAAATGTACCCAAAAAGAAAAAGAAACGAATTTCTTTTTGGAGTTAATTCTCCCTCTTACGATACCGAAATAATACTAATCTACAAACATCATATCTATGAGTAAAGAAGGAAAACTAGTATGCTATGGCGCAGAGTGTGAATGTCAATTTGGTAATGCACCAGACAAATTAATTGTAGAAACACAAAGCAAACGATATATAAATGATCCAGATGGTGCAGAAAAACTAGTAGCCACCAATAAAGAGATAGGACAACCTTTTGAAAAAAAGACCTTTGGGCAGTGTAAAATGCAACCCACACCAAGTGGTTACAAGCCTTGTCAACCCAATATTACAGAGTGGCAGGATTTTTATGATAAAGTTACCCTATCTGATAATGATGGAAATCCTTTATTAGATGTAAGCAAAGCTATTTGTGCAATTGCTGGCGCGCCTTGTGTATCGATTACATTTCATGGACAAACAGGAAAACCAGTAGCACAAAATTTTGAACAAGAAGAACAAGAAAAAGATACTGCCAGCCAAATGAACCCATTGGTAAACCCAAATGAAGCTATACAACCTATGGCACAATCTCAAATAAAAGCGATCACTCTATAAAACCAACACTATGCCATCTGGAATTGCTAAAATAGCCCCAAGAGATAATAATCTTCAAGCCGACGATAATTTGGTAATTATACCTGCTAACGAAAGTTTAAGTTTTGGTGTTTCTCTTTATAGTGCTACCAAAGACATCAAAAAAGTAACAAAAGAAATAAAATGGATATGGGTAGAGGCAGAATATCTGGATCAACTACGAGAGATACCAAAAGAAGTAAAATTTGAACATTGGGGAAAGTGGTCGGGAGAAAACAAAATCCTACTTCGCATATATGGCATAGGAATCGATTATGCCAAATCCTCAGCCATTAACATAAGTAATGTTTCTAAACAAAAACATCTTGTAGGTAAAAAATACTGGTTGGAAGCCTTTGTTTATTATCCTGAATTTAAACATCCGGTAGGCAAGTATTTTGTGGTAAAAGGAACTCCCTGTATTTTAAACGCTTATTTTGAAGGGATAGCTATTGGTAATGATTATAATCTGATTAAGTCCAAATATGGCAAAACGGTAAATCTTCTTTTAGATACCCATTTATTGCCTGACGTATCGGTAAACTATCATAATTATGTTGTATTTGAAGTAGATATCTATAATCATGAAAAAAACAAAAAAGTTACCAAAGACCCTATCAGGAGTGTTGTGGATTTTGCAAAAGAAACCAAAGACTTTAACTCTAAAATAAAGATTGCTATCATTATAGAAGATACATGGCGAAGTGATGCTGGGCATAATAATTCAGACGAGGTAAGAAATTATTATGCGGTAATCAAAGCCACTCACTATTTTAATAAAGATGCTGTTTATGAAGGTAAAGAAAAAAGTGTTGGAACTTCTAATATAGCTATAGGAGCAGCTTTTAGACAGCTATCTCCTAACGGAGAAATAGTAGCATATACGATAACAAAAGAAGATTGGGAGAAAGAAAACTGGATGGAACTTATTCGTTCTTCATCCAATGTAAAAGCATCTGCAGCTAAATATGAAAGTACCGAAATCACATTTAAAACCATCGATAGTAAAGGAGAACAACTACCTGTGTATATAGAAGTACCCTATACAACACAATCAGAAGCTATAGAAACTCGTAATATTAAAGCAGGTAAAATGCTTGCAGAGGTAAAAGACAAAAAATATACCTGTAAGAAATACGATCCTTGCAAGTTTACAGGCATAGAAGTACTGGTAGGAAAAAACAAGCCCACAGTTATTTTTAACGAAGAAGAGTTAAGCGATCAAGAAATAACGGATAACACTACCAAAGTTTTTAGTTTTGTTGCTGGAGATAGTAAAAAGGAAACCGTAAAAATTACTCTAAAAGACCTGAGCATAACCGATTATGGTAATGAGAGTGGCGAGATAAAATGTATTGCTCCAGAACCACATACCATCAAAAACCTTATCGATGCTACCAAAGTATCCCCACAGTGGTTGGTAGAAAAAGGTACAGTATCTGATGAAAAGTATAGTACCTATGAGATAAAAGATAACACCATACTCTTAAAAATGGGGTATATGTATAATACAAAAGTAGCAGAACGATCAAAAGTAAACAATGCTCTATTAGATAAGTTATGGCTATTTAACTATTTTTTACTTTCCAAAAAAGATGCTCAAAATTATACAATACCTGTCGGAACATGTAGATATACAAGTCAACGAATATTACTACAGGTATACCCTGATATTACTTGGGGAATCTCTTTTTCTATAGGAAAAATAGATTCTAAGTATAAAGAAGACTGGCGCAGTGATCTTACAGATGCTCGTAAAAAAGCAATCAAAGAAACCAAAGCTTTTAATGAGCAAGCAATACCTGATTTTTCAAAAAAGAAAGAAAAAGCTATCAGAAAATTAAACCTAAAATTAGGAATTAATGTTTCATATAACGATACCAAAGTAGATTTTGCACCTGATTTTGGAAAAAAAATACATGATATAGTATATGCTTTTGCCAAAGCAAAGGAGTTGATAGATAGTATGACAGGAAATCAATATGATGAAAAGACAAAAAAGTTAAAATATCAGGAACGGGTACAAACACTTGCAAAAAAAAGAGGAAGTAAGTGGTTGTCTAAATTATCTAAATTGCCAATCTCAATCCAAGTATATGAACCTGCATTATCCTTTGGAGGTACATGGGGATTTAACCCAAATGAAGCAGATAAAACAAATGTTCTACCAAGCTATAATATTTTTTTTAAAGCCTCTCCCTTATTAAAAGCTTCGGGAAAATTGGATTTGATAACCTGTGCAGGGTTTATCCCTGTAGCAGGTCAAGTCATAAAAGTAGCAGATATTATTCTTGATGCAGCGGGTGCAGAAGTTAGCTTTTTTATAGAAATGGTAGGTAGCATCGATTTTGGAGTAGCTTTTTCTATGCAAGTAGCACAGCAAACGCAATTAAGTAAAGGAAATATCGGATTTGATGGAGCTTTAAAACTACGAGTCGAAGCAAGCTTAACATTAGGCGGTGGTCTTGTAGGGTTTTTGTTTATGGGCGGTGATATAAGCGGTAATAGTACTACAAAATACAAAGTGTCTGCCGAGACAGGGTTTACAGGGGCGTTAAAAACAGGTGCAGATAATGCTGGCTTATATATAGATGCTTCTATTAAATTTGCAGGATTATCTGCGGTAGCTAAAAAAGAACAGAAAAGTAATTTTGGAGGAGTAGGTAAAACAAAAAAATTGGGCCCCTATACTGTAGTAGGGCAACATACTCTATTAGGAAATAAATACTATTTTAATTTACAGCAAAATGACAAAGCTTAGTACAATCATCATATCCTTGTTTTTAACACTAGGATGCAAAGAATCTAAAACAACAAACACAGCAATGCAAAATTTATCTAGTAATAGCACCATAAACCAGACTAAAGAAAAATCAGGTTATTTTTTACAAATCAATAACCAGAATTGTCATTATGAAATTAGGGTAAATGATTTATTAGTAACTAAATATATAGATTCATATCCTGCGTATAGTGTACGTCATATGTTGAATGGATGGATCTTAAAAAGAGGTAAACAAAAATTATCGATACGGGTAACTCCCTTACAAGGGGATATATTGAGCAAAAATGCAGATATCACTATTCGTTTGCTACGGTATCCAGATATGTTGGATAAAGAAAATGATTTTGGGGGGAGTACTATGATTATGGAATGGGAGATGCCACAGATTGAAGAAGATTTACCATATTTTCAGTTGGATACCATTTTTAATGCAGAAGTACCCTATGAGATCAATGATTTGGATAATGCGGTGGATTTATCAAAAATAGATATAGAAACACTAACAGAAGAAGTGGTAAAAGAATTTAAAAGAATGTTAGATTTAATGATGGATGATTATGATCAATTTAATATCCTACATTCACAAATTTTTAATAAATTAATTGTTTCTAGGTATCATACTATAGATTGGATCAATGATATATTAGCTGATAATAAGCAAGCTATAAATGAGGAAAAAACTAACATACAACCTATCGAAAATTACACTCTACAGTTGTATGGTAATGGTAGGATTGCTACTTTAGAACGTATTCATGATGGGGGTAATATTATCTGGGCAAAAGACCCAGAAACAGGCAATGAATCTTTATCTCTACCCTTATTTATATATAAAGATAAACGGGATAACAAATGGTATTTGTGGTAATGAGCCCTATAGTCTTATATTATATACCTTTTGGCATATTTATTTTAACAATACTCTTTCTGTTCTATAAAGGTGGTCGAAAAATTAAAAATAACTATGGTTTGTTGTTTTTTATATTAGGTCTATTATTGACATTTGGAGGTATTTATCTATTGTCTTCAAGTATTTATTATGTTGTTTTTGGAAATAAAACATGGGGAGAAATAATAAATTATGAAATGTCTTATACTACAAATGAAGACAATAGTCAAAATACATTATTTAGCCCTATATTTTCTTATTTAGATCAAGATAACATAGAACATTCCTTTAAGAGTAAAATTCAATTTGAGAGTACTGAGGATATATCTTTAGGAACAAAGAAAAAAATCTATTATCTCGAAGGGGTTAAAAATTCTGGGTTTTATAATAGTTTTTCGCATTGGTTTGGTTCTTTACTTGCAATACTAATAGGAGGTATTACCCTTTACATTTTATATGTTTTTACTCCTACACAAGTTGAAAAAGATTTGAAAGCTAAAAAGATAAATACAAAAAACCGCAGTTTCTTATAACTTTGGTACTAATAAATTTGATTGGCAAGGAAGCGTTGAAGGTACTTTTGGTGGGAAATTGGAAATTGTCATGGGCATCAGGTTTCTTTGCATCAGTTCTGTGAATCTATTATAAGAAACTGTTTTGGGAAATTCTTCTTTCATATGTGCCTGAACATAATAAATATAGAAGTGTTTAAAGGCCCTAAAACCTCCTAGATGAAATAATACGGTAATAGTAATAATTTCACTCTCTGACTGACATCGTTGGTGGTCGTTTTGCAGGGTTGCCTAGTAGTGATTTATCAACTATTTGGTCATACTCCTTACAAAATTCATCAATAACACAAAAAACTTCTGAAATATTAATCGAACTCAGGTTATTAGGGTTCATAATGGGATTAGGATGTGTTTCTATTATTTTTTCCATGCATCTCTTACCTCTTTGCAAGAGTTTATCATTTTGGCAGTAGCACTTAAGAAATATCTGGATACGAATAGTACTCCAAAAATAGTACCTGATATTAAAACGGTATTGGCAATAATTTTCACTATTGGTTTTTCAGAAAAGTAATCTTTTTGAGTAACTTTTTTAAGGGTATCTATATTATCTGTAATTATTCTGGTACTAGGATATTTGTTTTTTGTCTCTTTTTTTTCTTTCCATAATAGTTAATGATTTTATAGGCAATAATACCACCTAGTCCTACACTTAGAGCAAGTAGTATCTTTTTAAGTTTTTGATTTTCAAAAAGCAGTTGATCTCTATTTTGGGTTATTACATCCAGTTCTAAAGGAATATCCTTAATGATATCCAGCTTATAACAATCTATAATGTTTTGGTTTTTCATAGTGTGATAGAATTGGTTTTTAAGCAATTGTAAATTATGCTTTTGAGATTAGGAGTTGGTCATCTTTTGTGTGCAGTAATATATATTCATAGACACAGCTCCATAGCTTTCCGTTTCTTTCAATTTTATGGGTAGTAACTCCAAAATGAAAACCAGCACCCAAAAGGAAGTCACGAGATTT
>NZ_AUML01000062.1 GCF_000430665.1 Aquimarina muelleri DSM 19832 | reverse complement strand
ATTCTGAATACAAAGCAAGACATCCCTTTAACTATTATTTTTAAGACTTTTTATGTCTTTTTAATTCCTGAAGAACTTCTTCTATATGATAGAATTTTTTGTTACCATATACATACGGAGTGAGTTTTAGAACTCCTTTTTTTTGCCATCTCCAGAGGGTTACATATGAAATAGGAGGATTAAATAGTTTTCTTATTTCATCAAGGCTGTAATAATCTGCATCTGGATTAATGAGTTCTACCTCTGTTTTTATATAGGTTTTCATCTTTTATTTCTTAGATATTCTTCAGCTTTTCTATCCATAATATTAGGTTTACCTTGATGTATCCATTCTATAATTTCTTTTTTAGAAAAGGTTAGTGGCTTTCCTCTGGAGAGTACAGGGATTTCATACCTACTGATTTTGGAATACACAGTAGGCTTACTATACCCAGTTATTTCACAGACTTCATCCATAAAAATGATGTCTCTTTCTTTCTTTTCCGAAGGCGATTGTTTTTCAGGGTTTTGAAACCTTTGGAATTGTTCTTGAAAAATTTCTTGTTGTAATTCTTTGTATTCTTCAATAGTAAGAGTGTACAAAGGTTTTGATAAATCGCTCATTGTTATTGTTTTTAATAATTACTAATGAGCATTACGTAATGCTTTGTTTTTTAGATATCTGTAACAAAACAACGAAAGAAATCAAGGTTTTGCAAAAAATAATATACTCTGCGCAGAGTGGTTTTAGGGTAAATTCAAACGATAATGTAAGTGTTTAAAAGTAAAGGGAATAGTTGTGGTTATATGAAAATATAGGACTCTGCGTGGATTACTATTGTGATTAGAATTAGTGAGAGAGGTGATAATTATTCATTAAAATTAGTTGTGTGTTAGGAAGATTCGTGTCGAATTTGTATTTTTTCTAAATAAAAAATTACCACAGAACACTTTTTACATATGGATTTATCTCATGATGATTTTCAAAAAGCACGTAGGATTAGTAGGTATATTCAAGAATATTTGGAAATGCTTAATCAAGATGGATTAAGAAGTACTGATATATATCCTTATTTAGCAAAAAAAGGGATTATCGAAAAAGATAAACATCAAGGGATTCATTTTAGAAAATTTCTACACAAGCTTAAGAAAATGGAGCTTCTTAACTTAATACCTCAATGTTCTTATCGAAATACAACCACAGATTTTGTAGAATGGTATTTTTATAGGGTTTCGGACAATAACGAGAGTGCAGCTAATGAAGATAATTCTTCAGAAAATAAAAAACTACATATTCCTATACTATCCGAACTTGAAATTGACACATTGATAGAAAAAGCGAAACCTCATGTTGAAAAGTTGCCAAAACGTGATGAAAGTGAATTCTCTTATACGGAGTTAGAAACTAGAAAATTGTACCCTAGAGCGTATGAAAAATGGACAGAAAAAGAAATCGAAATAATGACTAGAGCATATAATAAATTTCAAAAAATAGACAAAGTAGCCCAACTTTTAAAACGACAACCAAGTGTAGTGACCAAGAAAATTAATGAGAGTTTAACATAACTACATTGCTTAGCGATGGCTTATTCTGTTTCTCTGTTTATCGTTTCCATTATTTCTCTAAAACTATGTAGTCCAGATTCTATGTTTTCAATAATTTCATTCGCTAAAATATCTGGATCTGGTAGATTGTCTAAATCGGTTAAACTTTTGTCTTTCAACCAAAATATATCCAAACTCGTTTTGTCTCTTGTTATTATTTCGTCATAACTATATTTTCTCCACCTACCTTCTTCATTTTCTTCACTCCAAGTTGCTTTTCGTTTGTTAATATTTTTGCCATTATACAACTCGATAAACTCTTTTAAGTGTTCCTGCCGCATTGGATTCTTCTTTGGTGTATGATGTACATTGGTTCTGTAATCATAAAACCAAATGTCTTTTGTCCACGGGTCTTTGCTTGCAGGTTTATTATTGAAAAATAACACGTTTGCTTTAACTCCTTGGGCATAAAATATACCTGTTGGTAACCTCAAGATAGTGTGCAAATCTGCTGTTTTCATTAATTGTTTTCTAACCTCTTCACCAGCTCCACCTTCAAATAAAATATTATCAGGTAACACAACTGCTGCTTCTCCATTTATTTTTAATTGTGTTTTTATGTGTTGTAAAAAGTTTAATTGCTTGTTGGATGTGGTTTCCCAAAAATCTTGACGATTGTAACTTAAATCTTCTTTTACAATTTCGCCTTGTTCATTGGTAAAAGTCATACTGCTTTTTTTACCAAAAGGTGGATTTGCCAATACATAATCATAACGTTCTCCATCATCTGCAATCAATGCATCATTCGGGTTTATAAACGATTCTCCGTCTATTTCTCCAATGTTGTGCAAATACATATTCATTAAGCACATTCTACGGGTGTTGGCAACAATCTCATTACCGTAAAAGGTTTTGTTTTTTAAAAACTCTTTTTCTTCTCTATCTAATTTGTTGTTATCTACGATCCAATCGTACGCAGCTAAAAAGAAACCTCCTGTACCACACGCTGGGTCAATAATTGTTTTTGATGGTTTTGGCTGTACACAAGCTACAATTGTTTTAATTAATGCTCTTGGCGTAAAGTATTGTCCAGCTCCACTTTTGGTGTCTTCTGCATTTTTCTCTAAAAGTCCTTCATAGATTTTACCTTTTATATCTGCTCCCATCATACTCCAATCTTCTTTGTCGATTAGATGGATGACTTTTGATAATTTGGCAGGGTCTTGAATTTTGTTTTGACTTTTGGTGAAAATTTGCCCAAGAGTTCCTTTTTCTGTAGAAAGAGTACGCAATAATTGACTGTAAAACGATTCTAATTCTGCACCTCTTTTATCGGATAGCGTTTCCCAATTGCAAGTTTCACTATCTGCAATTTCATTGCCTTCTACATCCTTAAGTTTTGGAAACACCAAACCTTTATTATATGGTGGTTTGTTTAATTCATCCGCCATTTTTAAGAATAGCAAATACGTAATTTGTTCTAAATAATCTCCATAGCCTACACCATCATCACGTAGTACATTGGCGAGGTTCCATATTTTTGATATTATTGTTGAGTCTGTCATAATATTTTAAGTTATAATGCTAAAAGTTCATCTACATTTTGTGACATACATTGAAACATTGTAGATTTCCAATAATTCAAACCGTAATCATCGGCATAATTGCTTTCACTTGTTTGAAGTTGAGTAATAATTTGCTGATTAGACAAGCCATTATTACTTGAATCTTTAATTATTTTTAATTCAGTTGAAAGTGTAGAGTTACATCTTTCTTTATATTGTTGAATTAAGTTTAAATCTTCAAAA
This sequence comes from Aquimarina muelleri DSM 19832, assembly GCF_000430665.1. Taxonomy (GTDB): domain Bacteria; phylum Bacteroidota; class Bacteroidia; order Flavobacteriales; family Flavobacteriaceae; genus Aquimarina; species Aquimarina muelleri. Next base: position 9,870 of record NZ_AUML01000062.1, on the reverse strand, counting down.
TGCCATTCGATTATTTGAAAATCTTCATCACTCAAATTTTCAGGTTTTTGAAGTGATAAATTTATGATTGGTGTTTCTGCTATAATTGTTAAGTCAGAAAATAAAAATTGATTATCAAAAAAATCATCATTATAAAAATGAATAAATCGTCGTCTATTATTCTCTCTCCATTTAGTTGTTTTAATCTGATTACAATCATAACAACAAGGAATCAAGTTTTTTACTAAAAACGAATATTCAGGAAATTCATCCTTACCTATATAATGGTCTAATGTTTTAGGTTTGTCTAATAAACAAAATGGACAAAGCATTTTCAAAACAGTTGGCTGCTCAGAAAATATTGATGCTTTTATTGGCTTTCCTGTTTCAGTTAAGCTTGAATAACAACCTTGAAGATGATTTCTTTCCTCGATTTCCGCAACTGTAAATTCTGATGATGGTTTGGCTTCTAATTCAGTAAATCTATCTAAATATTGAATATAAGAAGTTTCAACACGAGTTTTAATATTAGTTAAAATAGTTCGACCAGGATTATATTTCTCCTCGACTATTTTTTTAAAAGTCTCAAACTCATTGTTTCCTATGTAATTACATTGCATCATAATTTTGATTCCATTTTAGATAATAGATAAATACGAGCATTTAAACTTAAACCGTGTTCAAATAAATCATTGATTTCTTTAAAAGATTTATCTTGATTTATTAATTCGTCTAATTGAGTTTTATATAATTCTTTTTCTTCATCAACTTTAAAAACAGTATTACTTATTTGAGATAAGTTTTCACCAAAACATTCAATTGTAGGTGAGTAAATCATCGGGACATTATCTTGGCGATCAAATATTCGTATATATTTAGAGGGTATTTCTTGAACAATTACTGGTGAATGCGTTGCAAGTATACAGAATGATTTATATGTATTCAAAATAATATGAATTGTTCTTATTAGCCTTCCTGCAATATTAGGATGTAAATGTGTTTCAGGTTCATCAAAAATTAGAATTGAATTATCTTCAATTGATTCAATAAATCTTGTAATGAACTGAAAAATTATATTCTGTCCTGAACTAAATATATTTTCTGTATGATCAATAAAATTTTGGCGCTGACTTACATTACGTAATTCTTTTAAATTAAAATCCAAGTATTCTGTTTCTAAAGAACTATGAATACATTTATACCATAAATCAGTTTTAGCTTTATCTTTTGCTATGTTTTTATAAGATTGCCATATTTTGGATGAGTTAATTTTTTCATCTACAACACCATTTGTGCTTTTTATACCGATAAATTCATAGTTTGTGTCCTTTTTATTTGGGAGTTTAAACTTGTCAAAGAAACTAAATGAAGCGGCAATTATCTTTGAAAAGTATGGTCTTTTAGGATTAAAAATACCTTCCTCCGAATTGTCTACTAATTTATTTGCAAATTGCGATAGATATTTTGTTTTACCAGTTGCGTTTTTCCCAACAATACAATAAAATCTATAATTATTATTGATAAAATTATCGAATGTAAAGTTAACGACATGGTCTTCTAATGCCGTTCCTATTCTATATCTAAAACTAAATCTTTCATTCCATTCTTTAGTTTTAGATATAATTATATTTTCAAAATTGTTTATAATATATTCAGACTCAGAACTTCTTAAAAAGGACTTTTGAAAAACATCTAACGTTCTATACTTTTGCTGTAAGTTCTTATCTTTTGCTACATCATTAAGATCATTTAATATTTTTGAAAAAATATCAGGAAAAACCTCAACTAACCTTTCATAATATTTAGGTGCAACACCCAAAGAAAAGTAATTGGAATTCAAACTTGTGAATTGATCGGGAATTGTGGTCTTAAAATCACCAGAATTATTAGCTATTTTAACTGATCCTAATTCAATTTTGCAATTTGGACTATAAAAAAGAGTAAGATTGAAAATAGTTTCAAAATTATGATCATCCCAATTATTTCCACTATAGAAAATAACGGGGTATTTAATTTCATAATCTAAAACTGAGAAATTTTTAAAATAAATATCCCTAATTGTATTTTTTCTATTTGCCCAAAGATTATCAGTTTTTACAAGAATTGGAAAACTACGTACTTTAACGATTCCTTGTTGAAGCTCATAATTAAATATTTTTGATGAACTTAGTTCGTGAAATTCAACATTAGAATAATAGGTTGCTTTACCAGTATCAACACTGTATTTTTTTAACTCATTGGCAAGTCTTTCATTTAATGAACTTACTTTATCCTTTTTTATTTGTCCAATTGCTCTTACAGTAAAACCCTCTGTTATTAAAATTAAATCGTGTTTTTGATATTCCCCTTTTTCAACTCTACCAATTACTAACTTTTCTTTTTTTAACAATTCGTAAAAACTAGGTTCACCACTTCCCCAATTACAACCAAGTTTCCAAACTTGATTTTTACGTTCAATCAAAAAATCAAATTTTTTAAATAACTCTAATACATCTTCAATATCATACAGGTAATCTGTTTTTTTATAAATAAAACCTAATGCTGTTCTTGCAATAACACGTGGTGGATAATGTTTATCTTTAAAAACTAAACTATAGGTAGTCCAATTATCATTGGTGCTTTTGTTTTTATCATATAATAAAATTGCTTCAAGAATATGATTCCGATTTATTAAATTAAACTTATCCATATTTTAAGCCTTATGTTTCTTAATCCTTCCCAACAAAACACTAGCAGGCTCATACTCTTTATGTTGTTTGCATTTTTCAATTTCTTCTAAACTTAACAAAGTACCCTCAAATGCTTTTTTAAGTATGCTTTGGCGTAAGGCTTGGGCTTTTTCTAAACTGTTTGCAATGTCTTTTTCTACTTTATCACAAACGGATAAACGGCTTTCTATTTCTTGAACGATTTTATGTTGTTCTTGAAGTTTAATTTTAGAAATTTCGATTGATTTCAGGTTATTCAAATTAATTCCTTTTACAGTAGTACCACTTGATAGTTTGACTATTTTTCTTTCTGTAGATTTAAATAAATAATGGATAAACTTATTGAATGTATCAAATTTTGGTTTTACAATTTTCAAATCTTGATTGATTGCTGTATCAATTTCAGAAATAATACTTTTCCCGGGTGAAATTCTAGTTATTAAAATTATTTCATTCTTTTTAGCCAAATTAGCAGAACTATTTTCGAGTCCTTCTTCAGTTATGAAATCTTGAGTGTTTTTTAGAAAATCACCTTTAATGTCTTTTACTGAAGCCCAAGGAATGTTTCCATTCCAATAATTTGGTTCTCTTTTACTTGGTGTTCCTCCTCCAATAAAATCAAATAATGCTCCAACTGTTGTGGTTTCCCAATCTCCCTCAAAAGCCTTTTTTAAAACTGCTTGCCTATAAATAACCAATTGGTCTTGTGCTTTTATTAAATCGGCAATCCCACTGTCTAAACTGCTAAAAAGGGCTTCTATTTTTTTTACAATGGCTTTTTGTTCGACTAAAGGTGGTAATAAGAATTTCTTTTTTGCAAAAACAGAAATCCAATATCGTTTATGTGTATCACTTCTAACTTGATTTACTTGCATAGCAAAATATACAAGTGGCATATTTACCAATTTACTTGTTGGTACAAGTATCTTCATTGCAGATGACTTTACCTTAAATTTAAAATTCACATACTGCGTAGCAGTTGTGAAATCATCAAAAATTATAGCTGGTAAATTATCGAAAATGCCATCAGTTTCGTTTGTATAACCTTTAATAAAAGTTTTGCCAGCTGTTAAAACTGGCATTTTATACCGGTCGTTGTATTTAGTGCTTTTTACTATGTATTTTGTAGGTTGTTCGTAATCTAATAAATCTTCGAAGTAACATTCAATCCAATCTTCCCTCATTATTTTCCTCCTCCAATTATTTTTTCAATCATACTTCCTCCAGGCATTGTTGGTGATGCATCGTCTTTTAAAAGTCCAGAATCTGCACGACTAAATAATGATTGCATAATTAGATGTTGCTCTGTTGGATCTATATTTTTTTCTTTTTTAAGAGCCAGAAATACGTAGGCTAGTTGTTCACGTTCTTCGGCATCTCTCACCAAGTGATAAGAACTAAATGTTAATTTGGAAAATATCCTGATTGTAAATGCTAAAAAGGACACAAAGGTTATAAATACTATAGACCAACGAATTGCACTACCAGAGCTTGAGAATAAATCTTTTAGAGTACCATCAGATATAAAATAGAGAACTGCTCCTAGAGATAGAATTGCAATTACAGAACACGATATTAAAGCAATAAGCCATTTTTTGCCCTCACCTTTTAACTTTACTGCTCTATCGTTCCAATATTTTGCTGGTGCTTCTAACTTTAGTTTTTCTTTGTATATGGATTCTAACTCCTTAAATGCTTTGTCGGAATCTGTTAAAAAACTTGAAAACTCATTTTGACTATCAGTTTTCCAAGTTCCGTACTGCGTATTTTTCTTTTTTATTAATCTTGAAATTGATTCTTCTTTACTTATATATAATTGCTCTTTTTCTGCAATATGGTCATCAACTTGCTTATCAGACGTCAAAAGATTATTTAGATATTCAGAACGAATTTTGCTTAAAGTTTGTCTCTCATTATTTCTACGTTTTACTAAGTCAACATCTTGAGTAAAAAATTCATAAGCCCTATGCCAACCGATGAAGTAGTTCTTATTAAAATAATTGTATTTGAAATTTTGATCCATTAAGAAATCAAAAGCACCATTAGATGCTCCTACAAATTCACTATCTAATTTTAGAAGAAAATCTGTAGTTGCTGATTCTTTGTTAAAAAAGTGTGTGTTATTTTGTGAGTTCTTTTCAAGAAAAATCTTTAATTGATTCCATTCTCCTTTAACATTACCAACCTTTGTTATTAAACTCCGAGTAGTATATGTTTCAATTTCATTTATAGATTGTTTAAAATGTGATTTGGATTGATCAAATATTTGTGGGAGTGGTTCAATATTATTAAAATATTCATGTTGTTTTTTAAAAAACTGGTAGATAGTATCTAAGCCACTTAATTCAATCTCAAAATTAGCTTGAGGATAGAAAACTTCAATTGATACGGAATTATACCAACTTTTGTCTTCGGATTGGCGAATTAATTTTCTTATTTCTGTAACATTCATACTATGCTGCTAATACTTCATTGAGTTCGTTAATAATTTCATTCGTTTGGTTGCCAAATAATTGATACATTTTTCCTTTTCCGCCTTTGGCATCAAAAGGTGTATAATCTAAATCGTCTATTTCTATATGGTAACTGCTCACTACGTGGTCTTTAATCATTCGTAACCAATCTAGTTGCTCTGGTGTAAATCGATTGTGTTGTCCTGTATGTTGATTAAAAATCCATTTATTAAAGTTAGTTTCAATGGTGCTGTCGTAGGCCTTCAATTCTTTGTCTATTCCGCAAGCTCTTCTAATTAAAGATACCAAAGCGGTTAATTGGTCTTTCGGTTTAGCGGGTACTTCGAGAGCCTCAGTGTCCGCTTGTGCTTTGGTGGTATAAGCATCCCAAACATAATGAGGGGTAAGTAAGGGTTTTTCCATCCGCAATTTTTCCATCACCTCTTTGATCATTGTAAAGGTGATAGCTCTACGATTATAAGGCTGGTTATAAAAAATACTTAATGCTTTAATTTCATCTTTGTTGGCTTCTAAATATGTGGTGAAATCTTTTACAATCTCCGTGGCTTTATCTACAGAAGTCGTTTCCCATTCACTTTTGGTAACCGTATCTATATTTATGCTATCTATAATTTGTTCATGTTGTTTGCGTACATTTTCTAAATAGTTATTTAATTCGCCATTAAAGGTTTTGCTAGCTTCTAAAATCAATTGTTCTTGAGCTTCTTTTCGACTACGCTCAATGAACTCTGGTGTTTGGTCGCTAAGTGGAGTCGAAGCGGCAATTTCTCGTGTTCTTTCTTTAATGGCATCCTGGTCGAAAGCAGTAATTAATTCTTTGGTAATTTGTTTTAAGTTTTTACCACCAGAAAACTCCAACAGTTTGTCTTTTTCCTTATCTGTAATTTGTTTCTCTAAACGTATTAATCGGTTTGCTAAAGACAAAAATAAATCTTCGTCTGCAACTCCCATGGTTACTGCACCCAATAAATCTTTCATTGGTACAGATGGTTTACGTTCTAAAGGTCTGCTATCTGTTTTTTTAGATTTGGTAGCACCAACAGCATCTACAATTACGAAATGCGTTTTAGTTCTTGCTGTTTTTGTTACTAGTTGTAGGGAGTCATTATTAATAGTTCGTGTACCACGACCTTTCATTTGTTCAAAATAGTTGATGCTTTTTACATCCCGCATAAATAATAAAACTTCTAAAGGTTTTACATCTGTTCCTGTAGCAATCATATCTACCGTAACTGCAATACGTGGATAATACGAATTTCTAAAACGGTTTAAAACCGATTTTGGGTCTTCCTCAATTTTGTACGTTACTTTTTTACAAAAGTCATTTCCTTCGTCAAATTCTTCTCGAATGATTTTTATAATATCGTCTGCGTGACTATCTGTTTTTGCAAAAACTAACGTTTTTGGTACTTCGTATTCGCCATTTTCGTCAATACGATTTGGATAAATAGTCGTTTTTAAAGCCTTTTTGTATTCTCTAATGATGTTCCTTATTTGGCTAGGATTAACTACTTTTTTATCTAAATCGTTGCGTTTGTAATCGGTGTCTTCATCTTCTTGTTGCCAACGTTTTTTACGAGTTAATTTATCTCGTCTGTCCACAAACCAACCTGCTTTTAACGTTTCGCCATTTTGAGAAATCTCTGTTTCTATGGTATACACATCATAAGGAACATTTACGCCATCTGTTACAGACTCCTCGTAAGTATATTGGCTCACTACATTTTCATTAAAAAACCCAAAGGTTCTTTTGTCTGGTGTTGCAGTTAAACCAATGAGAAAAGCATCAAAATAATCTAAAACTTGTTTCCATAAATTATAAATGGAGCGGTGGGCTTCGTCAATGACTATAAAATCAAATTGCTCAATGGGTATTTTTGGGGTGTACTCTACAGGAACAGCTTTATTTTTAGCCATTTTGTTTTGTAGCCAAGAATTTTCGTTTGGATTATTCAATTCAGCACTTTCATCTAGTTCTTCTCCTTTTAAAATAGAGTAGAGGCGTTGTATGGTTGAAATACATACTTGACTGTCCGAAGCGATGTAGCTTGAAGATAAACGCTGCACATTATACAGTTCTGTGAATTTTCGGTTATCATCATTGGGCTGAAAGGTCATAAATTCCTGTTCTGCTTGTTCGCCAAGATTTTTGGTGTCAACCAAAAACAAAATACGTTTTGCGTTTGCGTGTTTTAGCAAGCGATACACAAATGTAGCAGCAGTAAAAGTTTTACCAGCACCAGTTGCCATTTGAATCAAGGCTTTTGGTCTGTTCTTTTTAAAAGAATGCTCCAGGTTATTAACAGCTACAATTTGAGCAGGACGAAGTCCTGTTACATCTAAAGCAGGAATTGACAATAATCTTTCTCGAAGACTTTTACCTTTTTTTAACCATTCTGCAATGGTTTCGGGTTGATGAAAACTAAAAACATGTCGCCCTCTTGGTTTTGGGTCTCGATAATCTGTAAATCTTGTGATAGTTCCTGTGCTTTCATAAACAAAAGGCAAAGGGTCATTATTTAAGTATTTTAATTTTGCGTTGGCGTAGTTCGAGGATTGTTCTTCTACAACCGTAAGTCGGTGTCCCTCATCTTCACGTTTTGCTTCTATAATCCCGACTGGTTTTCGGTCTACAAACAAAACATAGTCGGCAGGTCCAACATCCGTTTGGTATTCACGTACTGCAACGCCTTTGCTTGCAGTTAAATCAACCTTGTTTTTTGACTGAACCAGCCATCCAGCTTCATGTAGCATTTCGTCTATTTTATCACGAGCTATTTGTTCAGGATTTTGATTGCTAGCTGGAGCCATACAAGTATCTAAAATTTATTTTTACAGCAGACTAAAATACATATTTTTCAGCTAACTGAATGTTGGGCGTTGACAAAAAATAGTTCTTTTGGTTTTCTGAATTTTGGATTGTTTGTCGACAAAAATCAAATCTACAAACAAACTTCCATACCTCCTTATGGATTTCCGTAATCGTAAGTTATTGTTTTTTAAATCTACTTATCGAATTACTTCTTAGTAGCTTTAGAGAGTGATCTATGTACCATTATTATGAAATTTTATCATACAAGCAATCTCTATAACATTATTATTTATTGACAACTAGACAAACACCACCCGTATGTGTTTAAGTAAAGTATTTTAAAATCTTATCAAACTGCTAATAATCAGTTTTTTATTTTTTTTTAGCAGTGAAGCAGGACTTTAATCTGTAACCTTTGGGTTATGTATGATATTGAAGGGTTTCAAATTTTGGAAAGTATGTGTTCTACTGATTTTTTTCGATTTAATCTATCTCCAGAAGCATTGCGAAGCTGTGATTCAGTAAACCCTTTACCGTCATTTTTAATGAAACAATTTCTTGTAACAAGCCAAATATCTTTATCAAGATTTACTGTTTTCTCTGATTTATAAACCAGATATTTTACAAACCATTGTAGTTCTTTATTTGTTCCTATCCATTTAATTCGATCTTTAGGTTCAATTTTTTGATTTTTGAAAATATCTTTAAAATTTTCAAATGAAGTATTCTTATCTATAAAGTTTTCTTTTTTCAATAGACTCCAGATATCCATAAAATCAACAATATTATCTCGGATATAATTTGAGTTAGTTTGAAGATTTTTTAATAGAAATGTATTGTAGGTAGTTTTTGGTTTTCTAACCTTGATATCATGAGATATTCTCTTTTGTATTAGTTCTTTCTTTTTATATTTTTTGATAACCTTAGATACGTTTTTATTGAAAAATATATTTTCATATTGTAATATAACTAGCTCCAAAAATTCAATGAATTTTTTAAAGTTATTGTTAAATGAATTTGCTAGATGATAATTTAAAAACGTATAGATGTACTTTAATCCTATTTGGTACTGCCTTAATTTAAGAGCAAACCAATAATCAAAATCATTACATCTAAGAGTAATAGTAAAGTTTTTTAGGTACGTATAGCTGTCTGATTCTTCTGGATTTGTTGAGGATATTATTTTAAACTTTAGTTTTTGGATTAGCTGAGAAAGTATTCTTCTGGTTTGCTTTTTTTCATATTCTATGGGATCGTGAAAAAAACAATCCGTTTCAAAGTCAAAAATGTGATTGGTATAAATATCGTGATGATTAAAATAAGTTTTCATTTGGATGATGTTTGATGAATAAATGAAGAAAAAAAATGCCTGTTTTCTATGGTTTTTCATAGAAAACAGGCATTTTTTAATACGATAGAATGTTGAAGAATTAGATCACAATCTTCTGGTAAAAAGTTCGATATCTGTCCCGTTTGGAGTACTTAATCCTCTTGATCTTTTGATCAAGAGGATTTTTTGTTTTTATATGTTTGTGAGAGATGATAATTTTATGCAAAGCAAAACCAGTATATAGTTCTATGGTAAAACTCTTATGTTTTAAATCATTAGTTAAAAATTTCGACCTACAGAGTTAAACGTTTAACCCGCGAGGCAGACCATTTAACCCAATAGATCAAGTGACGCGTCTTTTTGACGAAGCGTTTAATAACGAGAGTTGAAAATTTAACCCAAGGAGTTGAATTTTTAACTAAAGACATTAAAACTTTAACCTTGAAGGTTAAAATTTCAACCTGCTGCGCTAAAATTTCTGCTTTTGAGGTTAAAATTTCTATCTTTTTGACCAAACAGAAGGTCTTTTGGAGTAAACACATTTATTCTGTTATCCCGTATTTGATC
>NZ_AUML01000061.1 GCF_000430665.1 Aquimarina muelleri DSM 19832 | reverse complement strand
CTTATTGAAAACCTGAATGGAAAAATCAGAAAGTATACCAAAAACAAATTATCATTCCCTACGGATCAAGCTGTGATGAAATCTGTATATTTGGCAACCAGAGAAGCAACCAAAAAATGGTCTATGCCAATCGCAAATTGGGGAATAATCCTTAATCAGTTCTTAATTATATATGAAAAAAGGGTAAGACTTTAAAAAAGTCAAACCCTCGATATTTTAGTTACACACTTAATGAAACAGTGTCATTCAATCTCGTATAAGTAATGTAAGTTATTTTGATTGCCTTTTTTGTTTAATCAAGGTTATATACACAGGAAAATGATCACTATACCCCTTTGTAAACGATCCGTTAGAAAAACTACGAAAAGGATATCCTTTATATTTACCATCTGGTGTAATTAAATACGCTGCATTATATATTCCTGCTTTATAATATCGATAAGAGGAATACTCTTTATCTACAAGAGATTTAGAAACGATAATTTGATCAAATAAACTCCACCGATCTTGCCATGCAAGAGAACCAATACCTTTTTTAACTAATCTTGCCATAGGATTATATAACCCTTTCATAACAACTTCTTTTTTAGAGGATTTTGCATCCAATATCTTTTTAACACTTGTGTTATTTGGATTGTCATTAAGATCTCCCATTGTTATAATTTTAGAGTATGGATCTATAGCAAATAAAGAGTCTATAATTTTTTTATTTAGAGTAGCTGCTTTTTCTCGTTTATATCTACTTCTGGCTTCTCCACCTCGTCTGGATGGCCAATGATTTACAATAATATGTATCAGGTCGCCGTCTAGATAACCACTTACTAATAATTGATCTCTGGTATATACTCGAGTATTAGTATCTTGAGCATAAAGAATTAGTTTATACTTTTTAGAACTTTTTACCTTAAATAATTTTTTTTGATACAATAGAGCCACATCAATACCTCTTCGATCTGGAGAATCAAAATGAATAATACCGTAATCCTTGGCTTTAAGACTATTTTCATTAGCAAGATCTTCTAATACTTTTCTGTTCTCAACTTCAGCAACACCTATAATAGCAGGAGAATTTTTAGTAAAATCTATTCCTATTTCAGAGATCACTTTAGCCATGTTTTTTACTTTATGGGTATATACCTCTTGTGTCCAATGATCTTTACCCTTGGGAGTTCTGTCATCATCAAAAGTAATAGGGTCGTTCTCTGTGTCAAAAAGATTTTCGAGGTTATAAAATGCTATAGTATGAATTTTATACTCTTTTTTTTCTTGAGAAATAACAATAGATGTTATTAATAAGATTACAAATGTAAATAGGCTTTTTGATATCATAAGATTTTTTTGAAAAATTAATAAATACAAAGATTAATTATTTCAGTGTTAAAAAATGAAACTAATATACTTTATACTTGTATTTTATTAACAAGTAGCTGAATTTATTTTAGTTACACACAAATTATAGAGATGGCTTATCATTTTTTAGATCCTAAAAAGATTCTATTTATTTTGTTTTATAGTACAATTAGTATACATGCACAACACACAGAATTAAAAGGAAAAATTATAGATGCAATTACAGAAGAAAATCTGGAGAAGGTAACTATAGCTATTAAAGGTGCTAACATTACTACTAACACAAATATTTTTGGAGAATTTAGTTTTAATTTGATGGATCTCCCTTTAGGGGAGCAGATTCTTTTAATAACAAAACAAGGATTTATAGCCAAACGTTTTCCTGTTGTTATTAATCAAGGAGAAGTACTCGATCTTAAAAAAATCACATTACACTATGATTTTAGCCAAGATCAGAAAGAAATAGGAATAATTAGTCTTACTCAAGAAGAATTAGATGAGGATAATGATGCGTTTTTTAGTATAGCACCATTGCTTCAATCCACACGAGACATATTTCTTAATGCTGCCGCTTTTGATTTTAGTGCTACTTTTTTTCGTACCAGAGGTTTAGGAAATGAAAACGGAAAAGTATTGATTAATGGAATTGAAATGAATAAACTAGATTCTGGAAAACCACAATGGGGTAACTGGGGAGGATTAAATGATGTACAGCGTAATCAGGAATTCTCTCCAGGAATTTCAGAAAATGAATATGCCTTTGGGGGTCTTTTAGGAACATCTAATATTATTATGAGGGCTTCACAATATCGCAAAGGAGGCAAAATATCCTATGCAATGTCCAATCGAAGTTATCAAGGAAGAGTAATAGGAACATACAATTCTGGAAAGACCATAAAAGGGTGGTCTTATTCCTTATCCCTGTCCAGAAGATATGGAAAAGAAGGATTTATAGAAGGAACATTATATGATGCTAATTCGATTTTTGCCTCTGTCGAAAAACAAATAGGAAAAAATCATAGTATAAATTTCACTGGTTTTTATACGCCAAATCGCCGAGGAAGATCTACCGCAATTACTAAAGAAGTGTACGATCTTAAAGGGAACCAATACAACCCTAATTGGGGAGTACAGGACGGAAAAACAAGAAACTCCAGAGAGCGAAAAATTGAAGAACCTGTGATTTTATTAAATCATTATTGGAATATCACCGAAAACACTCGATTAAATACAAATATTGCTTTTCAAAAAGGAGAAATAGGAAATAGTAGGATAGATACAGGAGGTAGCGATTTGGTGTTAGACACTAATGGGCAACAAACATATATTGGGGGAGGTAGGAGTGTAGATACTAATCCTGTGCATCCAGACAATCTACCAAGCTCTTTTTTACAAAACCTCAACCCAACACCACTAGAGTATCAGAATGCATTTTTAGCCCAACAAAATTTAATAAATAATGGACAGATAGATTGGGAGAATCTAATACAAACCAACCAACAAAATGCAAAACAGGGTAGTAACGCTACTTATGTTGTATATGAAGATAAAACGGCAGATACCCAAATAACAGGTACTGTAATAGTAAAGAGTGTCTTAAATCCTCATATAACACTAAATGCAGCCGTTAACTATAAAAATTTAAAAAGTGAAAATTTTGCTGAGGTAAAAGATCTTTTGGGTAGCACTGGTTTTTTAGACATAGATGTTTTTGCATTTTCTAACAAACGATTTACAGTACCACAATTAATAGATAGAGCACAAAGTGATTTGCGTAATCCTAATCGTATGGTAGGAGTAGGAGATAGATACGATTATAATTATGAAATAGAGGCCTCTAAAATCGATGGTTTTGCACAAGGGCAATTTACATTTAATAGGATTTCATTTTTTCTTGCGGGTACTATTTCTCAAACATCTTATCAAAGAAACGGTTTGTTTGAAAACGGTTATTTTCCTGGAAAAGCTTCTTTTGGAAAAAGCGAGACTCTTAATTTTTCAAATTATGGAATAAAAGCAGGTACAACCTTTACTATTAATGGGCATAATTTTATAAAGCTACAAGGGATGTATGCTAATAAAGCTCCTACAATTCGTAATACTTTTAACAATGCAAGACAAAATAATAGTAGTGTTGCAGATTTGATTGGCAGAACTCAGGAAAGCGAAAAGATACAATCGGTAGATGCCAGTTATATTTTTCGTTCTCCAAAAGTAAAAGCCAGAATTACTGGTTATTATACCCAAATACAGGATGGAACAAATACTTCTTTTTTCTTTACTCAAGCTATATCTGGATCCGATACAGGGTTTGTGCAAGAGCTATTAACAAATATAGATACGTCTTATATAGGTGGTGAATTTGGAGCAGAATATCAAATTACACCCACGATAAAACTTAAGGGAGCTGCTGCAATAGGATATTTTACGTATACAAATAATCCAGATTTAATTTTAACAAGTACTAATGAAGCCTTTTTAGATTTTCAAGGAACAAGAGATTTTGGAAAATCAGCATTAAAAGGATACCGAATTGCAGGAGGTCCGCAAAATGCTGCTCAATTAGGTTTTGAATATCGAGATCCGGATTTTTGGTGGTTTGGGATTACTACTAATTATTTTTCTAATGCGTATAGTGGCATAAGTCCCTTTGCAAGAACATCTAACTTTTATAAAGACAAGGATGGCTTACCATTTAATGATTATGATGAAAAGATTGCAAACAATCTTCTAAAACAAGAGCAATTCGATGATTATTTCTTGGTAAACGTAATTGGTGGTACTTCATGGAAGATTAAAAAATATTATGTTGGTTTTTTTGCATCTATTTCTAATGTTTTAAATCAAAAATACAGAACAGGAGGTTTTGAGCAGGCAAGAAACGCTAATTATAGATTGGCATTAGAAGAGTCTAAAAGAAACACCCCAATATATGGATCCAAATATTTTTATGGACTTGGCACTTCCTACTACCTTAATATTTATATCCGATTTTGATAAAAAATACCTCAATCTTATAAAAATAAAAACCTTACAGTTTTTTCAAAAACCTGTAAGTTCCTAACCTCCGAAGTTTAAAAAACAATATAATAATAGTATACAATGAACTTAAAGAACTTAAAGAAGATAATTAAATTTTTTAATGTATTTGCCTTAGCAATTATAACTAGTATGTGCTCACCCGAAGAAGATTTTAAAACACCCGAATTGGTGATCGAAGAGCCAGAGATTAAAGGTACTATCATTACTATAGACGCAATACTTGGTATTTTGAATAAAGCACTAGAAAATGAAGGAAAAAACGCTAAAGTAGTTTTTGAAAACACAGATAGTTTTATCGAAGGATACGTGGTATCTAGTGATAAAGCGAGTAATTTTTTTAAAGAATTAGTTATTCAGGATAAAGAAGCCAACCCTTCCTCAGGAATAAGGGTACTAATAGACGACAACCCCTTATTTACAACGTATGAGTTTGGAAGAAAAGTGTATATTAAGCTTAGCAGTCTATCTATTGGAATAGAAAATGGAGTACCAACCTTGGGGATTTTAGAAGGGAATAGTATTAGTGCAATTCCTTCATTTTCTTTAAAGGAAACAGTGATACGATCTACAAAATTGGTAAATATTATACCTTTAGAAACTATGCTAGAAGATATTACAGATAAACTACTAAATCTATATGTAAAAGTAAACAACCTTCAGTTTACCAAAAATCTGGTTTTGCCAGACAATATCTTCACTTTTGCAGCAGAGGCAAATGATAAATATGATGGAGAACGTATCTTAGAGAGTTGTGCAACAGGAAGAAAAATAGTATTAAGCACAAGTACATTTTCAGATTTTAAAGGATTAAAATTATCAAGAAAACAAGGTAGTTTTGAAGGGATAGTAACCAAAAACTTTTTAGGAGATACTTATAATTTAGCTCTTAATGATCCAACAAAGTTATTGTTTGATAACGACACCAGATGTGATCCTATAGTTTTAGAATGTCCTGTAGCTATCGAGGGATCTATATTGTTATTCAAAGAAAATTTTACCGATCTTAAAATTAGAGATTTGGAAGATGCAGGATGGATTAATAATAATACAACAAGGGGTAAGTTAGCATATAAAATAGGAGACTTTGCTAGTAATCAATATATACAGATCACAGGATTTAATTCTAAAGAAAGCCTATATGAAGTTTGGTTAATAACCCCAGAGATTGAATTAAGTTCGGTATCTACTGCCGTTTTGAATTTTGATTTGCAAGCTGGCTATGATAATGGTAATATTCTTGAAGTTTTTATTACTAAAAATTTTATAGAAACTCCAAAAAATACGTCTTGGATAAAATTAGATGCTACTATACCCAGAGGGCCATTAAACTCTTTTGGAGATTTTATTCCTGCAGGCCCTATTAGTTTATCTTGTGTCGAGAGCACTATTCGTATAGGTTTTCGATATATCGGTGGTGATCCAAGAGCTACAACACGATATCATATAGATAATATAACTATAAAAGGAAATTAAGAGCAGGAGGCTTATATAAATCTCACAGGTTTTTTTAAAATCTGTGAGGTCTTATAATTCAATTGAACCACAAAATCGATATGACCAAAAAACAACAATGGTATAAGGAACAGGTCAAACGATACAGAGAGTAGTATCATTTGAATGTACTATAAAAAAATCTTTTTTACCCTACCTTTTATTTTTCTTTATTCCATTTTAACTGTACATATACAGGAAAATGATCACTGTATCCACCAATATATTTTTTACCTGCATAGGTTCTAAAAGGGTTGCCTTTATATCTGCCTTTGTATATTTTTAAAAAGTTCTCATCAAAAATGGAAGCGTCCGAAAAACTGTGCTTTCCTTTTTCGTATTTATGAAAACTATGACTAAAAATAATCTGATCGAATAAATTCCATTGGCTTTTATAATTTGTAGTTCCTCTGTATCGGGTAAGTAATCGCTCCATGGGGTTAAAAAGATCATGTCGTACTAAATGCTCTTTAACACTCTCGCTATAAGGATCATCATTAAAATCCCCCATAATTATAATTTTTGCTTCTGGATTTTCTACAGTAATTTGGTTTACAATCTCTCGATTCTTTTCTGCAGCAATAACACGTTTATATGAGGTTAGTTTAGCCCCATCTCTTCTGGATGGCCAATGATTTACCAAAATATGTATCTTTTCGTTATTTAAAAGCCCTGTTACCCACAAGATATCCCGCGTATAATCCCGAATACCAACTTGATTGTCTACCAAAAGAGGAATCGTCTTAGAGTCTATCACTTCAAAATATTGTTTTTGATATAACAAAGCAACATCAATACCTCGCTCGTCTGGAGAGTCATAATGTACAATACCATACTCTTTTTGCTTTAAGTGCTTAGAAATAACTAAATCTTCTAATACCTTTAAATTTTCGACTTCGGCAACACCTACTAAAACAGGAGACTTTCTAGATTTTAAAAACCCTATATTAGAAATAGCAGTACCTAGTTTTACAATTTTTTTTTCATATCGCTTACGATTCCAGTGTTTTTCAGAACTTGGTAAAAAATCATTGTCTAATGTATTTGGATCGTCTTTAGTATCAAACAAATTCTCTAAATTATAAAACGCTATGGTATACTTATTTGTTCGTTTTTTATGAAAATAGAATTTGTTTGCCATAGCATTTGTTTTTACAAGAAACCTACTTAATTGTAGACTCTTGCATAATATTATTATTGTATTTTTGTATACTTGTTTAAAGACAACAATATCAATGTTGTTTAGTTAAGGTTTGGAATTGTCTATCTGGGATTGTCAAAAACCAGTAATATATATAATTACATTTCGACAAGCTTAATATAACAGAGTATCTTTTATCTTAACTAAACAACATTGGGTACAATATAGTAAAATAACATATAGAAGATTAAGTAACTAATGTTAGAACAAAAAGAAATAGCATACGAAAAAACAGTCTTAATAGGAATTGTAACCAAACATCAGGATGAAGATAAGCTTACTGAGTTTTTGGATGAATTAGAATTTCTTACTTACACTGCAGGAGGAGAAGTGGTAAAACGATTTACCCAAAAAATGGATATGCCTAACTCCAAAACTTTTTTAGGAACAGGAAAGTTAGAAGAAGTACGTATATATGTAGAGCAAAACGATATAGGAACTGTTGTTTTTGATGATGAGCTATCCCCAGCACAATTACGAAATATAGAACGTATACTTAAAGCTAAAATCATAGATCGTACAAATTTGATTTTAGATATTTTTGCACAACGAGCACAAACCAGTTATGCACGAACCCAGGTAGAACTTGCACAATATCAATATCTTTTACCAAGATTAACCGGTTTATGGACGCATTTAGAAAGACAGCGTGGTGGTATTGGTATGCGTGGTCCTGGAGAAACTGAAATAGAAACAGACCGTCGTATTGTTAGAGATCGTATTTCTTTACTTAAGAAAAAATTACTGGTTATCGATAAACAAATGGCTACCCAGCGTGGTAACCGTGGAAAATTGGTTCGGGTTGCTTTGGTAGGATATACCAATGTAGGTAAATCTACTTTAATGAACGTGATTGCTAAGAGTGACGTTTTTGCAGAAAATAAGCTTTTTGCTACTTTGGATACTACTGTAAGAAAAGTAGTTATCGGTAATCTCCCTTTTTTACTTAGTGACACTGTAGGATTTATTAGAAAACTACCTACACAATTGGTAGAGAGTTTTAAAAGTACTTTAGACGAGGTTAGAGAAGCAGATTTATTGCTACATGTAGTGGATATTTCTCATGCACAGTTTGAAGATCATATAGAATCGGTAAATAAAATTCTGGGAGAAATCGAATCCAGAGATAAGCCAACCATTATGGTGTTTAATAAAATCGATGCCTATGAATATGAAACTATAGATACCGATGATTTAACTACCGAAAAAACAGAGGCACACTATACTTTAGAAGAATGGAAACAGACCTGGATGAACAGAATAGGAGATAATGCTTTGTTTATATCTGCAATAAATAAGGAAAATATGGAAGATTTTAGAGAACGTGTATATAAGGAGGTAAGAGATATACATGTAACTCGTTTTCCTTATAATAATTTTTTATATCCAGAAATAATGGAAGAATAAAGAAGCTATAAACTTGGTGCACTCTTACAAGGTATGCTTTTCTCTAAATATATTTTGTTTTTGAGGAAAACCCCGAAGCAGTAAACTCCAAAATGTGGATTAAAACTCGTATTTAAGACCTAGCCCTATTACTTCTCGTATTTGAAAACCACTGGCAGCATTATCATCATAAATTGCTTGAAAAACAAAGCTGCCAGTAATATATTTATTTACTAAAAGATCCATATTTAGCGTATAATCTATATCTATATTCTCAGGATCTTCAATGTAGTTAGAATATACATTTAAAAGGTTTTCTATAACTACATTTTTTAATACTGTAAATTTACCATAAGCAGCCAAAGATCCTCCAAACTCGAATCGTGTACTTTCTCCTGCATCAACCCCAAAATAATCCCCGTCTACATAATCTATTACATTAGTAAACTCTTTATCTACAAATATCATACGAGCTGTAACTGGAGCTATATTTATATGTAGATCATCACTTTTTTTCCATAATAATCCAGGACCTATTTGTATAAATGCAGGAGAAAAGAAATGAGTTTCTTCAGTTCTAATAGTCTCTTCAGTATCAGGATCTTTACTAAACCTATATCCTTTATCGAATTGAGATCTAAAATTAATAAATAAAGAGTAGTTCCAAAAACCTTTACCAATTCTTTGTCCTAACCTAGAATTAAACTCAATTCTGTCATTGGTTTTACGAAGAAAATCTTCTTCTTTTAAAAAAGTAACTCCATAATCTGTTATAATTTTATTATCCCAAGTCAAACTGTTTTTTTTGTAATTAAACTCGTAGTTTAACGCAACATTTCCTGCAATATTAGAAGTCCCTCCTCCCTGCCAATCAAAATTAAAAGCAGATTGATTAAATAATAAAGAAAAATGAGCTTTATTTTTCCAACCAATATGTTCTTTTTTCTGTTTTTTAGGAGTTATTTCTTTTAATTTTTGTTTTAATACTATTATGTTTAGGTCATTTGTAGTATTGTTTAAGATACTATCCAAAGACCGTTTTAAGTCTACTTGGATAGAATCCAGATATTTTATTTTTTGTTTTTCTTGACCAGAAGTTTTTACTATTAAAAAAAGCAGAAAAACTACTAAAAAAATCCTTCTCATACGAACTTTATTGCAGGGGTAGAGTACAAATATACGGGATGCTTTTAGCTTTTTCAAATAGATACTGACACATCCTGAATACCTATCTATTATAAAACCTAAAAAACTAAACTAAATTTTGTAGCTACCCTCTTTTTTTAAGTACTATACCAATTCAACCATAAAATATCACATCTAAATGTATTCATTTTCTGTTTTATACATCATTTCATAATTAATTTGATATTAATAAAGTACAACCATAATGCATATTTACTTAAATAATAGGTTTATGAATGTTAACGGCAGGTTAATGACTAAAAAAAATATAAAACCAAAATAGGATTATCTTATTTTTGATTTCGTCATCAATCACAAAAACAAACATTTAACTTTTTTTATGTTATGAAAACTCTTACAAAAATTATAGTACTATTTGTCCTATTTTATGCACTACCAAGGACAAATTATGCCCAGTTACCTGCAAAAATGATACAGTACCCAGATGTTTCTGATTCACACATCTGTTTTACGTATGCAGATGATCTATGGGTTGTAAATAAACAAGGTGGTACAGCACATCGTTTAACTACCAAAAAAGGTCGGGAAACGATGGGTAAATTTTCTCCAGACGGAAAAACAATAGCTTTTAATGCTAATTATGATGGTAATCAGGATATCTATACCATACCGGTTACAGGAGGTATTCCTAAACGTATCACCACTCACGGAATGTTTGATGATATAAAAGGATGGACTCCCGACGGAAAGTTTTTATTTTACACCTCAGATATGGAAAGCGAAAAAGATCGTTTTTCAAAAGCTTTTAAAATATCAGTCAATGGAGGGTTACCTACAAGAATACCAATAAATAAAGTAGAAGAGTTAGACCTACACCCTAAAGGTGATCTAATTGCAATGACCGATAAGTCCAGACTTAGCAGAAACTGGAAAAGGTATAGAGGAGGAATGGCTTCAGATATTTATCTTTTTAACACCAAAACCTTAACTTCAGAAAACATTACTAATAACGATGGTAACGACGAATTGCCGATGTGGCACAATGAAGATCTTTATTATCTATCGGATAATGATACTGCCAAAAAATTTAATATTTGGAAATACAATCTGCAATCCAAACAACATGAACAAATAACGTTTTTTAAGGAGTTTGATATAGAACGTCCTTCTATAGGAAAATCTGAAATAGTGTTTGAAGCAGGAGGTAAATTATATCTTTTGGATGTTACTACCAAAAACACAAAAGAGATACTTATAAATGCTACTGGGGATTTTATTGCCTTAAAACCTCAGGTAAAAAAAGTAGAAAAATATATTCAGAGCGTTGGTATTGCTCCAGATGGTAACCGAATTATTGTTGGTGCGCGAGGGGAAATATTTTCTGTACCTAAAAAAGATGGAATTACTACAAATTTAACCCGTACCAGCGGTATTGCAGAACGTTACCCAAGTTGGTCTCCTAATGGAAGATATATTGCCTTTTGGAGTGATAAAACAGGGGAGTATGAGCTAACGATACGAGATCTAAAAGATAACTCAGAAAAACAGATAGGACAACAAGGTCCCGGGTTTAGATATCAATTGTTCTGGTCTCCTGATAGTAAAAAATTAGTTTTTGTGGATCAGCAAATGCATATAAAATTAGCAGATATTGCCAATAATTCTATTACTACAATAGATAAAGAAATTCAGCTATTTCAAGGTGGTTTAATGGGGTTTTCTGCTAATTGGTCTGGTGATAGCAACTATGTAACGTATGCAAATTCTCATAAAAATGGAAACCAACATATTATTATATATGATCTGGAGAAAAAGAAAAAGAATATTATAACCTCGGCTTTTTATGATGAGGCAAACCCTGTGTTTTCCGCAGATAACACCTATATTTATTGTACTACAAACAGAGCTTTTGATCCAGTATATAGTGATTATGATAATAGCTGGGCATACCCAAATTCGACAAAAATTGCTATACTTCCTCTTACCAAAGAAGCAGTACACCCTATTGAGTTAAAAAATGATGAAGTTGTTATAGAAGAAGAGAAAAAGAAAGACAACAAAAAAGACAAGGATAAAAAAGAAGACAAAGAGGAATCTAAAGATATAGAACCTGTAACCATTGATTTTGATAGTATAGAATCCAGAATGATTATTTTGCCCGTCGAGTTAGGAAACGGAGGTAGATTATCTGCTTCTAAAGACAAAATTATTTTCTTAAAAAATCCTCGAAGCGGAGCTACAGACGAAAAATCGGTTTTAAAATATTATGATTTTAAAGAAGATGAAGAAAATACAATTCTGGAAGATGTAGAAGATTATGAATTATCCTTTGATAAAAATAGTATACTAGTATTTAGTGGAGAAAAAATGGGGATTATCGAAGTAGCAAAAGACCAATCTATAAAAGATCCTTTAGATACTTCTAAAATGGAAATGACCATTAATCCAAAAGAGGAATGGCGACAGATTTTTACCGACACTTGGCGTCTGGAAAGAGATTTTTTCTATGATAAAAATATGCATGGAGTAGATTGGGAAGCTATGAAAAGAAAATATGAACCCCTAATCGAATTTGCTGCAAGCAGAAACGACCTTAATAAAATTACGGGAGAGCTTATCGCAGAACTAAATGCATCCCACACCTATAGAGGAGGTGGAGATATAAAAAGAAGTACTACCAAGTCTACAGGATATCTTGGGGTAGACTGGGAAATGCAGGAAGGAAAATATAGAATTAAAAAAATCATAACTCCTGCCCCATGGGATACCGAAGTAAAATCTCCGCTTAAAAAACCAGGTGTTTTAGTAGAAGAAGGAGATTACATATTACGTATTAACGGAATAGAACTTACTGATTATACAGATCCTTTTGCAGCATTAGAAGGAAAAGCAGAACAAACTATTGAAATTGAAGTAAGTAAAACCCCAGATGGTAAAAACAGTAAGAAATATTTGGTACAACCTTTAAAAAGTGAGGAACGACTTAGAAATCTTGCCTGGATAGAAAATATGCGAAAGTATGTGGATCAAAAATCTGGCGGAAGAATTGGGTATATTTATGTGCCCAGTACAGGAATAGACGGGCAGGAAGAGTTGGTTAGAATGTTTTATGCACAACATCATAAAGATGGATTAATAATCGATGAGCGATTTAATAATGGGGGACAAATCCCAGATAGATTTGTAGAGCTATTAAATCGACCATTATTAAGTTATTATAAAGTTAGGGATGGAGAAGACTGGGCATGGCCTCCAAGAGGACACTATGGCCCTAAAGCAATGCTTATTAACGGTTGGAGTGGAAGTGGCGGCGATGCTTTCCCAGATTACTTTAAGAAACGAAAAATTGGTCCGTTAATCGGTACCAGAACATGGGGAGGACTTATAGGGATTTCTGGAGCTCCAGAATTAATAGATGGTGGAAGAGTAACAGTACCTACGTTTAGAATGTATAATCCAGATGGAACCTGGTTTGCAGAAGGACATGGTGTAGAGCCAGATATCCATATCCCAGAAAATCCGGGTAAAGACGCACAAGGCATAGACGTGCAACTAGACAGAGCTATAGATGAGGTAATGAAAAAACTTGCCGAAAAAGATAAAACTTATCGAAAAATAGTGCCTAAAGCCGAAGATCGTTCTAAATAGATTCTAATACGACACTATCTTACTAAACGTGTAACTTAAAACAGTAAGGGTTTGACTTTTTTAAAGTCTTACCCTTTTTTCATATATAATTAAGAACTGATTAAGGATTATTCCCCAATTTGCGATTGGCATAGACCATTTTTTGGTTGCTTCTCTGGTTGCCAAATATACAGATTTCATCACAGCTTGATCCGTAGGGAATGATAATTTGTTTTTGGTATACTTTCTGATTTTTCCATTCAGGTTTTCAATAAGGTTTGTTGTGTAAATAATTTTTCTGATCTCTAGTGGAAATTCAAAGAAAGCTGTAAGCTCCTCCCAATTGTCTCTCCAACTTTTTATGGCATAAGAATATTTTGCTTCCCATTTTTGTGCAAAATCATCCAGGGC
>NZ_AUML01000060.1 GCF_000430665.1 Aquimarina muelleri DSM 19832 | reverse complement strand
ACATGGACTTTTGTTATATTTTTATGTTATAGAAATTACGGGGAATAGTATTAAAAAAAACAGTATTACATTTTTACATTTTCTTCCATCTATCATTTTAGTTTTATTATCTCTTCCTTTTTATCAATTAACTGGAGAAAAAAAAATAATTGTTTATCAAAACAGTGGAGAAGGTTTTGAATGGTATGTATTGTTACTATCATTAGTAATAATAATATCTGGATTAACTTATTCTATTTGGTCTTTAATAGTTATAAACAGATATCAAAAAAACATAAAAAATAAGTTTTCAAATACAGATAAAAAGGAGTTACAGTGGTTAAAATGCTTATCAATTGGTAATGGACTTATATTCATTTTATCTCTTTTTTTTGAGAACAATGTTACCTACGCTGCAATAGCTATTTTAGTCATCTTTATAGGCTTTTTTGGAATCAACCAATTAAATATTTTTTATTATAATAACGATGTAGTTGAAACATTAGATAAAGAATTCAGTGTTGAAGATAAAAAAACAAATAGGAAAGAGTTTTCTAAAATAAATGTTTCAAACGAAAAATATGTTAAGTCTGGATTAAATGAAGATAAGGCTTCGAAAATTTATAACAACCTAAAAAAATTAATGGAGGACAGTTCTTACTATAAAAAACAGGAAATCACATTAGTAGAGTTATCCAGAGTCTTAAAAGTACACCCCAATCATTTATCACAAGTTATTAATGAGATGGAAGGAAAGAATTTTTACAACTACATCAATTCACTACGTATAAAAGAGTTTATCAAAATGGCTTCTATTCCAGAGAATAAAAAATACACCATGATTTCTCTAGCTTATGATTGCGGTTTTAGTACAAAATCTACATTCAACAAACATTTTAAATTGCAAACAGGAAAAACACCTACTTCTTTTTTCAATTCTTAGCTTTCTTTTTTTAAATAATTCACTTCTGCTTGTAAAGTGAGACCACTTTCGTTAGTAATTATAATTCATTGAAAAACCTTATTAATAAAGAGGTTGTTGGTTTATACTTATAGGCACGGACTTCTGTTTTTATTCTCCTTGTCTATCTGGTCTTTTGAGGTTTAAAATAAGCACATCTTTGCCTAAGTATTGAAGCGATATGAAATAGTTTCTTCGCAAATTTTTAAATTTTATAATAATGAAAACAAAAAAATTTTATTTATCTGTTATTGTTTTTACTGTGTTTTTTGCATTTAGCTCATGTAGTCTTGGTGACGATGACAACAATATTGTTGAAAGAAATGATGATGATGGAGATGGTGTAATAAACGTTATTGATAAATGTGCTCAAACGCCAGAAGGTGTTGAAGTCGATGCTGTTGGGTGTCCTATAGAAGAAAATTGAATATAGATAATTATTTATGAAAATTTACATATTTAATGAATCAATATTGTATATACTTATTAGCGTAGTCATACAATTTAGTTATTAAATTGAACGTTTAATTAGGCTAAAAGATCTCTATTTTCAATTCGTTTTTTTTCGATTTGAGCACAGTAGTGAGTTCCTTAATTACAAAGCAGAGTAGAGCCTAATAGTTCTATCTATTAGGCTCTAGTTTAATTTAGCTATTATTTGTATATTAATTTTATGGAAATAGATCGGTTTATTGAACTTTTATCTTTTCTCATGGTACGTTTACATCGAACAATGTGCATCTGTATTATACGAGTTATTGAAATTAGTTTTTTATTTCAAAACTATCTAATATAGGCTTCATTTCACAAATTCTTGTCTTATAGTATTCAATATATTCAGTTTTTAGACTTAATGTATAGTGCCTTTTTCTTACCGTATCTAATACTGTAATACTAAATAAAATCATTTGCGGAATGTCATCCTCATAGAGTATAATATTGTATCTCCTTTTCTGCCCAATTAAGTAAATCTCTCCTGTTTCTAGAATGTTATTGTTATTCTCAACAGTCTCTTGTTCCCCTTCCCAATCCCAGTCGTAAATATATTTCATTTCAACTACACTGAAAAAACGCTTATAACCTTGTAAAGTATCTCCAACTGTTAGTGCATTTATTTCCTCGTCTACGAACCTTATTGGTTCCCATGAAATGTTTGGTATTTTATAACTAAAATTCCCTAAAGAGTCAGTAACTTTAATTCCATTTTTTAAGTCCATTTTGGACATTTTACAAAAACCAAAATTCTGGAGAGTTTTCTTTTGTCCACAGGATATGAAAATTATTAATAGTAGTATTTGTAGAGTTTTTTTCATTCTAATTATTGTCAATTTTCACTAAATTGAGCGCATTATCACTCGCAAGGGCTATAATTTTAGCTATAGCTTTATGCTCTTTTTTTATATAAGCATATTTCTCTTCTCTTGTCAAATTTACACCCAATATTGTCATCGTTTATTTAGACGTTAGTTCTTTTTGTAATGACTTTATGGCTCTATGTTGAAAATCATCTAAATTGTCTTTAGATATTGAAGCCTTAAAACTCTTATGAAGCCAATTAATATTATGTATTAAAATAGGTATTCCTGATAGGAAAGTTGACCTTTCATAATCATTATTTTTACATTCTAGATCAAAGCAAAATTCGTTTTCTGTTTCATCTATATCTGTAATTTTAGCATTTCCAAATATATTTTCTAATCCCATATTAATTGATTTACATGTTTTTATAATCGTGTTATTGAACTTTAATTATCTTTTATAATCTTAAAAGTTTCAGATTTTTTCCCGCTTATTTCTTCTTTAATCTCATGAAGTGCTTTAATTAAATTATCTATTTCTTCAGCATCAATTAACATTTTTTCACCAACGGGATGTTGTAATTCTGTTTCCATTCTAATCTCAACTTCTAAAGATTTATTGCTAGAACCAAATTGTAAATACAAATGATGATCATCATCGCTATTTTCTTGACCTATAAATTTATATTTCATCATTTTATTAAACTTTAAGATTTTTTCTTAATAATATACTTTATTCCTGTTGATATAAATTACAATAGAAATTTGAAGTTTACTATATAACACTTTATCCCAAGATTTTTCTGTGCTAATATTTACTTCTCACACATACTTAAACAAACTTGGAAAAAGAAATATTATGGTAAAAATTCCTAACGCCGAGATTACTATAAAAACTAGAGTTTTCTTCATTATACTTTAAACTTTTAAAGTCTCTATAAGAAACATAGCGTTCCAAAGGAGACTATGTTTATGTAGAGTATTAGCTGCTGGCGTTTAACTGGAATATACTTTTAATTCTACATTACCGACTGTATGAAGATAGTGATGAGTATTTCCTAAGAGTAGCATAATATTATCAGAACCCTCTCCTTTCACTAAACTTGGTTGAACTATGTAAATGTGAAACTTCATCTCCTTAGTCCATTTAGCTGCATTTAATAATTGCTCCAAATCATCTTCACTCCCTTTTATTATTCTACTACAAGTAGCCTCATTTTTAGTTTTAGTTATTCTTCTCAATAAATGGTCAAAAAAATCCTTACCATTACGATACTTCCAATTAAGAGACTTTTGTGCTTGTCCACATACTTCATAGAAGTTTCCAATATCATTTCCAGTACGCCCACCTTTAGCATACTTCAAATGGAATAAATGAATATCAATTTTATTTTCTCCATCGTTAATCCCTATAACATCTGCAATCTCACCTGATCCATCATCATCATAAATGATTTCATAATCATCTCGAATTTGATTGATGAAGTAATATTGTATTGAATCGGTTTCATAGGGTGCAATGCCTTGTGCTTCTTTTCTAATGGAGACACCCCCCCAATTCATTGGAGTAATATTATCTAATGCAATTCCATCAACCCAAGGTTTAGGAACAACATAGCTATTTTGAAATAATTGACTTCCATCTGCAAACCAAAAAATTGGAGTGAATTCTTGCAAGAAACTTCCTAGATTTTCTCTTTTATTACCGTATTCAATAATAGGATTTTCACTAGAAATTTTCGTTACCTTATGGAAGGCAACTTCTTTACCATCAATTATATTAGCTCCTAATACTAAATCATATTCAATACTATAATTTTCGCATTTGAAACAAAAACGTAATGGGGAATCATCGGGGCTTTCTACTACATTTAATTCAGAATTAGACAAATCATATGTGCTCCCATTAATGCTAATCCTATATCTGTTTTCAGCATATTGAAACATTTCATGGTGCCACTCAACTGCAATTGGAGTAACACTTGGTTTTACCTTAATCGTTTTAGGTATAAGGGTGTTTTCTAAAACCGTATTAGGATTGATATTAGGGTTAATAAGTACATCTCCTACATCTTTACACCATTGAGTCAACTCATTTAGATTACCTCGTAAATAAGACCATACTTTACCCTTTACGGAACAGCCCAAAGAAACCTTTTCTCCATCTTTATAACCTACACCAAAAATATTATTTTTTATGAAAGTGCCTTGCTCCAAGAGCTTTATTCCATCTTGTACTCCTTTTCCAAAAAAGGATTGAAAACTTATATCACGGCCAGTACCTTTCCTTGCACCAACATTATATAAAGTAAGTCTTTTAACATCATAAAAAATCTTGAACATATCCATTCCTTTAATTTGAATAGATCCATCTCCAAATACAGCTTTAACGAGCTTAGTGTATGATAGATTTTTCATTGAAGTATGAATGAATATCATATTTTTATTAGGTCTTCTATCCCAATGAACTACAATCATATTCCAATCCATATTTTGAACCACATCAAAATTACCCCACTCAACTTTATCCACCTTGCCTAAGATAATAACCAACGTGCCTTTCTCATTATTATGCTTACTTAATTGATGTTCGTAGGTTCCAATATTGTTAATACCTTCCTTCCAATTAGCAGGATTCCAATGATCTCCAATATTCCGGAATACAACCGAACTCATAGCAGGATTAATATTTTGAAAAGGTATTTTAGAGTTTTCAAGGTCATTGAATCCTTCTAGGAATTCTTGGAAATTAATTTCCTTATCGGTGGCACCTTCACTCAAGTTTGGAAGTAGTAGATTCCAATCCGCATTTTTTGCATAAAGATGATTAAGCTCTTGTTGGATAGGAGGGTATGCAATATTTGTAATAAAACTTGCATTACCAAGATTTGCAAAAGATGTTCTAGTAAATCTACCAACAAATTGGAGTGTGATTGGGAGGCTTTGTCTTTCATCATGAATGGCTGCAATCTTGAGTTCTGGAAGATCAAAACCTTCTCCTAGCATATTTACACAAACAATTATACTATGCTCCTTTGCCTTAATTGCTTTTACCTTATCCTTTAGACCAGGAACCCCCGTATAAACAATTACGGGGTTTAAATCTTCATGTTTCTCATAGTGCTTAAAGACCTCTTTAGCTCGATTTTTTGATATACATCTTGCCATGATAATATGTGGATGACCATTAGCAATATCTTCTCTTAATTGTTCTACTGCTTTATCTGCTATTTTTTTATCAGCCTTCTCCTTATCATATTCTCTAATGGGTAAATAGTTTATCTTTTTGTAGTACTCTTGCTTTTGCGCTTCTTTAAGAGAGAAGTTGAAAATGAATTTACCATCTAGATTCTTACCGTCGTTTCTAAAAGGAGTTGCTGTAAATAGAAATACCTTCTTCTTATCAAATCTATCTATGAACTTCTTCCATGTGCTTGCTTCGGAATGGTGAGCCTCATCAACAAATAGATGGGAAAAAGAATTAGAGAAAGCCATTTGATGTTGGTAATCGCTACCACCAAGAATACTCATTGTAGTAACTACCACATTTGTTTTGGAAATGAACTCTAATAGGTGCTCTTCACTTTCAAATTTTGAATGGATAACACCTACTATTGGATTATGACAAGTCTCATCTACCATTCCAAATTCTCTTAATAGTCCAAGATTGGTAACCTTGTTTGATAATTGAGTACGTAATGAATCGGATGGAACGGCAACCAAAAGCTTTTCACACTCATTAGCTACCAAGGTTGATAACATTGTTTCTGTTTTTCCTGTTCCCGTAGGCATCACTACAATACCTTTATCTTGTGGGTTTTGTACATGCGCTAAGATTGAGTATAAAGCTCCTATTTGTGGTGGTCGTAGTCCTTTTATGTTATTCTCAACATCTTCCTTAATGAACTTAAATTTGCCTTTCCATGAAGCTACAACATCCTGTGGAGTTAGATCTTCAAAGGATGGATGCTTTATCCATCTAGTTAGTTTTAGGGTATCTTCTAAAAAATATTTCCTGTATGGTTTTCTTTTTGCTAGTAAGGCATAATTACAATTTTCGGGAATTTCGTCTTCAACGTTACTTGTAATAAAGAATAATTCACCATTTGATGAGAGTGTAAATGGAGTGCTTTGAACGAATTCAAAATTAAGATTTGTTGACTCATTGTAATATTGTGTAATCACATTGCTTCTATCGGAAAAAATTAGTTTTTCAATATTTGGTAATTTTATTTCCATTTATTTAGGTTAAACTAGGTTCATTTTTGCTTGCAGTTAATAATTGTATAACCCCAATTGGGTTTATTTCTTTTTTATTTTAAATAAACCACCCCATACCCGAAGAAATCTTCAGATATGGGGTGGTTCATAATTTTTGTTACTTCTAAATTAGCAAAATTAAATGAATAGACTATTTTTTTCCTCAATTTTTTATATGTTTTTTGCAATATGCCTTTCGCATATCGAATTTTGAAAAGGAGTGTTAAAGGGAACATATTCAAATAACATATCAGTTCATTTAAGTGTTAAATCATAAACTTATAAAATGAACCGATTTTCTGAACTTGTTAGGTTTTATTCCCCGGTTTCTTACCCAAAGTTCACTAAAATGACCAGTTTATTGGCCCTCATGCCAGAAGCCGTGTCTATAAATAAAGTAAGTAACAAACCAGAAATATTAAAAAAAGTATTCCTCTTTTCTCTACGATTTTAGAGATTAATTCAATCTTATTTTCAAAATCTTATATATTTCTTTTTACCATCAAAGACATAATTCCCTCTTTATGATTAACGGTTCTAATATACGTCTGTTTGGCGATAAAATGTCCCTTCTGTTTCTAACGCCATAACAGCCATTAGCCAGTTTGTTCCTTATCATCATAAGTGTCATACAGACTATACTCATCTGTATAGTTATCGATTTTTCTACTTTTTTACTTTTCTTAAAAATTTGATAAAACTACAACACTACTGCTGTGGTTTTACTTATATGTTTTTATTGCTTACTCTGTCGGTAACGAGTGTGACGCTCGCACCAGCGGGAGAGGGAAATGTAATATTATATTCAATAATAACGCTCTATAAATCGACTAGGAAAAGTTTCTAAATTCACTTTTTCAGAATATATCTTAACCCATTCTTTATAATAATATGTCACTTTTAATATTCTTCCTTCTAATGAATATTTAGCAAATGGTCTCCCTAGAATTGGGCGTTTTTGTAAACCAAAATTATTACTCAATTGACTGTCAAAAACACAATCTGCATCATAATCCCAAATAAGTTCAACTTCATTTTCATTTAAGATCTTTGTTGGAAATGAATAATGACACTGACCATGTAATTCATAAGTTATAGAGTTCTTGTGTATACTCAAATAAATATGATCTAAATAAGCCCAGTTCCTAAAAATACTAGGGTTTTCATAAGGTTGAAGAAATCCATCAAATACATACCCGTGCTGATAGTTCCCGTCAGCATTTTCAAAAGCAATCTTAACCCAATATCCATCTGTAGTAACATAGCTTTCTTCATCCTTAAAACTAAATGGTATATCTGTCTTTACTAATACTTCAATATCCGTATTGAAAGGTAACTGCCAAATACGCTCACTATATATGTCTGGTCTTTCTCTTATCAATAAACCATTTTTAGCTACTACTACAAACCTATTTTTATCCCTAATACGATCATAGGCATAAGAAATTAGTTCTTCTGGATTACAAATATTAAAAGAATACCCCATACCATCAACTTCTACAGTTTCAACTTCTGTTGGCATATCTTCTTTTATTGTATTTATGGTTTCTGATTTTATCTTTCCTTCTGAGACTTCATATTCTAAATTTGAATGACTACCAGCACCCATGGCATAAGATTCTACATAAGTAATTCTTAACGTTTCTTCTTGGTATTTATAATGACTGAAAATATTACTCTGTGGTCCTGTGCCATACAGCCTTATCAATAACGTCTGATCTTTAATTTCAATTTCTTCCTGAACGTAGTTTTTTATGTCATCTTCCTCAGACATATATTTTTCAGGAAATATCGTTTTTGAAGTGACATCGAGATTATAACCTTTCGAGTTTTGTAAAAAAATCATTACCTCCCTAATTCCATTTGACTCATTTCGTTGTTTTACAACTAATGCCAAATCACTTAATTTGTCGCCATTAAGATCTCCTTCTGCTGAATACTCTATCTGATAATGACTGGCTATTAGAGAACTATATTCTATCTTGTTAGAAGTTTTAGAAGGCAGATTCTTGTTAGAGGTTTTAGAAAGTATGTTAGATTGATTTTTCTCTTTCTTACAGCTAATATAGAATACTATTATTAACAATAAAGTTATTCGAATTTTCATGTAATTTTCAAGGTATATGTTAAAGCATTATTGAAATATCCTTTAATTTAGATTTTATCAACTCTCGTATATCATTACATTTTACTCCTAACCCGATTGAGACCTCTTGTATAAGCTTCTCTTGGGTTATTACCATGGGCAAATGAGTAATAACGTATTGCTTCGTCATAATTACTTTCATCCTCATATATCTTGGCTATATTGTAATATGAATTAGCTT
Source organism: Aquimarina muelleri DSM 19832 (assembly GCF_000430665.1). Lineage (GTDB taxonomy): Bacteria > Bacteroidota > Bacteroidia > Flavobacteriales > Flavobacteriaceae > Aquimarina > Aquimarina muelleri. The sequence continues at coordinate 6,446 of NZ_AUML01000060.1, read as the reverse complement.
TGGTAATATGTTTATTTGTTCCACTTGCCAGTGCAATTGCTTTTCGGTTAGCCCAGATAGCTTCTGCCTTATTGCCGTTTTTATAATAAGCAAGTCCTAAGTTACTATAGGCTTGCCCAAATTCGGGGTTTAATTCAATTGATTTTTTATAAAGTACGATTGATTCCTCTAGGTTATTGTTATGGTATTGTTTCTCTCCCAACTTATTTACTTCTTTGGCTTCTGTAATATCTATTCGGTTACTGGTGGCTTCAAAATTAGTTTCTTGATAATTATTAGATTTCATTAAGTGTTCCAGATTTGTAATGGTAGATTGATAAAACTTGTTTATCGTTATGATTTCTCCCTCTGCAGAAATTTTAAATACATCCCAAATATTACCTGTTACATGAGAAGGGATATAAAATGTCTTAATTAAAGAGCTACCTATATAGACATACACTTTAGCATCACTATTTGATAGTTCTTTAGAATGCGGTAGTTCGTAATTGGTAAAGTCATGAATGAAAAAAGAATATTCAACTCCGTATTTCTTTTTATCTATAGTAATAGTTTCAGGACCATAACTATCGGTATCATCTACATCTAGATTTACAGTGGTTTCTTCCATATTTCTAAAGAACACATGTTTATCCTCATATCTAAGATGCAAATCTAAATCCATGGGAGCCTCTCCCCAGTTTAATACTACTCTTACCCCATCTAAATTTTTCATCTTTGGACTAATGGCGTAGGTAAGTCCTTTACAGGCACATTTGGCGACTAAAGTAGAATACCCTTCTTTTTTAATAATAATAACTGTTTCAGAATCATCATTAAAACCGTTAGGAATTTTTGCAATTCCCTGAGTGTCTGTAATACTAACACTACTTGTCTTTCCTGATCTCTGAAAAATTACTTCTGCCCCTATAATAGGTTTATCTTTGATCACAGCACTTAGTATTTGTATAGTGCTCTTTTCTATGGCTATAGATTCGTTTAAGGTGGTAGGATTACTAGATTTTGGTGTAATCTCTAATACGTCAGATTGCTGATTGCTATTATCTTGTTTTTTTGAATTACAACTGAAACATAACAGTAGTAGTTCTAGTAGTAGCATGGTTTTCATTGTGCTTTTATAGATATGCATAGTAAGGTTATAATTGTATTTCTTATCGTTGGTAGACATACTTTGTGTGGTTTTACTTATATGTTTTTATTGCTTACTCTGTCGGTAACGAGCGTGACGCTCGCACCAGCTGGGGAAAATTTGATAAAACCACAACACTACTGCTGTGGTTTTACGTATATATTTTAGTATCAGTAACGAGCGTTACGCTCGCACCAGCAAGGTTATTCTTTAGTTAATGGATAGCTTTCATTAGGAGGATTAAGTATATAAATAGGGCTTCCAGAAATATTATAATTGTTACCTTGTTTTGATAAAATAAAAATATCATCATTTTTCTGCTTATCCATTAAGACCAAAGTGTCTTTTGTAATATGTGTTACTTGACAATTACGAATTTTCTTTTTTTCTTCATCTAATTGAGAAATTATTTTTGGATTATTTATATCCGAAATATCAAAATCAAAATAAATACTATGCGTTTCTCCCATACGAGTTAAATCTTCTAAGCTGAAACTGAAACTGCCTTTCCATTTTTTTTGAAAAAAAGAACGGTTTCCAATTAAATTTTCTATTTTTAAATTTGTAATGTTTTCATAATCATCGTGGGAATTAATATAGATACTTTCTAAAAATCTCCACTCCCCCTTTTTTAGGCTAAAAACAAAAACTGGACATGGTGGTTTTATGTCATACTCCCAGCCAACAGCTAGCCCTTCAATATGTTTCATAGGAACTTTATCCAAATGCTCTTTCTTGAAAAAGAAAGCTGTTTTTTTATATTTATTTAAAACCTCATTTTTGCTATGAAGAGTGTTCTTATTTTTATATAATTTTGTTATATCTTTTTCATTGTCATAATATAAAATTTCAAATACACCTAGCGTATTGGTACTATCAAAAGAAGAGCCGATAACGATTTTCTTTTCATTATAATATGATGTAACTGATTTTGTATTTATATAATCAATTATTTTTTCTTGTTTTGGGGAATCATTTTCTTTAGAAATTACTGGTTTTTGACCTCTAGATTTACAAGAAGTTAAAAATAATGTAGACAAGATAAGGTAAATATAAAATTGTTTTTTCATAAGGAAAGTAGTTAGTTATTTAGAATAATGTTTTAGAGGTGTGTAATACTGTATGATTTTACCTTTTTTCTTGTTATCACGTAAATGATTTTTGTCTTTGTCATAAGTCCATATCACCACACCATCAAATTTAATACCTTCATGCCATGAATAAGATTGTTCACTGATAGATTCTATAGTAGTCACTTTCTTAGTTGTAGAATTATAACTTTTGACTATTCCTGCATGACCATTCCATGCAAAAATATCACCTTTTTTAGGGGAGTCATTATTGATCATTAGTTTGTCTGGATGTTTTGTAGCATATGTTTTGAATTCTGAAGAGTTTATGATCTTTATATCTTCACTCCATTCGATCTTATTTAAGTATCTGCAAACTAATTCAGTACAATCCATATATTCTAAAGATTCTTCTGTGTTTTTAGCTCTTAGTTTTTTTCCATACTCCCATGGATGGGGGTACTTAACTTTATATGACGTATTATGATCAGATCTTAATTCTGCTTCGGTAATTGCCAAATCTTCTGCCCAATCAAGACCTTCTTGTATTTTTAAATCAGAATTAATCAGTTTGTTATTATCTTGATTTGACAATGTACAACTACCATCATTACAATTATTTTTCTTTTCTGTTCCTTCATTATACCATCGTTCAATCTCTTGGGTTACTTCCCACATATAGGTAGTACCGTTTTCGGTATATCCTCTTTTGTAAATTTTCTTACCCTTTTTATTAAACTTACCTCTATGATTTAAAGTTTTCCATTCGTCTTTTTCCTTATGAAATGCAGGGTTGTTATAATACGCTTCTCGATCACTTGTCCATAAGACGAGGTCTTTATCACTACCTTTTCCTGTTTTATCTGGGAGTAATACTGAAAGATAAACATCCGTTAAACAATTAATTTTATCTTTTTTGCGACCTATCCACTGTTCGACATAATCTAGTTGCTCAAAGCGAGACATACTTAATAAAGATTTCTGAGTAGTTCCAATATCTTTAACAGCATCTTCTCCAAATTGTACCAATCCAACATATCCAATCCCATTATCTGTTTGGTGATCAAATGTCCCTTCTGTTTCTAACGCCATAACAGCCATTAGCCAGTTTGCTCCTTCTAACTTATTATTGCCAAGGTTTAGATTTTTAGCAATTTGAATAACTTTTTTCCTTTCCTTGCAGCTTAATTTTTCACCCCATATAAGAGTTTTGCAGTTTCCACCATCTCCCAACAACTTTATTGGGGCAAAAACCGGTTCACTCCCCAAGATCACGGCACTATTGGCTTCCATAAAATCCTTTAACGGTAAGGTCTTGGCTACTTTTAACATTAAAGCTGCTATACGAATGCTATTTTTTTTGTTTTCTTCTTCGGTTTTGTTTGGGTTTGCTACATAGTAAGCCCTTGGGAACTCTACACCACTTTCTTTTTCTTTTAAATAAAAATACCTAGGTAATTCTGCTAATTTCTGGTGTTTGTTTTCCCATTCTTCTGGTATGGTAAACAGGGCTTCGCCTTTGCCTTCTTCGTCTACTTTAAAACTAATTATATGCCCTTTTTGCTCCTTATCATCATAAGTGTCATATACACTATACTCATCTGTGTGGTTATCGATTTTTCTGCTTTTTTCACTTTGCTTAAACATCTGTTTTATCAAATTTTGCAACGGAAAATTTGATAAATCCACAAATCAATGCCGTGGTTTTACTTATATATTTTATCGATAACAAATCACTAAGTCATCGGTTTTTCAGTACTTTTACCCAGACAACATACCAGGGTCTACATATTTCCAATCATAAACATTAAAATCTTTTAAATGGATTTTTTGTTGTTGTATTACTGTATTCTGTTCCTTTTTGTTTGTGTCATAATTTTGATAATCTTTTATTACTTTACTCAAGATCATATTATCATTATCAAAATTAAAAATGAATGTGTTTTCTTGACTAAATCCTTGTGTGCCTGCACCACGATATAATTGCATTGTTGAAAAATGGAATACTTTTTTTTCTAGTTTTACATTAGAAAAAGAATATTCTGATCCATTTTCCCAGTTATCACAATTATTACAAGGGATTACTGAATCTGATTTTAAATATTCTATGTACTTATTACTTATTTCAGTTCCCAAAAATATTTGAAGTCTATATTCTTCTTTTGCATTTCCACCTAAGCTATCATCTGTACTAATATCAATTATCCAAATGATATCTTCGATATCATCGTTATTAATAAATCCTTTTAATTCTGTATTTATGTAGAATTTGTTATCCTCATAGAATTTTCTTTCTTTTTCTAAGTTGACTGTTGGTAATGAAAGAAGAGGTTGGTTTGCTGTAATGTTTTTTTCTAACTCTTTTATTTTTTTTACATACTCTTGTTCTGTAGTAGATAAAACTATTTTAGCATTAGCATTAGGCGTGTACCATTTTTTACTTGCATAATAGTCATTTAGGCTTTTGTCTTTAAAGACATGCCCTTTACGTGCAAAAACTTCATTTCGTATTAAACGTAATTCTCCTATAGATTTAGATTGTAACTCTTTGTCTTCTAGGAATTCAAAAGAGTTGGTAGAAGATGCTTCGATTGATATATCATTTTTTTCTTTACAAGAAAAAAATGATATAAATATTACTATAATTAAATACTTCATAAAAACTAAAATATCACTCTTTAATTACAAAACCCTTTTTGTTAATGATATAATAAGTCTCTTTAATTGTCTTTTCATCAGATATAAAAATTCTTTTTCGTGAAACTACACCATTTTTATCAATATCAGAAAAAATATTTGCAGCGCCATCTTCAGAAGAGAATCCATAAATCAAAGACAAACCATCTTGAACCTTCTTATCTTGACTAATTATTATCTCACCCTCATTTGTATATGTATGTAAACGTATAGCAGCAAAAGTATTGTCGTTTTCTAAGGCTAATACTGTTAAGTAACCAATCACAATAACATTATCAATTTTAAATTTTAAAATTGGTATTACAAAAAAAATATTATCTTGAACCTTATTATTTTTCAAATACTGTTCCAAAGCAAAATCTTCCAAACTCTTTTGTTTGATTCTCAAAAACTCACTAACTGAATATTTTTTAGATTTTGTTAAACTCTCAAAATCAAAAGTCTTGGTTTCATATATTGCAAGATTTTTATCCAACTCATTGAGATTAATTTTAAAGGTAAAAATATCCTTATCCCAATCGCTTTGTTCCTTTATAAGCAAATTATCAAAAGTTTTATAATTTATGGGTAAACTTATTTCTTGAATTTCATCAAGAAATAATTGAAAAGGTATATTGTTTGATACTTGATAACTACTTGTGTTTTGAGACTCTAAATTAGAACTTGGAACTTGTTTACAAGCAATTACAAATGTTAGTAATAATAAAATTAATTTTTTCATTGTTTCTTGATATGATTTAAATCGTAACCTTGAATATGTAAATGATTTTTATGTCCTTTAACATGCTTTCCATGATGAACAAGTTTGTCATTTTTTTCACCATATTTAAATGACGCCATTCCTTTATAACCAAATTTATAAAGTGCATTAATAAAATTGTTCTGTCTCAATTCATCAAATTCAGGTGATGTAATTAATAATTTCTTTTTTACTTTATTCTTATTAAAATATCTTAAATCACCATATATCCCGTTTACATGGGTTTTACTAGGATTACCTATACCATCTGCATTTGTAAAACCATTTAAAACAACATCATCGTAACTCACCTCTGCAAGAGCTCCTATAAAGGATGCAAATGCACCAATATCAACATATTCACGATTCGAATTATGGAAATAAGAGATCAATAAATCGTCTTTTTTATAATTGAGTGGTTTTTTCTTAATGTTTATCAAATGCATTTTTCCTGGGATTTTAGCATAATAGATATCTGCTTCATATATTGGGCTATATCTTACCACATAATCACCCGTTTTTGGTTTTTTCTCTTTACCATTTTTATATCTAGTATCATTAATTTTTATCCTCCATTGACCTAACTCATGTGCTTCTCCATTTTTATCATAATAAGTATAGCTCGCTACTTTACTATCTTCACTTCCCGATCTAGCAATACTTCCATCAGCATATATATCAAAGTGTAAGCTTTCTTCCTCAACAATAGGCTTCACCTGTTCCCCGAAACTTGGTTCACTCCCCAAGATCACGGCACTATTGGCTTCCATAAAATCCTTTAACGGTAAGGTCTTGGCTACTTTTAACATTA
>NZ_KE387192.1:1827-20602 GCF_000430665.1 Aquimarina muelleri DSM 19832 | reverse complement strand
AAAGGCTTTGTTATTTTTTTCGCCTCCCAGATACGCCTCCAGCTTTTCTGATAAATCAACTACAGAATCTGTCAAAAGACCCAAACGTACATCCATTGCTTCCCTGCCTACTTGTAGGGTATATCCCATTGCCAAAAGATCCAAAGAATGCTCTTCTTCCTTTGATCTCTTGAGAAAACCTAACAAATCTTGAGCTTTTTGCTCCAATTGTTCTCCCGTTCTGGCAGATAAAAGGATCGCAACACTATCTCCAGATTCCGTATTAGAAGGAACTTGATCTGTTTCTACATATTCCTCTATAATGATATGGGCATTAGAGCCTCCTGCTCCAAAAGAGGAGATTCCTGCTGTTCGCGATAGAGTCTTCCCAGCAACTACTGGTCGGTCCCAATCTGTTAAGCTCTGGTTAACTATAAAAGGGGTTTTCTCAAAATCAATGTGAGGGTTTAGTCGGGTAGAGTGTAACGAAGGAACGATCTGACGGTGTTGCATCTGCAACAATATTTTGGTAACTCCTGCAATACCTGCAGCGGATTCGCAGTGACCAATATTGGACTTGGCAGAACCCAATAGGCAATACCCAGTATCCTGACCTTCTTTATGAAAAGCTTTGGAAAGGGCTGCTATCTCAATGGGATCTCCCAGTTTTGTGCCAGTACCGTGGGCCTCTATATAACTAATATGGCGAGGATCGGTACCAGATTCCTGTAAGGCATGCGTGATAGCACTCGCCTGAGCTTTTGGATTAGGAACACTATACCCGTTGGTCTTACCGCCATGGTTCAAGGAACTTCCTTTTATGACTCCATAAATATGGTTCCCGTCTCTTTTGGCTTCTGATAACCTTTTTAATACAACAACGCCAACGCCTTCCCCTGGAATATAGCCATCGCCGCCTTCTCCAAAACTTTGACAATGACCAGCACTAGAGATAAACTGACCGGAACTAAGCATTAAATATTTATTGGGATGGACGCTAACATTTACCCCTCCGGCAATACCCAAATCAGTACGGCCTTCCTTTAAATCCTGACAAGCAAGATGTATTGCCGTTAAAGAAGAAGAACACATCGTATCTAATGTCATACTAGGACCATGCAAATTTAAAAAGTAAGATACACGATTCGCTATGCTGGCAAGGCTGCCAGATAGATTATATTCACCATACATCACCCCCGCATATACACCTACTTGACCAGCCATATCCCCATGTGGTATTTGAAGACTTGCTCGGGTATATCCCGCATCTTCTACTGCCATCCAACTATGCTGCAAAAACAAACGCTCCTGGGGATCTATCGATTTTGCTTCCCGTGGAGAAATATTGAAAAACCTTGGATCAAACTCATCCACCCCTTCTATAAAACCACCCCATTTACTGTAATGATGACCACTCTTAGTACGATCCTCACTATAGTATTCTCGCCAGTCCCAACGTTCTTTGGGTACTTCTGTAATACAATCTTTACCTGCACGAAGGTTATCCCAGTAGGCTTCGATATTAACAGAGTCTGGATAGCGACCACTTAAGCCTACTATAGCGATCGGATCTGTCTCGGTTGAATTAATTGTATTTTTTGAAGTAACAACTTTTCGCTTACGAATTAGACCTTTTTTATTGATATTTCTTATTGGAGGTTCTGATCGCTCTTCAATTATTTTTTGTTGACTATTCTCTTTATTCGTAAAAAGTTTGGATAGCTGCGAAGCATGAGACTTAATAAAGTATTCTGAAAGTTCACGAATAGTTTGATATTCGAAAAATAGAGTCTTAGGTAGGGAACCAAAGGTTTTTTCCAGTTGATCTGTAAGACTCATCGCCATTATAGAATCAATTCCATATTTCTCTAGCGGTTCCTGAGGATCTATTTTATGAGAAGTGAGTCTTAATACTGTTGCAAACTGCTTACATAAATATTCCTCAATTTTCTCTTCATAGCTTTCGGAACTCCCATTTAAAGCAATTTTCTGCTCCTCATTGAATGGTGTTGGTATTCTTTGTTTCTGTATTTTTTGATCTTCGAGAAGTGATTGACGCATTTGGACTACATCCCCTTCCATAATTAAAACCTGACTTTGTCTCAACTCTAGACTACGATAAAATGCATACATTCCAGTAGTTGTAGGCATGGGGTGCATTCCAAAAGTTTTACGCAATGCCTCTTGATTTTTTTGATCTATTTGCATACCTCCTTCTTGCCATAATGGCCAGTTGATAGATACGGTATGCCCTTGTCGATCTCCTGAGGAAACTAATCCATTGCGATATACAGAAAACCAATCCATAAATCCATTGGCTACGGCATAATCTGACTGACCTACATTACCAAATAGCGAAGCAACGGAAGAAAATAATACCATAAAATCCAAATCCAAATCCTTACTCGCTATATCCAGATTAAATGTCCCGGAAACTTTTGGAGTTAGTACTTTCTCAAATTCATCACTGGTTTTTTTAATAATAAAATTATCCGAGGTCATCCCCGCACAATGAAGGATACCAGTAATTTGCTTACCTCCATCACTTATAGAAGAAATCAAAGTACTTACCTGATCCAGATTGTTTAGATCTAATGAATGATATTCCACACTACTATTTCGTACTGGCAATGCATCCAGAACTGCTTTCTTTTCAGGAGTTAATATAGAACGACCTGTTAAAATAATCCGAGAATGCGTTGTTTGTTTAAGGATCTCTTTTGCGAATAAAAGTCCTAAACCTCCCATACCTCCTGTGATAAGGTATACTCCTTGATCTTTGAATGCAATCTTTGGATCGCTATGAGTTGCTGGTATCTCTTTATTTCTTAAAACATACCGAATATCCTGCTCATATTTGATAACAGAATCCAAAAACATGGTTTGGCTTTCTTCTAATTGTAAGAAAAGTGTATTTGCTTCTACCTCTGGATGGGTAATAATAACCTGACCTACTAGCTTTGGATTCTCCAAACCAGCTGTTTTTAATAAACCTGAAAGACCCGTAAAAACAGCCTGTTCTGTACTGTTACCTGTTACTATTTGTACTAATATTTTACCCTGAACCTTATTGGTAAGCAGAGTACGCAGGTAATCGAAACAAATAAGAGCATAACTACTGTATCTATTTGCGATATTTTGTTGCGGATCTGCTTGTAAAACTAAAACCTCACTATCGGGAAAAGATATCTTAACTTCTTCTTCTTTAATTTGAGGCATTTCACAAAGAATAATATGTCGTTGAACATACTCTAGTGAATTCTCAGTGGCTATCTCTAAGGAAGTAGTTTCCCATACTTGATTACAAAGCAATGCCTCTGTAGTAGTAGTATCTTGTTCCTGTTGTTTGATAACCTTAATCTTTTCCAGAGCTTCTTTTTGTGTGAGCTTGCCGCTGGAAACATCTTGATATATTTTTTTTAATTGTAATTTCATGTATTCAAGGTCAATTTAACTTCGCAGCTTCCTCCACTGAGATTTCATTATTTAAAATTTTCTCAATTATATTGTTGTAAAAATCATCATCATAGGGGCGATCATTCAAATTGTTTTGAGATATAATCCCAATTTCTCCTTCCAAAGTCCGAGATGAAAATCCGTGCATCTGGACGCAAATATTCCCTTCCTGATCGCATAGATCAAGGTCGAGTTTAATAAGCTTATCTCCAGGTTTGCTTCCGTTAGCATAGCGTGCCCAAACAAACATTTCTTTGGTACAAGCGGAGAGTATACGTACAGATTCCAAAGCAAAAGGAAGTAATGGTTGAGATGGCAAATTATCTAAATCAACCATTAAACTAATACAGGACTGAAGCGCACAATCTATCAAACTAGGATGCAGAGTAAAATCATTCTGGCTAGCCTCGATAACTAGAGGTAAACTAAGATGTGAAAGGAGTTGATCTTCTCCCATATATATCGCAGTTACGCCTTGATGAGCTGGACCATAATCAAGTCCCATCTGTTTAAAAGAATTATAAACTGTATGAGATTCTATACTATTATACTGCATTTCTTCTCTAAGCTGATCTATATCAAGTATAAGGGTTTCTTCTTTCCTTTTGAGGATTGCCTGCCCTTGACAATGTATCACTTCCTCATTCTGACTGTTTGTACTGTAGATCTCAAAATCAATTTTTTCGATAGTATTACCATCTTCGTCATTTTCAAATAAGACTATAGAAACTTGTTTGTATTCTGAAACAACAACAGGCTGTAACCATACTACATTTTTCAGTTCTAAAATGAATGGTTCTTCCTGAACAGGCAGTGCTTTATTTACAGCAACCTGAGCCATTTCCAAATAGGCTACTGCAGGTAAAATTTTATGTTTATCTACTTGATGATCCTTCAAAAAGAATTCTTCTCCATTAAAATTAGTAGTATAGCTTTGTTGGTTTAAGTCTGAAGTGTTTTGATGTAATAACGGATGAAGCCCTGTAGAAACAACATTTTCTTTCTTTGCAAGTCCTTTATTTTTAGATTTATGGAACCAGTAACGTTCTTTTGCAAACGGATATGATGGTAAATGAATTCGATTAGGCTTAACTTCTACATATAATTTATCCCAATCCAGATCAACTCCTTTTACCCATAGATCTATAAGACTATTTAATTTGTTTTCGACTATCCATTTATCAATAATTTCCTGTAAATCAACATCTCCACTAAATAAAGTTTGAATATCTTTATTTGGCTTGCCCTGTCCTATCCATATGTTTTCGATATTACGCTCTCCATTACTATACTTGTGAAGCTTTTTTTCGAGATCTTCTACTGAGTTTACAATAAAGCCTAAACGTTCTTCCATCGCTTCTCTGCCTACCTGTAAAGTATACCCCATTTCTACCAAATCAAGGGTTTCTTCTAATGACACCGATCTGTCTTTCTGTACATTAATAAATTCTAAAAGACCCATAACTTTTTGTAGCAACTGCTCTGATGTTTTTGCCGAAAGCGGTATTATTACTGGATGTATTCTTTTAGAAACCAGAGTATTCTTAGGTTGTATATATTCTTTAACCACCAAATGTGCATTGGTTCCACTATGTCCAAAAGAGTTAATCGCTGCCATACGAGGTGTATCTTTTGATGGTTTCCAATCCTGTACATCTGTATTGATGTAAAAAGGAGAGTCCTTAAATTCTATCAAAGGGTTAATGGTTTTGAAATTTAGTAACTTAGGTATCTTGTTATGTTGAAGGGATAATAAGACTTTTATCAATCCTATAACGCCTGCTGCAGCTGCAGTATGACCGATGTATGATTTAGCACTACCAACGGCACAAAATTCTTTATTTTTAGTAAAAGTCTCAAAAGCTCTGACTAAAGCATTTGTTTCTACAGGATCTCCTAATTTCGTTCCTGTACCATGTGCTTCAACATAGCTGATTTTCTCTGGATCTATTTTAAATTTATTATACGTATCCACAATAAGCTTTTCCTGAGCAGCTCCGTTAGGTGCTGTAATCCCATTACTTGCTCCATCTTGATTAATACCCGATCCAGAAATAAGTCCGTAAATTTTATCTCCCGATTCCATAGCATCCTCCAAACGTTTCAATACAACTACGCCAACTCCTTCTGACATAATAGTACCATCTGCATTTTGATCAAAAGTGAAACAACGACCACTGGGAGATACCATTCCTATTTCATCTAAACGGACTAACATATCTTGTTCTAGACAGGCATTAATTCCTCCTGCCAAAGCCATGTCTGTTTCTTTATTTCTTAGACTTTCACAAGCCAAATGAAGAGCTACTGCTGAAGAAGAACAACCTGTATTAACAACAAAAGAAGGCCCATTCAAATTTAAAATATAGGATAATCGAGAAGCTATAATCGCATCTGAGTAGCCTGTAAAAGTTTCTCCTGAATAACCTGTGGGCTCTGCCCCTATATATATACCTGTCTGAGATCCAGAAAAATCTCTAGGATTATATCCCGCATTTTCAATAGCGTTCCAGCTTTCCTGTAAAATCAATCGTTGATGGGGATTCATGGACTCTGCTTCTTTTGGAGAAATGTTGAAAAATAAAGGATCAAAACAATCTCTATCTTCTACTATTCCACCCCATTTACAACGGGTTTTACCTGGTTGTTTTTGAGAACTGAAGTAGTTTTTCTTGTCTAAGTAACGATTAGGAAGTTCTTCAACTCCATCAACTCCTTGCTCTAAATTCTGCCAAAATTTTTCAATATTATCCGCTTTCGGGAACATTCCAGATATTCCAACTACTGCAATCTCTGATCTGTCGACTTCTTTTTTTCCAGAAAACCTTCTTGATGAGGATTCGTTTCTAAAAGTAAATCTATTTTGAGGTAACCTACTTACTTTACCATTTGTATTTTGTTCATGTACATTTGGTACTGGATCTTCATTTGTAATAATCGTATTATCCAGATGCGGTACCATATTGAGTTCTATTTGTGATTTATAAGAACTCATTACATATTTGCTTAAACGATGTACAGATGAATGTTCAAAAATAACTGCTGTATTGAGCGAAATAGAAAGCGACTCATTGATCTGTTTTATAAAACTTACTCCCAGAATTGAATCAATACCATAATCTGAAAACGCAATATCTGGATCAATACTTTCTGAAGATATTTTTAAAGATTCTGACAAGCTATTCAATATTTGAACACGAATATATTCTTGTATTTTTTGTGAAGATTTTGATACAATGTTTGATTTCTGTAATTCAACATTGTTCTGTTTTTGTAACTGAACAGTTTTATTTTTCACAATTGTTGAAACTGGCAGAGTTATTTTCTCTTCTTTTTCTACTGATATTTTTTGTCTTACTACTCCATCACTTTGTGCAAATATTATCTGTTGTCCAAGAATATGTGCTTCTTTTGCAGGAAACAATACTGAAGGAAATCCTTCTTCTTCAAGAATTTGTTGCCAACCAACAGGATATAACCCTGGACTCCCTGGCATTCGAAGATCTGCATCTTTAAAAAGCCACCATCCATCTAACAACCCAAATGTTAAGTGATTAAAGAGTGCCGGAGTACTTAACTCATTAATCAATAAATATCCATTTTGATGCAGGATAGTTTTTGCATTCTGAATGGTATATCTTATATCTTTTGTAGCATGTAATACATTGGCTGCAATCACAAGATCATAGGTTCCAACTTCAATACCCTGATCTTCTATAGGTTTTTCAATATCTAGTAGTTGATATTGTATATAAGGATTATTAGGAGCATAATTTTTTTCTGCATGAAATAGGAATGCTTTTGAAAGATCTGTATAGCAATATGTATCGATAGACTCCTTAAAGGGTTGCAAACTTGCAAAAACAATCGAAGATGTACCTCCTGTGCCTGCCCCAATCTCCAGAATCCTTAAACGTGCTTTTGGGTCTGCTTGTACTCTTTGCTGAACGTAAGCAACAACAGCATTCGCAACAACCTCATTAAACGTATCTGACATCAGATTGTTTTTGTATACTCCTTCCACTTTTTCCATAGAAGAATCCGGGAATATAACATCTGTAGCAAGAATATTGCCTTGCAAAATTTCTGGTAACTTTTCTAAACAATCATTTACAAGTGCCACCCAAGCTTTACGATCCGGATCTTGTAAATATTTTTGTTTTTCTACTTGCCATTTTTCCCAAATCGTTTTGTTATCTACCTTTTTCCAGTCGATGATAGTGCCTGCTTCCCATTGAATATAATTATTTTGGCGAAGCTTATTGAGACAAACATCCCACCAAGGGATATATTTATCTAAAATTCTACATTGTTTATGAAGATCCGATACTTTTAGGTTTTTTTGTTCACTACTACCTAACTTTACTAATCGATCTATCTGACAGAACAATAATTGCGTGATCCAGTCTTCTAGCTCACTCGTTTCTTCCCTGCGTCTTAGTTCTTTAATCTTTTTATGCGGAATTTCAATTATACTTTCTGATAAGGATATTGAAGACGACATTGGCATACCAGTAAGAGAAATCTGTTCTTCATTATTGCAATTCATGAGTGTTTTAATATGTTTTGATGCTTTCATACATAAAACTTGATGAACCCTTCCTTTCTGGAGTTCATGAACAAACTGCTCAAAACATTTGAATCCTTCATTATCTTCCAGAGCGTCAAAATTTCCTACCGCAACTTCGTTATCTCTTTCTGTAATGGTTTCTATGGTAGATTTCCAAAATCCCCAATTGATAATCCCTACTGGAAAATCAGCGTGTTTTTGAATGGAACGAACAAAACTATCTGAATATGTAATACCACTAGCATACGCTGAGAGTTTCGACGCTCCGGAAAAAGAATACGCTTGCCCCGAAGAGAAGTAACACATAAAATCAAGGGATTCTGCTTTTAGAGCATGGTAGAATACCCAACTTCCCTTAGCTTTTAAATCAAAAATTGATCTGAATTCTCTTTCTGTAGTTTGGTCTACTGAATTTTCGAAGTTAAAGACCATTCCTGCAAAAATAGCTCCATTTATATTGGAATATTTTTGTTTAATAGATGCTACTGCTTGTTGCATAGAATCTAAATTTGTTGCATCTGCCTGTATGTAGAGTAGTTTTTCACTAAATTCTTCAAACAGTTGCAAAGCTGTCTGTACTTTCTCTGAAGTTTCTGTACTTCTTCCTAACCACACTACATTAGCTTTGTACTTTTTGATCAAATTACGTGTCATGATCTTACCTACGGTACCGCTTCCTCCTACAATAATATATGTACCCTCCTCACGAATAGTCGAATGCGTATCTGTATCCCAGTTTAATTTATACTGGATTTGTCGATACCGCTTTCCTGATTGAATTTTAAACACCTCTCCTCTATCTGTTGGTGCTTCTTGAAGTATATTCTCTAATAATTTTTTACGATCCTCTGGTGTTTTTAAGTCTTCTGAAGATATATCTAAGTTTCTTACACGGAACTGATAATTACCTTGGGCTAAAGAATAAGCCAAACCAGTAATACCTGCTCCTATAAAATGATTAGGTTTTGTATTGATTGAACACGTATCTACCGTTAACACATAAGACTCGATACTATCTTTTATCTTATTCCCTTGCTTAAGAGATTTAATCAGACGTAAAAATTGAATTTCATTTCTTTCATAGCTTACCTCTAACTCTTGTAATACGTTAGAATCTAAATTTGGCTCTGCCATAGATAGAAAATATAATGTATCTATATCCTTAATATCTTGTAAACAGTTTTGAAACCCTTCAGAATCATTTAAGCCACATAACCATTCTGTATCAGACACCTGTTCTGTTTTATCTGCTATTCTGATAAGAAATGTTTTTATATCCTTATTCTGCTTGTAATATTTTAGAATTTCATCTTCAAACCCTAAAGTGCTACTACTACAAACAATTAATACGGTTTTATGAGATACAATAGTGTTTTTTGTCTGTATCGGTTGTTCTTCCCACTTCGTCAGGTAACTTACTTTATCCCATAACTGAGGTGTTGCTGTTGTAATTTCTTTTGGTTCAATTATAACAGGAACGTTACGAAAATATTCGAGTTCCAAACCTTTCATTATTACTACAATATTACCCTGCAAATCACACAGATCAATATCGAGTTTAATATCCTCTTTATCCAAAGGAGTTCTTTGTGAAAATCGTACCCACGCAAACATTTCTTCGACACAGGTCGTCACAACGGTTAAAGATTCTAAAGCTATTGGCACTAAAGGTTCTTTATTTTCCATTAAAACCATACTTGCTTGCAATACACTATCTATTATACTTGGATGCAACACATAATTGTCTTGCCCTATAGATGGTATTTTAAGCCTTACCAGCAATTGTTGATTTTCTTGGTATACTTCTTTTAATGCCTGAAGTGAATGCCCATAACTTATACCTCTATTGTTTAACACTTTATATAGATCAGATACTTGTACCGAATCTTCCCTCATTTGTTTCATCAGCTCCTGAACATCTAATTTTGGAATGCTCGACTCTACATCAAAAACCACATTTCCTTGAAAATGAAACGATTCTGCATCGTTTTCATAACTAAGAATTTCATAACTTATTTGGTTATCCTCTTGTGCTGATAATACTATCTTAATATTTTTATCCTGATTTACAACGCATGGTTCTGCCCATTCTAAATCATACATCTTCATAGTTACCGATCCTTCTGTTATTGGCATCGCCATTTCAACTGCTGCTCTTGCCATTTCTAAATAAATTGCTGCTGGCAACACTTTATGTCTGCTATATTGATGGTCTTCTAAAAAGAATTCGTTTCCTCCAAAAGTAGAACTATAGCTTTGCTGAATGAGGTCTGATGTATTTTGATGTACTAATGGATGAAGTTTATTTAAAAAACTTTTTGATACTGTTAGCGGATCTTTTGTCGTTGTATGTATCCAATAGCGGTCTTTTGCAAATGGATAAGCAGGCAAAGCGATACGTTTGGGCTTACCATTGCTATAAAATTTCTTCCAATCGATAGCCAGACCTTTAACCCATAACTCCAATAATTTGGAAAGTTTTTTACGAGTGATCCATTTATCTATCGCCTCTTTCATGTCATCATCATTATTGAGGATCGCGATATCTTGTTGATTACGTTTTGCTTTGCCTTTATAGGTGTCTTCCATATCTTCTACTCCATCAAGATACGCTTGAAGTTTTTCACTTAACTGAGCAATAGAGCCCACCAAAAACCCAAGACGCTCTTCAAACTCTTCTTTACATACCTGAAGGCTGTAAGCCAAGTCATTTAGTTGAATAGTCTTCTGTGATGGTGATATGATATGATTAAATAAATCATGAGCTTTTTGTTGTAATTGTTCTTCAGTTCTTGCAGAAATAAGAATAATTACTTTGTCATCCTGAGGGGTTACGGGAATAGACTTTACTTTATCTATGGGTTCCTGATACTCTTCTATAACGACATGAGCATTTGTACCACTTCGCCCAAAGGAACTTACAGCTCCCATATATGGTTTACCTTCTTCTTTATTCCAATTGCGGGTTTTTTTATTGATAAAAAACGGACTATCCTTCCATGTAATATAATCGTTTTCCTCTTCACAGTTTAGACTTGCTGGAATTTGACGGTATTGCATCGCCTTCAACAAATTAACCACACTAACTAATCCAGAGGCTGCCAATGTATGTCCTACATTACTCTTGCAACTTGTCAAAGCACAATGTTCGCGTTTAGCATCTGATTTTTGGTTATCCTTTAGCCTTTTAAAAGCCCTAACCAAAGCGTTTATTTCAACAGGATCACCAAGTTTTGTACCTGTACCATGAGTTACAATATAAGACAGGTCGTTGGTATCAATTTGGTAATCTGTGTAAATTTTTTCTATTAATTCCGCTTGTCTTTCTCCATTAGGTGCAGTAACTCCATTTGTTTTACCATCGAAGTTAATACCGCTACCTTTGATGGTACCGTAAATTGAATCTTTTTCTGTAATTGCCGCAGATAATGGTTTTAACATTAATACTACAACAGATTCTCCTACTCCAATACCATTTGCGTTTTTTGAGAAGGAATGGCAATGACCATCTTCGGATAGCATTCCTGCTTCACTCATCATTACATAATTCTCTGGTGAAAGGAGTAATGAAATACCTGCTACTATTGCTGTTTCACATTCTCCTTGGCGCAAACTTGAAACTGCCTGATGCAGAGCTACCAATCCAGATGAACAGGCTGTATTTGTTGCAATGGCTGGCCCATGCAAGTCGAGGAAGTAAGAAAGTCGTGAACTTATCATAGCATTACCACTAGTAGTAATGCCTTTTTGTTTTGTAATTCCGTCATATTGCCCTTCTTCCATTCCCACAAAAACACCTACTTTTTTACCTCTGATATCATTGGGAGATATTCTTGCATCTTCTATTGCCTTATATGTTTCCATAAGGAGTAGACGCTCGGCAGGATCCATATTTTCGGCTTCTCTTGGTGAGATTTCAAAAAACAACGGATCAAATTCATCTACACCATGAATAAAGCCTCCTTTGTTCGTCGTTATTTTATTATTGGGATCACCAGCAACGGTAAATTGAGTATGCCAGTCCCATCTGGAAGAAGGTATTTCGGTAACTGCATCTTTACCTTCTGCAAGCAATGCCCAAAATTGATCTACTGTATGAGTTTTTGGAAAACGCCCAGACATACCTACAATAGCAATAGGCTCCTTATTAAGTGTCGTAGGGAGTTTAGTATTAACTCGAGGGGCAAAACGATGATCCGATAGTTTTATACTTTTTAACTTAACCGTATTTGTTTTTCCTTTATTCGTTCTATCGAAAGTTTTAGGTGGATTATAAAAACTCTCCATATGCGTAGAATACTCCTGCAGAAAATAATCACTCAACTTACTAATCGTAGTAGCACTAAAAAATATTGCTGGTGTTATTTCTAACCCGAAATGAACGGTTAGTATTCTTGCAAATTTGCTTAAGCTAATAGAATCAAAACCGTAATCTGTTAGGTTTTCGGAAGTATTTAGTTGGGTTTGATTAATTTTTGTTACTATGGATACCTGTTGTTTTATATCGGATGTGATACATTCCTTCAATGATAAACCTTGATATTGAGGTTTCCACCCTTTATCAGCTATACCTATTGTCTTATCCGATGTGATTTCAGCATTCATCGCCAATCTAGTTTGGTATAATCGATTCAACATCTGCTCAAGGCGGGATGGTTTGCCAAGAATTACGAATGTTTGTGTCCTATCAGAGCCCAAAAGGTCATGCCAAAGGTTTATGCCATGTGATGTTTGTAATGACTCTTGACCACTGCTTTTTAAATAAAATGAGGTCTCTTCTGAATTACCATTACCCATACTACCTTCTTGCCATAATGGCCAGTTGATCACTATTGTTTTTCCATTATGTGATTCTTTTTGCTCACGATATTGACTATACGCCATTTGAAAACGACTGGCTACTGCATAATCACACGAACCAAAATCACCTAGTAAAGCGGATACGGATGAAAAGTAACATATAAAATCTAGTGAAGGTTGGTCGAATACCTCATCCAACAACATAGAACCAATGGACTTTGGACGAAGAACTGTATTGATATCTTCTGTTGACCTATTATAAAAAGGTTCTGAAGATTCTACACCTGCTGCATGAATAATTCCTGAGAGGTTACAAGATAACTCTGATTTCAAAGTAAGTATCGCTTCTTTGTCACTAACATCAAGAGCTTTGTAGTTTACTTTTCCTGTACCTACCTCTTTTAAAACATTAATTTTCTTTTCAATATTAGAATTTATCTGGCGCCTACCCACCAATATAAGATTAGCATTATAGTTTTCTACTAAATAATGCGCGAATTGTAATCCTAAACTACCACACCCTCCTGTTATTAAGTAACTTCCGTTTTCCTTAAGTACAGGTTCTTTGGTTATTTTATTGTTTTTACATGATTGTAACGATAGTATATATCTTTCTTCATTCTTATACCACAATACCCCTTTATGCTGGGATGCATCCAACAATTGTTTAGATGTACAAAAAGCTATATCAGTATAAAGTAATGATAATTGAACATTTGGAAGAAGTAGTTTTAATGATCGTTCAAAACCGATCCAAGAATAATCCCAACAAGTATTAACTTCTGAAGGGTTATAATGCCCAACAAGTGTGACGTGAGTTACTAAGGATTTCGATGATTTAATCTTTTTAAACAAATCAAACAACATATGAATCCCTTTTTCACCTTGATCTTTTGCCCAAAAGTAAATGATACGAACGGGGTTATTTCTTTCAGAAGTAACTTGATTCAGTATTTTGCTAATATCATCTGGATTATTAGGATTACACTGATATGACCTTGATGTTACTTTTTGAAAAATATCCGCCTGCTTAACAACAATAGCTTTGGATAATGGATTCTCTATTTCTGTTTCTAATTTTTCATTAAAATCTTTATCAATAAAAATAATAGTTTGTTGATTATTTGATCTTAATTGAGTATCAGCATATGGTTGAGTTTGCCAATCCTCCTTGAAAAAAAGTGTTTGTATTTCCTCTTGTTTTGAACTGGTTATATTTTCGTTACCCGTAGTAAATACTTGGGTGCTTTTTTCATCTCTAATGCCAAGAATTAATTCTCTCATTCGCATACAAACATTACCCTGTTCATCATACAAGTCTATATCTAAGCTGAAAGTTTCATCTTTAAACTGATGATTTTGTGAATAACGAACCCATACAAACATATCCTGTGTACAAACAGATATTATTTGCATGGATCTTAAACTTAATGGAATTAATTGCTGGTGGTTATCCAAAAAGAAATCAGTAACTTGTAAAGTATGCTCCATGACTACTGGAAAAAGCATAAACCTACTTTGGTTAAGTACTGTATTGTTTAATAGCCCTAATTGAGCTAATAGTTGATTTTCTCCCTGATATATATTTATAATTTCTGGATTAACGACCCCTAGTTCTACTAATCTCATCTGACCTTTAAGTTCCTCTATATCCTTATTATCAGGCGCTGATAAGTTATTAATGTGACTCGTTCCTTGACTATGAATTATTTCTTCGTTTTCTAAATGACTGCAGATTTCATAATCAATTTGACTATTACTTTTTTCATATAAAGAAATAGTAAATTCTGTATGTTTAGTAGCTACCATTGGTTCTGCCCATACTATATTATTCAACTCAATAATCCCTTGCTCTGTTTGTAATGGCAAAGAATTTTTTACAGCTGCGCAGGCCATTTCCAAACTAGTAAGTTCAGGTAAAAATTTTAGTTCTCTTTCTTTATCTTGGTTTAAAAAAGGTTCTTGTCCACTAAATCTTGAGCTATACCGTTGCTCATGAAGGATAGAAGTGTTTTTATGTAATAAAGGGTGTAATAAAGCGTCTGAAACATTTGATGATATTAAATGACTAGTTTCTGTAACATCAACCCAATATCGATCTTTGGCAAAAGGATACCCTGGTAAATTAATACGCCTAGGTTTGACATTTCCATACAATTCATTCCAATCCAAATCATACCCTTTAACCCATAAATTGACAAGGTTAGATAATTTTTTCTGATGTATCCATTTGTCAACTGTCTCTTGCAAATCAGAATCATGGACGAACAAGGAAATAGTATCTTCATTATGTTTTGCTTTTCCTACGAATACACCATCAATATTACGTTTATCTTCAATGTAAGATTTTAATTTTTCTGCTAATTGATCTATTGAATTCGCTACAAATCCCAAACGTTGCTCCATCTCCACTCTACCTGTTTGCAAAGTATACGCCACCTCCATAATATCAAGAGATTTTCTCTCTTTATGGATATGATTGAATAAGTCAATGACTTTTTGCTGCAACTGCTCTTCGGTTCTAGCAGATAGTGGGAGAATACAGTCAATATTTCGAATACTATTATTTACTTCAATATTTGTTTCTAAGGGTGATGGGTACTCTGCTATAACCATATGGGCATTAGTACCACTAAAGCCAAATGAACTGATTGCTGCTTGACGTCGCTGACCTTTTTTAACTTCCCAGTCTTTGAGCTCTGTATTCACATAAAACGGACTATTTTCCAAACTTATATGCTCATTCAGTTCTCCAAAGTTA
The DNA here is from genome assembly GCF_000430665.1 of Aquimarina muelleri DSM 19832. Lineage (GTDB taxonomy): Bacteria > Bacteroidota > Bacteroidia > Flavobacteriales > Flavobacteriaceae > Aquimarina > Aquimarina muelleri. The sequence continues at coordinate 5,036 of NZ_KE387192.1, read as the reverse complement.
ATTGTTGGAGGTAGTTTTTTATATTTCAACGACATCAAAAGCTTGATCATACCAGATACTCCTGCTGCCATTAAGGAATGACCTATGTTACTCTTCACAGACCCCAAAGCACAGTATTCTTTTTCCGAGGTGTATTTTTTAAAAGATTCAACTAACGCTTCCACCTCAATAGGATCCCCAAGTTTTGTACCTGTACCATGCGCTTCGACTAACTGAATAGAGGCTGGATCGATCTTATATTTATCATAGATTTCTTGTTGTAACTTGGATTGTGCTTTTGTATTTGGAGCGGTAATACCATTGGTTTTACCATCTTGATTGACACCCCATCCTTGAATAACACCTAGTATATTGTCCTGATCCTTTTCTGCGTCTTCTAATCTTTTTAACATAACAACTCCTACACCTTCACCTGGCACAAATCCATTTGCCCGTTGATCGAAGGTATAGCATTTACCATCTGGAGATAACATTCCCATTTGTGACGCCTTGACGTGCATATCTGAACCTGTCCCTACATAAACTCCTCCTGCAAGTACTAGGTCACTTTTTCCTAATGTTAAGGAATCACATGCATTAGCTATAGCTACTAGTGATGAAGAACAAGCAGTATCAATAGTTAAACAGGGGCCTTGTAAATTTAAAAAATAAGAAATCCTTGCCGCCAAAATAGAATTATCACCACCTGTGAAACCATAAGCGCTTATTTGTAATTCCTTTGATAACAAGTGATAGTCTCCTTGACCACAACCTACAAAAACACCGCATTTACTATTCGCTAATGATTTTGCATTGTAACCTGCGTTTTCTATAGCATGCCAGCAAGTCTGCAAAAACAGCCTTTGTTGCGGATCCATACTTTCTGCTTCTGAAGGGGAAATATTGAAAAACAAAGGGTCAAATAAATCGTATTCTTCCAATGCTCCCATCCATTTGCTATAGGTTTTTCCAGAAACTGTATCGCCTTCTTGATAATATTTATCAATATCCCAGCGCTTTAAAGGTATTTCTTTAATACAATTCTTTCCTTCCGCTATATTTTCCCAAAATACTTCTATATCTTTCGATTCTGGAAACTGGCCAGCCATACCTACTACAGCAATAGAGTGCGATTGGTATTCTAAAGGAGTATCTGGTTTTGATACTAACAAATTACGTTGAGGAATCAGCTTTCTAAATGTTGATAATGGCGCATTAATGCTTTTTAAATCTACTGGGTTATTAACTTGAACTACTTGCTTTTCTGGTTCTCTTTTAACAGGTAATATTCCATTTTTTTCTGCTTCTTCCTTTACATAACTACTAAATTCTGTCAGATTTGGATAGCTATAAACTTTAGTAGCATTAATCGATATTTTATATTTTTCATTTATCTTTCGTATCCAAGTTACCCCTATAATAGAATCCAGACCTAAATCCACAAACTGACTGTCCTCATCTATTTCATCTTCCGCCATATGTAACTCCTGAGCTAGTAAGATTTTAAGACCATCAATAATTTCACGCAATATATTAGTATGAGTGGATATATTTTGAGGTTCAGAAAGGTCTAATTTATTGGTAGAATCCGTTCCAATTGTTGAATTAGCATTATCTTGATTGAAATTACTTTCAATTTGTTGTAAGGTTTCTGTCTTGCCTACAAAGGTTTTTTCGTGCATCTCCAGCTCCAAATGGTAGGTATCTTCTAGCTGATCGGTAAGATGTTTGGTGAGTTGCTCCTTGATTGCTATCAAGCTATCCCGTGAGTGCTTTGCTATTTCTTTGGCAAGATCAAATGCCTTAGACAACAATTCTTGTCGAGGAAATACAGGGTAAAAAAGCCCTTTTTCTTGTAACTCTCTTCCTGAATATTCCACCGCAGTCAGTAAAGTCTCTCTGGCAAGATCATATCCCGTTTTATCCGGAAAAGCAAGGGTAGCTGCCGCTCCAGGGGTAAATCCATAAGTCATATAAGGACTTACATAATGGCTCTGTTCGCTAAACAAAATAAAATCGGAAAACATACCCATAGACCAACCCGCTCCGATACCATGTCCTTGCATCGCTGCTATGACAGGTATCTTACATTCCATAGCTATATGGTAAATTTTAGTATCTGTAAATTTAATTCTTCCCTCTTGAATATCTAGAAGCATTTCTTTTGTACCTCCCGATATGAAATAATTATCATATCCTGTAAGTATCACTACCTTATAAGCTTTAGATTCTGCTATATGCTCGAATATCTCTGTGACACCTTCCATGAAGGCATCAGAAAACATGTTCTTCGCATCTCTGTCTTCCATCTTCACTTCTAAAATACCCTCTGGATAAAGGGTGGCTTGTATTACTTTGGTATGAAGTGCTATCGCTGTAGGTACCTCAGGAAAGGATACCTCTGTTGGTGCTTTGGTTTCTGACCAAACCGGAAGCTGTTCTATCTTTTCACGGATCAGCAAAGCATGTTCCTGCTTCCAGGATGTTACACTGGCTAATGGTAGCTTGGTCCATTGCTGTGCCAACTCCTTGGCTTTTGCCAATACCTCTGCCTTGTCTACTACCGTTACAGCTCCTAGTTGCTGTTGTAACTCTGCTCCTGTATATGTTTTTCCTCTTAAAAGGAGTTCCTTACAAACATACGGACTTAGGCGATCTGCAAAAACCATAGCTGCTCGTTTGGCTAGTTCTGGTCTTTCTAAAAGCTTGGTCGCAGAATACTTCCCCTCTGTTTGGTAGATGCATCCATCACAAGACTGGGCGATCCATAGCGAGATATCTTTTGCATTGGATCTAATAGCGGCTATCACAGGAATTGGGGATCCATAAATCAAATCCTGAATCTTCAAGATCTCTTCTTCCGAAGTGTCTCTATCGGATACCGAAATGAATTCTGATCCATCACTGGTAAGTACAATTGCTTTATAATACTTGCTTTTTGCAACCTGACTAAAAACATCGGTCAAACCAGAAATCAGATCTGTAAGTGTATATGGTTTTTTGCCTGTACCTATTTGGATCGTTAGTATATGGGGAGCTGTATTTTCTAACTGTAGATATTTCGAAGAACAAGTAATCTTTGGCTTATTGGGTGTAGAACTACTTTGCTCTTTTACTATAGCAACTGTCTTTAATTTTTTTGTGTATTTTAATATATGACGCCCTAAATGCTGCTTTAGCAAACGTAGTGCAGTTTGGGATTTCTTTGAAAGAGATACTGCTAGTTGTTC
>NZ_KE387192.1:0-1767 GCF_000430665.1 Aquimarina muelleri DSM 19832 | reverse complement strand
CAAAGGTTTTTTCGTGCATCTCCAGTTCCAAACGATAGGTGTCTTCTAACTGATCTCTAAGGTGTTTGGTGAGTTGCTCCTTGATTGCTATCAAGCTATCCCGGGAGTGCTTTGCTATTTCTTTGGCAAGATCAAATGCTTTAGACAACAATTCTTCTCGAGGGAGCACAGGGTAATAGAGTCCTTTTTCTTGTAACTCTCTTCCTGAATATTCCACCGCAGTCAGTAAAGTCTCTCTGGCAAGATCATACCCCGTTTTATCCGGAAAAGCAAGGGTAGCTGCAGCTCCGGGGGTGAATCCATAATTCATATAAGGACTTACATAGTGGCTCTGTTCACTAAACAAAATAAAGTCGGAAAACATCCCCAAAGACCAGCCTGCTCCGATACCATGTCCCTGCATCGCTGCTATGACAGGTATCGTACACTCCATAGCTAATTGAAAAACCTTTGTATCTGTAAATTTGGCCTTTCCTTGTTGAATCGCCAATAAGCTTTCTTTGGTACCTCCAGATGCAAAATAGGTGTCATACCCTGTTAATACTACTACCTTATAGGTAGCAGTAGCTGCTATGTGTTGAAAAACCTCGATGATCCCTTCTAAAAATGCGGTAGAAAACATGTTCTTCGCATCTCTGTCTTCCATCTTCACTTCTAAAATACCCTCTGGATAAAGGGTTGCTTGTATTACTTTGGTATGAAGTGGTATCGCTGTAGGTACCTTAGGAAAGGATACCTCTGGTGCTTTGGTTTCTAACCAAACCGGAAGCTGTTCTATCTTTTCACGGATCAGCAAAGCGTGTTTCTGCTTCCAGGATGTTACACTGGCTAATGGTAGCTTGGTCCATTGCTGTGCCAACTCCTTGGCTTTTGCCAATACCTCTGCTTTATCTACTACCGTTACAGCTCCTAGTTGCTGTTGTAACTCTGCTCCTGTATATGTTTTTCCTCTTAAAAGGAGTTCCTTGCAAACATACGGACTTAGGCGATCTGCAAAAACCATAGCTGCTCGTTTGGCCAGTTCTGGTCTTTCTAAAAGCTTGCTCGCAGAATACTTCCCTTCTGTTTGGTAGATACATCCATCACAAGACTGGGCGATCCATAGCGAGATATCTTTTGCATTGGATCTAATAGCGGCTATCACAGGAACCGTGGATCCATAGATCAAATCCTGAAGCTTCAAGATATCTTCTTCCGAAGTCTCTCTATCGGATACCGAAATGAATTCTGATCCATCGCTGGTAAGTACAATTGCTTTATAATACTCGCTTTTTGCAACCTGACTAAAAATATTTGTAAAACCAGAAATCAGATCTGTAAGCGTATATGGTTTTTTGCCTGTACCTATTTGGATCGTTAATATATGTGGGTCTGTATTTTCTAACTTCAAATATTTAGAGGAAGAAGTAATCTTAACGGTACTAACTTTGGAGTTACTTTCTTCTCTTACTGCTTCAACTGTCTTTAACTTTTTTGTGTATTTTAATATATGACGCCCTAAATGCTGCTTTAGCAAACGTAGTGCAGTTTGGGATTTCTTTGAAAGAGATACTGCTAGTTGTTCTGCGTACTCCTCTACCTGTTCTGAGGGAAGAACTGGAAAGCTCCACCCCTTTTGCTGTAGCTCTTTTCCTTGTAATACTCTTGATTGGTATAACAAATCTAAGGTCAAAGCTTCTCCAAATCGTTCTTTAAACAAGGCTTCTTCTTCTACAGAGGCAAACATCCCTGCATTAAGATCGCTATACCCATACGTACTTTCTTTAC
>NZ_AUML01000057.1 GCF_000430665.1 Aquimarina muelleri DSM 19832 | reverse complement strand
TAAATCTATAACTTACCTGTCGCTCTTGGAAAAGATGCTTACTGCCTTTTTTAAGATATCACGTTCCATTTTTACATCTCGTAATTCTTTTTCTAATTCCTTTACTCGTAATTGTTCTGTACTCAATTCCTGTTTTACAGTGAATTTACCAGAGGTAGATTCATAGGATTTACGCCATTTACGGATCATACTTCCATCTAAATCATATTCTGAACTCACTTGCTGTACGCTTTGACCTGATTGTAATAACTCTACAATCATAAGTTTAAAATCGTTACTATGTTTTCGCTTTACCATAATTCAAATATATTTAACATTATGGGCTATTTAAAATCGTCCTAACAAAACTAGATATTCCAACCTGTAGCAGTAAACTTTACCCTAATATTGGTGATGGTGGCATCGCTAAACGTATATCGTTTAACTGGTGGATTATCATAAGAACCAGGATAAAAAACAAGTTCGCCCGGGTTTAAAAAACAAAATCTTTCGTCCCCTGGTATTCGTTCTGAGGGCTTACCTGAATAATATTCAAAAACTTCATCGTCTTTACTGGATTCAAAACTTAGTTGTAAATATCCTCCTTGTACTTCGGTAGTTGGCCTGCCTGTTTTGTGGTTGATAATACGTTGGTATACTATCTGTACGTTTTGTACTTCTTTTTCTATGCCCAGAAAAAAAAGCTTGGCTAAGACGATCATTTTTGGTTTAGATTTTAATAAGCTCTTAAATTTAAATCAAAAATCAATACTTTTTAAAAACTATCTCTATTAATTTTCTATTTTATCGAATCTCATCGTTTATTTTGACTTTAATTTTTTTTATAACCAAGCTATACATTTTACTTCTTCTTTTTTTTTCTTCCTCTTCGTTTTGCAGCTCATAATTATCTGTGTTTTGTGGCAGGTAGATCTCGTTCCAATCTTTTACCAATAGTGCACCATAGTTTTGTATTGCTGGGGATCGGTAATCGGGGTATCGCAAAATCTCTCAGTGATTTTTTAGCTCTTTTACCCCCATATCGATAAGGGGGTACCCCCTTATCGATATGGGGTCGAGCCCACTCAGAGGTGGTTCGAGCTGATAATGTATCGCTTCGAAGGGTCATTAGGATGCCCTTTAGCCCATAAGTTGCTCCTTCGAAGTGATAATTTTTGGGCTAAAGGGCTTTGCAGGAAGGGTAAAAGTGATATGTTTTGGGGTCTTGCCCCATACAAAGGTGGTTCGAACTACCTCAGCCACCCTTCGAAGGGTGTCAATGATCCTTACAAGGACTTATTAGCGATCTCCTGCATCCTGCAGTGGATCAATATGTGTATATGGCTCTTATTTTTTTATGATTCGATGATATTTCTTATGAAAAAACCCTCACTGATTTTGAAAACCAATGAGGGCTAAATCTATTTTAATCAACAACCTCGTAGTAAGTTATATAAGGGACTAAAACGATATTATTAGTTCTTAAAGAATCTCTTTATATGCATTTCTCCATTTTTTGTTTTTAACTTCACAACATATACTCCTTTAGATAAAAAATTGGTATTTACAACTACACTTCCTTTATTCTGTATTTTAATGTTTTGCAGAACCTCTTTTCCTTGTAGATCAAAAACTTTTATTTCTGTAATCTGTAACGATTTTTGAACACTTATATAGAGGTGATTATGTACAGGGTTTGGATATAATGCTATATCTTCTTTATTTTCAACTGTTTTTACCTCTTCTGTTTTCGCACCAACTCCTTTTCCGCATCCATCTTCCTTATACTCTACACGAACTGCTTTAGGATCAATTTTTCGGTATTCTTTTACAAAAATCTGTTGTACGCTTCGGGTTACGCATGGCTCTTCCTTTTTTTCTTTTAAATCTATTTGTCTTTCACAAGAGGTATCTGTTTTTCCTGTATTGGTTGTTTCTACCAGATAAATTTCTGTAGCTCCTGCTCCAAAAGATGTTGTATATCCTGTAAAAGCAAATCCTTTGTCAAAATTATCTATTGTCATTTCCATTCCTCCTTCATTACCATTTCTTCCATAATTACGTGCCCAAAGCAAGTTACCTCCTGCATCGGTTTGAAACATCATGGCTTTAGGCGAGGTAATGGTCTGCTGCCCCACTATGGTATATAAGGGAGTACCAGCAGTAGTAAAGGTTTCTTCTATCCCATGTCCATACTCTGTTCTTTCTGTGCCATAGGTTTTCATTCCTATAAAACTACCGTTGCTTTTTAAAAATAGTAAAAACGCATCAAAAGAGTTATTGATACCAAAGCTATTGGTATATCCTGTAAGCACATAATTACCATCTTTGGTTTGCTTTACACAAGTCCCCACATTTAAGTATCTGTTAGAAGGATCAAGCTCCTTGGGGTATCCTAATATTCTGTTCCATTCTAGAGTTAAATCTGATTTTAATTTAATTACAAAAATATCGGTAGGTGGATTTGCTAAAGTAGAAGTTGCTCCACACCAATAGTTGGTTGTTGAGCCAGTAATAATATATCCTCCATCTTTGGTTTGCTCAATCCAAAGACCTCTTTGATCTCCCCTGCCTCCAATAACTGTTGCTTTGACAAGATTACCCATAAGATCTGTTTTGGCAACATAAATATTGGTTCCTGGATATGCTTGCGAATAACTCCTAGTATCTCCTACCAGAATATAACCAGACTTACCTGTTACTTCTCTAATATTTTGTACACAATGTGCCTCATCATATTCTTTACCGCCATATACCACAGAAAAAACAGGCGCTCCATTTACATCAACTCCTGTAAGGTATGCATCTCCTGCTCCAAAACCGAAACTTTGTGTAATACCCGCAGCTACATAAGCTACCTTATTATTTGGGCTAAAATATGTAGATTGCCGTACCGAATTAAAATACTCATGCTTTTCTCCCCCATACACTCTAGACCATATTTGGTTACCATTTAAATCTGTTTTTACTAAAGTAGCATCTACATTACCTATAAAATTTTGAGTGGTATAGCCTGCTATTACATATCCTTTTTCAACTTTATTAAGCTGCGTTAAAGATTTACCCATTTCTGATTTATCTGTTCCAAATGTTCTTTGAAATTGTGAAAAACCTAAGCTTACTATAAAACTAAAGGCTACACTAAATACAATTGTTTTCATGATGATTTATATTTGAATTGGTTAAAAATATATTCTCCTTAATCTTGAATAGCTTAATTTAATTTGGGGAAAAATCTTATTACTAATTCTATAATCTTATTGGCATGTAATGGGGCTAAACACTCTTCTGTAACCTTACAATATATGTAGTATTCATTCTATACTAAAATACAAAACAAAACAATGAAAGCCAAGTGGTTACACCCCACAAATACAGAGGTAAAAACCTGTATTTTAAACAATTGAGCACAAGTAATTTTATTTAATTTATAGATTTGCATATATAAATATCTTACGTTAAGGTCTATCTTTGCACATTAATAATTCATTTATTATTTGATTTTTCTTACAATAATTTCAAGTGATAAATGGTGTAATCCATATTGCTATGGTTCAGAAAATAGGAAAATATATTCTAATCGTTTTACTAACTTGTAATTGTTCTAATAACAATAAGTCTGAAAAAACTACAAATGCAGGTACTATTACTAACGAGCAGGTAGAGGAACAAAATACTATTAGTAAACTTGTTTTTATTGATGAATTTATAATTCCTTATACAGAAATTAATGGTGTTCCAATCGGGGGCTTTTCTGGGATGGATTATAAAAACGGAAAATGGTATATTATCTGTGATACTTCTACACCCCCCATACGGTATTATGAGGCACAAATAGATTATAATAAAAATGCTTTTACCTCTGTTAAAATAGATACAATGATAGAGATTAAGGATACAACTGGTAATTCTCTAATACAAGGTATCGTCGACCCAGAAGCTATTAGATTTGATCCTAACACCCAAAAAATCATATATACCAGTGAGGGCTCTATTGTTAATAATATAAATCCTGCTTTAATCGAAATAGATCCAAAAGGAAATCAAACCCGAAGTTTTACTTTACCAAATAATTTTAGAGCGAATACACAAAATGACACTTTAGGACCAAGACATAATGGTGTTTTAGAGGGGCTTTCTTTAAGTATAGACGATCGTGGATATTGGATCTCATGCGAGCTTCCTCTTATTGAAGATGGGCCAGAACCTACCACTACAGACACACAATCTCCTGTAAGAATCACTTATATAAACAAAACATCTGGTATTGCAGAGCGACAATTTGCTTATGAATTAGATCCTGTTGCTCGTAAAGCTGCATTAGGCACTACATTTGAAGTAAATGGTTTAGTCGAAATTTTAGAGTATGATACTAATAAATTCTTGGCCTTAGAAAGATCTTTTTCTTCGGGCTATGCAGATGGTGGTAATAGCGTAAAAATTTATAAAGTAGATGCTAGTAATGCTACCAATACCCTTTCTTTAGAAGCTCTGTCTTCTTCGAGATACACTCCTGCTATAAAAACATTGCTTTTTGATTTTGATACAATTAGAAATCAGCTTACCAACATTACTGTAGATAATCTAGAAGGGATAACATTTGGTTCTACATTAGAAGATGGTAGTCGTACTATTGTAGTGATCTCTGATAATAATTTTAATTCATTTTATCCTCAATACAACCAATTGATAGCTTTTAAGATAGTGCCTTAACCAATAAGATAAACCATAGTCTCTTACCAAAATAGTAATTATCGCTTATCTATTTGTAGTTGTATATTCTCTAAATTAGAATATAACTCATTCATCATCCATTGTCTGGCTTTACATTTTTTTGCTATTTCAATAGCGGTTTTACTAGATTGAAGAGCTTTTTTTAATTCTCCTTGAATTACATATATCTTGGATATCCCATCATAAGAGGAAAAAGACATAGGGTTCTCTTTAATTCGTGTATCATACATATCCAGAGCTTTATCCAGCTCTTCATTTTCTAAGTAATTTAAAGCTAATTGAAGATAAAAATCTTCGATAGAGCTTGGAAGCTTATTTTTAATCTCAGCTTCTAAAATTAATAAATCTTCTTGCTTTTTATGCTTATAATAGTAGTAAACAGCATTGCCTAAAAAGTAAGATGGTATAGAAAATGAGGTAGAAAAATCTGTTGATAGCTGGCTATAATGATCAATAATTTGCTGTGCACTTTTAAAATTATAAAATTCTTGCCTGGTGATTTCCCAGTTCTCAAAAATTTCTTCTAGAGATTTCCTTATAGTTACTAATCCTACAGAGTTATGATTTTCATTTTCAAAGTGCATAAAACTCCAATCTTTTTCCTCTGGAAAATACGTATCTAAAACTCCTACAAATTGTCTGACTCCCATTTCTTTGGTATCTGCAAGAGAAATGAAGAATTTTGCTCCTATTTCTTTTTTATCTTTAAAAACCGTGTTTGCTTTATTGATAATTTCATAATTCCCTAACCATAATGCAGGATCTATTGCTATATACGAATCGAATACTTTTGGTTTCTCTAACATATAGTTAGTTACAAAAACACCTCCTATAGAATGTCCTATTAAAATTTCATAGTCTGAGGCTCTATAATTTTGATATATATAAGGTTTTAATTCGTTTTCTATAAACAACATAAAGTTAGATGCATTGCCTTCTCTTTTAGGAATATAATCAGGGGTACAGTTTCTTCTATACTTGGTTTTCCCTTTATCTGCAATACCTACTACTATCATTTCGGGTATTCTTCCACTTACACTAGACAAAAGTTCTATGAGTCCTGTATCATAATGAAAATTATAATCGCCATCTATTAGATAAACTACAGGAAAATTTCCTTTTGGGTTAGAATAATAACTTGGTGGTAGATATACCTGAAAAGTTCTTTCTTCTTCCAATACTTTTGACGGTATAGATTTTCTCTCTCCAATAGTAAAACTTGAATCTATTTCTTGCCCATATAATATACTGGACATATAAAGTAATAAAAGAAAAAACAATATATTCTTGTTCATTTTTGTTTGTTTTATTTTTTGTAGTTAGCTGTAAAATTTATTATCTATATAACATCACCTCTTCTTCGTCATTTGGTAGTTTTATAATATCCTTGAATGTTAGACCTATTTTTTCTAAAAGTTTTTGTGACCCTATATTTGTTTGTATTGTTATCCCTACAATCTCTGGAAGTTTAAAATAATTCAATGCTATTTCTTTTAGCTTACTTACACTTTCATAACCGTATCCTTTTTTCTCATACTCTGGCAAAAAAGCAAAACCAATATCAATTCTATCTAGACCTTCGCGATTATACAGTCCACAACATCCTATTTTTGCTTGATCTGATTTTCGAATTATAGTATAATTTGAGTATCCTAATCTTTTTAATTGCGGGAGAATCTTATTTTCAATATAATCTTCTGCATCTTTAACAGATTTTATATTTCGATCCCCTATATTCTCAAGCCACTTAGGGCTATTCATTAGTTCTAATATAAAATCGGCATCTAATATGTTAGTCGGTCTAATAAACAATCTTTCTGTCTCAAAAGATTTATATGTTTCTTTCATCTTTATTTAAATTTCTAATGTTTAGACTTGCTTTAGTACCTGTATTAAGTAAGTAAAATGATTTAATGTAAATTTCAAGGTTAATAACCTGAAAAACCTACTTATTTAACTACATTTTGCCTTATTTTTTTAAATACTTTATACTCTAACTTAATGACAAGTATAAATAAACGAGAGTTTGTATAACAATAATGTTAACATTAAGATAAAATATATCCTTTTTTTAATCCTACTTTGTCATCTTAGAATTAAAAATACATCCATCCCAACCTTCTTTCAAAAGAAGGAGTATAAAGTCTCCCTTTGAAGGGAGATTTAAAGGGATGTTAATGGTAGATCTAAAAATCAAATAAAAACATATATAAGATGACAAAGTAGGATTAAATAAACTAGTGTATCTCTGTTCTATATTTTTTATTTTCTTAAGTTACTAGCTTATCGAAAGGATAAAAATTAATAGCATCAGAAGCTTCTTTATCATCTGTATAATTTTAGTATTTTTAGACTTTATTTTAAACAAATATGAAATTAAGACTTACGGTAGGTTTCTTGTTTTTTTTTACAACTCTGTTAATGCATAGTCAAGACATTGCTATTTTACAGTATAAAGGAGGTGGCGACTGGTACAGTAATCCTACCGCTTTACCAAATCTTATACAATTTTGTAATCAAAATATAAATACGGTTATAGGTTCTAAACCAAAAACCGTAAAACCAGAAAGCACAGATATTTTTCAATATCCATATATCCATATGACTGGACATGGAAACGTTTTTTTTACAGATGCAGATGCCAGTAACTTAAGAAATTACCTACTAAGTGGCGGTTTTTTACATATCGATGATAATTACGGGATGGAACCTTATATTCGAAAAGAATTGGTTAAAGTTTTTCCTAATAAGGAGCTAGTAGAGTTACCTGTTAGTCATCCTATTTTTTCATCAAAATATAATTTCCCACAAGGGTTGCCTAAAATACATGAGCATGATGGAAAACGACCACAAGCATTAGGGATTATTGATGAAAATAGATTAGTTGTATTATTTACATTTGAGAGTGATTTAGGAGATGGCTGGGAAAACCCCGAAATACACAATGATCCAGAAGAAGTTCGTGCTAAAGCTCTTAAAATGGGAGCTAATATAATTAAATATGCTTTTGAAAATTAAATGTCAGAACAATTACATCACAACAATACCACGTTTATAAAAAAAAAGTTTCCTATAACACTAATATGCGACAGAGTAAACTCTCCTGCTAACATAGGTAGTTTATTTAGGATTGCCGATAGTTTTGGTATAGAACAAATTTATTTTTGTGGAGAAAACATTAGCGTTATTAGCAAACGCATGCAACGTACTGCAAGATCTACACACGAAATCATATCCTATCACCAAACAGAAGATATTAAGGATGCTATAAAACAACTTAGATCTAATGGATATACTATTTTAGCTTTAGAAATTACCGATACTAGTATTCCTGTTTACGATTATAAATATAAAAAAGATGAAAAGATTGCTTTAATTATAGGGGAAGAAAACTTTGGTGTATCCAAAGAGATTTTAGAGCTTGTAAAACAAACTATTCATATAAATATGTATGGTAACAATAGTAGTATGAATGTTGCTACAGCTACTGGAATTGCACTTTATGAAATTACGAAACAATGTAGATCCTAATAAAAAAGGATATCCATACTTTTATCTAAATACTTAAAAAAATATGAATTCAAAAACAATTGCTTATGGTATCCTAAGAGCAGTAGCTGTACTTATTGGTATTATTTTACTTTTATGGTTTTTATATAAAATACAATCTGTACTTGTTTACATTGCATTTGCTTCTGTAATTTCTCTTATGGGAAGACCTTTGGTTTTATTTCTTAAGAGAAAATTAAAATTTAATAATACTCTGGCTGTAGTTGCTACTCTGTTTATAGTTATTGGTTTATTTTTAAGCATTTTCACGTTGTTTGTGCCAATTATAAGTGAACAAGGTCAATTGATCGGACAAATTAATATTGAACAAGTTAGCGATGACTTAAATAGACTTAATCAAGAGGTTAGTAACTATTTTAAAGTCAAAAAACTAAACTTAGTAGAATTGATAAAGCAAACTGATTTAATGCAGTTTTTTGACCTAAAAACCATCCCTAACATGATTAATTCATTTTTAAGTGGTTTTGGAGCTGTATTAATTGGTTTATTTTCTGTTTTATTTATTTCTTTCTTTTTACTTAAAGACAGTCAACTTCTTGAAAACAGCTTATTAATTTTTGCAAAAAAAGAAGATGAAAATAGATTTATGACTGCTTTTAATAAAATAAAAGATTTGCTTTCTCGATATTTCGTAGGGTTATTATTACAAATATTCATTCTTTTTGTTTTATACACGATACTTTTACTTGTATTTGGGGTTCATAATGCTATTGCAGTTGCATTGATTGCTGCTATTTTTAATCTTATACCTTACATAGGCCCTTTATTTGGAGGTATTTTTGTTTTAATATTAGCAACGACAAGTAATCTTGGGCTTGATTTTCAAGATGTTATTTTACCAAAATTATCTTATATTTTGATTGGATATCTTATGATTCAATTAATTGATAATTTTTTAAATCAACCTCTAATTTTTGGAAATAGTGTAAAATCACATCCTTTAGAAATATTTTTAGCAATCCTTATTTTTGGGCTTCTTTTTGGTATTGGTGGGCTTATTGTTGCTGTACCTTTTTATACCGCAATTAAAGTAATAGCTAAAGAATTTTTGTCTGAGTATAAAATTGTAAAGACTCTTACCAAAGATTTATAGAGTTCTAAACTTGTACAATCACTAATCCAGAGTAAGCTAATTTGTGTATGTCTTTAAAAATATATTTTGTTGTTGAGGAAAATCTAGGAGAATTAAACTCCATAATGTGGACTAAAAGTATAAAAATTGAATATTAAAATTTTAGATAAAAAAGTTCAGGAGTTTATTACTCAAAAATCGAATAGTACATCTGATATAAGTGCTTTAGTTTTAAGCGGAAGTCCTTTTGATGGTATATCGGTTCAGGAACTAGCGCAACAAGTACAATCTAAACGTAAAGCAAAAATAAAGTTACCTACTTGGTATTCCAAAAAAGAAATTTACTATCCGCAAACACTTAATCTGGAGCAAACGTCTTCAGAAACTACCGCATTGTATAAAAGTAATCTGGTTTCTGGGGATTCATTAATCGATTTAACGGGAGGGTTTGGTATTGATGACTACTATTTCTCAAAACGTGTAAAAAAAGTGATGCACTGCGAGCTAAATGCTGATTTAAGTATAATTGCAGCTCATAACTTTAAAACTCTTGGTTCTGAAAACATAAAAACATATAGTAGTAATGGATTAGACATTCTTAAAAATCAAACTTTTGTAGATTGGATTTATATAGATCCTTCGCGTAGACACGATACTAAAGGAAAAGTTTTCTTTTTAGAAGATTGTTTACCAAATGTACCTGATAATTTAGATTTCCTTTTTCAAAAAAGTAATAACATATTACTAAAAACATCTCCGCTACTAGATATACAAATAGGTATTAATACTTTAAAAAATATAAAAGAAATTCATGTGTTAGCTGTAAATAATGAAGTGAAAGAGTTACTATGGATTTTAGACAAAACATATAAAGAGGACATTAAAATAATTACTGTTAATATTCAAAAATCAGGTAACCAGATATTTTCTTTTATACAAAAAGAAGAAGCACAACAATCTATTACCATTGGGGAGCCTACAAAATATCTTTATGAACCGAATAGTGCTATCTTAAAAAGTGGCGGTTTTTTAAGTATTAGTGCTACTTTTAAGATCAAAAAACTTCACTTACATTCTCATCTATACTCTTCTGACCAAATAATTGATTTCCCTGGAAGAAAGTTTGAAATATTGTCTGTATATCCTTATCAGAAAAAAATAATATCTAAAACAGGAATTAACAAAGCCAATATTACCACTCGCAATTTTCCGGAAAGTGTGGCTACTTTAAGAAAAAAACACAAAATTAAAGATGGAGGGGACATTTATCTATTCTTTACAACAGATCATACCAACAAAAAAATTGTTATTGCTTGTAAAAAAATGATTTCCTGAATAAACTATTTGATTCTTTACTTAAAAAATATTTTAGAATATGTAATAAAATTTATTTTGCTATCGATATTTTAAGTAATAAATTACTTTTCTTTCCGTCATAAGCTTCCATAATCATGTCCATATTAGGTAATGTAGCTGCTTTAGTGAGTTCTAACACATCTAATCGAGAGTTTCTAACATCGCTTCCTGTAAGAATAGCCTCTTTAGTAGTTTTTCCTGTGGCATCATCAATCACATAAGAGGTTAGATAAATAAATTCTTTTTTGCCATCAAAATAACGCGCAGGAGTTTCCTCAAAAGATCGTTTTAAATTGGTGAAATCATCTATAAAAAACAAGTAATGTTTGCCCTTATTTTTAAAATTTAGATAGGACATACTGCGCTTACTTGCAGTACCCAATTGGTATTTTGGCAATTTATGCATCCAAACCATTCTATTATCGTTTGATAACTTAAATGCAAAAATATCTCTGTAATAATACCTATATGTTGTTCTGGATCCAGAGGAACTTGATGTAGTAAAAGATTCTACATAACGCTGCTCTCCTAGCAATACCAAACTACCATCATTATTAAATACTATATCATTAACCCTAAGGTTTTCTAAATCTTTTTTATCTGATTCTTTTTGTGTCCCTTCATTAATTCGTGTTTCTCTTTTTAGAGCCAAATCTTGCATCATTCCTAAAGGAATATCACTTTTTACAACTCTATCTACTATCCCTTCTGAAGATAAAATAGCCGAAAAAACACCTGAAACTTCTGCTTTATTATCGTTATTAGCGTAAAAACCAGAAATCTTAACTGTACCCAATTCATCTTCTTCTATAACTGCATCTGTAATTGATTTTCCAGAAATATCAATGCCACTCTTTATAATTTCACTACCGTTTTCTGTAATCTTAAAAACTTCAGTTCGATAGGTGTTTTCAAGTCTATTTTTATCTGTCGAAGCCGCATTAAAAACAGAAGCTGTCATATAAAAATTACCTGCATTATCTATTGCGAAATCTTCATTCTGAATTTTATCAGAAGCATAAGGTAAGGTTATTTTTCTTTTCCACAGAAGGTTTAATGCATCACTATAAACCGCAATTCCAATTTTATCTGCTTTACCAGAACTGGTTTCTATTCTATACAAAACCAATAAATTTTTCTCATTTGCAGACTTTTTAAATATAAATTTATTTATCCTTCCGCCTGCATCAAAACCATAGGTACTTTTAAAGCCAAAATCTCTATTGATATTTTCTTTATCATTAATAAGCTGTATAGGTTTTTCTACCACAATACCTGTAAGAGATACTTTTTGTGCATATGCTTTATCATTAATTGAATAAAAAACCACTGCTTTTCCTCCTAACTTCATTACGGTTTCAAAATCTCCTTTATCCTCTACTATTTGTCTTTTTTTTATATCCTCTTTAAGATCTTCTAATGAGTATCTTTGTATGGTCATAGAATTGCGTCCTTTTTTAATAGATACAAGTCTATTTCCTGATGCAACATGATATGTATTCATGCTTTTTATTCGTTTATACTTCTCTCCTATTTTAAAAGAAAAATCTTCGAGTAAAACTGGTTTTTGTGCAAAAGCATAAAAAGAAATAAAAAAGCTAAAAACTAAAAGATATCTAATATTCATCTGTGCATCTTTTTTATAAATATTCATAAGGTTATAGGATAAGTTCAATTCTATACAAATATATAAAAGATGTATTTAAGGTTTTTATTAGTGGTAAGGTAAAATTTTTATCTTTTTTCACATCAAGAAAAATCTGATTTTCAGTATTTTAAAAATAAGTAGTATCCAAATAAAAAATTATGGTAAAAAAATGTTGCATTGTAGTTTGATAAAAGCTACATTTGCATCCGCATTTGAAATATTAAATGCGTCGTTCATAACATATTTTTGGAGAGGTGCCAGAGTGGTAATGGAGCAGATTGCTAATCTGTCAACGCGTAAGTGTTGCCAGGGTTCGAATCCCTGTCTCTCCGCATTTTTTTTATTTCGGGGTGTAGCGTAGCCCGGTTATCGCGCCGCGTTTGGGACGCGGAGGTCGCAGGTTCGAATCCTGCCACCCCGACTAATGTAAAGTCTTTGTTGTCAATAGATAACAAAGACTTTTCTAGTTTAAAGGGGTGGCACACGTCAGTAACGACGTCAGTAAATAATGCATTAATTGAAAATTTTAAGCTAGTTAGCAAAAATGAGTTTCAAAATATGCCAAAATTTAAAAAAGCAGAAATAGTACGTTCTAAAGCAAACAATGGAGACTATATAAAATTTTACATTTGGGATGTACAATTAAATGATTTAGCACGTAAAAGAATTTATGTTCCTTCCAAATACAAAACGGATTCTGAAAAGAAAGCTTTTCTAAAAGATCGTAAAAACCAAATTAACAAACCTTATTTTTTTGTAATGTAAACTTCTTTGTAGCTTTGTAATTAATGGCATCGTTTATAGTTAGTATTTTATTACCACTTTTAAAGAGTAATAACAGCTCTGTTTTTTATCTTTTTTCGATCCATAACAAGATACTTTTGCAAGGGCAATAACTGCTTAGGGTACAATTCTAACACTTTATACTGTTAGTGTATTTCAGTAAGAAAAAATTTGTACGAAAAGATTAAAGATTTGATTACACAGAACAAAACGTGGTGCTATATACATTTTGCAATTTCAGACACACCTTTTTCCAGTTGATCCTCCGAAAGAGATGCAAAACCTAGTCGTATTCCGTTTATCGTTCTGTCTGTTCCAAATTTATCGGGTGTTATTATTTTTATATCTTTTTTAAGTAAATTCTCAGATAACCTAAATATGTCGGTTTCATATTTTGGGCGTAACCAAAAAGCCAAACCGCCTTCAGGAAGGTCATAGGAAACTTTATCTTTTAATCTATCGATTACAAGGGTGTTAAAAAAATCCCGCTTTTTCAAATAATGGGAAGTGGCACGTTTTATATGCCTTCTCATCTCGCCTGATTCAATCAAATCCAAAACTGCAAGCTCCATAATAGTGTCGCCTTGTACATCCATTCCTTTCCTTAGTTTCGCTATACGCTGAATCATATCAATTGAACCTATGACATAACCTATTCTTAGTGCTGGTGCTACCACTTTGCTCATTGACCCTATATAGATACAGTTATGTGCTTCCTTATGACTAGATAATGGTAAAACAGGCCTTTGATGATAGTGAAAGTCGTGGTCATAATCATCTTCAATAATTGTAAAACCATAATGATTTGATAATTCAATGAGTCTCAACCTGCGAGATAGCGATAAAGTTACTGTAGTAGGGTAATGATGATGTGGTGTTAATAAAACCGCTTTAATATTAGAATGGATTTTAAGCAATCTTTCAATATGTTCAATCTCTATCCCTTCACTGTCGACATTGACAGGAACAATTTTTGCTCCTGAGCTTTCCATAGCTTGCCAACCAGGTCTATAGCCAGGGCTTTCAACTATTACTATATCTCCTAAACCTAAAAGTACCTGTGCAGATAGGTACATTGCCATCTGACTTCCTCGAGTTATTGCGATTTCTTCAACAGTAGTACATAATCCACGTTTATAATTGAGCATTTGTACTATGGCTTCCCTAAATTCTAATGTCCCTACCGCATTACCATAACCCATCATCTTCCAGCGCGCTTTTTGATTAAAAACACGACGGTACGCTCTGGACAGTTCAGACATTGGCGCTAATTTACTGTCCGGAATACCGTCGTCAAAAATAATCTTTGGAGTAGCGACCAGCTTCAAAGTAGAGTGAGCTTTCTTTATACCTAAACCATCTTGTTTTAGATTAGGGATATCGTTTGCAACAAAAACACCTTGTCTTTCCCTTGATACTAACCAACCTTCTGCCGTAAGTATTTCAATCGCTTTAACGACCGTATTTCGATTTACCTCTAAAATTTTTGCCAATGGTCGGCTACCTGGCAAGGCACTCCCTCCCTGTACTTTACCGGATTTTATATCATCGATGATTCCATCTACTATTTGAAGGTAAATAGGTATTGCGCTCTCAAAGTTAATTTTTAGTTCAAGTTTCCAAGGTCTTAACATTTGGACTATACATTTATATTAAAACTGAACCACAAAGATAGTCCAAAAAGAATATAATTTAGCTCCCATTAATAACAATTAAAACATTTCAAAAATGAAAAAAGTACAAGAACCAGAACAGTTTAGCTCAAAAGATTTCCACAAAACTTTTGCCAGACCCGAATACGTTAAAGTAAGTAAACTGATTCACAGAAACGTCGAAAAGGCAGGTGAACATGATCAGTTTTCAGAAGAGAGAAAACATCCTGTTTTTTTTGTTGACCTACCTACTAAGAATGTTAGTATGACAATTGGAGGTCTATTGGGAGATCAAATAACCAACAAGCACAGACACACTTACGAAACGGTATTATATGTAATGGAAGGTGAAGGCTGGACCGAGATTGAAGATGAGAGAGTTGAATGGAAAAAAGGGGATGCCGTTTATATACCAGCTTGGGCTTGGCATAGACACGGAAACAAAAGTATTGAAAATGAAGCTAGATACCTGGCGTGCGAAAATGCACCTCAATTACAAAATCTAGGTGTTGCACTTAGAGAGGAAGAAGGACGTGATTCTTAAATCAGCAAATAATTTTAAAAAGTAAATTATGAAGAAAACAACATTAGAGGGCATAATAGCATATCCCATAACACCGTTCGACGATAATGAAAAGGTTGATATCAAGTTGTTCAATATTCTCGTAGAACGTTTAGTAGTGAATGGCGCTAATGCCATAGCACCATTAGGAAGTACTGGTGTGCTGCCATATCTGAGCGATGAAGAAAAGGAGCTTATTACGCAGAATACCATTACGCAGGTAAATGGTAGAATACCGGTAATGGTCGGGGTTTCGAATCTTACTACGGAACGTACTTTACATCACGCTAAGTTTGCCGAAAAGGCAGGCGCAGATGCGGTTATGATTATCCCTATGAGCTATTGGAAATTAACAGACGACGAAATATTCATTCATTTCAATACCGTTGCTAAACAGATCGATATACCCATAATGGCCTATAACAATCCAGCCACAAGTGGAGTAGATATGTCTCCTGCTCTTCTAAAGAGGTTATTGGAAATTCCGAATGTAACAATGATTAAAGAGAGCTCTGGCGATGTACAACGAATGCAATATTTAAGGAAAGAACTTGGGGAAGATGTTGCTTTTTATAATGGTTCTAATCCATTGGCACTAGCAGCATTTGCAGCAGGTGCAAAAGGATGGTGTACAGCAGCTCCAAATCTTATTCCCGAGCTTAATAACAATCTTTATAAAGCTATAATAAACAATAATTTGAACGAAGCTCAGTCTTTTTTTTACAGACAGTTCAAGTTGCTAAAATTTATAGTTGATACAGGTTTACCGCGCTCCATTAAAGCTGGTCTTAATGTACTTGGCCAAGATGGAGGTAATTTAAGAAGCCCTCTTAGACCTTTAAACGAAAAAGAGTTTAATACGTTACGTACATTGATAGACGAATGTAACGATGTAGTTCTCACGGATACTTAAAACCCAATGTTTAATCGGGCTTAGATGATTTTAAATTATCTAAGCCCATATTATGTTCAAAATGAATGCAAATGTAATAAGATATTAGTATTTATATGGTTAGTTTATTCACTAATAGGTATTTCAAATATTCTACTTACAGGAATAAGGTTTTATAATAAGTATGAATTAATATTTACTGCTAGCCTTATTATAATATCAGGGACAGTAATTATTGGGGTAGGCTTGTTATCAAAACACTATAGTTCTAAAAAAAATAATTCTTGAGAAGTAACAAAAAACCACAACAGAGATGTTGTGATTTTTTTGGTTATCTAGTATATCTATACCCCTAGCAATCTAGCAGCCTTATCTAAAGCTTCTAATTGTGCTGCGGTGGGTTGCCCGCCAAAATCTTGTTGTGCCTCGGCATATAAACTCCTGCCGTGACCATCTGGTGAGCCTTTACTACCCGTGTGTTTTTTGTCCGATTTCTCGGCACTTTTACTACCTGCTGCTTCTAACAGCGCCTTGGCTTTGTTGTAATCTCTGTCTTTGATTGGCATATCTTTGGTTTTAAGTTACTTTGTTTTTTATTGCTATGCTTACTCGTAATCGGTACTAGTTACAAACTAGCACTAGCACATACTATAACCCAGCGGGGATCGGAATTTTTCATTCTTAGAAATTAAAACTAGTTGACAAATCCCCTTCAAATTCAGGCTTTTCTGTTGATTCCTTAGCTACAATTTCAAATACAGGAACATAATCGTTATTTACCCCTCCATAAATCTCTATTTTCAACCAACCTTTTGGTACTTTAAATTCTATTATCTTGTTAATTTTAATTAATTTTTCTAATGTAAAATCTTTCAAATAACCTATTCCACATATCCCCAGTATTCCTGTAGAATTTAAAATCCATCCTGTTGATTTAACTTCTACTTCACTCAAATACGATCGTTCATTTATATTTAAAACAAAACCATAATCATCTGCTTCAATATCAATTATAGGAATAGCTATACCATTAGCTGAGATTTCCTCTCCCAAATTAGTTTCCACTAATGGAGTTAGAATATCATTTCCCTTTATATGCTTTTCTTTAAAATCTACTAAAGATTTTAAATCAAATATGGCAAAACCATTTAATTCTGAAAATAAAAATTCTATCCGCATGATATTTTATTTTTATGCCATTTCTCAAGAGCTTTAAACGCTTCTAGTGGGGTAGCGTTAAGAATATAATAAGTCTACATTAATTAATGGCTTATTTTCTTCTAATACACCTTCTGTCCTGTATATCACAAATGAAGTAATAACGGTTTCTAAATCCGAATCTTCTAAACAAAAAGGTTTTAAGTATGTTTTTGTTCCTTTTCCTTGTAAGGCTATTTTAGGATAATTATTATTCAGTAGCCTTGGCCAATTATTTAATTCATAACCTGGAACTATACTTAATTCCTTAATATTTTTATCAATATTAAAAATCCCTTCTTGTTCAAACTCTCTACCTATAAGAGGTTTTATAAGTTCTAAATCATTTACACTATAAATTGGATATGTATAAGGGTTTATACCCCAAACAATCATAATAATTTCTTCTTCAAATAACTTATCAATAATTTCAGAATTAGAAAATTCATAAACTAAATCTAACTCTTTTTGCCCATACTCTTTTTCAATTACTTCTGTCATTCTTGGTAGGTCTACAAGCAAAAATCCTAAATGATTATATCCATCAAAATGCTTTTGAATTTTATTTTCTTCTGAAAGAAGCAGTTCGTTTCTATAAAAATAAATATAAACGTTAAGAATATTAGTTGGAACAGGAACTGTTTCTAGTACCCCATGCTGGTGTATAGGCAAATCTTCAAAAACTTTAACTCCTATTAAATATTCA
Source organism: Aquimarina muelleri DSM 19832 (assembly GCF_000430665.1). Classification (GTDB taxonomy): domain Bacteria; phylum Bacteroidota; class Bacteroidia; order Flavobacteriales; family Flavobacteriaceae; genus Aquimarina; species Aquimarina muelleri. The sequence goes on along the minus strand of NZ_AUML01000057.1, from coordinate 824 downwards.
TAATCATCAAAATCTAAATCAACCTTATGGTTTATATCATTTCTAATATTTTTTAAAAATACCTTAGAACTGGTTAATAAATTTGCTTTCCCTAGACTTTTATTGAATATTTCTTTTCCAAATATACTATTGGGGTAATTAAGATTTTTTTTTGCAGTTTCAAAAACAAACCTAATATTATACTGCTTACCTATAATTTGAGTTAATTCTATCTTCTTTTGTTGACCATCAATTTCAAGAAATAAATCATCAAAAATATTCGAACCACCGCGACAAGCTAACACTTCTACACTATTCATATTATTTACATTTAACAGCAAAACCTTGATCTTTAGCCCATTTCTTAGTTAACTCCCAAGCTTCCTGTGGTGACACATTGGCTTTAATCAATTTACCTTTAGTTTCTATCTGAGGTTATAATAGTACAAAAAAACCACAACAGATGTTGTGGTTTTTTTTGGTTATTTAGTATATCTATACCCCTAGCAAATCGCCTGCTTTACGTAAAGCTTCTAATTGTGCTGCCGTGGGTTGACCTCCAAAATCTTGGAATATCTAGTTTTGTTAGGACGATTTTAAATAGCCCATAATGTTAAATATATTTGAATTATGGTAAAGCGAAAACATAGTAACGATTTTAAACTTATGATTGTAGAGTTATTACAATCAGGTCAAAGCGTACAGCAAGTGAGTTCAGAATATGATTTAGATGGAAGTATGATCCGTAAATGGCGTAAATCCTATGAATCTACCTCTGGTAAATTCACTGTAAAACAGGAATTGAGTACAGAACAATTACGAGTAAAGGAATTAGAAAAAGAATT
>NZ_AUML01000056.1 GCF_000430665.1 Aquimarina muelleri DSM 19832 | reverse complement strand
TAATCAGTTCTTAATTATATATGAAAAAAGGGTAAGACTTTAAAAAAGTCAAACCCTCGATATTTTAAGTTACACACTTAATGAAACAGTGTCAAGTATTTAATCCTTTAAAATGCTTCTGGAAATTACAATTTTTTGTATTTCAGAAGTTCCTTCATAAATTTGAGTAATTTTAGCATCTCTCATTAATCGCTCTACATGGTATTCTTTAACAAATCCATTACCGCCATGAATTTGTACAGCTTCTATACTAACATCCATTGCAGCTTGAGATGCAGCTAATTTTGCCATGGCACCAGATAGATCATAGTTTTCGTGGTTATCTTTGTCTATTGCCGCTTTATAAACTAACATACGAGCAGCTTCAATCTGTACATGCATGTCGGCAAGTTTAAAAGCAATTGCTTGATGATTCATGATTTCAGTGCCAAATGCTTTACGTACTTTAGAGTATTCTTTTGCTAATTCATAAGCTCCTGCAGCAATTCCTAAAGCTTGTGCAGCAATGCCTATACGACCTCCCGCTAATGTTTTCATCGCAAATTTGAATCCAAAGCCATCTTCTCCGATTCTATTTTCTTTAGGGATTTTTACATCGTTAAATATAAGGGAGTGAGTGTCACTACCTCGTATTCCCAATTTATCTTCTTTAGGACCAATTTCAAAACCTTTCCATCCTTTTTCTACGATAAATGCATTAATGCCTTTATGCTTCTTTTCTTTATCTGTTTGTGCTATTACTAAATAATAATCTGCGGAGTTACCATTGGTTATCCAGTTTTTTGTTCCGTTAAGAATATAGTGATCCCCTTTATCAATAGCAGTGGTCTTTTGAGAAGTAGCATCACTACCAGCTTCGGGTTCTGATAGACAGAAAGCTCCTATAGATTCTCCAGTTGTAAGTTTGGTAAGATATTTTTCTTTTTGCTCAGGACTACCAAAAGTATCGAGACCCCAACATACCAAAGAATTATTTACAGATACAATTACAGAACAAGAAGCATCTATTTTTGATAATTCTTCCATTGCTAGAACATAAGAAAGGGTATCCATTCCTCCACCTCCGTATTCAGGAGATGCCATCATTCCTAAAAAACCAAGTTCTCCCATTTTTTTAACTTGTTCTTTAGGGAATTCTTGCTTGTTATCACGTTCGATTACACCTGGTAATAACTCTGCCTTTGCAAAATCACGAGCTGCGTCGCGTATCATTAACTGCTCTTCGGATAATTTAAAGTCCATATTTCTTTATGATTTACTGTGCGTGCATAACACGATATTTCTAGTTTTTGATGAAAATAAACCGAGATAACCTCATTTTTATTATTGATTCTACAAATATAAGTTATAATATGATAGTTTTACTGTTTTTTTCATTTTTTGCAACAATCCTTTTTTATAGATAATGTCTGTCTAATTGCTATGGGGTATTTTAAAAAGATAAGTGTTGTTTTTCAACGGATAGAAATCAGCTTCTTAAAATACTATAATTTTATTTTTATTTACTCTTTATACTTGTTTAGTTTTTTATATTTGTGAGGTCGCATTTAGATGGTAATTTGATTTATTGTAATACATTGTTAATATGACTCAGCTCTAACCTCCGTAAGGGGGATTATTTTTTAATTTAAAAGTACGGTAGTAAATGCGTTGTTTTTTGAAATTTTTTAAAAGCGACTAGTTATTCAATGAATTGAAGTTTTAAAATGAAAGAGTTATTAAATAAATACGAGAATAAAATACCAGAAATAGTTTTTAACTGGAAAGATTCTGAAACAGAAGCAGAAGGTTGGACAGTAATAAATTCGCTAAGAGGAGGTGCAGCAGGAGGAGGAACCAGAATGCGCAAAGGTTTAGATATGAATGAAGTACTTTCTTTGGCAAAAACTATGGAAGTTAAGTTTACGGTATCAGGGCCTTCAATAGGTGGTGCAAAATCTGGAATTAATTTTGATCCAGATGATCCACGTAAAAAAGGAGTTCTTAAAAGATGGTATAAAGCGGTATCTCCGTTGTTGAAGAGTTATTATGGTACGGGAGGAGATCTTAATGTAGATGAAATCCATGAAGTTATACCAATAACAGAAGAATGTGGAGTTTGGCATCCTCAAGAAGGGGTTTTTAACGGTCATTTTCAACCTACAGAAGCAGACAAAATAAATAGAATAGGGCAATTGCGACAAGGAGTGATTAAAGTGTTAGAAAACACTATGTTTTCTCCTGATGTAAATAGAAAGTATACTGTTGCAGATATGATTACAGGATATGGCGTTGCCGAGGCTGTACGTCATTATTATACTATTTATGGGGGAGATGTAAAAGGGAAAAGAGCTGTGGTACAAGGGTTTGGTAATGTTGGATCAGCAGCAGCCTATTATCTTTCTGAAATGGGGGTGAAGGTTGTTGGAATTATTGATCATGCAGGAGGATTGATAAAAGAAGAAGGTTTTTCTTTTGAAGAGATAAAGGAATTGTATCTACATAAAAAAGGAAATAAACTATTTAGTGAAAAACTCATTCCTTTTGATGAAATGAATAAGAGGATTTGGTCTTTGCAAACAGAAATATTTGCACCATGTGCAGCTTCTAGGTTGATTACAAAAGATCAGATTACTACTATGATTGATTCTGGTTTAGAAGTAATTTCTTGTGGAGCTAATGTTCCTTTTGCAGATAATGAAATATTTTTTGGACCGATAATGGAGTATACGGATGAGAGAGTAAGTTTGATACCAGATTTTATTTCAAATTGTGGTATGGCAAGAGTGTTTGCTTATTTTATGGAACGAAAAGTGCAAATGACAGATGAGGCTATTTTTATGGATACTTCTGAAACCATAAAGAAAGCAATTCAAAAAACATATAATAACAAACAAGAAAAAACTAATATAAGTAAAACAGCTTTTGAGATAGCACTCAAACAGTTGGTATAAATATTAATTGTAATTAACCGAGTAAAACTATGTTCAAGTATTTTTTAGGCAGTAGTCCGAAATGGTTCAAAACCGTAATGATCGGATTTTTAATTTTTAATGTATTTTCTTATTTCTTTTTGGGAGCAACAATAACATCATGGTTATTTATAGCTGAGTTTATTTTTACTTTAGCAATGGCTCTTAAGTGTTACCCTTTGCAATCAGGAGGGTTGCTTGCAATTGAAATCTTAGCATTGAATTTGACAACACCAAAAAATGCGTATCATGAAGTGAGTCAAAATTTAGAAGTGGTTTTGCTATTGGTTTTTATGGTTGCAGGGATCTATTTTATGAAACCCTTGCTGATGTATATTTTTAGTAAAGTGTTTACTAAAATAAAATCTAAGATGGTATTGTCGATATTATTTGTATTTCTATCGGCAGTACTTTCTGCATTTTTGGATGCCTTAACTGTTACGGCAGTTTTAATAAGTGTAGCAGTAGGATTTTATGGAGTATATCATAAAATTCATTCTATGACTGAATCCGATTTTAATGAAGATGGAATATTAGATAGAAAAGAATTAAGTGGGGAAACCTTAGAACAGTTTAGAAGCTTTTTGCGTAGTCTGGTAATGCATGGAGTAGTAGGAACAGCACTTGGAGGAGTTTGTACTTTGGTAGGAGAGCCGCAAAACTTATTGATAGGAGAAAGAATGGGATGGGATTTTATAGAGTTTTTTGTACAAATGGCTCCGATAACATTACCAGTTTTGTTTGCAGGGTTATTAACAACAGTAATACTAGAAGCTACAAAAACTTTTGGTTTTGGAGAAAAATTACCAGAAGTTGCTCGAAAAATTATAGAAAGTTATACAGAGGAGGAAGACGCAAAGAGGTCTGATAAATCTAAATATGGATTAATTGTGCAGGCAGTATCAGCACTTCTTTTAATTGCAGGCTTGGCATTACATGTGGCACCAGTTGGTTTTATAGGGTTAGCTTTAATTATTGTTCAGACAGCTTTTATGGGGATTACAGAAGAACATCAATTAGGAAAAGCTTTTGAAGAAGCGCTTCCGTTTACAGGTTTGATAGTAGTTTTCTTTGTAATAGTCGCTATGATACATGATCAACATCTTTTTAAACCAATTATAGATTGGGCGTTATCCTTAGAGCCTAGTCAGCAACCATCTATGTTTTATATAGCAAATGGTCTTTTGTCTATGATAAGTGATAATGTGTTTGTTGCAACGGTTTATATAGGAGAAGTTAAAGCAGCTTTTGATAGTGGAGCAATATCAAGAGAGCAATTTGAAAAACTAGCTATTGCTATTAACACAGGTACAAATTTACCTAGTGTTGCAACACCTAATGGACAGGCAGCATTTTTGTTTTTATTAACTTCTTCTTTAGCGCCATTAATAGGATTGTCCTATACAAAAATGGTGAAAATGGCTTTTCCTTATACAATAGTACTTGGAAGTATAGGCTTGTTAGGAATAATATATATATTATAAAGAAAAATAACATACTTAACCTACATAAATAACGTTAGTATACTAACACTAAATTAACAATATCAAATGAATTATTTATTAATGCTTGGCACTTTAGCCCAAAATACTCAAGAAATCGAATCACCAGTAGAAGAAAGTTCTTTGTCTATAATGGATCTCTTACTTAGCGGAGGGACAGGGGCAATCGTAATCATATCTATTCTTTTTGTGCTGCTGTTTGTTGCAGTCTATATTTATTTTGAAAGAATTTTTGCAATCAAGGCAGCTTCAAAGTATGATGAAGGTTTTATGGATAAGATTAGGGAAAGTGTAGTTAGCGGAAAGATAGAGTCTGCAAAAATTTTGTGCGCTCAAACTAATAACCCTATTGCTAGGTTAACTGAAAAGGGGCTTTCTAGAATAGGACATTCTTTAGAGGATATTAATAAAGCTATTGAAAACGCAGGCCGACTAGAAGTGTATAAATTAGAAAAAAATGTTAGTATTCTTGCAACTGTAGCAGGAGCTGCGCCAATGATAGGTTTTTTAGGAACAGTAATAGGTATGATTATAGCATTTCATAATTTGGCTTCAAGTTCTGGAACTGCCGATATGGGAGTCTTAGCAGAGGGTATTTACACTGCTATGACAACCACTGTAGGTGGATTAGTGGTTGGGATTATAGCCTATATAGGATATAATCATTTGGTGGTTCGTACAGATAAGGTTATACATAGTATGGAAGCTAATACGGCAGATTTCTTAGATTTATTAAACGAACCTGCATAATATGAATTTAAGAGGAAGAAATAAAGTTAGTCCAGAGTTTAGTATGTCTTCTATGACAGATATAGTATTTCTGTTATTAGTGTTTTTTTTATTGACATCTCCAGCGATTACTCCAGAGGCATTGGATTTAATATTACCAAAAGCAAAAGGGAAAAGTTCAAATGTGCAAAATATATCGGTTAGTATTACCAATAAATCACAGTATTATATTGATGAAGAACGTATAAGTCAAAGTAGATTAGAGTCAGAATTGGTATCTCGATTACAAGGAAAAAAAGAGCCAACTATCATTTTGAGAGCAGAAGAAGGGGTTCCTATAGAAAAAGCAGTTGGAGTGATGGATATTGCAAATCGAAATAAATTTAAAGTTATATTGGCAGTAAGACCAGAATAATAATGATAAACTTAGATACAAAACATAAAAGAAAATCCTTTATATTGACAGTTATTGTACATATAGGGATTCTCTTTTTATTATTTTACCTAAGTTTAAATTATATAGAACCAGAAGAAGAAGCTGGTATTGCGCTTAATTTTGGAACAACGCTAACAGGATCAGGTGATATTCAGCCAGATCAACCTATTAAATCTTCACCTAAGCAAACTGCTCCAGAACCTGTTTCATCCACTCCAGAACCACAGGACGAATCTCCTCAAATCACAGATAAAGTAATTACCCAAGATATAGAAGATGCTCCTGTAATAGAAAAAGAGGCAAAAAAGAAACCTAAAAAAGAAGTAGAGAAGCCCCAAAAAAAAGCTAATCCTAATGATCAAAAACTTGTAGAGAATACAATAAAAGATAAACCTATAAAAAAGGTAGACGAAAAGAAACCCGATCCAAAGCCTGATAAGTCGACATTAGACATTTTAGATAGTTTTTCTAACGGCCCAAAAAATGATGGTAAAGCTAAAGGAGGAGAAGGAGATGATAATTTACCAGGAGACAAAGGTAGTCGTGATGGGGATCCTAATGCAAAGGCATATTATGGAACCGGAAAAGGGTTGGATGGAGATGGTAATTATAGGTTAGGAGGAAGAAAAGCGTTGAATAAAGAAAAATTTGTCCAAGACTGTAATGAATCAGGTATTGTTGTGGTGAAAATAGAAGTAGATCAAAACGGCAAAGTAGTAAAAGCTACACCAGGGGTTAAAGGAACTACTAATAGTTCTTCTTGTTTAATGGAGCCCGCAAAAAGAGCAGCTATGGCTACTAAGTTTAATAGTGACTCAAAAGCACCTGTAAAGCAGGTAGGAGTGATTATTTATCAGTTTAAACTTTCAGAATAATAATGCAATAGTATGACCTATAGGGAAACTCTCGATTGGATGTTTGCCCAATTGCCAATGTATCAACGTCAAGGAGCTAGCGCTTATAAGATAGATCTTCATAATACAAAGCAATTAGCGGTGTATCTAAAAGCTCCAGAAACTAAATTTAAAAGCATTCATGTGGCAGGAACCAATGGAAAAGGATCAACAAGCCATATGTTAGCTTCTGTATTACAAGAATCAGGTTATAAAGTAGGCTTGTATACTTCTCCTCACTTAAAAGATTTTAGAGAGCGTATTACGATTAATGGGGAGAAGATATCAGAAAAATATATCATAGATTTTATTTCAAAGCACCAGTCTTATTTTGAAAATAATCAACTTTCTTTTTTTGAAATGACTGTTGGGTTAGGATTTCAGTATTTTGCAGAATCCGGAGTAGATATAGCAATAATAGAAGTAGGTCTTGGTGGCAGGTTAGATTCAACAAATATTATTACTCCAGAAGTTTCTGTAATTACTAATATAGGGTTAGATCATGTTCGTTTTTTAGGAGATACTTTAGAGAAAATAGCTAAAGAAAAAGCAGGCATTATAAAAAACCATATCCCAGCTGTTATAGGAAGAACAACTTTAGAAACTAAAAAAGTTTTTATAGAAAAAGCTACTGACAGTAAAAGTGATATATATTTTGCTGAAGAATATAAAGGAACGATTTATGATTCTGATTTAAAAGGAAATTATCAGAAAGAGAATATAAAAACGGTATTGCAAACAGTTTTAGTATTGCAAAAGAAAGGATGGGTAATTAATGAGATAAACATTAGAAATGGGCTTAGTAAAGTTGTAGCGAATACAGGATTATTAGGAAGGTGGCAAATTGTAAAAGAAAAGCCTAAAGTGATTTGTGATACAGCGCATAATAGTGATGGGTTAGTAGTAGCCTTAGAGCAACTGTTAGAAGAGAATTATGAATGTTTACATATAGTTTTGGGAGTGGTTGATGATAAAGATTTAGATACGATTCTACCATTATTTCCTACCCAAGCAAAGTATTATTTTTGCAAGCCAGATATTTTAAGAGGGTTATATGAAGAAGAGTTAAGAAAAAAAGCGTTAAAATTTGGTTTGACTGGGGATAGTCATAAATCTGTAAAAAACGCCTATAAGTCTGCTTTACAGATGGCTGCAGATGTGGATGTGATTTATGTAGGGGGTAGTACATTTGTTGTTGCAGAAATAATTTAATTTTTTTTCTTTTTTTCTTTGGTAAATTTAAAAACTGTGCTATATTTGCATCCGCAATCAGGAACAAGGTTGCTTTTTTAAATAAGGGCGCTTAGCTCAGTTGGTTCAGAGCACTTGGTTTACACCCAAGGGGTCAGGGGTTCGAATCCCTTAGCGCCCACTAAAAATAAAAAAACCTGTAAATGATTTATTTACAGGTTTTTTTATTTTTTATCAAATAGATATGAGTTCGAATTTTTTATAAATAAGCTCGAAAATAGCCTAAATATTAAAAATAAGTATTATTCTATTCCTTTTAACTTTTCCAAAAGTATGTTGTCTTCATTCCAATATGTTAACAATTTTTCATATTCCTTTTGTGTTTTGATAATTTTTAGAGTATAGGGTCTACTTTTTTTGATTGTCTCTGTTTTCAGATCTATAGTAATATTCTTGATGGCAGTTTCCGTTATATCACGTAACTGTTGATTTGCTCTATATTCATAAACAGAATCTACTGGAGAATTTAAAAAAGGAGTCAGCATTTCTCATATCTTAGAATTATTCCTTGAGTTAGGAACTTTTCTGACCCAGTCTTTTGGAGGTTGCGGTTTTTCTTTTGTTTTATGCGATAATTCTTGTTCGCAAATTTCTTTGACACTATAAAATAATGAAGTCTTGTTTTTTGATTCAACTATAGCTGGCAGTAGTACTTTATTGAGGTATCTTCTGGATAAAGACTTAGTAATTTGTCTGGAAGTATTCTGAGTACAGTCAGTTAAGCAAAAATAGTTTTATAGGACATTAATGAAAGCTTTTAATAAAACTTTATTAAGGTGTTTTCTAGGTAAAGATTTTTTTAATAGATCAGGAAATTTATTCATTTTCATCTAATAACTCTTTAATATATACAGAGGGTTTTTTTTCTGTAACATTTCGAAAAGCACGAGAAAAAGCTTCAGGATTATTAAATCCGACTTCTTCTGCTAAATGTTTTATGTTGTACTTCCTTAATTTAGGATTGGCTTGAAGAATTTCAAGACTATAATTGATCCTTAAATGATTGATATAAGTGTTGAAATTAAGATTTTTATGATCGTTTATTGTCTTTGATAAATATTTTGTGTTAGTGTTAATTTTTTGAGCTAGTTCCTTAAGGCTTAATCCTTTTTTTAAAAATTCTTTTTTTTGTTCGAATTTTTTTAGCGATTCCAAAATTTCTTCAGTTATTTCTTTTGAAATCTCATGATGGTTACTATTGACTAAAGGGATTATTATTTCGTCTTCTTTTTTTTCTGACATCAATAACATCAGTTCTGCTCGGTTTCGAATTTTTGTCTTTCTGAAAATATTGGAAACATGTTTTAGAATTACATCCTCTGATAGATAGATCTCTTTACTTATTTCAAAATAATTATAGTCCTTTATAATAAACAGCATAATTTCTTTTTCTATACTCGATAGACCATAAAGACTCACAATATAATCATGCTTATAATTATTCTTATGGGGATTTTCTTTTTGTAATTTTTCAAGTAAATCTTGTTCTATTCTAGTATTGTATATTTGATGTCGTAAATATTCGAAGGAAATTATAAAATAACCAGCACTAAATACAGAGTGTTCTACTGCTTGATTATCTCCTAATATTAAAATTATAAGAGGTAAAGCAACAATGCTCATCATCCCTAATCCACCACAGAGTATTCTAAATTTATAGTGAACATTTTTTGCAGCTAAATAATCTTTTGCTAAAAAAAAAGCAATATTAACTAGGCATGCAATAGATATAAAAACAGGAAGTACTAAGAATATATTTCGAGATAAGCTAAGATTTTTTGTAGTTACATAGGGAAGTAAGAAAAGGATAATAAATGCTATAATAGTAGAGTAAGTAATATTTCTTATGTTTAAGAAGTTTACAGGTTTAATATTGTGCTCTTTATATATAAAATGCAAGAAATAAGTAGCAGTGCTTATTCCTATAGTCCACGCAACTATATTTTGATATAGTATCTCAATCGGAATATTTTTATCAGGGACTAATCCAGAAATTATATTATATAGAAAAAATAATAATGTTAAAATAAAGAAGCGAAGCCTAGATTTACTATCTGGTTTAAATAAAAAATAGATTATTTGAAAAGACAGTATAAATAACTGAAAAGATAAATAAATGAAAGTAGCTATGTGTATTTCTGTTCCAAACATATTATTCGTATTTCAAAAAATACAGTAAATAAATTAATGAGTCTGTATAATTAAAATTTTTTAAATCCTTTTTTAATATAATTTTTTTGAGCGGTAGTATTTAGGTAGAATTGCTTTGTTTAATTCATACCTTTCCAAAAACCTTTAATAACAACTTTCCTCCAATTCCTTTCCTCTCAAACCTTGGAAAAACAGCCATTAGCCAACAGGGTGTAAATAAAATTTTCAGGTGCTTCTTTTTAATTTGAGATTCACGCTCTAATACTTTTAATATGTTTTTTATACAGACACAATAAAAAGCTAGTTTGATCTTCCATAAAAATGTTAATAAACTCAATCTTCTTTTTTTTGGCAAGAATAATGGAATTTTGCCAAATTTCATAGCTATAGCAAATAGATACTCTATTAAATATCTAAGCTTGGCTAATTTTTTTTCATCTTGTTTTACTACAAAACATATAGAATTAAGAAATTTTAATTCTATATGAGAACTCCATAAAATATTTACTACTAATTCCCTATCGTCTAGAGAAGCTATTATCATATTCTCAAAATCATTTAATTTATTTCTCGTAAATAACGGGATTTTTTTTAAAATAGAAGAAAAAGTTTTTTCAGGGATTAATTATTTGTTTTTCAGTGTGTAGTGTCTTTTTTGTGAACACGTAATTCTGTGAATTACGTGTTGTGATTCTTGAAAATAGATTACTACTTTTGGTTTAGTGTTAATATTTAAGGTAATTTTCCACAACATAACGATGGTAAAACTGTTTTTGGATGTTATGGGTTTTACTATTTGCTAAAAAACTACTAGTAATTAACTAATGGTTTTTATTAGAAAGTCAAAATTATTGATTTTAATAAAATGTTATTAATTGCTGAATTAATAATATAGATTGAAATTGCATTTACATATATAGACTAAATAATTTAGTTTTTATTTAGTCTCAAGTTTTTAAAATAGATTTTTTTCATAAATGCTCTTGACATTTTTGAAAATTAATGAATGTGTACTTTTCAAAATTTTTAGAATAGAAATTTTGGGAGTGCAGTGGGCGAAGCCCTATCAATTTCTTACTGAGGTAATAAAAACATAAAAATTTCAGCTATTGAAAAATTTCAATAGTGAATTATAATATTTCACACACTAATCATCAATCATCATTAATTTATGTTAAAAAGCCTAAAAACAGGTTGGCATGTACTTTATGTAAGATCATGTCAAGAGAAAAAAGTTCATGAACTTTTACAAGAAAATCAGCTAGAATCTTTTTTACCGATGTTAAAAGTCACCAAACAGTGGAGTGATCGAAAAAAGACTATCTTAAAACCATTCTTTCCCTCATATGTCTTTGTAAAGATAAACTCTGCTAAAGATTTTAATAGAACCTTATCAATAGAAGGAGCTTGCAATTATGTGTGTTTTGGGAAAGAATATGCTAGAGTAAAGAGAGAAGAAATATTTAAAATTAAATTGCTCACAGATTTGGATGATATATATGATATAGAAACGATTAGGCAATCATTAGAAGTAGGTGAAATCAGAAAAATTAATTTTGGAACATTAAACGGTTTAGAATGCGAAATTTTGAAAGTAAATAATATTAATAAAATAGTTGTTAGGATAGACTCTTTAAAACAAAATATTATTGCAACCTTGCCTTCTTCCTATTTATCAGAATTGTCAATGGCATAAATCCCTAATTTTTATAAGAAAAAAAACTTATAGTTGTTATTATTAGTTGGAAAATTATCTTATAAAGAAACAAAATTTTAATAAAAATCATAAAGTAAATAGTGTAAAGCATACAAAGATAGAAAGCCCTTCTTTTTGACATGAAAGTTTGGGAGAATAAAATGTTTTATTCTTTAACTTCTTATAGCTATTACTCGAAAAAATAAGTAGTGCATTTTTGAAATTAAATTCAATAAAAATAATATTATGAAAACGGATAAGGTTTATTTAAAGCCAAATTTAGTAATTGAACCATTATTTGATAATTGGTATGCTTGGAGCCATTTAATATCTCCTGCAACAGCAGCTATGAATGTTTCGGATAGGCATTTAAAAATTATGAGCTCATACATTCAAGCCCCAACAGCTCATGCTTCAGCAGTAAAAAATCCTAAAATGTTAGGAGGGCCTTTTATTGATTATGAAGGAAAACGAGTAGATGAGATAGAAAAGTTACGTAATGAGACTTTAGAGAATCAAAAAAATCTTATCGCTTTTAGAGAAGCTGTTAAAGAGTTAGATTTAATGCTAAAAACAAAAGCAAAAGGATACTCTTTAGAACCTTTGTATGAAGAAGTCCCGGAGATATTAAAAGGTTATGTAGAATTAGTTTATGATCTTAATAACCAACCTTCTTTTCGGTTTTTTGAAGCACTATTGTATAATAGTGAGTTTTATAAAGAAACATCACAAACTATTTTACTTTGGTTGACGGATAATGATGAACGACCTTTTGTTTTAAGTACTCCTCGTTTAGAAGACAAGGATAAAATACACTTAAATATACCTTTTAATCATAAAGGTTTGGATGTTCTTAGTAAGATGAGGCATACTCCAGGTTCTTTGAGTGAAATAAAAGAAATTTTGGAGATTTCTTCAGATATGGAATCTATTTTTGAATCTTTTTTTACTACCGAAATCCCTAAACCTTATGAGAAATATACAGGAGATAAAGTACGAATGCGATATTTTGGACATGCATGTATTTTGATAGAAACTAAGGATGTAAGTATTCTTTTAGACCCTGTAATCAGTTATTACGGCTATCCTCAAGAAGTAGATCGATTTTCTGACATGGATTTACCAGATGTTATAGACTATGTATTAATTACCCATAATCATCAAGATCATATTTTGTTCGAAACTCTTATTCCTTTGAGACATAAGATAAAAAATATAGTCGTTCCTAGATCTTCTAATGGTAGTTTACAAGATCCAAGTTTAAAACTAATGTTTAAATCAATTGGTTTTGATAATGTGATTGAAATTGATGAAATGGATACTATTAATTTTAAAGATTGTTCTATTACAGGTATTCCATTTATAGGAGAGCATTCAGACTTAAATATACAGGCCAAAATTTGTCATTATGTAAATATTGGTGATTTTAAAATGATTTTTGTTGCAGATTCATGTAATGTTGAATCTAAAATTTATCAACATGTCTGTGAATTACTAGGAGAGGTTGATGTTATTTTTTTAGGGATGGAATGTGATGGAGCACCACTTTCATGGCTGTATGGATCTTTATTAACCGAACCATTGGCAAGAGATAAAGATTCTTCTCGTAGACTAGCGGGGTCTAATTTCAAAAGAGGAAAAGGTTTAATAGATGCATTTAATCCTAAAGAAGTATATGTTTATGCAATGGGACAGGAACCTTGGTTAGAATTCATTAGTAGCATTAAGTATACAGATGAATCTAACCCTATTGTACAGTCTGATTTGTTAATAAAAGATTGTAAAGCTAATAATATAATAGCAGAGCGGTTATTTGGAGAAAAAGAAATTATGTATAACAAAACAGCTTCAGTCTAAAGACGGAGAAGAACCTTTAGGTTTCTCTAATAATTAATATTAAAAAGAGGTGAGATACATTTTTAAAATTGTTAATAGAAATAAATAAAAAATGAATAGTAAAAAAGTAATAGCAATTCCATTTGCTGGGGGAAATAAATATAGTTTTAATAGTATAGAGAAATATATTCCAAAAAATGTGGATTGGATTACTTTAGAGCTTCCCGGCAGAGGTAATCGTTTTAAAGAAGATTTATTGAATAGAGTTGATGATATGGTGGATGATCTTTTAGATAAAATAATTCCTCATATTAAAGAAGGTGAATATATGATCTATGCTCATAGTTTGGGAACTTTGTTAGGCTATGAATTAACAAAAAAAATGATTCATAAAAAAATGAAACTACCAAAGAGTCTTTTTTTTACAGGTAGGGGAGCACCTGGATTTGAAAGGTCTAGTAAAAAAAGATCTATTTTGCCAAAGGATCAATTCTGGAAAGAAGTTAATGAAATAGGAGGTTTACCTAGTGAGTTTTTTGACCATGAGGATCTTTTGGATTTATATTATCCTATAATGAAATCTGATTTTAAAGCTGTTGAAGATTATGAATTCCAAGAAATGGAAAAACCATTTTCTATCCCTATACAAATATGTATGGGAGAAGAAGAAATAGGAGAAGAAAATGATAAGACACCCTTAAAGAATATGAAAGCATGGCAGAATGAAACTTCTTCTTCTTGTTCGTTTGAATTATTAAAAGGAGACCATTTTTTTATTTTTAATAATCCAAAAGCAATTGCAGATAAGATTTGTAGAGTAGCAATGGATATTAATGTTCTTGTATAATAAAGCGGTTAGAATAAAAGAAACTCTTTTTAATAATTCTAAGTTGTAAAACAATAATCATTTTAATAGAACTAAGATCATTTTTTGGATTTATGAGATAACAAGAAACTTTTCATTCTCTTATCAAATTAATTACCAAAATCAAAATTAATTTTGTAACTAAATTTCCTGAAACATTGAAAAAAATAACTTTTTTAAGCTTTTTTAAATTTAAATTAGCCCTGCCATTACTGGCTTTATTCGCTATAATTCATAGTTTGTGGAGTAGTACTTTAATAATAATAATAAACAATAAAATAGCAGGAACCTCTCTACCATTTTTAAGTGATTATGATTGGATTATTTATATATTTTTTATCATTACTTCTTTTTTCTTTACCTATTTTTTTAAAGGATATATGATAAAAGTAACTTTAAATTTTGGAAAGGAGATGATGCTTAAAATCATAAATAAACTTAGAATATCGGATTATGAATCCTATTTGCGTTTAGGAGAAGCAAGAGTCCGAACAGCTATGAATGATATAGGCTTTTTAGAAAGTCTACCTGAAGTTTTTATTGCTTTTTTAAATGCTGTTATAATGATATTAGTTACAGTTGGGTACATGTTTTGGTTGTATCCTCAAGGAGCTCTTCTTATAGTAGCGCTTATCATTATATTGTGTTTTGTTTTTTTATATCGAAATAAAATCATAGAAAAAAACATGGATAAAGAAAGAGATCTGGATGATTCCTTTATGCGTAATTATAATGATTTTTTACATGGTTTTAATAAAATTAAGATGAGTACCAAAAGAAGTGACTCTATGTTTTTTGATCATATTACTAAAAACCGAAATGAAGCAATTAACCTAAGTATAAAATCCGAATTAGCTGCTTTAGGGAATAATTTAACAGGAGAATATTCTTTTTATTTCTTAATAGGGATTATTCTTTTTGTTATGCCTGTAGTTTTTGGCGTTGATCAAGGGGTTATAGCAGGCTTTATGGTTGCTATTTTATTTTTAATAGGTCCCATAGGTAACATAATTAACCTTATGAAAACACTCATCGGATATAAAATTGCTTTTTCAAGACTTAATGAATTTAATGAAATAACTACAGGTAATTTTGATTATCAAGACCTTCAAGCTACACCAAATCAATTAGGGGACTTTAAAAAACTTAGTATTAATAATTTAAGCTATCAATATGTTGATGAAAAAGAGTCGGTTATTTTTGAGCTTCAACCAATTAACTTAGAAATCCAAAAAGGAGAAGTCATATTTATTTATGGGGGTAATGGTAGTGGAAAAAGTACGTTCATAAATTTATTATCAGGACTTTATATTCCGAAATCAGGAGAAATGCTTTTTAATGATGTACTGATTACGAATAATAATAGATCTGATTATAGAGATATGCTATCGTGTATTTTTTCTGATAATTATCTTTTCACAGAAAATTATGATAATTTCGATTTGCTTCCGTCTAATGAACAATTAAACGAACTTTTAAAGGAAATGGCACTTGATAAGATTATTAAACAAGATATTACAGAAAATAAAATATTCCAAAATTTATCGAGCGGTCAGAAGAAAAGATTAGCATTAATTTATTCCGTATTAGAAGATAAAGATATCTTTATTTTTGACGAGTGGGCAGCAGAGCAAGATCCTGATTTTCGAAAATATTTTTATAAAAACATTATTCCTGATTTAAAAAGTAAAGGAAAAACAGTAATAGCTATAACCCATGATGACGCATATTATAAATCATGTGATAGATTGATAAAATTTAATTACGGAAAAATGTTGGAAGAAAATACAATAGCTAGTTCTAGCTTTTAGATCTGATTTCTTAATAACCTTACTTGTCTATTGGGGAATAGATTAACTAATAACACACAACAATATTTATCATCAAATAGTTCTTAATAAAACAATTAATCTACATTTTGAATTTATAGAATAAATTTTTCTTTTTTAATTTCATCTCAGGGCTACTACTTTTTATATAGTTCTACTAATATAATGAATGACTATTTTTTAGTTATACCAGTTGTTGTTTGAACTTACAGGAAAAGAAAATAAAGCTTTTTTTGTTTCAATGAAGAACAAAAGCTTGTGCCAGACTCGATCTGGTATCAAGCATAGCTGGGCTACGGTTTATATTTATTCTGAAATTGAGGTATAAAAGAACATTTTATTCCAGTAAATTCAAATGATAAATTGTATTAGTTCAATACATGTCTTTATGCTTTTTACTGTCTAGCAACGAGTAAACTCTCTGAAACAAAAAAGCAATCTTCATCCTTTATAAATTCAACATATAAATAAGATAAGTAGGTGTTTAATTAAACACTATCTGAGTTGAGAGGCGTACTTATCTTAATCTAAAATTTAAATAAGTTAAATACTATAATCATTATGGAGTCACTTAAAAAGTATCATTTGTCTGAAAGACAGAAAATCATTTCATCATCTATACCAGGACCAAAATCTGAAAAGCTATTAAAATTACAAGAGGATATTGAAGGGAGTGTTGTTTCATATCCTAAAAATATGCCAATAGCAATAAAACGAGCAAAGGGAAGTATTATTGAAGATGTAGATGGAAATCAATTTATTGATTTTTTTGGAGGTTGTGGAGTTCTAAATGTAGGGCATGGTAATGATTTTGTGTTAGAGTACGTTAAAGAACAGCAAGCAGATTTGATTCATGCACTAGATTTTCCAACAGAAAATAAACTTTCTTTAATTCAAAAAATTTTAAATAAGATACCAGAAGAAATTCAAGGAGATTATAAAGTTAGTTTTGGAGGACCAACAGGTTCAGATGCAGTTGAAGCTGCAATAAAATTAGCAAAAATAAAAACAGGTAGGGATGGTGTAATTGCATTTT
This sequence comes from Aquimarina muelleri DSM 19832, assembly GCF_000430665.1. Classification (GTDB taxonomy): domain Bacteria; phylum Bacteroidota; class Bacteroidia; order Flavobacteriales; family Flavobacteriaceae; genus Aquimarina; species Aquimarina muelleri. The sequence continues at coordinate 2,580 of NZ_AUML01000056.1, read as the reverse complement.
CTGGAGGGTATCACGGGATGACTTCTGGAGCATTGGCTGTAACATCAGATACTTTTTTTCGTAAAAAATTAACTTCTCTTATTCCTAATATACACTTTGTACCGTATAGTTACTGTTATCGTTGTCCATTTAATAAAGAAGAAAGTAATTGTAATTATGACTGTGCTAAGCATTTTGAATGGATATTAGAAACAGGGCATTCAGGGATAAATATTCCAGCAGCAATTATATTAGAACCATTACAAGGAGAAGGAGGAAATGTAGTGCCAAAGGATGGATTCTTGGAGCGGATAGTGAAAATTGCACATAAGCACGATATTATCGTAATTTTTGATGAAATCCAAAGCGGCTTTTACAGAACAGGGAGCTTTTTAGAGTTCATGAATACAAAAGCTATACCAGATATTATAACATTTTCTAAAGGTTTTGGAGGTATAGGTTTTCCAATCTCAGGATTGATATATAGAAAAGACATAGAGGCATGGAAATCAGCCGATCATATAGGTACTTTTAGAGGAAATCAAGTGAGTATAGCAGCAGCAAGAGGAGCTTTTGATTTTATTGAACAATATAATATTGAAGAGTATACTAAACTTATAGGAGAGTATTTAATGAAAAAATTAAAAGATTTAGCATTAGACAACCCTTTCATAGGTGAGGTAAGAGGAAAAGGTATGATGATAGGTGTAGAATTTGTAAAAGATAAAATAACGAAAGAACCTTTTCCAGAGTTTCTAAAGAAATTTAGATCAGAATGTTTTCAGAGAGGATTATTGTTTGAAGTAGGAGGGCATTATAATAATGTATTACGGTTAGTACCCCCTTTAATTACAACTCATAATATTATTAATGCAGCATTAGAAATAATGAAAGAGGCTACTGTAGTTTGTATGAAAGAGTATTTGAAACTGTCCTAGGTTTAATTTATAAAGGTGAAAAATGAATTCAAAAGAGAAGTTGCATTTAGCACAACAAGAAGTCTATTATGGGCAATTGACAAATCCTCAAAGTCCTATTTATAATATTGGTGGTTATACAATTTTTAAAGGCACCTTTAATGTTCCTATATTTAAAAAGGTTATAGAAGGTTTGTCTAAAGTTTTTGATGCGTTTAATATCAGGTTTGATTTTTCAGAAAATGAGCCTTCATATTATTTAAAAGATAGACCAGAAAGTGTTCTCATCAATGAATTAGATTTTTCATTAAATATTGACCCAAGAAAATTTGCAGAAGAATGGATGCAAAATCAATTTAATATTGCTTTTGATTTACACAAAGAAAAATTATATCGTTACACATTAATAAAAATAACAGAGGATGAATATTGGTGGTTCGTTTGCTTTCATCATTTGATAGCTGATGGTTTTGGATTTGCAATAAAAGTAAACTATGTAATAGACCAATATGAAAAGTTGTTTGAAGGAAGTAAAACTTCTACAATACCCTATCCTTCATATACCGATGCAATAAGTAGAAGTGTTGCATATTTAGAATCAGAATACTATCAGAAAGATGCAATTTATTGGAAAGAGAAATATAATTTTATTCCTAAACCAGTTTTAGAATATAAGAAACTAAAAAGAAAAGAAGGAGGAGGTCGATTTTCAGTTCTTATTCCTGAATCAGATCGAAAATTATTTAATGTTTTATCGCAACAGACAAAGGCAAATTTATCACAATTTACAGTGGCAGCTTTGCTTTTGTATTTTGGTAAAACAACAGATCAAGAGATTTTTAGTTTTGGAGTTCCTGTTCATAACAGAGGCAGTAGAGAGGATCGTAAAACGTTAGGGATGTTTTCTGGTATCCTTCCATATAAAGGGAAGTACATAGAGAGTCAAACCTTATCAAGCGTTATCTCAGATATTAGGCAAACACAACGTAATGATTATAGACACCGATTATACCCTATTTCACATTTAAACAGATCTCTTAATTTATTGTCAGAAAACCGTTTTCAGGTTTTTGATGTTATGGTAAATTATGAACCTCTTCCTTTTCCAAAGTCACTATCTTCAGGCCTTCATCTTGAAATAAAACATCTAACAAGTACTTTAGGTTTACATTCTCCGTTGTCGATTCGTTGGTGCGATTATGGTCAAGACTCTCCTTTAGAGTTAAATGTAGACTATCAACTGGAGTATTTTGATGAAATTGAAATAGAAACCCTTGTTAAAAGGTTACTTTTTATTTTAAAACAGTTCGAATTTAGTTTAGATAAGGCAATAAAAGATATTTCTATTCTTCCTAAAGAAGAGACAAAGTTATTAGAAGACTTTAATGCAACAGAGGTAGATTATCCCAAGGAGAAGACAATTGTAGATTTATTTTTAGAACAAGTAAGCAAGACACCAGAAGCTATCGCTGTAGTTTTTGAAGGAGAAGAATTAAGTTATAAAGAGTTAGACAATCGCTCTAATCAGTTAGGTCATTATTTACAAGATCAAGGCGTAGAGCCAGATGATTTAGTAGGAATCTGTTTGGATCGTAGTTTAGAGATGCTGATAGGTATTTTAGGTATTTTAAAGTCAGGAGGCGCTTATGTTCCTATTGATCCGGAGTATCCAAAGGATCGTATA
>NZ_AUML01000055.1 GCF_000430665.1 Aquimarina muelleri DSM 19832 | reverse complement strand
AAATGCTATAGGAAATCTAAAAGACACGCACCTTTCTGACTTTTTCAGAAGAGTAGCATATAGAAAAGGTAGGCACTCAGCAGTAAGTGCAACGGCTAGAAAACTAGCTGTTATCATTTGGAATATGATCACTAAAAAAGTACAATATAAACCACCAAAACAATATTTGTTCCTAGATCAAAAAAGAAAAATGGGACTCATCAAAAGAATTAAAAAACAAATCGATAAATTTGAATTAAAACCTGATGATTTAGGGTTTAAAACAATCTAAATATCAAAATAAAAAAGTGACGTTAGTCAGAATTTAAGAAAATGAAGGTAATTATAGTACATTTTTTAATAGTGTTAGTCTTCATGTCTTGCCAAAGAAATAAAAAAGAAAACCCTACTATTATAAAAAGAATTGAAAATGTGGAGAAAAATGTAGAACAAAAATTAGCCTCTTATTGCTTTTTTAAACTCGACGACAAATATTCGATAGAAGAAGACAACTTAATTATTAATACTTGGTTAAAAGAAAAATCTCAAGTATTACTAAAAAATGATTCTATTCCAAATATATTCAGTCAAAATGGCGGTGGTCCAAATGGTGCGCAATGGAATCCATCGACAGACTTATATATAGCGATTTTAACACATTATAAAGAATCAACTGAAATCCCAAAACTATATATAAACGAAAAATTATATAAAAAACAAGTCTATCCATTTAGTTCCCACTTAATCTGGTATGAAGTAAAACAAAGTTTTTGGGAACAAGAAGTTAAAGAAATCGACTCCTCTGATATCCAGAAAATGTATCCATCAGAGTTTTTGAATGGGATTAGCGCTGGAGAGTTTAATCCAGTTGCAGATTTAAAGTATGGTAAAATATTAAAATTTGAAATCTCTTATAAAAAAGAAAAATTGACAAAGTTTTTTCATGCAACATACGGTGAATAATCGTTTAACTAATACACTATTTACCTCTAAGCATTTTTACATCAACTTTTCTTTAATATATCAAGGATGAAAAAATTAATCTTTAAAAAAATATTCCTAATAGATGGAATTGGAGCAGTATTATCTGCCTTTTTATTAGGTGTAATTTTAGTGAGGTTTGAACACCATTTTGGAATGCCCATACCAACATTATATTTTCTATCTATTTTTCCCTGCCTTTTTGCTTTGTATGATCTTATCTGTTATCTATTGAGTTCTGAAAAGGGTACAGTTCTAATAAAAATTATTGCTTTTTTAAATATTGCATATTGTTTTATTTCTATCTCCTCTGTTTTTAAACACCATCAAAGTCTTACTTCTTTAGGCTTGATATATTTTATACTAGAACTTGCTATCATAATCCTCCTAATTACTATGGAATTAAAAATTGCTTTTAATACGAAGCTGGATACACAATTGTAAAAAGAAACTAATAATTGATACGATTTGGCATAGACTACTCTATAAAAACTATCTATATATAAACTAACTCATATGATAAAAAAAACAATACTAACTATATCTATCTTAACTCTCTCTTACCTATCCTACAAAGGACTTAAAAGAGTAAATTTTAACTCGAATTTTGAAATTGGACAACGAATAGATAGCTTAAATAATGTTATTGTATTCTATAATGGTGGAGTTGACAATGTAGTACAAAGAAATACAAAAGATGGATACAATCTTGGATATGAATACCAATGTGTAGAATTTGTGAAGCGATATTATTTTGAGTATTACAACCATAAAATGCCCGATAGCTATGGACATGCTAAAAGTTTTTTTAACAAAAACATAGCAGATGGAGAAATAAATAAAAAAAGAAATTTAATACAATTTAGCAACCCTAGTATATCTAAACCAAAAGAGAGTGACTTAATAGTAATGAGCAGTACCATATTTAATAGCTATGGACACGTTGCTATAGTATCAAAAGTAACAACTAATACTATAGAGATTATTCAACAAAATCCAGGTCCATATTCTTCTTCTAGAGAAACTTTTGAATTGACGAAAACTACAAATCAAAAATGGAAAATAAACAATGAAAGAATATTGGGGTGGTTAAGAAAGTAAAACACAAATTATACAGAACACATATATCTTGAATAACGTGAACTCTGTGTCTTTATATTTTTATACTTTTATTCATAAATAGACCTTATTTGAGATATGTTTCTAAAAACAAATATTGCTTAGCAAACTAACCTCATAAAATTAAAAATAGTACAAATATGTTTGCAGGAATAGTGTTACTTATTTTTCTAATTACCATTATATGCGTCTTGGTTATAATTTTTAAAAAAGTAAAGAAATCTATTTCTACCATAGAAATCATTCTATCCGTTATCTATATATTATCCTTATTTCTTTTCCTGTTTGGATTAATAATACATAGTGCTCCTTTTTATATAGCGATTGACCCCGTAGATCTTGAATGTTATAGCCCGTTTTCAAACAAACACTACCCTACCCTTTTGTTATATGGAATTCTTTTTAATATTTCGAGCTTCTTGATTTGGCAAAAAGGACGAAAATTACCTCCTTTGACACTAGTTCTCTCTTTAATATTTTTATGTATTGGGTCATTTATAAATTTTGCTATTCTTTTTCAAATTACTGGTCACAATACCGAAAGTCTTGATATCTACAAAGGGAACGATGGGATTCTTTTCTTTATTCTAGCTCCAATTGTTAGTTTACTTATAAGTATTTTACTTATTACTAAAATAATAATGGAAGAAAAAACAGAATCCCAAAATCGAACATATCAGAATTCTGTTTTAAATTATTGTAACACCTTCTTAGCGAAAAAAATGGATGAAACAGTATGGGCTTTAATTTTACTATTTCCAGTTTTTTTGTTAATAACGATTATCCTTACTTTATTTGGACAAGAAACAGACTCTATTATAAAAGTATTTACAGATACAACAACCTGGACTTTTTCGCAAAAATCTCACCCTCCTATTCTTGATCATAAAGGGCACTACCTATGTACCGTTGCTGCAAAAGGAAATCCAAAAATAGTAAAACCTGTACGATTAGGAAAAAGACACGGAAAGAATATAATAGTAAACAGACAGTTACAAATAGCGAATGCCTTTGAAGAAATGATACAAGATTTTTCTCCTAAAATGCATCATTTAATCCGAACGAATTATGATAATTATGGGTATAATTTATCCAAAAATATTAATACCGAAATAGGCTCAAACATTACATATTTTGTAATGAAACCGCTAGAATGGTTTTTTCTTATTTGTCTATATTCTTTTTGTAATACTCCTGAACAAAAGATAACTAAACAATATAAAGTATAAAAAATATTATTTTTTGTAGTTCTTAGAAATCATTTTTAGATATACTAGATATGTGTGTTAATATTATACTCTTCCTAAAATGCGAAAGACTAAAACAAAAATCTAAAGCCTTACGTATGGTTAGGAAGAGTATTTCTAATCTCTTAAATTAAAATAATTTATTATTCTTAGGTTTTATACTAATCCTTTGTTTTTATTAAAATTGAACCACCCAAAAACACCAAAGAACAATATAAACACCAGAAGAGGAACATATAACCCCATAGAATTGGAGAACTTTTCGTCTGAAAAGTTTTCTATTTGAAAAGCTTTCCAATTTTCGGATTCTACAGATTCTGATTTAAATATCTTTGGATAAAAATAAAGCCTGTTTTTTTCATGAAACTTATTTGTTGCTTCTAAAAAGTTGAGTTGGTTTTTTAAACCTGATTTTGCGATTTCATTAAGTTGTATCTGCATATGCAAAGTAGGTATAAACCTGGCTATATTACTACTAACCATAGTACGCTGTTCTAATTTTTCTTGTAACTCTTTTGCATATTGAGCCGACTCATCGTCCCCCATTTGTTGCATTGCATAATACCAGAGCCAATTAAAACCGTTTTCAGGCTTAGGGAAATTTTTAAACTGTGGATAATGAGCAAAGAATTTATCCATCGTAGTTTTTTTGTCCATATCCCACTTTTCATGATAGCCTTTTCGTTGTTGTAAAGTAGTTTCTAGAGCTTCTGGAACAGGATATGTACTAACTAAGTAATTATTAACTGTAGCTGGTAAAATAATAATTAGAAAAATCCATATAGAAAACAAGATCACCGCATTAAAGTTAGAGTTTTTATGCAGTGAAGCAACTCCAAAACAAATCCCAAACCACACCAATATGTACCCTATAGACATACCCATAAATCCCCAAAAAGAAGCATTTATAGGAATATTCAAAATAGGTATTGCTAAAAAAAATATTAATAAAAAAACTCCTAAAATGGATAAAAACCTAACCAAAAATAATTGAAGAATAATCTTAAATGATGTTTTACTCTGTACAGATACTATTCGCCAAGTTCCAGATTCTTTTTCTTCTGAAATAATATTAAAAGTAAAAGCTATAATTACAAGCGGAAAAAGAAAAATTAATACAAAACTAAAATCAAGATTACCGAGTAATAAATTATACGGATTATTAAGTTCTGTATCATACTTTTGCCCCTCTAACCCTAAAATAGAAACGCTTTTTATAGAAGCATTTACATCTCTCTGACCTATAGATAAACCTGTGATTTCTGGAGTTTTATTTACTAATGAAAATTTTAAATAATATAACAAAAGACCAATATCATCTTTATGAAACTCTACATTTCTGGAGATCTGTTCCTTTTGATATACATCCGTTTCTATTATATTTTGCTTTTGTTTTTCAAGAAACTGTTTTCCTATAAAAAGACTAATAATACCAGTTAAAAGAAGAAATAACAAACCTATTTTTACACTGTTAGATCGTATAAAATTATGAAATACTAAACGTGTCATATTGCTTTAAGGGTTTTAGAAAGTTTATTACTAAAAAAGACCAAAAGAACTATCCAAAAAGCAAAAGCAAAAAAGGATATTAATTCGTTTTTAAAAACCAATGAAATATTTGAAGGTTTATACTCAAACTCTTCAACTTCTTCCCAATGTTTTTTATCTAGAATATGTTTTTTACCAGAAGATCCTTCTGCATCGTTACTAATATATTTCATCTGTAGCTCGTTCATTTCTTGAGCCAAATGGTACCGATACTTTTCTGCTTGCTTTTGAAAATCTGTAAAAGAGGCAAAATCTGTACTGGAAAGTGCCATGGATATATTTTTTATTGCCATAAATGGATTGACAAAAGCCATTGCTTTAGAAAAACTATTTTGTTTTTCGTAGATGTTTAATAATTGATCATAATGTTGATTATAAATATTGGCACTTATTTTTTCGCCTTCTCGCATCTGATATCCACTATAATTAAAAGGTAATTTTTTTAAAGAATCTACTTTATACACTGCTAATAAAGAGTCTTTTAATTTTTTATAATAAGGATCATTAGGATTATGACTATCTCCAAATTGCAAAACATCTTTATGTATTGCCGATGTAAATTTAGCTTTACTAGGTGTTTCATAAATACTTGATCCTAATGCTTGTGAAGCTCTTGGTAAGATAATAGTAAAAAAAAGCCATATCCCAATTAAAGATGTTAATGCTGTTTTTGAAGTTTTACTTACTGCCGAAATTAATACTGCAACAACACAAAATATCCCTAGATAAATAAAGTAAAAAACGATTATCAAAAATAATCTGAAAATTTCATCTTTTGAAAAATCACTTTCCTGAAGTATGAAACAAAGACCAATCATAGTAAGAACAATGGGTACAAAAAGTGTCATTACAACGGCTATAATTCCTAAACTTTTTCCCAAAATTAGAGATCTCCAGGTCAACCCTTGACTTAATAAGATTTTTAATGTACCATTTTGTCTTTCGGTTGCAATAGCTCCAAATCCTATAAAAAATATTAATAGAGGTAGTAAAACTTGCAAAATCATAGCAATACTAATTTCTCCAAAACGTAGCATTCCTGTAGAAAAACTAGCTTCAGAAAAGTTTACTGTGTTTTGTTTATGAGCTTCTAAAAAGATCATACTTCCAAAAAAGCTTTCCATTCCAAAATCAAAAACACTTAATGGTGCTTTTGGTCTAAAGGCAAAATGCCCATAATGTGCCATTCTATGAGGATGTTTATCTGGATTGCTTAACCAATCTTTTCGCGCTTCTGCTTGGTATTTTGTTCTTATTTCATTCTGTGTTTTAAAATTAGACCAACCTGTATATGCTGCATATACCAATAACACCCCTATAAAAAGAGTTAGCAGAAATACTGCTTTATTCTTAAAAGCTGTTTTCCAAAAAAGTTTTGCTGTTAATATTTCGTAACTCATGTTTTGTTTTTTTAAAACTTATAACTTAATGTAAGTGTAGCATTTCTAGGTGCTCCTGGAAATAAACGCAAATAATTTTGTGCTCCTAACCAATATGTAGTGTTAAACACATTACCTATGTTCACTGCTACTTGCACCTTGCTTTTAACTGGGCTATAATATATAGCTGCATCAAAAACTGTAAATTCAGGTATTGTAAAAGAACGGTCATACCATGGTATTTTACTTCCTTGATATTGTACTCCAAAACCTACGCCTAAATCTCTTAGTATGGATACATTGCTAAAATTGTATCGAGTCCAGAGGTTTGCACTATTTTTTGGTGTATTTTCCTTTCTGGCATCTATTAAATCTGGATCTGCATCTGTAATAACTCTAGCATCAATATGGCTATAAGAGGCATTTATTTGCCAATTTGGTAATATATAACCTGCTATATCCAGTTCGAACCCTCTACTTCTATCTGCTCCACGTTGTATCAATAAGTCTGGTTGTAATGGATCATTAGCATTCATTAAAATATTATTCTGATTAATCTCATACACAGCCATATTTACTGCTATCTTTTTATTAAACAAATCTGCTTTGACACCTACTTCTTTTAGATCCGAAATCAAAGGTCTAAACTGTGCCGCAGAATCATCTGTCCAAAAAAAGCTATCTGTACTTGGCATTAATGTTACCGTATTTGACTGAGGTTGAAAACCTTCTAAATAAGTCCCATATACATTTATATTTTTATTTACCGCGTATGTTACCCCTATTCTTGGAATTAGTCTTTCGTTTTTAAAGGAAGCTTCATTACTTGTTTCATGATTTGTTATATCTTCAAACCACTCATTTCTTAAACTTAGCAATACTGAAAACCTGCGCCATTGTAACTGTTCTTGTATATAAACAGCGTGATTTGTTGTTAAAGCAGAAGGTATATCTATTCGAGAATTAAAAGTATAATTATGAATATTCGGGATAGTATAAGTAGGGTTGGACAAATTAAAATGATCTACATTTGGTTTTGGTAATATTCTATCTCCCAAAGTAATCGTTTGATAATCCCCTGCATTTTCTAACACAAATGCATTTGCTGTACCACCATCTTTTAACAAAAATCCTTTTGCAGAGTTTTGAGCACCTCCTCTAAGTTTTTTCCAATAATGAAGATCATATCCTACTAATAGTTTATGATTTATTTTTCCGGTTTTAAAATCAAAATTGAAATAACTGTTTAGATTATCTATATTCCAATATTGCTTTCGTTGCACAAACCTCATTGCTGCCATATCAGTAACAGGCTTATTTTCTATATCTACGGCAAAGGCACTAATGGTTCGGTGTTCTTGTAAATCTTCGTTCCAGCTTTGTTTCATATAAGCTGTATTAAAAGTAATATTAGAACTAAACTTATGGGATATATTAGTCATAACGATTAATTCTTTTGATTTAAAAAAATCGTTAATTGCCCCTAAGTTTAAGCTGGTCGGTGTGCTATTTAAATCTGTTTGCCCAGCAACAGCTCCAAAAATAGGTTGTCCTCTATCTAAATTACCGTTTACATTATTAAAAATCAATTCTGCATTGATTGCAGTTTTATCATTTGGCACATAACTAAATGATGGTGATATTAATATAGATTTATTGCCTATCAAATCTCGATAGGAACGTGCTTCTTGATAAGCTCCATTTATCCTATACAACATTGTTTTTGACTCATTTAAAGGCCCAGTAAAATCTAGGCTTCCTCGCATAGTACTAAAACTACCCACACTTAAACTCACCTCTTTTTTATCTACTGCCAAAGGTTTTTTGGTAACCATATTTATACTTCCTCCTGGATCTACACTGGCAAAAGTAGAGCTTGCCGGACCTTTTAGAACCTCTACCCTTTCAATATTGGTAGTAAGTGGTTGTAAAAAATAGTACTGCCTTGTACGTAATCCATTAATAATTTGCCCCTCTTCATTTTGACTAATTCCTCTTATATTATATTGATTATAAAAACTTGAAGGTGTTACTCCACTTACAAGCTTTACTGCATCTGCTAATTGAATTGCTTGTCTGTCTGCTATCAACTCTTTTGTAACAGTACTAATAGCTTGAGGTAACTCTTTATTCTTTATAGCCATTTTGGTCGCTGAGAACGAATAGTCACTATTATAATCCTTAACAGCTCTACCAACTACTTCTACAGTTTGTAGTCCGGTAACTTCTGGTAAGAGAGCTATATTTAAAAAATAATTATTGGTTTTTATCTGGTAACTTTCGTAGCCAACAAAAGAAACCGAAATAGTTCCTGTACCCTCTAAAGCAAAATCTCCAGATGTATTTGTAATTGTACCTTTTTCGGTATTTAAAAGCTCTACAGAAGCTCCTGAAATTGGTTTTCCGCTATAGGCATCAATAACTTTTCCTGTGATAGTCTGTGCGTGTACATAACCAGTAAATAATAAAAATATTAATAAACGTATCATTTTTGATTGTTTAGATTTAAAAAAATGCTTACAAATTTATACTGTTTGTAAATACAGTTGTTCTAATTCATTAGCAGAAATATCTTTAGCTTCAATAACTGACATCAAATTTCCTTCTTTCATAATACCTATACGGTGCGCTACCTCTTTTGCTCTAAAAATATCATGAGTTGCCATTAAAATTGCTGTTCCATTTTTAGATAATTCACGTAATACATCTGAAAATTCATTAGATGCTTTTGGATCCAGTCCAGAGGTAGGCTCATCCAACAATAACACTTTAGCATTTTTGGCAATGGCAATAGCAATACCTACTTTTTGTCTCATTCCTTTAGAATATCCTTGAAGACGTTGGTTATGAGCAGCATCTTGTAATCCTGCTTTGCTTAAAAATTTACTTAATTCTTCTTTATTATATTTGAATCCTGCCAAAGAAGAAAAGAACTCTATGTTTTCGATTCCTGTAAGGTTTGGGTAAAGCATTACTGTTTCAGGAATATACGCGATATACTTCTTAGTCTCTGAGGCATTTTCTGTTACTGAAATACCATTTATACTAACAGTGCCGCTAGTAGGTTCTACAAAACCAAGAAATAAATTGATTGTTGTTGTTTTACCTGCTCCATTTTGACCTAATAAGGCAAATATTTCACCTTCATTAATCGTTAAATTAAGACGATCGAGAGCTGTTTGTTCTCCGTATTTTTTTGTAAGATTTTGTGCTTTTAACATAGTCTATATAGTGATTGAAATTTTTAAGTATACTTTTTTAAATTTTTATACGTAATTATTTATAAGTGAAACAGAAGAAAACAGATATCTCTTTAAGATATCCTAAAGCCTCTATTAAAGTCTTATAAAAACTTTAATATGGGTTTTGATCATTAGTTTACATCCTAAACTCTATAACCTTAATTACATTAAGAAAGTTTATGAGTATAGTTATCCGAACTATTTTTCTTTTCGAACTTAGAAAAATAAAAAGAGATCTTACCTACATTAAATTTATTATGATTTTAGAAATAAAAGATAATCGAAGTGTTTCTTAATTTAGTTTATAAAAATAGGTTACTATTTGCTAAAACCAGATATACAGATTAGTATTCCCTGTGATATATCAGGATTTTATACTATCAAAAAACAATTATCTTTTTATAAAATTGGTGGTGGTTTGTTGTGGGAGTAGTCTGAATAAAGTATTTTTTGATATGGGGCAACATAGCATATAAAATCATTCTTGATTGAAAAATCCAAAGGGGTTTCTAAAGAATAATTAGGTTGTGAGATGTTTAGATCTAAAGGTGTACCACTATTTGTATTGCTAATTACTATACAATATTCACAATGATGAAAATCATTATCTGAAAAAAAATGAGAAAATGCATGCAAATTTACAACCCTTAGCAGAAGAAAACTTGCTAGGAAAAAGAGTGAAATAGAATATTTAAAATCTTTAAGCAACATACAAACATAACTATCTAAAAAAAAGCACTTAAAAAAGAAAAAGATACTAATAAATGTTCCTGTAATTTACTAGTTAAAACTAATATTACATTGCTTACAAAAAACCTCTTTAATAAAATTATGAGTCTTCTCCCTTCTTATTTTGGGCAAATGTATCAAAAAACACTCTTAAAAAAATATTTATTTTTATTAAAATTCATAGATGTTTTTTCTTAGTTTGTGTTAAATGTTTTTAAAAACTTTATCTTTAAAAGCAAGTTTCTTTCATACAAAACGACTCTTAAAATAAAACTTTTATTATGAGCCTATCCAAAGTTACTTTTACCAACCTCGAAGGACAGACATTATCTGGTCGTTTAGAGCTTCCTGCAGATCAACATCCTCATACTTTTGCTTTATTTGCGCATTGTTTTACTTGCAATAAAAATCTGGGAGCTATACGAAATATAAGTAGAGAGCTTACCTCTCAAGGGTTTGGGGTACTTAGGTTTGATTTTACAGGTTTGGGAGAAAGTGAGGGGGATTTTGAAGACACTAATTTTTCTGGTAATGTAGAGGATCTTATAGCTGCTTCAGATTTTTTAACTAGAGAATATATAGCTCCTTCCTTACTTATTGGTCATTCTCTTGGCGGAGCTGCATCTATTTTTGCTTCAGAAAAAATAGATTCTATAAAAGCTATTGCTACAATTGGTGCTCCTTCTAGCCCTAAGCATGTAGCACATTTATTAAAAAGTGGGTTAGAAGAAATTAAAACAAATGGAAAAGCAACCATTAATTTAAGTGGAAGAGATTTTACTATTAAAAAACAATTTTTAGAAGATCTGGAAACTAAATCATTACCAGACGTAGCTAAAAATCTTAATAAAGCACTTTTGGTAATGCACTCTCCCCAAGACACTACAGTAAGCATAAAAAATGCAGAAGAGATTTATCACGCTGCTAAACACCCTAAAAGCTTTGTTACTTTAGATGGTGCAGATCATTTATTAATGAAGAAAGAAGATTCTATATATGTTGGCAATGTAATTGCTGGGTGGTCATCCAGATACGTAAATATTCCTGAGGAGCCACTATTAAAAAGTAAGCATAATGTGGTTGCTAGTTTAGGAAATGAAGAAGGTTTTACTACGCTAATGAAGGTTGGCAAGCATTATTTAGTTGCAGACGAACCAGAAAATATAGGTGGTAAAGATTTTGGACCATCTCCACACCAATTTGTTTCTGCCGGATTATCTGCATGCACTGCTATGACTATAAAAATGTATGTTGCCAGAAAAGGATGGGACTTACAAAATATAGAGGTACATACTAGTTATAGTAAATCTATTCTTGCAAATTGTGAAGACTGTGAAGATCCAACAACAAAAATAGATACTTTTGAAAGGGAAATAAAACTTGAAGGAAACTTGGATGAAAAACAAATTACCCGAATTTTACAAATTGCAGATAAATGTCCTGTACATAAAACTTTGCATAGTAAAACACAAATCATCACAACTTTGTTATAATCTATCTTTATATGATATAAGAGGATTAATCACATTCATCTTGTAATACGATTTACGAATAAAAATCTCGCATATAATCGCATTCTTTTACTTAAACTAATATTATATTTCATCTTTTTTATAATAAAGACCGCTAATTTTAAATAAAATTAGCGGTCTTAAAACAATTTATATTAGTACAAACTATATTTAGTTTATTCTATTCTTTAATTATTCTTTGTGTTTTAATTACGTTACCCTCATTATCTTTTATCGAAAGCATATATATTCCTGAATATTTAACTATAGGATCTAAAGTAATATTTGTGTTTCTAGATTCAAGAAAAATATTTTTTTCATAAATCACATTACCTTTTAAATCATACACGAATATCATATATTTAGCATTGGATTTTGGTAGAGAAGTTATAATATTAATCTGGTCTTTAAATGGATTAGGATATACCTGAAAAGATTTTCCATCTTTTTCATTTATAACAGTACTATTTTTGCTACCACAATTACCTGTTCCTGTCCAAGCTAACTCCCAATACATACCTGTTCCAGGAGCATATGCCCAAGCAGCAGAAGAAGAACACCATCCTGGTACTTTACAACTAAATTTTTGGTTTTCATTTTTAACCTCTTCATTTAATTGATAAGAAGTACCTGCTACGTATTGTGAAATACCGTTACAATTACCACCTCCAATAACTTCTTTAAATGTAGCAGTAATATTTTTATTAGAATTCATCACTATTGATGTTGTACTTGTTGTTCCTGATAATGCACCACTCCATCTATCAAACTCCCATCCAGATGCTGGAGTTGCAGTAATAGTAACTGTACTTCCTGCGTCATAAGTTCCTGATCCACTTGCAAGACCTTGACCTATAATATTTATACTTAAAGTATAACGCGTATTAGATCCATCTAATGTAGTTATACTTTCTGTATTACTAAATCCTGAAATATTTCCAGCTGCATCCTTAGCCTTTATTCTAAAAGAATAGTTGGTATTAGCAGATAATCCATTTACTGTATATCCAGTAGATGTAGTAGTCGATACTAAAGTATTGTTTTGATATACTTCATATCCTGAAACAGCTACATTATCTGTAGAAGCATTCCAGTTTAAAGAAACTGAGCTTGCCGTTATATTAGATGATGCTAAATTTGTTGGAACAGATGGTGCTTGGTTATCTACTACACTGGTATTCTTTATAGTAACAACACTTCCGTTAGATGGACTCCAGATATTTAAATTAGAAGGTGTTTGAAAAACATTACTATTAGAAACCTCTCCTACTTGTGATGCATTATCTACTTTTATAGTTCTTGCTTCTATTTTATTAGCATCTACAAAAATCCATTTAAATTGATTAAACACTCCAGAATTACGAGTCCAGGTTTTATTATCATTATTAGATCTTAGAGGAGCTCCCCAACATCCTTCTCCTGCATATACAGTACCATTTTGATCATCTCTTATAAATCCTTCATCATTTCCTGATCCTGTAGAAGGTCTTACGGGCCATGTTGTTTTTACCGTATGAGCATCACACTCTATTACCAATTTCACACCTTCATCATAAAAAAGTCTTGCCCAGCTACTATACTGGCTATTACCTTCTCTTTTACCTGAAACATGAGGTCGCATTGGTTTGTGGTACTGTGCCATTTTCCAAATAACATTAGTACCGTTTCCACTTAAATCATTTTTTAACCACGTAGTTTGTGAACCAGAAATAGACATTTCTGTATTAAGAGTATAGGCTCTTACTAAGTTTTTTCCAAAAGTTATTGCATAATACACATTAGATGACGGTACATCAAAAAGATTATAAATACTATTATTACTACCTTCATGATTTCCTCTAGCGGCAACAATAGGGAACATTCTATTATCTCTTGCTATGGTTAATTGCCAATCATTAAACCAATCTATCCATTCTCCATTACTATCTCTATTGGTCATATCACCGCCAAATAAAACAGCATGTGGTTTTAATTTTGCAACTAAACTATTTGCATTTTTTCTTGGAGTACGGTTATTACGAGAATCTCCTCCTGCAATAAAAGATAATCTACTGTTATCTGCTGGAGCTGTTTTAAACCAATATCTTTGACTTGTACCTTGACTATCTCTAATTACAAAATAGTATGCAGTATTTGGTGTTAAGCCTGAAAGTCTTGCAAACGTATTGTTCATCCCTTTGTAAAAAATTGTTCTATCTGGTGTTTTTGAACTGGGATATTTACTATAATCTGTTCCATAATCTGTGGTTCCATAATGAACAACAGGGCTGTTACCTGAGGTTTGGTCCCATCCAACGACTATAGAAGTAGCAGGGTTATCTCTTAGTGTTAAACGATATTTACCGTTAGACGAGTACGAGTTAATTGCTAATAAGGACATTAGTAACAAAAGAATTCTTTTCATTGTGTGTGAATTTAAATAGTTAATATTAATCTTTAATTGTAATAAATCATATATAAATTTAGCGTAATAGATAATTAAGCTTGGTTCGAAAAGAAAATTTAATATAGAGTTAAATCTGATAACTAAAATTTTGAAAAAAAATAACAATCAAAAAAAACAGGTAACTATAAATAAGTCTTCGCTTCTACTAATGTAGGACGTAAAAAATAGGGTTACCCCCTAGTCTTTATTAAAAAACAAATAGAATTATTCTCAAAAAAAAAAGCCGTTCTAAAAGAACGGCCTTTTCCAGTTTTAACAATAAATTATTTATAATAAATCAACTATTCAATAATAAAGCGTTCTATTTTTTCTCCTTCAGAATTTTTAATCCTTAAAAGATACATTCCTGATTCTAAAGAATCTAAATTAATAAGACCGCTAGAATTAAGTTCTATTTGTTTAACGACTACTTGCCCTAAAACATTAATAACCGATACTGAAGTATTAGATAAGTTTTTACCCGAAATAGATACTTGAAGTAAATTTCCTTTTTTCAATGGGTTTGGAGTGATTCTTATATTGGATAAAACCCCTTCATCTTCATCTCCAAAAGTAGGTGTAACACTACCAAATCCAGCAGCTAATTCTGACGCTAATGCTCCTCCACAAGATCCTTCATAAACTTTCACATTAGAAAATACAGAAGTGTTTCCGCTACCAGCATCATTATCGTTAATGAATACTAAACGATCCATACTACCTGTATAGAAATTACCTACTGGAATAATATATTTCTTAGTTCCACTAGCATAATTATCATAATTAGTTACTCCATAATTCTGAGTTCCATGTACCTTAATACATCGTGTAGAAGTAAGTGTATTATCATTTTCAAAAGCTACTCCATGGATTTCTCCTTCAGAATTACTACTAAAATCAAATTCTATTACTGTATTTGATGTTACTGTATAATTAAGGCTAATATATTTCCATGTGTTATTTTGTAAAGATAATGCTGCTCCTGCACTTTGGATTGTAAAATCTCCAGCAGTATCCTGATTAGAGAAAGCTGTGATTGTATAATCATTAAAATTTAAAGCATCACATCCAGTAGGAGGGTTTGTTGTTCCATTTTGGATACCAACTGCATCTATAGCAATATCACTTTGCCAACCACTAGTGCCACTACCAGTTACTGCATTAAATCGTAATTGCACACTAGCTTTTCCTGCATAAGCTGACAGGTCTACATTTGCTGCATTCCATCCAGTACCTTGAGCTCCTGTTTTACTAAACACATTAGTCCAAGTACCTGTATTATCTATTCTTGCTTCTACAGTTAGCGAATTTATTGCACTACCAACCATATGATATTGGAATGTAAGGGTTGGCGATGTTAAAGTACTAAAGTTTAAACAAGGTGAATTTAAGATCGCTCGTTTGTTAGGAAATGCTGTTCCAGAAGCTTCTACATAAAGGTAAAAAGTACCATCTACTGCGCTACTTGGTCCTGTTCCTGAAGAAGGGGTAGTTCCTGAGTTTCTAGTCCAATCTAAATCATCTCCAGATGTTGTCTGCGCCCACTGTCCTAGATTAGTTTCAAAACTTTCTGCATAAGGGTATGAAGTTACATCTCCTGTACAGTTACCAGTTCCTGGTCCTGGATCGGTATCACAAGGGTTAACAAAAGATACTGTTTGATCTGTATTACTATTAGTCCCACCATTAGTATTTTCGTTAGCATCCCGTCCTACTCCTCTAGCTGCAAATGCTTTCCATATTAAACACTTATATTTTTCGTTATATAAATCTTTATCTGCCTGTAGAATTCCATCTCTACCAGATACAAATCCTGGGTTATTTGCGGTATTCTTTAATCCTTCTATAACCAATGCCATAGCAATATTATTACCTCCTGTACCGTTATAAAAATCAGCATCAAATCCTTCTTGATCTATCAAAGCCCAAGTCATATCCCAAAGGATAGTTGCAAAAGCATATCCTACCCCATGTGGTACACGAAGGGTATTTATATCTGCATAATCAGTATTATTAATAGATCTATTTGTAGAATATCTTGTAGGTCTAATTCCATCACCTGTAGTTGGTTGTCCTAATGCATAAGTACCAACTCCTCTTCCATCTGTTCCTACATCTCCTGCTTTCATTGTAAGGATTAACCCAAAAAAGTCAGACCAACCTTCGCCCATTTGTTCAGATCCACCTAAGGCATTTGTTCCAGGACCTCCTACTAATCTTGTTGAGATACCATGCCCATATTCGTGAGCTATAATTCCGCTATCAAAATCACCATCTCTATTCGGTGTAGTTCTATTCCAAAGAAACATTTGCATTCTTGGGTTACTCCCATCTGGCGGAGTACCAAAATTAGCATTATTTGTTCCACTACCATCTTGTGCATCTGCATTTACAGAATCGCTCCCTGCGCCTCCTTTGCCATAATTGTTTTCTTGAAAATTTCCACTAGCTTCATTAAATCCGTATTGATAGAAAACATCATGCATTATATTATTCCAATAAAACAAATTAGTTATTGCTGCATCTTGATATGTACTAGGTTGTTGGCTAAGATTTAATGGAAAATTAAAATCAAGACTTGATCCACCATTAGGAGAACTCCCAGTTCCATTATTTCCATTAGCATCTTCTTGTGCCCATACGTTATTACCTCTTGTATTAGTATATTCTGCTCCTGCGATTCCATTAGTATCATGCCATCCATAAGGAGAAGCATTAGCATTGGCTGGATTTGTCACTACAGAGCGATTACCATGTATTGGGCTTTCTACAGGCATAGCAAATACATTATATGAATCTGGTGCTAAAGTTGTTGTAGCTGTAGTTGTCACTAATTCTTTTGGTCCAAAAAGAACAGACTCGTGATTATGTGATTCTTCATGAGATCCAAATGCACATTCAGTTACCCAATTGTTTTCATGGATAATCTTATTTGTAGAAGCATCTACATAACTATCCCACCAATTATGTCCATTTTTTTCGTATAAGCTTACATTCCAACAAAGTACTAATTGATCGTTATGTAATTTATATACTTTTCTAACATTGATTGGTTCATTATCTCCTGTTATACCAGAATTTAAAAATTGTGAAATCTCATTTCCTCTAGATTTATTAACCGTTTTAGATAATCTCTGTGCTGAAGGCAAGTTGTGCGCTCTAATTACTGCATTTATGGCAGAAACTTCTGTTGTAGAAGATTTAGTAGTAATTGCTTTCGATTTTATCTCTTTTATAAACTGATTTATTTCATACGTAATTTTTCCATTATTTACAGTCAATTTATATGACCCATCTACAATAGGAATTCCGTTATATAATTGATTAACATATACATGTTTTATACCTTGTTTTAAAGAAGGTACCTCATCTGTGATTCTCCATTCGGAGAAATCGTTGACAGAAGATTTTGAAGTTTTGTCTTTAACAATATCGTTAAAATGGTTTCGAACCAGTGCTTCTGAGTTCTGTGCGACAATTGTTTGCCCTATTAAAAATAATAGAATAACAAACGAATAGATTTTTTTCATAAAAATAAGTTTTGAGTTTGTGATTCATAAAATTAACAAAAAGCAAAGAACATATAACCTAAATTAAAATAGTTAAACTACATGCTAATGAATTAATGTTTCTATAAAAAAAATATCTTACAACAGATTTTCTTTTTTTTAAAACAAGAAAAACCGCTTATCCTTTATTTACACTAGTATTACAGAGATAAAAACACAACCCATAACCCACTGAATTACAAGAATTAAACAATCTAAATCCCTTTTTATGATTACGGTAAAAACGTTGAACTTTGTAATACTTTTATATAACTAACGTTAGTTATCTTATAAAAAAACATTAATTTGACTAACAATATCTTACAAATAGTAAACAAAAAAATCTTAATCAAGATTTTTTTGTTTACTATTTAATACCTTTTAATTTATTAAAAGGTATTTCTTATTTAAATTCTTTGTCATAAACTAAAACTACATTATATTACGTTTTACAAACGATATACAAATCATAAAATTATGAAAACGTTAAAATTAGTAGTTCTTACTTTTTTGTCTATAACCATGTTTGGCTGTAAAGGAGAGAAAAAAGAAACTACAAATCAGAAAAATGTAGAATCTACAATTAGAAAGAAAGAGAAGCAAGAAACAAAAACATTAGAATTTGCTCTAGAACCAAAAAGTGAAAGTAAAGTTTCTGGTAAAGTTACGTTTATCGAGTCTGAAGGAATGGTTAATATGATAGCCGAATTAACTGGTTTAAGCGAAGGGGAACATGCTATCCACATTCATGAAAAAGCAGATTGCACCTCTCCCGATGGAAAATCTACTGGAGGACATTGGAATCCAACTATGGAACCTCATGGGAAATGGGGAGCAAAAGAAGGGTATCATAAAGGAGATATAGGTAATTTTAAGGCGGATGCAAATGGTAATGGAGGTATCACTTTTGCTACCAATGAATGGTGTATTGGTTGTGATGATGATAAAAAAAATATTTTAGGTAAAGCTATTATTGTACATCAAGGTATCGATGATTTTACCTCTCAACCATCTGGAGCTGCTGGGAGTAGAATAAGCTGTGGTGGTATTATACAATAATTATTAATACGTTGACACAAAGCAACTATAAATTAATACATGATTGTCAGCCTGAGTTTGTTGAAGTTTCAACTAATTTTTTCAATAAGATCAGGCTGACAATCTATAAAGTTTTAATAATTCTATACACCTTTTTTATTATTAGAAATAAGTTTAATTAACACAAAACATGTTTAGCTAACAATAGTTCTAAAAGTTAAATTAATTCTAGGTTTTTTTACTTTTTTTGTAGGTGGTAATCTATGTAACCAATTAGTTTGAACCTCTCCTTTCATTACTAGTAAACTCCCATTCTCTAAAATCAGAGATATATTTTGCTTAGTTTCTTTATGCTTAAAAGCAAATTTTCGTTCTGCTCCAAAACTTAAAGACCCAATTGCTCCATTCTTTTTAAGATCTTTTTCTGCATCACTATGCCATGCCATACCTTCACTACCATCATGATATAAGTTAAGTAAACAAGAGTTAAAAGTTTCATTTGTTTTTTTTTCGATAATTTCTTTTAATTCCAATAACTCTAAGGTCCATGGTAGCGCATGTTTTGTAGTATTAGAATAAGTGTATTCAAATTGTTTTTCACCATACCACGCTACCTTACGTTTAGTTATAATACGTTTACCAAAAATTATTGCTTCATCATTTTTCCATTCTATATTCTTTAATAAATAATCATAGTAATTATTTGCTTGTTGTAACGTCATTAATTTACCGTAATAGTTTACTATTCCATCTTTAGGCAATAAGTTTTGTTCATAATCTATAGTCTGATTAAATAAGTCCATTTTTCTAATCTTGATATTTTTTATATATAATACCCAAAAGGGTTGATCTATTATTTTTTTGATTTTTTTTCTGAGAATAAAAATACATGATTTACATTGTAGAATTTGTAAGTTTTTCATTGCTTCCTACACAATTTTTTGTTGTTTTTTATTGACTCTGTATTTCCTTTTTACGTCTGCTATCATTTTCTAATTATTCACAAACTCCAAATTTATAATCATAATAATATCATTTGTTAATACACAACATCTATTTCTTTATTTTTTTGTACTTAGATAAAGAGAGGCTTGATATAATTTATAGATACTATTTATAGAACTGTATACTCATAAACACTTTTATTTTTATTATAAATATGATATTTTTATTTCTTTTTTAAAACATCTTTATAGCTTTATTTTAATAAGTTACATTCTTATGTTATTTTTAAACTTAATGATAACATTCGTTTAAAATTATGCGAAATACAAGATTATTATTTATTTAAAAAACTTAGAGTATATTTTTAACCTCTTATTTTTAAACCTATGTAAGTAATCAATAGCGTCCTAAACGTAAAAAAGAGAAAGGGAAATTTGTTCCTCAAAGTTACCTTTGTGGTGCAACACAAAAAACACCTTTCTCCGATGCTAAATATAACTTTGTTTTCTCAAATAATCAGTAAACTAGATAAATCAAGATTCAAAAAACTAGTTAATTCTCACCAAAGCGACAAACATCAAAAAGGTTTTACTAGCTGGTCTCACTTGGTTTCAATGTTATTTTGTCAATTTGCTAATAGCCAATCTGTACGTGATATAAGTAATGGTCTTCGTTCTGCAACGGGTAATCTGAATCATTTAGGGATGC
>NZ_AUML01000054.1 GCF_000430665.1 Aquimarina muelleri DSM 19832 | reverse complement strand
ATTCTGAACTCACTTGCTGTACGCTTTGACCTGATTGTAATAACTCTACAATCATAAGTTTAAAATCGTTACTATGTTTTCGCTTTACCATAATTCAAATATATTTAACATTATGGGCTATTTAAAATCGTCCTAACAAAACTAGATATTCCAGTAAAGAAAACAGTAGCTCCTATACCTGCATACTTGTTTTGTTCGCCAACAGAGCTATTGGCTAATATGTCTGCATCTGCTCCTGAACATAAAATAAAAAAATGTTTTAACATAATCTAAGGGTTTTTTGATGATGAATAAACATATAACGCTGATTTATAAGTAAATGTTGCAAAAAAACCTCGTTTGCACGAGGTTTTTTGTTATGAGCCAACAACCTCGAAACTTGCTCACGAGGTATGCTTCTGAAAATATATTTTGTTTTCGAGGCAAGCCTCGGAGAATTAAACTCCTCAATGTAGATTAAAACAGATGATTATTTACTATTTCTTGATTTTTCGGCTTCTTTTCTAGCTTCCTCTATAACTTTACGCGCTTCTTTTCTAGCTTTTTCAACCTCTTTCCTTACCTCATCCCGGGCTTTTCTAGCTTTTTTCATCGCTTTTTCACGTACTTTTTCTGCATGTTTTCTGGCTTTTCCTGCATAAACTCTTGCCATTTCTCTTGATTTTTCTGCTCTTCTCATTCCTTCTTCCCTAGCTTTTTGAGCTGCCTCTATAGCTATTTTTCTAGCTTTCTGAACTTCTATCCTTGCCATAGCTCTTATTTCTGCTGCTTCCATTTGTGCTTCTGCTATCGCTTCCATAGCTGTTTTTTCTATAGTAGCTTCATCTATTTCTGTCTCTACCCTAGCTTGTTCTGCCTCAATAATTGCTTGTTCTATTTCATTTTCTATTTCGTCTATTTCACTTTGTGATAGATTAGATGGGGGTTTTGGAGGTGTTGATAGCATTGGTATATCACTTTGTTCTTCTTTTTTTACCTTTGGTGATAGTAATGGTAATATACTTTTTTTCTCTTTTTTAGCTTTTGGAGCAGAAGGATATGGTAACGAGGGCGGAGGCGGAATTAGATCATGACCATCTGGATTTACTTTATATAATCTTGTATTTCTATATACTTGATTAAGTTGTTGAACAAAGTTATCTTCTGAATTCATAATCTGTACATCGAATTGAAATTCGGTTAACTCATTATCTTTCCACTGCTTTGTTAACTCGTCTACCGTAGTTGCAAAACCTTGAAGATTTGTAGCTGTTCCATTCACTGTGATTTTTTCTTCTTTAATACGTATTTTAATTTTCTTATCAGGATCAGTAGAAGAAACAGTTTTTGTGTAGTTTATGTTTTTTTGTTGTGCTACAATTTTATTATTAAAAAGTAACATACAGATAAACAAAATTGGTAAAAGTAGTAGTAATCTTGCTGCTACTCTTGTTTTAGAAAATTGTTTTGACATCATAACGATTCGTTTTTTGGTTAATGAATAATTAATAGCACTTGTTAACACAGTATGATTAGTACTGTTTGGATAATTAACAAGTAAGTTTATATATTGATGAATTGAGAATTGTTGCTTTAGTACTGTTTGATCTGCAAGAAATTCATGATTTAATCTAATTGATTTTTTTATCCAAAACCACATTGGATTACACCAAAAAACAACTTGTAGAACTTCGACAAATAAGATATCTAATGTATGCTTTTGTTGCACGTGGGTTTTTTCATGTAAGAAAACTTCTTTTGGAATTGCTTGAGCCTGAAATTCTTTTTTAGAAACAAATATATACTTTAAAAAAGTATATGGTATGACTGGATTTTCAAGAAGTACGTTGGTATGCGAAGGTTCTTTTAAATTTTCGTTTACCCTTACCTTCTCTATCAAATTAAGGATGTTTTTTATAAACCGAATTGCAAAAATTAAAGCTCCTATGCCATAAATAATCCATAAAATTGTTGAAAGATAATTTATAGAAGATTCTTGTGATGGTATCTCTTTTGCTTGTATTACATAAGTAACTGGTTGTTGCAGGTTTTCTTGAAGATCCACTACATTTGTTGTATAGGTAAAAGTAAGTAACGGTATTGTATATGCAAATACTAAGCTAAAAATTAGATAAAATCTTTTAAAATGATGCATGTTTTCTTGTTCTAAAAATAATGTATAGAACCCCCATAACAAGGCTATACACATAGATGATTTTAGGACATAATAAACTATCATTTTTTTTGCTTTTGAATTTGTTGATCTACTATTTTTTTAAGCTCTTCTAATTCTGTAGTGGATAAATTAGTTTCTGATGTGAAAAATGAAGCAAATTGAGATGCAGAATCATTAAAAAAATTCTTTATTAATCCATTTACATGTTTAGAAAAGTAATCTGTCTTTTTAACTAGTGGATAATATTCTCTAGATTTTCCATATAATTTATAATCAACAAACCCTTTATCTGTCATTCTTTTTAATAACGTAGCCACAGTAGTCGTTGCTGGTTTAGGATCAGGAAAAGCATCTAATATATCTTTCATAAAGGCTTTATCTAATTTCCAGAGATACTGCATTACTTGTTCTTCTGCTTTTGACAATCGCATTGTTCTACATTATTAGAGATTATTCTACAAATGTAGAGTAAAATTTCATATAACCAAAAAAACTACCTGAAAAAGTTAGAATAAAGAGCTTAACCTTTATTTTAATTTCAGGTAGTTTGGATAAAAACAAATACTACTACAAACTTATTTTTTTATTATAGTGTGAATTTCTGAAGTTGTGCTTGATTTTATTTTCATAAAATAACTCCCTTTATTTGTTATTTTTTCTCCAAAAGATACTACTCCTGGGTTTATGTCATATTCTTTATAAGAAATAAGTCTTCCTAGCATATCATACACGCTCATTGTAAATTTCTCATCTCCTAATTTTGTTAGATCCACATTAATCATTTCTGTAAATGAATTAGGATATACCGTAATTAGGTTTTTTGAACCTTCTTTTCTTACAGCACCATTTCTTTTAGTTAAAAGACCTTGATTTGGGGTGGTATTATAAGCATAGTCTAATATTATATAGGATAATCCATTATTGGCTATAGTTGCATAAAACCACCCATAATGTGTGTTTCCATTAATTTTAAAAGTAAATCCTATATAACCAGATTTTCCATTCCAGTTTGTATATGAAGTGGAACTAACTACATAGCTATTAGCGTTTGCAACAAAATTACTGGATGCACCAACCTCTACACCTTCTGGGATAAAGGTTACATTGCTAGTAGTACCTTCACATACTACATTTTTATTATATGTAACTAATCTTAAAGAGTTATTGGTATACCAAGCTCCAAATCCATTATCATCTCCTGCTTCTATTCTGAAAAAATTCCATGTTTTTGATGAGCTAGCCGTTATATCTTCCATATTTACATATACTACAGTCCCATCATTTATACAAGGAGTACAGGAACCACCGCAATCTACGCCTGTCTCATTTCCATTTTGAACACCATCTGTACAGGTAGGGTTGGATCCTCCTCCATCTCCTATAGAAACTGTATAATCTTCAACTTCTCCGTAACTAAAAGATCCACATGATGATGATGGTATTGCATTATATTGCATTGCCACTCTCATTCTTGTATTTCCGTTTTTAGCTTGAGAAGGAATTGTAAAATTACCACTTACCGAAGGATCTTTTGATGCAGATTTACTCCATACTTGTTCTCCTGCATCTACAAAATCGCCATCCTGATTATAATCAATCCATACACTATACCCTTCTGAATATGCTGTTGATACCCAAGTTGGAGTTATTGTTATAGTATTTGTAACTC
Organism: Aquimarina muelleri DSM 19832; assembly: GCF_000430665.1. Classification (GTDB taxonomy): domain Bacteria; phylum Bacteroidota; class Bacteroidia; order Flavobacteriales; family Flavobacteriaceae; genus Aquimarina; species Aquimarina muelleri. Next base: position 18,520 of record NZ_AUML01000054.1, on the reverse strand, counting down.
CTTTAGAAAGATTTGTAGATTCTGATGTAAAATCACTATATCCTCCTGTACCAGCTACTGATGTTTTATCTATTGTTCCCAACTGAACTCTACTTATATATTCATCGGATGAACTATTTGCATTTGCTCCACAATAAGTAATACCAGTATTACATGGTGTACAAGATCCTCCACAGTCTATACCTGTTTCATCTCCATTTTGTATACCATCATTACAGGTAGGGTTATTTCCACCATTCCATACTTTACTTCCTGCTTTAATCGCTCCAAAAGGCTCTGTGCTATATGCATAATCTAATAAAGTATAAGAGGTTCCATTTGCATTTACTTGAACTCTAAACCATCCGTAATTGGTTTTTCCTGAATATATTTCTAATTGAAATCCTATATAAGCAGTTTTTCCATCCCAAACAGTATAACTCGCATCTCTAATAACATGTAAATCTGGGTACGCACCTCCATTAACCCAACTACTTTGTGCAGATATTAATGTGTTTTCTGTAATTGGTAAAGGATTTCTTGTTCCTGATGAGCAAACTAATGCTTTCTGATACGTTTCTAATTTTAAAGCATTATTTTCAAAAAAGGTTCCGAAAGAATTACTATCTGCTCCTGTTATTCTAAAAGAGGTCCAAGGTGTAGTAGCATTTGCTGTGTAATCATTATTGTTTACATACACTACTTCATAAGGGTTATAAAAAGAAAAATTAAAGGAAACTTTGTCTGAATTTAAGGCATTTGTTCCTCCAGAAACAATAGCGTTTTTTAGTGTAATCGTTCCTGCTGCATTATTTGCAGTTGTGTGATTAGTAGCTGTCCCGTTAAATCTTACTCTCAACTTTGTATTATTAATTACTGTTATTGTTGGTGAAAATCCTTGAGGAAGGCTAGAAGTAAAGTGCGTTCCTTGTGTAAGAGTTCCTGAGCTTAAAGAAAATGTTCCGTTTTGAATATCAATATCGTAGTAATCGTCTACTAATGTACCATTATTGGCTAAAGATTCTTCTACTGTGTTATTGGCTACTACAAGAGTCGCTCCATTTAAGTTCACCCCAGTAGCGATTAGGTTAGCTGGCTGCCATAATGGTTTTCTTGACGGATGCTGTAGTGCTGCTAACATTCTGCTTACCTGACCTTGTGTATACATTTTTGCACAACCTGCAGCCGCGTCATACCCCATGTAATTTTCATAATTAATCAAATTTCCACAATCACTAGCTCCAACAACACATCCATCGTCTCCAGAGTTCGTATCTTCTTTTGGTGTATCATTGACATAATCTCCATTTGGGTCATTACAACCTCCTTCAAAAGTATGTATCAAATTAAGCCAATGACCAAATTCGTGTGTAAAAACAGATGCAAATTCTTTACTGGTATTACCATGTAAATATTGCCCATTATATACTACTCTTGCTATGTTTTCATTAGACATTGTAGTATCTGGATACCATGCTACTCCCGAATTAGTAGAAGCACCATCTCCATAAAGATCTGCTGTAATATAAACATTCATGTATTTATAATTATCCCAACCGTCTGCTGCTACAACAGGACTGTTATAATTACCCATACCAGATGCTACGGGGTGTATAATTACTCCGTTGGTACTACCTCCATTAGGATCAATTTTTGCCAAAGCAAACTTTATGCTCAATGTAGATTTACGCCCATCAAAAACTGGATCAATCGTATTAAAATCATCATTAAGCCCATTAAAATCTTTGTTAAGAGCATCTAGTGCTCCTTGTATCTTGTCGTAATTTACTGTTTTACCATTCTGTACCGTACCATATACATGTACAACGACTGGTATTGTATAGGTTTCTGCTGCTTTTTGAGAAAATGATTTACTCTGAACAAAGCTTTTAGTAAACTTATTAAAGTTTTCATTTTCAGTTCTTGCCTTGGGGTTTGCCAAAAAATTATGTTCATTGGCATTTTGGGTTTGGCATTTTTTAGCATCTACAGGCTGTTGCCCAAAAAGAGTTGTGAAATAACCACACAACAAAATTGCTAAAAAAAAGTTTCTAGTTTTCATAATTATCTAAATTTGTGTTTTAGTTGAGATAAAAATAAAACTATTGACCTTCTTAAGACTATACTATAATAACCAAACACGGTACTATATTATCTATCTTCTATCGTTTTTTGTTTTGTACTGTAAAAAAAAGAAGAAATAACCACTAATCATTTTATAAAAAGAAGAGAAATAGGTTCTATCTTCATTAAAAAATGGCATAAAAAAAACATCCCAATAAAGGATGTTTTTTTTAAATTATTATATCTTATTATTTATTTAATTCTGTAAAATATTTATAAAAAAGAGGAATTGTTTCTATTCCTTTTAAGTAATTCCAAACCCCAAAATGTTCGTTAGGGGAATGTATGGCATCACTATCTAAACCAAATCCCATTAAAATAGTTTTACTTTTTAATTCTTTTTCAAACAAAGAAACAATAGGAATACTACCTCCACTACGTTGTGGAATAGGAGTTTTACCAAATGTATCTTGATATGCTTTGCTGGCAGCTTTATATCCAATATTATCTATTGGAGTAACATAACCTTGTCCTCCATGATGTGGTGTAACTTTTACAGTTACTGCATCTGGAGCTATACTTTCAAAATGTTTTTTAAATAGTTCTGTTATCTCTACCCAATCCTGATTAGGAACTAATCGCATAGAAATTTTAGCATACGCTTTACTAGCAATAACAGTCTTAGCTCCTTCTCCTGTATATCCTCCCCAAATTCCGTTAACATCTAGTGTTGGACGAATAGAATTACGTTCGTTAGTTGTGTATCCTTCTTCTCCATATACTGCTTTAATATCTAAAGCTTTTTTATAAGATTCCAAAGAAAAAGGTGCTTTTGCCATTTCCGCTCGTTCTTCTTCTGAGAGATTCTCTACCTTGTCATAAAAGCCAGGAACGGTTATATGGTTGTTATCATCATGTAAAGATGCAATCATTTTTGTTAATATATTAATAGGATTCGCAACGGCTCCTCCATACAAACCACTATGCAAATCTCTATTAGGTCCTGTGACTTCTACTTCAACATAACTTAATCCTCTTAATCCTGTAGTAATAGAAGGAACGTCTTTAGCAATCATACCTGTATCGCTAATTAAGATCACATCATTAGATAGTTTTTCTTGATTACGCTCTACAAACCAGCTTAAACTCTTACTACCTACCTCTTCTTCTCCTTCGATCATGAACTTTATATTACAAGGCAATTGATTGGTTTGTGTCATAATCTCCAATGCCTTAACATGCATATACATCTGTCCTTTATCATCGCAAGCTCCTCTTGCAAAAATAGCACCATCAGGATGAATATCTGTATTTTTAATTATTGGCTCAAAAGGAGGGCTATCCCATAACTCTATTGGATCTGCTGGTTGCACGTCGTAATGCCCATATACTAATACTGTTGGTAAATTTTTGTCTATAATTTTTTCTCCATATACAATTGGATATCCAGGAGTCTCACAGATTTCTACAGCACTACACCCTGCACTCACAAGGCTTTTTCTAATCTCTTCTGCTGTTTTAATGACATCATCTTTATAAGCTGTGTCAGCGCTAACAGATGGGATTTTAAGCAGTTCTATTAGCTCATTTATAAATCGATCTTTATGTTCTTGAACGTAAGATTGTATGTTTTGCATGAATCAGAATTTATTTTCGCCTAAAAGTAATAAAAATGAAGTAATTTGGTAGTATAACCAATGTATCCTTTTATGGAAAATATATTTCTAAAAATACCTTTTTTATTTTCTCAAACACAACTTTTGGAAGATTTGCAAGTATGCAAATCAAAACTATTTATACCTCATTATAATACCAAAAATTATTCGGGAGAATGGAAATCTATAGCGCTTAGATCTCTTACAGGAGAAACAGATCAAATATACGCACATTCTGCTTATACTAATAGCTATAAAAACACAACATTACTGGATAACTGTTCTTACTTTAAAGAAATAATTTCTTTATTTGAGTGTAAAAAAGAATCTATTCGTTTATTAAATCTTTCTCCGAATAGTCAAATAAAAGAACATACCGATCTTAATTTAGGGTATGAAGATGGTTTTTTTAGAATACATATTCCTATTACAACAAACCCAAATGTTCTTTTTTATATTAATAATACATTGGTATCAATGGCTGCAGGCGAATGTTGGTATGGAAATTTTAATCTTCCTCACCGAGTAGAGAACAATGGTTTGACCGATCGTATACATTTGGTTATAGATTGTATTCGAAATACTTGGTCGGATAGCCTATTTACCAAAGCGGGATATAATTTTGAAGAGGAAAACAAACCTCCTGTATATAATAAGGAAACTAAACTTAAAATGATTGAAGCCTTAGAGAGAATGCATACTGAAACGTCTAGAAAATTAGTCCAACAATTGAAATCTGAATTATAAAGTAAAAAACACCTATTAGCCCTTTCATTTTTAGCTTAAAATAAAGGGCTGACAAGGTTAACCGCTAATTACTTTTAATATTATTTAAAAAAAATAATTTAAGTTCTTTGCTTTTTACACATATTGTGTATATTTGCACTCACTTTTACAAAAAGTCCTAAGTATTGTAAAAGATTGTAATGCGGGCGTGGTGGAATTGGTAGACACGCTAGACTTAGGATCTAGTGCCGCGAGGTGTGGGAGTTCGAGTCTCCCCGCCCGCACAGCAAAGGAAAAGCCGACTTTAACGAGTCGGCTTTTTTGTTTGGGGTCATACATAGGTCATACTTTTTAATGGAGGTCAAGACCAATCGTTTGATATTTTATAGATCAAGCACAAATGTTATTTTAGCATTAAAAGGGATCAAGAACAAAAAAGTGCTACGATTCATGAAGTATTTTTTTTATAAAACATGTGCTCCTCTTTATTATAATTGATCAAAAAATCATAATTTACACTAATACTTCTCCTAAGCAAATAAGCCTTATGGTTTTCCGTAACAGCATTACAGGATAAGTTTCTATGTTTATAAAGATTTAATAGATTAAATTTTATGAAAGAACTTTTTTTGGAACTTTTCTCCGCAAAGACAGAAACTGCCGTTTTAGAAATTATAAATAATAAACCTTCTGTTTTTAAAAATAATAATTGGAAACATTTAGGAGGAATTGAAAGTAATTATGGTATTATAGAAAATCAACAATCTTCACCAGTTGCAGCACTTATCGAAAAAGTAACCAATTCTATTGATGCCACGCTTATGAAAAAATGTTATGAAGCAGGAATTAATCCTGAATCAAAGGAAGCCCCAAAATCAATGGATGAAGCTGTTGCATTATTTTACCCTAAAAATAATTGGGACATTCAATCTAATAGACGAAAACAAGCAGAAGAAATACAGATCATTGCAGATGGTCCTACTGATGATACTGCTGTGATCATTTATGATAATGGTGAAGGACAACCTCCTGAAATGTTTGAAGAGACATTTCTATCTCTTATGAAAGGGAACAAAAACAAAATTCCGTTTGTACAAGGCAAATATAATATGGGTGGTAGTGGAGCTATTGTATTTTGTGGAAAAAACGGTTATCAATTAATTGCTTCTAAACGCTATAACAAAATAGGCGATTTTGGTTTCACTTTAGTCAGACAACATCCCTTGACTAAAGAAGATAAGCTTACTATCAAAAATACATGGTATGAATATTTAGTAATCGATGACAAGATACCTTCATTTAATATAGAATCTCTTGATTTAAAACTACACAATAAAACATTTACTTCTGGTACTATTATCAAGTTATACTCTTATCAATTTGGCAAAAGATATGGATTTGCTCAGGAATTAAATCAGCACCTTACTGAATATTTATTTGAACCTGCTTTGCCCGTGTTAACAAAAGATACCAAAGAGAGATATCCAAATAACAAGGTTTTAGAAACAGATCTTTTTGGTTTAAAAAGACGATTAGAAAAGGAGGAGAAAGATTATTTACAAAAGACTTTTGTGGAAGAGTATACAGATGATCTCTTTTCAGGAACTAAACTTATTGTAACGGGATATGTATTTAAAAATAAAATAAAAGACTACAGTATTGCTGAATCAAAAAAAATAATTAGAGATCGATATTTCAAAAATAATATGTCCGTTTTATTTTCCATGAACGGACAAGTTCATGGGCATTATACTACAGAGTTTATTACAAAATCTTTACAATTCAATTTACTAAAAAACTATCTACTGATTCACGTAGACTGCACGCATTTAGATTACGATTTTAGAAAAGAGTTATTTATGGCCTCAAGAGATCGCTTAAAAGGTGGTCAAGAAACTAAAAGTCTGCGTGACTTTATTGCTAAGCAATTAAAAAAGAAAGGGAGTGCATTATACGAATTGAATCAGGAGCGCAGAAACTCCATTTCATTTGAATCAGGCAGCACTAATGAATTATTAAAAACCTTTACGAAAGATATCGGAATGGCTCCCGATTTAATGCGTTTATTGAGTCAAACATTTAAATTGGATTTTAAAACAGAAACTTCAAAAAACAACAACGACAAACAGAAAGGTAGTAAAAAGAATACTCAAGAAGTCTCTTTTTCTCCTCAGCGTTTTCCTAGTTTTTTTAATCTTAAAGGAAAAGGAAATAAAAGTGCTATAAGCCTTCCCTTAAATGGAGAACGGCAAATACAGTTTGCAACTGATGTAGAAGATAATTATTTCCACAGAACCGATGATCCTGGTGAATTAGAAATTGCACTTGTTTCTTACTCTAATAACCAAGCAGAAAATGGTGATCAAAAAGGATCTACAACAGAGATTAGTGAAGTTTTTAATATCCAGAAAAGCAGTCCACGTAATGGCACTATTAGAATTGACTTTAATACTGAAGGGAAAGAAGATCTTACTGTTGGCGATGAAATAGAAATAAAAGTTTCACTTAACGGCAGTGGTCCTTCTTTTGATGAAATTTTATTAGTACGTATTGCAGAACCTCAACAGAAAAAAGAAAAACTCCCTAAAAAAGAAGAAGATTTTGAAAACCCTGGTTTACCAGAATATAAACTAGTCTATGAAAACAAAATAGAAGGATTTGCTTCTTGGGATGAAGTAAGTGGTCTTTTGTCTAATGAAATGGATGCTAAAATGGTAATGTATCCTTTAGCCAATGGAGATCAGTTAGAGAAAATCTTTATTAACATGGATAGCAACGTTCTTACTCGCTTTAAAGCGAAATCAAAAAATATTAACGAGGAACAAAAAAAAGCAAAAGAAACTAAATACATATCTACTGTTTATTTTCATACGCTGTTCCTGTATACAATTACAAAAAATAGAAAGTTTGAAATCGTAAAAGAAGACGAAAACGGTACTACTGAAACTAAAGATATTTCTGAATATTTACAGGATATCTTTGACAGTTATTACACAGAATTTATTATTAATTTTGGAGATAAAGATTTGATTGAAAGCTTAGGCGAATAGCAAATTATGGAAATAGATAAAACTAAATACTTAAGTAGTAAAGAAACTATAAAAGAACTTAAAGTTTCTTCTTGTGATTTAATGCATTTACGGGTTTCGGGGAAATTAAAATTTATTAAAAAGGGAAATACCTATTTTTATGAAAAAAAATATCTAAAAAAATATAACAGATGACCGATCAAGAAATTACAAAAGATGATTTACAAGAATGGCAGGCACAAGACTTAGAATCTAATACCGAAGAGCAAGGTAACTCTACGGACTTAGAGGCTTTAAGAGTGATTAAATCTAATCAAGATTACAATCTTGATTATTTAATTACTTCTATTGACAAGAATATTGATTTAGGACCTGATTATCAAAGAAGATCTCGATGGAGCAAGAATAAGCAATCAATGTTAATAGAATCCTTTCTAATGAATATACCTGTTCCTCCTATTTTTTTATACGAAAAGGAATATTACGAATATGAAGTCATTGATGGAAGGCAAAGACTTGAAGCAATAAATTCATTTGTTAAAAATGAATTTAAGCTTAAAGGGTTGCAGCATCTGAAAAGTCTTATTGGTAAAAAATTCTCAGATCTTAATGATGAAACTAAAAGATCTTTGTTTAGAAGGACTATAAGTGCTACTATTTTATTAGTAGAATCCAAAGCTTTTGACAAGTACGATTTAAGAATGATACTTTTTAATAGATTAAATACTGGTGGAGAAAAATTAAATGGACAAGAATTAAGAAATGCAATTTATGCAAGTAGGTTTAATGATTTAATTATGGAGTTATCTAGCAATAAGCACTTTAAATTTATTTGGGATATACCGATTCCGACAGATGATGACGATACAATCACTATAAAAAAATTAAAAAATAACACTCTATATAAAACAATGACAGATTGTGAATTAGTGTTGCGGTTTTTTGCAATTAGAGAAGTTCAAGAAGGGATTATTACAGAAGGTTCCATGAGCTCTCTTTTAGATAAAACTATGAAAAGTAAGCAACATATAATAGATGCAAATGAATTAGAATCATTAAAAAAATTATTTATTGATTCTGTTGAAGGTTTAGTCAATAGAGTAGGGAAAGAAGCAATAATCAACCCTATTTTAAATACACCTAGAAAAGCCAGAAACCTTTATGACAGTATGTTGGTTGCTTTTTCTTATATAGATCTAAATAATCTTCAACCTAAGGAAGTAATTTTAGAAAACTTAAGAATTGTTTTATCTAATGAAAAGGAATATGAGGAAATAATTACAAGAGGTAATTCTATAGAAAATATTAAATATCGTGTAAATAAAGCAAAAGAAATACTAACTACAAATTTGAATATCTAATGCAACATATATTCGATAAATACAAAGAAGATCTAAATGAAATAAAAAAAACTATTTCTTTATTAAATATTTTAGAAGATTTCGCTAAAGAACCAAATATAGAAGTTAATGAAGAAAGTGATAGTTATTTAAAAAAAGCTAATAAGGTTAAAGAGGTTTTTAAAGAGAATAGATCAGGTGTTACTTTTATTCCAGGTATTCTTATGCTGTATATAGCAGGTAGATTTGAAAATTATATAAGAACTATTTTTGAAGAAACGTCTACCAATGTCGCAAAAGCCCATTTAACTTTCAAGGATCTAAATAAAGAATTTCAAAACTCACTAATAAATGACACATCTAAAGTAATAGCTAATCCTAGAAAATATAATCATGGCGATGGTGCTCGTGATACTTTTATAAAAATTTTATACAGTAATATTCATGAAAATAAACTAGATAGAATAAATTATCAATGTTTATCATCTACTGATATGAATATGCGAACTAAAGTTATTACAGAATTGTTTAAAAAAATAAATTATAAAAATATTTGGACAGACATATCTGCACAAGCAAATTTAAGAAGCTACTTTGGCGGAATTGAGCCTAATAAAACAATGTCAGAAAGTCAAAAACGATTGGATAGTTTTATGGACATAAGAAATAGTATTGCTCATCAATCAGATACAGTTACTTGGATGTCAACAAATGATTCAATTGGATACATTGATTTTTTTATAGAATTGGGTTATGCTATTGGCTCAGTATGCCCTTTACATATTAGTAAAACACAAAATGAATTTAGGCAAGATTAATAATGTGTTAATTAGTATTTAGACATTTTATTAATACAAAACAATAATACCCTTATATTTGTAAAGACAAATAATGTCTTAAATAAAAAAATCTCAAATTCTAATGGAAACATTAGGTGAATACTTACGAAAACTACGTGAAGAACAGCATCTCCCAATACGCAAAGTATCCGCGGTCGTAGATGTAGATCAATCTACAATGGGCAAATACGAACGAGGAGAAAGATTGCCTAAAAGAGCACTATTAGATAATTTCGCCACTTTTTTTGATGTTCCCATTGAAGAGTTAGAAAAACGATTTTTAACGGATAAAATTGTTTTCCCATTATTGGATGAAGATAACCCTGAAGCCATATTACTCTGCTGCAAAGAAAAACTGGAGTATTTGAGAAATAAAAAATTAATACAAGGAGAATTTAAATTTCAATGAAAAAACTTAGATTTACAGGACACGAGACATTTCATTGCAGGCATTTTTGGCTGAAAAAGGGATTTGATTTCACTATCCAAAATAATACTATTTCTGACCAAGATGCTGTTGTAAAACTTGGGGTTGGAAAAAATATGGTTGCCTCAATAGATTTCTGGTTAAAAGCTTTTCATATCAAAAATGAACAAGATGAAACTACTAGTTTTGCACAATTTATATTTAATGATGTTAATGGACTAGATCCTTTTTTAGAATATGAAGGTACGTTATGGCTACTTCATTATCAATTATTAAAAACAGAGATAGCCTCTATTTACCCTTTAGTTTTTAAAGACTTCAGAAAGCAAAAAATCAACTCACAATTTACTTCTCAGCAATTACTAAAATATCTTCAAAAAGAAGAAAGGCTAAGAAGTGGTTCTAATACTAGTGAGAACAGTTTAAAAACTGACATCAAAGTTTTTTTACGCACTTATTTTTTAGACAAACGAGGAGGTAAAGATTTAGAAGATGATCTTTCTTCTATTTTTATTGATTTAAACTTAATTGATAAAATTGATAATGGCTCCTCTGAGGGATTATATCAATTAAAAGTCACTGAAAGAGAAGAGATTCCTGTGGAGATATTCTTATATGCTATTTTAGATACTTTTAAAGGCGAAGTATCTATTCCTTTTGATGCTATACAAGAAAAAATAGGCGATATTTTTGCTTGTAATGCAGAAGGGCTAGAATTAAAAATTGCTGAAATTTGTGATAGATATAAGTTTGCGGTCTATAAAGAAGATGGAGGAAGAAAACAATTACAAATAAAGGGAGAACAAAATAAATTAAACATACTAGAAAACTATTATAATGCTCAGGTTTACAACATCAACTAACATAGAAAGGGATGTCGTAAATGATATCCATTATATTACGACTCCTAATGCTTTAGATGTATTTGATAGAATTATTAATGCCTATCAATCAGGATATCACTCATTTAGTATTATTGGTTCTTATGGCACTGGTAAGTCCAGTTTTCTTTGGGCACTAGAGAAGAATTTAACGAATGACACCGCTTATTTTGCCCCTTTAAACGGACAATTTAATGGTGTTAAAAAATTCGAATTCCTCAAGCTTATAGGAGAATCGTCTTCTTTCTCAGAAACGTTAAAAACAACCTTTAATCTTAAAAAATCAAGTTCTAATAAAGCACTCTTAGAAACAGTTAAACAAAAGGGAATTGAACTTTCTCTACAAAAGAAAATCTTATTAATAGTTGTTGATGAGTTCGGTAAATTTTTAGAACACGCATCTAAAAATAACCCTGAACAGGAACTCTATTTCATACAACAGCTTACTGAACTTGCTAATGATCCCAATAGTAGTATTATTGTAATTACAACACTCCATCAAAACTTTGGTTCTTATGCAAGTGGATTATCAAAAAATCAAAAAAAGGAATGGGAAAAAGTAAAAGGTCGTCTAATAGATATTTCATTTGATGAACCTATAGAACAGCTCTTATTTCTTGCTTCTAAACGTATTGAAGATTTTAATATTAAAATGAAATCTCCAAAAGAGTTTAAAGAACTTTTTAATAAAATCAACCAAAGTAAACTTGTATCGAATTCGACTAACTTAGATTTTGATATTTCAAAAAAGCTATATCCATTAGATTATCTTTCTGTAAATATCTTAACACAAGCATTACAAAGATATGGTCAAAATGAAAGATCATTATTCAAATTTTTATCTGCAAATAAACAGGATGGGTTATTAAATTTTAATGATAGTGATAAAAATATATTTAACGTCGCTGATGTATTTGATTATCTAATAAAAAATCTAACTAGTGAGCTTAACGATAAGGACAACAACCCTCATAAACCTGTATGGCGTACTATTTTTAAAGCAATAGATAAAGTAGATGCGCTGAATACTGATAATTTTGAAGAGCTCTCTAAAATAATTAAATGTATTGGTTTAGTCAACTTATTTTCTAAAACTCTCGGTAAATTAGATAGAGAATTCTTGAGTGCCTATGCTGCCTATGCGTTGGAGATTGAGAATCCAGATATTCTTATTGACAGATTAGTTGAGCAACGCATCATCAAATTTTTTAATCATAAGAACAAGTATTTCTTTATTGATGGAACAGATATTGATATCGAACAAGAACTCTTAGAGGCTTCTGCCAATATTAACCCGTCATTTGAGATTACGGAACGATTACATTATTTTCTTGATTTACCAGTAATTTCTGCTAAGAGTATTTATTACAAAAAAGGAACGCCTCGATTCTTCAAATTTGAAGTCATTAATGAACTAGAAATCATTCAACCCAAAGAAGAAATAGATGGTTATGTTTATCTTATTTCCAATGAATCTATTACCAAAAATCAAGTTCTAAAAGCATCTGCTAACAGTGATCCTCAAATTTTTGTAATACTTAATAATATTAGTACATTAAGAACGGCTCTGTTTGAAATAGAAAAACTAGATTACGTTATAAAAAAACATTCTGATGATAAGGCTGCAAAAGAACTATTGTTAGAAGAAAGAAGATACGAAGTCAATAAACTCGAAAAGCTACTAGATACTGATCTTTATAATACTTCCAAAACTACTTGGATTTATAATGAAACTATTTTAGAGATTACTTCTAAAGCAGTTTTAAATAAATTTTTATCCCAAGTTGCAAACGAAGCTTATCCTGATATACCTAGATACACCAATGAGATGGTCAATAGACAGCATTTAAGTACTCCAATACTTACGGCTAGAAAACATCTTATCAAAGACTTATTAGACAATACCATAGATAGTAACTTAGGATATGAGGACACTAAATTTCCTCCTCAAAAAACCATATATCTTAGTCTAATTAAAGAAACGGGGATTCATAGAGAAGAAAATGGACACTATTTACTAGGCGAACCAAATGATGAGAGTTTCATCCCTCTATGGAAGCATTGCATACAATTCTTAGAGGAAGCAAAAACGATAAAGAAGAATATTTCTTTACTATATGAATCTTTATCCAAACCACCATTAAAACTCAAAAAGGGATTTTCGGAATTTTGGGTACCTATATTTTTAATCATTAAAAATGAAGATTTTGCTTTGTTTCATGAAAATGAAGGTTATATACCTTATCTAACCAGTGAAGTTTTAGATTTAGTACACAAAAAGCCTTCTAATTATTATGTGAAAACATATCAAGTAGAGGGGGTAAAACTGAATCTTTTAAATAAATATAAAGAGATTACAGGTCTGCAAGAAGAAAATGAAAAAGTAGAAAGTTCCTTAATAGCTATTTTTAGTAGATTTATGGCATTTTATAGAGGACTTCCTGACTATGCTAAAACAACCAATCGGCTATCGCCTGCTGCTAAAGGCTTGCGAGATGCGATTGCTCAGGCTAAAGATCCTGAAACTGCTTTATTAATAGAAATACCTCAGGGATTAGGATATCAAGAATTAAATTTAAAGAAAGAAGGTGAGCAAACTCTTGGAGACTTCATAAAACATCTAAATGAAGCCATATATGAAATAAGAACTTCTTATGATGACTTACTCAATCGTTTTGAAGAAAAAATGTTAAAGAGCTTAGGTATTAAAAAATCAGAATTCAGCACCTATAAACCTATTATTCAAAAACGTTTTAAAGGTCTAAAACCTCATCTACTGCTTATAAAAGAGAAAACATTAGTAAACAGGATAATGTCTAAACTAGACGATAGAGATTCTTGGTTAAAGTCATTAGGAGATGTTGTTTTAGGTAAAGGGATTAATAGAATGAAAGATGAAGAAGAAGTCTTATTGTTAGATAACACTTCTCAAATCTTGAAAAACTTAGAGAATCTTGTAGAAATTCATCAACTAAAGGAAGATCGAAAAGAGGATGATATTATACAAGTTCAACTAACAAATATGGATGGAAAAAGACAGGTTGAAAACGTAATCATTTCTCAAGACGATCAAAAAGAATTAATATCTTTAGAAAAAGATTTAGAAGCGCTTTTGAAAAACAACAAAAAGCTAAGGACAGCTGCTTTAATACGCTTATTACAAAAAAAATAAAGATGACTGTAAAACACGTTTTAGGGATTTCGGGAGGTAAAGATAGTGCCGCTTTAGCTTTATATCTAAAAGATAGGCATCCTGAACTTGTTGTGGAGTACTATACTTGTGACACAGGAAAAGAACTAGACGAAACTTATGAATTAGTTGAAAAACTAAATAGCTACCTAGGAACTGAAATAAAGGAAATCGTAGCTGTAAAACCTGGAGAAGAGACACCGCATCAAACTACTTTTGATCATTTTCTAGCAGAATATGGAGGGTATTTACCCTCTTCTACAGCTAGGTGGTGTACCAAAAAACTAAAGTTAGAACCTTTTGAAAAATATATAGGGGACGAGCCTACTATTTCTTATGTGGGAATAAGAGGAGACGAAGATCGTGAAGGGTATATTTCAAAAAAACAAAATGTACAATCTATATTTCCTTTTCGAAGAAATATTTGGAGTGAGGATGTCATTAGAGAAATACTAAACAATCGAAACATAGCTAACCTAACAAGTTATTATAAAGATTTAGCTTCTGAACATATTAAGGAAGAAGCTATTCATTTTGCAAATAAACCTATTTCAGAAGAATATAGTTTAAAACAAAAATTAAACACTTTATTAGATACTGACATTAAACTTTTCAATAAAGTAGTATTTGAATATTTGAAAACTACTGATTACCCTGTCGGAAAATTAGATTATTTCCCTTTAGTAGATAATGATGATGTCTTAGTCTTAGAAGATATTTATAGAGTTCTGGATGATAGTGGTGTAGGAAAACCCGCCTACTATAACAAAAAGACATATCAAGTTGAAATCGATGGTGAACTTAAAACAGGATATTATTCTCGTAGTCGTTCAGGCTGTTTTTTCTGCTTTTATCAACAAAAAATAGAATGGGTATGGCTATTAGAAAATCATCCTAAACTATACATTAAAGCTAAAGAATATGAAAAAGAAGGATATACTTGGATGGAACAAGAAACCCTAGAAGAGTTATCAAACCCTAAACGTATTAAAGCTATTAAAAAGGAGCATTATACACGCACACAACGTCTAAGTAAAAAACGTAATTCTAAAAGTTGGAGAGATGAAATTATCGAAGCTGAAGGGGTTGGTTGCGCAAGTTGTTTTATATAATGGGTGATGTAATAAAAAATATAAAAGAATTTATATGGGATGTCATAGGGTATCTTATCCCTGGTTTTTTGTTAATTATTGTTTTTAATTTATGTTTATTACCCTCAATTGGAATAGAAGACAACTTTTTAATAGAGTGGGAAAAATTCAGTGATTACTTAATAGTTATAATCTCTTATATACTTGGTTACGTTGTATATAGTCTTTCTGATTTTAAAGCATTAAAGCAAGATAGGTTATTAGATTTTCTAGTAAAAAAACTTCCGAAATTTGAAAGTTACTTTTCAAAACACAAAAATAATCATTGGGAAAAAACGTTCAAAGAATCTGCTACTTTCAAAAATGCTGTATTATTCTTAAAAGAAAAAGGATACAAGGACACCGACAAAATGAAGATTAATGAAATAAGAAATATTTTAATGTCTAGAAATCCATCAATGGATCAAAAAGTATATACCTTTATGTTTCGCGCATCTGTTTTCAATAATATTTCAACTATTCTTTTAGTAATAATATCACTAGCTTTTATTCAATTATTTACATCTTTAAAAGGTCTTTATTTTATAAAAACTACCCCTCAATTTATTATAATCTATTTTATATTTCTATTCTTAATACCTTTATTAGAAAAAGGAAAGAAAAGATTTTTTCAAATTGCAATGAGGATACCACTCTCCAATACAAAATAAATGAAACCTAAAATATATTTGGCAGGAGGCTTCAAGGGAGGCTGGCAAAAAAAAGTTACAAAAGAACTGAGTAGTGATTTTATTTTATTCAATCCTGAAGAACATAAATTAACAGAATCAGAAAAATATACTGCTTGGGATTTATTTCATGTAGATAAATGCGATATTCTTTTAGGTTATATGACTAAAGATAATCCTTCAGGCTATGGACTTGCATTAGAAATAGGATATGCGAAAGCGAAAGGCAAGCTTATCATTCTTATAGATGAAAAATCTCCTTCAGATAGTCTATTTGAGAAATATTTTTTAATCTGTAAAGAATCATCTGATGTAAACTTTGAAACACTAGAAAACGCTATTAATTATATAAAAAAATTCAATAATTAATTTTTGTTTAGATAATACTCAATAAATATTCTATAAAAGAAAGTGTTGTTCTTGAGCCATAACTAATTCGAATAGTCTCATTACATTCATTCTCACTCAAACCCATTGCTTTTAAAACGTGTGATGATTCAATAATCTCAGAATTACAAGCAGACCCTGTAGCAAGTGCTATTTTGTTTCTATTTCTCATAATAAAATCATCTGCTTCTTGATCTATTAATTGAATATTAGAAATATAAGGGCTTCTTCTATCCTTTGATCCATTAATACAAATCTTGTTTTGCTCTAAAAGAGTATTCTCGAGTTTATCTCTTAACTCTTTAATACGCTCATATTCTTCTTTCATATTCTCTTTGGCAATTTCTGAAGCTTTACCCAGCCCAACAATTCCTGGTACATTTAAAGTCCCTGATCTCATATTATTTTGATGTCCTCCACCATGAATCTGCATTTGTAATTTCAGGCCTTCTCTTATATATAGACCTCCTACTCCTTTAGGTCCATAAATTTTGTGACCACTAAAACATAGCAGATCAATATTCTGATCATTAACATTAATAGGAAGCTTACCAAAAGCTTGTGTAGCATCACTAAAAAAAAGTATGTTATTTTCCTTACATATTTTTCCGATATCACTTACATTCTGTATAACACCACTTTCATTATTCACATACATTATACAAACTAAAACTGTAGTCTTTTTAATATTACTTTTTAATTCATTTAGGTCAACTAAACCATCTCTACTTACATCTAAATAGGTTATATCAGCACCAATATCTTCTAAATAGGAGCAAGTATCTAGTACAGCTTTATGTTCGGTTTTTAAAGTAATTATATGGTTCCCTTTTTTTTTATTGGCTTGATAAGTGCCTTTCAAAGCTAAATTTATAGATTCTGTAGCTCCACTAGTAAAATAAATTTCATCATCTTCAGCTACTATCAAATTTGCAATCCTTAATTGAGCTTTTAAAACAGCATTTTTTGCAAGATCTCCATATTTATGAGTTGTACTTGCTGCGTTGCCATATATGTTATCAAAACAAGGAAGCATTTCGTCTAAAACTCTCTCATCTATTGGGGTTGTAGAAGCATAATCTAAATATATAGGTAAATCAGTCATATTTTGTCTAAAACTATTCAAAGTAAAGAATAATGATTTAAACTTAAGCTGTCTTATAGAAAATTCTTTAACAAATTCTAACCCTAAAAATGAACCGTGAGTAAGAGAATTTCGAAAATCTTTACAATAAAAGTAAACATAATCAAGGATAAAACGGAGTCTAAAAAACACTTTATTGCACTTTAACCAACCCCATCTGACGTTTTTACATAAAAACACCAACACTTTTCTTCTTAAAAACCCTCAAAAAAGCACTTTATAAAACGGCTATTTTGTTAAAAATAAAAAATTAACAAAACTTTAAGTCTGAAAAATCACTTGCATATAGAAACATTAAGGAACATTAGAAAACATTAAGCTTCATTAAAAACCATGCTCTGAATTTAGATGGGCTCTACTAGCGGTTAACCCTATTGTTTTTCATAATTATATATCTAACATTTACAACAGATATCTACAAACAAGATTGACTTTGCAAAGTACAATGTTCTAAAAAAGTATTCATTAAAATCAAAAAACATAATGAAAGGAAAATTCATTGTATTCGAAACAAAAGCTTTTTACAAACTAATCGAAGAGGTTGTGCATAGGGTAAAAAAAGAGGATAAGACTCTAAAAAATGAACAAACTTCAGATTGGGTAAATGCTACAGAAGCTAAACAATTACTAGGAATCAAAAGCACTGGTAAACTAAGAAAACTTTTATATGATAACCATATAGTAGCTTCACAACATGGGCGTACAATTTTATATTCCAGAAAAAGTATTCTGGTCTTTTTAGAAAAGAATAAAATCTAATCTAACTCTTAATAATATGAAAACCTATATAAAAACAGAGGTAGAACTCATTAATCCAGATGCAGATTATTACAGCCTTGATGAAATAAGAAAACTATTTAATCCTCCTATTTCATATGTAACCCTCTGGAGATGGCAGAAAAAAGGAGTTCTAAAACTCACTCCGTATGTATATGGTAACAAAAAATTCTATCATATAGAAGAAGTTCTTCAGGAATTAAAAAGACATAAAAAGTCTTAAAAATAATAGTTAAAGGGATGTCTTGCTTTGTATTCAGAAT
>NZ_AUML01000053.1 GCF_000430665.1 Aquimarina muelleri DSM 19832 | reverse complement strand
CAGAACGAAGACCATTACTTATATCACGTACAGATTGGCTATTAGCAAATTGACAAAATAACATTGAAACCAAGTGAGACCAGCTAGTAAAACCTTTTTGATGTTTGTCGCTTTGGTGAGAATTAACTAGTTTTTTGAATCTTGATTTATCTAGTTTACTGATTATTTGAGAAAACAAAGTTATATTTAGCATCGGAGAAAGGTGTTTTTTGTGTTGCACCACAAAGGTAACTTTGAGGAACAAATTTCCCTTTCTCTTTTTTACGTTTAGGACGCTATTGATTCTTTTTTAGGATTTTACAAAACCCCTACCTATTCCTAAAAAATTATAACGAGAATAGGTTTTTATACCAGTTGTTGTTTGAATTTATAGGAAAAGAAAATAAATATTTTTTTGTTTCAATGAAGAAGAAAAGCTTGTGCTAGACTTGATCTGGTATCAAGCATAGCTGGGCTACGGTTTATATTTATTCTGAAATTGAGGTATAAAAAGAATATTTTACTACAGTAAATTCAAATATACAAGGGAACTCAAGTTGATATTATAAAATAAGCGTAAAAATGTATTAAGGTTAGAAATAGTACTCTAGGAATACTTTATATACTAAAGGTTTTCTGATAAAATAAAAAAGGATACTTGAAAATCTAGCCGTATTTTAAGGCAACATATCCAGTAGCACTGGAGTCGCCCCGTGTTTTACGGCAGCATATCCAGTAGCACTGGAAAACGCCCCGTAAAACACGGGGCGTTTTCCAGTTTCGTTTACTCATTCTAAATAACAAACAAAACAACCCTACAAGATCAAAAGTATAAATACAAGCTATTGTTTGTGTTTAGGGGGATAAAAGAGGATTTAGATCCATGTTTTACAATTACTTTTTGTTTTAAAAACACATACTACAGGTAGAGTGGTAGGATATAAAATTTACTAGGTATCCCATCTCTTTTCCCAAATCAAAAAAAAAAACCATTATCAATCAAAACCATGGCTATATACCATATTAAACAGATTCAATTTAACCGAATTATGAAAATTTAATACTGTTATAGATGTTTTTATAGTAGTTCTAATTCCCTATTTAAACTGGAAATTATTACAGAGAGAGGATCATAAACACACTAGCCTTTATTTAGATTATATTAACATAACAATTGGTTTATTTTAGTAAGTTTGTATTTGATGAAAAATGGTAGTCTAAAAAATAGCTTAAGCTTTTTCTTCCTTGTCCTTTTCTTAACAGTAAAAATGGCAGGGCTTCATGTTTTTTCACATACAAGTGAAGAAAAAAACGGAGTAAATTGTGCTATTTGTATCCATGTTAATACAAATAATTTAACTCTGGTAATTGCACATGACTTACAGGATTTCGAAATCAATAATGCCGAATATCTTTATCCGAAAGATATAACCAAAACCTATAGTTTTATTATCTCTAATGAGATAGCTTCCAATCAGCTCTTTTCCCGTCCTCCCCCTATTTCACTATAAGTTTTCCATCCATTTTAATTATGTAAGAAGTTGATCAACATAACTGCTTAGCTCATTTAGTTCCTTATACGGTATTTAACACCTTATTTATCTTGTATATCAATGATTGATGTAGATGCATACTATCGATATTGCCAAGATTCATAGCTATTTATCAATTTAAGTATTAGGTTTTATTATGACCCTAAACACGGGGATAACTGTTCTAGTCTTATAGCGTTTTTATGATGCTTATAAAACAATGAGTGTAGTATTATGTTTTAGCCTATGCCTAATTGTTTTTTCGCAAAATTCTTTTCAAATAGAAGATATTGTGATAAATACTAGCATTTTATAGCCTACAGAGATTACTACTACTATTAGCAAAAACATTTTCAATTTCATAAATAACAGGTGTATTTACACCAGTTGTATTTTGAATTTACTATCAAAAAAATAAACTATTTTTTTGTTTATACGAAGGAGAAAAGCTTGTGCTAGACTTGATCTGGTATCAAGCATAGCAATTGCTACGGTTCATTTTTATTCTGAAGTAAAAATAAAGAAGAGTGTTTTTATTAGTGCTATTTCAAAGTTAAAATGGTATAACCCTAACGATAGAAGTAGATTGGATGCCCTTATTCTGCAACAGATCAAACTAGTTGGACAGCTAGAAGATTGATTAGTTAAAATCATAAAATATAATTACACAAATGATAACAACAAAAAAAATAACAAAAAAATATGGCGATTTTACGGCCTTAGATCAGCTTTCTTTGAATGTGAAACCTGGAGAAATTTATTGCCTGCTTGGTGCCAATGGTGCTGGAAAATCCACCACTATAAATTTAGTATTGGGCTTTATAAACCCAACTTCAGGAGAAGCGCTGATCAATGGAAAATCCGTTTTCAAAAATAATATAGAAACAAAAAAGGACATAGCCTATATCCCCGAAAATTTAATGCTATATCCAACACTTACCGCGATGGAAAACCTTGATTATTTTTCAGGGATAGGAGGTCAAAAACTAAAAAAAGACCAACTAGAGTCGCTTTTAATACAATCTGGACTACAACCAGAAGCTTTTTATAAACGTACTAACGCATTTTCTAAAGGGATGCGTCAAAAAGTAGGTATTGCCATTGCTATTGCTAAGCAAGCTAAGGCACTATTGCTAGATGAACCAACATCTGGACTTGATCCCAAAGCCAGTAACGAATTTGGAGAACTGTTGCAAGAACTTAAGGGTAATGGCGTAGCTACCTTAATGGCAACCCATGATCTCTTTAGAGCCAAAGAAATAGCAACTCATATAGGTATTATGAAAAGCGGAAAACTCAAACAACAATTTACCGCCAGTGATATCTCACTTCCTCAATTAGAGAAAGCTTATTTAGACACAATGAATTATAAAGAATTGGCAAAATGAAAAATACATTAATCAAAGAATTGAAAGAGCTTTTTCGCGACGGACGAATACGTTTGGCAGGAGGCATTGTCATCCTACTATTAGGTATGGCCGTATGGATTAGTAGTAGTCAATACCATAAAATAAAGCAACAGAATAAAATTTCCGAAGCGCATGAACGAGAAAATTGGGAAGATCAAGGCGAAAAAAACCCACATTCCGCTGCTCATTATGGTACGTATGCTTTTAAACCGCAATATCCATTAGGATTTCTGGACAAAGGAATAGAAAAATATGCAGGAACATCTGTTTTTATGGAAGCTCATAAACGTAACGAAGCGCAATTTAGCCCCGTTATTGACCAAACAGGATTGGCTCGTTTTGGAGAGTTAAGTCCAGATTTTATTTTACTGTTCATTATCCCTTTACTTATAATATTAATGGGGTACAATAGTTTTACCAAAGAAAGAGAACTGGGCACTGTTTCACTTCTAAAAAGCCAAGGCGTTAAAAGTAATAACATACTATTTGGTAAATGGTTATCCTTGTTTTTACCAATTATTGCAATTACACTACTACTTTTTTTAATTGCAGGCATTTTACTATCAGGCTTAGAAGGCTTTGGATGGGGATCTCTATTCTTGTTGTTGTTAGTCTATTGGATTTATTACGCTGTCTTTATAAATATTACTTTATTAACTTCTAGATTATCTAAAAGCTCTAGCATAGCATTAGTAGTTATGCTAAGTGTATGGATTGTTTCTTGTCTTGTAGTTCCCAAAGCAACGGGTAATATTGCAGACTCTAAGTATCCCTACCCTACAAGACAACAATTTACTACAAGTGTTTTGGTTGATAAAGAAAAGGGCTTGGACGGACACAATCCGTGGAGTAAGGAAGCTAAAAAATTGGAACAGCAGACCTTAGCAAAATATAAGGTAGATAGCCTAGCTCAATTACCTTTTAATTACGACGCCTTTCGAATGCAAAAAGGAGAGGAACATGAAGCTAAGGTCTATCAAAAGCATTACCAGAAATTAAGGGATCAATTTGCTGGTCAGGCTAGTACGTATAGAAGTCTTTCTATATTATCCCCATTTTTGCCCGCTCGATTTTTATCGATGGGTATTTCGCGTACCGATTACCATTCTCATTGGGATTTTGAAGATGCCACTGAAAACTACCGCATTATTACCCAAAAGTTTCTTAATGATAATTTTGCAAAAAATTCTAGTTATGGCGATTGGGGGTATAAGGTTGACAGTAGTTTTTGGAAAGACCTACCAAAGTTTAATTATGAACACCCTTCCCTTAATAAAGTCCTAGAACAACAACTCTTCTCATTGGTAATCCTTATGGGGTGGTTGCTAATCAGCTTCCTTTTATTACTAACTGTAAAAAACAAAATCTAAAATGTTTACATATAATTTTAAATACGAGTTGAAACTATTGTTGCGAAGCAGTTGGATACAATTGCTTACGCTATTGTTATTATTATTATTTGTTTTTGCCAGTTATAACGGAAAACAAAAAGTAGATAAGAGAACTGCAGACATTACAAGTGCTCAGACCGTTGTAGATACTTCTGACAAAGAAACATTGAGTATACTTCTTGCTATTGAAAAAGGCGAGGATTTAAATTTAAGTCCTTGGGTAACCCCAACAAGCCCTATTAATATAGGAAATCAAAACCCACGAGTAGCTGCTATGCCAGCCAATGAAATGGCTTTTATGTCGGTAGGACAGAGTGATATTTATACCCACTATGTATTACCAAAGGTCTCGGGGGATGATTTTGCCCTTAACCTTTCCGAAATGGCTAGTCCAATTCAACTACTCTTCGGGAGTTTTGATCTCGCCTTTGTAGTCGTTTATTTATTACCATTAATTGTCATAGCCTTCTCTTATAATGTGCTTTCTGAAGAACGAGAAAGAGGATCTCTAAAGTTATTGGCATCCCAGCCTATTTCTATACGTAAATGGGTGTTTCAAAAAATAGGGATACGAATGTTCTGGATATCAATTATGGTTTTATTGGCTACAACTGTAGCATTTTTATTAAACGATATAAAATCATTTGACGGTTATGTATTGTTTTTTGTAACCTGTGTTATCTATATGCTTTTTTGGTTTGGTTTGACCTTTGCGGTTAATATACAAATAGGAAAATCAACTCAAAATGCATTTGTATTACTCGGGTTTTGGATTGTTTTTGTATTGCTTATCCCTTCCATAATCAACCAAGTAAGTGATGTCTTATATCCGGTGCCATCAAGAAACCAACTCATAAATGAAATGCGAGAGCATAAGTCTGAAGCAGAAAAAAAACAAGATCAAATATTGGATAATTTTCTGCGGGATCACCCTGAATATGCAGTAAATAATGATGCTAATTCCAAATCATTTTGGCATAGTTATATGGCATCACAGAAAATAGTTAAAGAAGAATTACAACCACTTTTGTCTGAGTTTGATAATAACCTTGCTAAAAGGCAAAAATGGGTTAATAAATTACAATGGCTTTCGCCTGCCATTTTGGTACAGCAAGACCTAAATACTAGGGCAGGTACCTCTAAAGCAGATTATGAAAATTATAGGCAACAGATATTAAATTTTTCTAACGAATGGAGAGATTATTTTATGCCATTACTCTATAATAACCAAGTTTTCACTTCTGAGCATTTTTCCAAATTACCAATATTTCAATATAAATCAGATAAAAGTATTATCAATGGATATAGGTTGTGGGGTGTTCTGTTGCTAACCAGTATCGTACTTGTGATAGTTATAATTACATACAAGCTACGAACAAAAAAAGAGTACTCTATAATTCAATAAATAATTTACAAGATGACAAAAAATATATTAGGGATAGGGTTTATATTACTTTTCTTAATCCAAAACCTAGCAGCACAAAATACGATTGAGGGTATAATAATGAACGGAGAAGGCAATTTTCCACTAGTTGGAGCTTCGGTACAAGTGGCTAATACCGATTTTGGTACAATGACCAATGAAGAAGGAGAATTTACATTAATGGATATAAATTTTCCTATCAACATAAATGTATCTTTTGTAGGATACAAACCAGTGCTGTTACTATTTAATGAAGCACCTCAGGATCTGATTATAAGGCTGAAAGAACAACCCGAAAATCTACAAGAGGTGGTGGTAACCGCATTTGAAACCAGTAAGCGATTGATTGAAACTCCATCAGCAATTGGTAACTTGGGAATCAAGGATATTGAAAGATATAATGCATTAAGTCCCCAACAGGTACTTAATACTTTGCCAGGAATTAAACTAGAAACGACCACCATTGGGCGATACACACTTAAAATAAGAGGAGGCAACTTGGGTGAGATAGGACATGCCGATGATTATAAAACCTACTGGAATGGTATACCCATAAGCTTGGCAAGTGGGAGTGTCCCACTAGGACAATTGGATTTTGGTAGTATTGAAAGTATGAACATTGTTCGTGGTCCATCAGGAAGTATCTATGGAGCCGGCTTAAGTGGAGTGGTACTTTTGGAAAACAGGAAGCCTACATACAATCAAACAAGTTTTCAAACCGATGCTCTGGGAGGAAGTTATGGAACGCACCGCTATGGGGCTACTTTTGCGACAGGAGGGCAAAAGAGTGACCTTCGTTTACAATACTCTCAGGTACATACAGATGGATATCGCGATGAAGCTGCATCGGATAATGAATTTATCAATCTAAATGCACGATTTTTTCCTAGTGAAAAACAGAATCTCTCTTTTATTGCACAATATGTAGACCGTAGTTATGGCATACCTGGAAATCTTACAGCAGAGCAAGTAACCGAAAACCCAAGACAACCTAATTTCTCTCCTCAATTGGATAATGGATTGAGAGGAAAAAACTTGTTGGTTGGAGCTGCACATACCTATCGTTTTAACAACCGATGGGAAAATAACACCTCTTTCAGTTATCAAGTATATGAAGGTGATTTTCTTATCGGCAATGACTTTTTCATAGCGGCAGACAGGAGTATTACTACAGCTTTTTCGGTAAGAACAGCCACTACTTATCATTTTAAAGGGCTTTTCGGAAAAGATGCTCAATGGGTTTTTGGAGGAGAGTATACGCGGGGAGTTAATGATGTTAATGAACATGGGAATGGATTTGAAAGTCCAATCATTAGTGCGAGAGCCACTACAGATCGCTCTTTCTTGGCATTTAGTCAGCTAGAGATGCAGCTTCCTCAAAATTTTACTCTTACACTTGGCGCAAGCTACAACAGTTTTAGATTAGACTTTCAGGAACGACTTATTGAACTTGAAAATCCTCGATTTTCTAAAGAAGTCAATGATTTTTCGCCGCGTATAGCCCTTACAAAAAAAATAAATGATAGCTTTTTTGTGTATGCTAATGTAAGTAAAGGCTTTACCCCGCCACCTAGAGCCGCCATCGATAATAATGGTACCCAAGTAAACTTTAATCTCGAATCGACCAAAGGATGGAATAAGGAACTGGGTATAAGAGGTACTACTTTTAAAAACAAACTGTCTTTTGATATGGTACTTTACCGATTGGATGTAAAAGATGTTATACTTCCCAGAATAGTGAGCAATTTAGAAGGGATAGAGCTTGTCGTAAGCGAAAATGCGGGGGCGGTAGACCGTCAAGGAATAGAATTGAAAACAGAATACGTATTGGTAAAAAATCCCAAAAATATCCTATCAAGAGCCAGCATATTTAGTAGCTATACATATATGGACCACAAGTTCGAAACCTATAATACCGTAGACGTTAATGAAGAAGGGGGAGTAAATGAGATAAACTTTGATGGTAAAGACATACCAGGAATACACCCTCATACATTTGTGCTGGGGACTGATATCTTGACCAAACTGGGTCTCTATTTTAATGGTACGTTATCCTATTATGACAAAATATACCTTAACAATGCCAATACAGTTACCGATAACTCTTACCGATTGCTCGATGCAAAAATTGGGTTTAAAAAAAACCTGTCTAAGAATCTTTATTTTGACGTATATGCTGGGGCAAATAACCTGTTAAACGATGAATATAATGCAAGCCATCAGTACAACTCTTCTTTTGGGGCGTATTACGATCCTGCGCCAAAAAATAATTTCTACTCAGGAATAAGCTTGAGATATAGTTTGTAAAAATATAGAAGAATGAACAGAAGGAATTTTTTTAAAAGAGGATCGCTACTCACTCTGGGAACAACTTTACTACACCCTTTCAGTAGTATAGCAAATACGATTCAATATGATATTGAAGATAAAAACAAAAAAGCAAAGAACATTATCATGATTGTCAGTGATGGAATGAGTATTGGTACTTTGAATATGGTCGATCTTTACCTTTCAAGAAAGACAGCTAAATGCTCTAATTGGTTACAATTGTACAAAGATAACAAGGTAAGCAGAGCCTTAATGGATATGGCTTCTGCCAGTTCTATTGTTACAGACTCAGCCGCAGCAAGTTCTTCTTGGGGAGGAGGTGTTCGTATTGACAACGGTTCTTTGAATGTAAGTAAAAATGGAGAAGAGCACATGCCTATCTGGCAAAAATTTAAACAAGCAGGTAAAAAGGCAGGTTGTGTTACTACCGTTCCCATTACCCATGCTACCCCAGCTGGTTTTTGTATAAACTCCAAATCCAGAAATACTCAAGAAGAAATAGCCGAAAAATACTTAGAGCAAAAATTTGATGTCATGATGGGGGGTGGAAACAATTACTTTTCTCCAGATAAGAGAAAAGATAAAAAGAATATGTACAAAGTTTTCAGAGCAAATGGATATGAAGTTGTAAAGACAAGAAACGATATGTTTTCTGCTTCAATTAACAAACCTATTTTAGGAGTGTTTGAAGATAGAGGGCTTCCTTACTCAATTGATAGAGATAGTAATAGAGAATTAGTTCAAAAAATACCCACGCTTGCCGAAATGACCCAAAAAGCCATTGAAGCTATGAAAGATCACCCTATGGGTTTTGTATTACAAGTAGAAGCAGGAAAAGTAGACTGGGCTGCACACGGTAATGATATAGCAGGTCTTATCTATGACCAAGTAGCTCATGACGAAGCGATACAAGTAGCTATGGATTTTGCACATCAAGATAGGCAAACACTTGTTATTATAACCACAGATCACGGCAATGCGAATCCAGGGATTATTTATGGAAAAGAAGCAAATAATAATTTTGATTCCATTCAGAGATATAAACACACCAATGAATGGATTTTAAATGGTATTAGTAAAGAAACTTCTATATCCCAAATAAAAGAAAGGGTACGCTTTGCCCAGAATTTTGCCCTTACCGATGAGGAATGTAAGCAACTATTAAGTTATTACACTACTCTACAAACAGAAGATGGACTTTACAACCCGAGACACCTTCCCTTTAAGGTTTTAGCTAAAATCCAGCAACAACATAATTCTGTAGGCTGGATAAGTATGCAACATTCTGCAGATTACGTTGAATTAGCTTTGTATGGCCCTGGAAGCCATCTGTTAAAACCTTTTATAAAGAACACAGATCTTCACTATTTAATGCTAGAAGCTGCAGAAATTGAAAACAAATTTTAATTATTCAAGCTATAATTATGATAACCTATATCAAAATAACCATATTATACTTTTTAGGATTTTTTCCTTGTTTTATTTTTTCACAAGAATTAGACATAAGAGGAGTAGTTACCGATATCGAAAACCAAGCTTTACCTGGCGTAAATGTTTATATTAAAGGAACTAATCAAGGTACTCTTACTGATTTGGACGGTAAGTATTCTATAAAAACCTTTACAGGAAGTGTCTTGGTATTTTCCTACATGGGAATGACAAATGAAGAAAAAGAAGTAAAAGATCAAACAAATTTTAATATAATATTGAAGGAAGATCCACAATCATTAGACGAAGTGGTAGTAACCCTAAAAGAAAACCTTGTTGAGGTCGATAAAGGAAAATTAACTTTCAATCTTAAAAACTCAGCACTAACAACAGGGCAGACAGCTCTTGATATGCTTAAAAAATTGCCAGGCCTAAGTGTGGGGCAAAACGATAATATCTTGTTTAGGGGAGCATCTGGTATCAATGTAATGCTTGACGGAAAAATGACGTATTTATCAGGAAGCCAGTTGACAAATTTATTAAAAGGGATGAGTGCAGAAGATATTAATAAAATAGAACTGATCACATCACCTACGGCAGAATATGATGCAGCTGGTAATGCAGGGATTATTAATATTATACCTAAAAAAAAGCTAAAAAAAGGCTATGCTGTAGATTTGCGTGCTGCTGTTTCAAAAGGAAAATATTGGATGACTAACGAAAACATATCAGTAAGCCTTCGTACCAAAAAAATAAATCTGTATGGCTCTTTTGATTACAATACACCACATAATTCTCGCAAAAGTACGAGCGGAAATACTATAAACGAACAAGGAAATACTTTGATGATCAATCGAAAAGATGAAAATATTTATAAAATTAAATATTATACGTGGCGGCTTGGAACCGAATGGCAATTTTTGCCCAAACACAATATTGGAATAAACTACCATGGGTATCTTGATGATTTTAAAAGTTTCAATTACTCTACAGTAAATAAGGTTGATGATTTAGAAGAGCTACAGTCTTATACCCTTTCAGAAAACAAAATTATCGAGCCTTATCACTACGATGCAATAAGTATGCGGTACACTTTTGATATAGATTCTTTGGGTAAAAAAATAACTACCGATGCCAATTATACGTCCTATCGTAATTATTCAGATGGATTATTGAAAACAAATAATTATGATGCAAACCACAATAAGCAGAGTACAGAGGTCCTTAAGTCGCACCAACCTGGATCTGTCAAAATTATTTCTACTCAAGTAGATGCCGATTTACCTTTTAAAAACTACACTATTAAAACTGGTGTAAAATATGCTCAAATAGAAAATGATAATCAATTTCGTTTTGATTCGTTGCAGTCGGGAAATTATGTGGAAATAGAAGGACTAAGCAATCATTTTAAATACGAAGAGCGTATTGCTGCAGCTTATATATCGGGTTCAAAAAAACTAAATAAAACTACTGTTGATGCTGGTGTACGCGTCGAAAAAACTCGTGCTGAAGGTTATACCGAGAATCAAGGCATTGTCAATAAATGGCAATACACCAAGTTATTTCCTTCGCTTTCTGTAGGACAGATTATCAATGAAGATAATAAAGTAGATTTTTCATTAAGTAGACGTATAAACCGACCATCATATAATGATTTAAACCCAGTACGATGGTACCGCGACAAATATTTCTATTTTTCTGGAAATCCTAATCTAGTTCCCGAATTAGCTTGGGTTTATTCACTTACCTATAGCCTAAAAAACAAGTATATTTTCTCTGCTATGTATAACCAAAGTATTAATTTCATAAGCAAAAGACTGTCAATAGATGATAATGGGGCAACAATTAAAAGTCAGAGCGATAACTTTGGGAGTCGCCATCGTTATGATTTTACAATATCAACACCATTTAAAATAAACTCATTTTGGAATATACTTTTCTTTTCAGACATTAGCTATACTGCGTATCCCGTATCACAGTTGTCAGGTAAAAAAGAGTTGTCAAAATGGGCGACAACACTTATGTTACAACAGGAAATATCTTTACCAAAAGAATATGTAATCAATCTTTCTAGCCATTGGTTTTCTTCTGAATTACTTGGCGTCTACAGTACAAAACCTACTGGTTATATCGATTTTGGTATCAAAAAGTCATTTCTTAATAAGAAACTGGTTGCACAACTTACTATAAGCGACATTTTTAATACCAATCGTTATCAAGCGTATTCTCTAAGTGAAATTAGCGATTACAGATACAATACTAAACCTGATTCAAGAAGAGTTGGATTCACTTTGCTTTATCATTTAGGAGGAGATCTTGTAAAAGAAAAAAGTAATAAAACAGAGGAGCAAAAGCGTTTATGATTTTTTGAATATTTGAGCCACATTGTAGAGTTTAATTCTTCGAGGTTATTGATTACACTATCATGTTGGTTATATAATATTTTCAATTCTAAGGTATACGATCCTTAAATTAGATTTTTATGGAAAACCAGATAAAAACTTAAAACAGCTTATATTAAGAAAACCTTAACGATGTACCTAGTTAGATATATATACATTTAGAGCATTAAAAATATATCCTAATGAAAAGTATATCAATAATATTACTAGTTATCATAACATTTGTTTCTTGTCAAAAACCTATAGAAGCAGATCTGTTGGTCATAAATGGGAATGTTTATACCGTTGAGGATTCTAATCCTAAAGCAGAAGCTTTTGCGATAAAAGATGGTAAATTTATTGAAGTTGGTAGTACGGTAGAGATTTTAAAAAAGTATACAGCTATCGATACGTTAGATGCACAAGGTAAAACTATCCTACCAGGGTTTATAGATGCTCATTGTCATTTTTATGGATTAGGATTACAGCAACAAAAAATAGATTTAACAGGAACTACTAGTTATATAGAGGTAATAGAGCGTATTATTACTTTTCAAAAAGAAAAAAATCTTTCTTTTATTACAGGACGTGGATGGGATCAAAATGATTGGGAGACAAAAGAGTATCCTACAAAAGATGTGTTAGATAGCTTATTTCCTAACACACCAGTTGCAATTACTCGTGTAGATGGTCATGCAATGTTGGTAAACCAGAAAGCATTGGATATGGCTAATATTAGTATAAAAACTAAAGCAACAGGAGGGGAGATTCTTCAAAAAGAAGGAAAGCTAACAGGGGTACTTATTGATAATCCTATGGAGTTAATACAAGCTATAATTCCAGATCCTCCAATGTCAGAGAAAATACAAGCATTAAAAGATGCCGAAAAAATTAATTTTAGTTATGGGTTAACTACAGTAGATGATGCTGGTTTAAGTCCTGATGTAATTGCATTAATAGATAGTTTGCAAAAAGCTGAAGAATTAAAGATTAGGATGTATGCTATGGTAAGTAATACGCCAGAATATGTAGAATATTATTTAAAGAACGGAGTACATAAAACAGATAAGCTTAATGTTTCTTCTTTTAAAGTATATGCAGATGGAGCTTTGGGATCCCGAGGAGCTACTTTAAAGCAACCGTATACAGATAAAGAAAATCATTTTGGTGCTATGGTAATTGGTATCGATGATTTTAAAACACTTGCAAAAAAAATAGCAAATTCTCCTTTTCAAATGAATACCCATGCTATTGGAGACTCTGCAAATGCAGTGGTTATGAAAACCTATTATGAGGTGTTGCAAAATAAATCGGATAGAAGGTGGCGTGTAGAGCATGCTCAGGTAGTTGCTCCAGAAGAATTTGAAGTCCTTAATAATAATTTAGTAATGAGTGTACAGCCAACCCATGCAACAAGTGATATGTATTGGGCAGACGAGCGATTAGGTAAGGAGCGTATTAAAGGAGCGTATGCATATAAAAAACTGCTAGAAAAAACAGGTAAATTAGCTTTAGGAACAGACTATCCTGTAGAGCATGTAAGCCCTTTTTATACTTTTTATGCAGCAGTAGCTCGTAAAGATTTAAAACAATATCCAGAAGGTGGTTTTCAAAAGGAAGATGCACTTACCAGAGAAGAAACTTTAAAAGGCATGACCTTATGGGCAGCATATAGTAATTTTGAAGAGTATGAAAAAGGAAGTATAACTACAGATAAGTTTGCCGATTTTATAATTCTGGAAGATAATATTATGGAAATCGAAGAAGATCAGATACCAAATAGTAAAGTAAAAGCAACCTATGTAAATGGAGAGAAGGTGTATTAGATAGTATTTATTACTTTGTATATAAGGATGTAAAATTTACCAAAACCAAACTTGAAAAATTAACAAGTAAAGAAAGTAGATATAGTTTATTATTTACCACCGTTAGCTCTTAGATCAGCTATGCATTGTACATCTAATTTAGGAATATCATCCCCTAAACCCATGGCACCGTTTCCAAACTCTATAGCAGCACTCATTAAACAACTGGCAATATTGCAATGACCTTGCGAATCTGTATCTACATGGTTGGTCTGTTTAGGAGAGCCTATATCTACTAGACCTAATAAATGAGAAAACTCATGATTTAAAGTTGCAGTTTCTATAGTAGATAGTAGCGGGGCATTAGGACGAGAACTTAATTTACGAATAGTACTTTCATAAATAACAATGGAGGTATTAAGATACGCAGAACCTAATGTGATTTTTTCTTCAGTATCTTGTTCTTTACTACCATCGGCAAAATATATAAAAACGGTAACAGCATCGGTTTGATTAAATACTGTTCTGTTGTTATTTTCTATTTCTATGATTTCTTCGATAGTAAAAGGTGTTTTGTTAGAAGAAGGTATGGTACGTTGCGTAATAGTTATTCCATCAGGTTTAAATAAACGCTCTTGTAAAAATTGCTTAAATCTATCTATCGCAGTTGTAGTGGGTTCAAAACCTTGTACAGATACAATTTCTATGCTTAAACTGGTAAAGTTGATTTCACTTAATAAATCATTAGCAGAAGTCCCTAAAGGCTTTTTGTTGTTTGCTTGTAAAGTATCTAAAGTAACATTATCATCTTCAGAACACCCTACCAGGATAAAAGAACAGATAAGTAAATAGCTTAAAAGTTTTATAGTATGCACAGGATTTCTTTTTTTTAAAATTTCTAGTAACAAAGATTATACCATGCTATTTTTAGCTTAATTAGCTAAAGTAAACCGGGCTAGATAATCATTGTTTTCTCCTTCTATCAACAACTCAGATAAAAAACCATTAGCATTGGCGGCATTTTGTAAAGTATTATAATCGATGTATAACCAATCAAAAGCTTCTGATTTTTGTTTTTTATATTTTAGTATATAACGCATTTCGCCATAATATCTTGCAGAAGCATCTATCCAAAAGCTACCATCCTCTTCTTGAAAAAGATAGGATATGTCTGAAGAATCCATTAAAACTTGCCCTCCAGGTGTTAATAGCGTTTTTATATGATTAAAAAATCTATGGATATGATCTAAAGTGCCAATAATACCACTACCATTCATTAAAAAAAGAATAGTATCATAGGTACCTGAATTGTGTTTAAAAACATCTTGAATATAAACGTTTTTTAACCCTCGTTTCTTACATGTTTCTATTGCACCTTCAGAGATATCGATAGCTGTAACGTCTAATTTTTTTTCTTTTTGAAGGTATAAACCATGGCTTCCGGCTCCACAACCTACATCCAATACCTTTCCAAATGCTGTGTCTAATGCTTTTTGTTCTACTTTAGGCATTTCTGGATAGGATCTAAAAAGATAGGGGATGGGGATATGGTCATCGTCAAAATCATCTGCCTGCACTACAATATCCTCGGTATATTGGTTGTTAAAATAATCTTTAATAGCTTCTCCAAAAATGTCTGTATTCATACGCATTATATTTGTTTTTTAAGGCACTTGTTTAATTCTTTATAGATAGAGATAAACTCCCCAGAGGTATGCTTGAAGAATTATTAATTAATCCTATCTCTAAAATAGCTAAGGATAATTTTAAAAAATTCTATTTTTGCAATATGCAGGAATTTATAGATCAATTACCAAAACTGACCAAAGATAAACATAACGAGAACAAAAAGTTCTTTGCTAAACTTAAAAAAAAGCCACCTAAAAAGCTAGATCAGATAATGCAGGATTTGCATGAGGAAGAGTTTCGTAATACAGATTGTTTACAATGTGCTAATTGTTGTAAGACAACAGGGCCATTATTTACGGATAAAGATGTAGATCGTATTTCTAAATTTTTGAGAATAAAATCCAGACAATTTGAAGAGCAATATTTACAAACAGATGAGGAAGGAGATTTGATATTACAACAAACACCATGTACTTTTTTGGGCAGTGATAATTATTGTTCTATTTATGAGGTAAGACCTAAAGCTTGCAGGGAGTACCCGCATACAGACCGTAAAAAATTTCAGCAAATATCTAATTTAACGATAAAAAATATTGCTATCTGTCCTGCAGCATATAATATCGTAGAAAAAATGAAATCAAAACTACCTTTATAGAGTTTTATACAAAAAAATATTCCTACATATTCTAATAAAAGAATACATAGGAATACTTATACGTTTTGTTATAAAATTGAGATAAATTTTATAAACCTTTTTTAAGATCTTCAATTGTTTTTGCCATTACTACTCCTGGTAATTTGATTGGAGCAGCAACTTCTGCTAAGAAAGTACCTTTTACTTCACCAGCTTTGTATGTTGTAAATCCAATACGGTATAATCCAACAGTAAGAGCTTTGGTAGGGTTACTAGCTTCACTTTTGTATCTTAATAAAGAGTTATAACTGCTTCCACTTGGTTGTTTTGGCATTTCACCACTATCATCATTACGCTCTAGAGTTACCCAATTAGCACTCTTTACAGCATCTTCGCTAATGTTATCTTTGCTGATAATGTCAGAACGCTCTAATGTAATGTATGTATCGAAATACTCTTCAGAACTAGCATTTTCTGTATAAGCAGCAGATTTTGTAGCATTTTTGACTTTAGTTTTACCAACTGGAGACATCATTCTTACTCCAAGTTCAGGAGCTACTGCTGGTACCCAAAGATAGATGTAGTAAAACTTTTTTCCGTCTTTTACTTCATCTTCATTACCAGATGCAGCATATCCAAGGTAAGAAACAATATCTGTATATGGTACTTTTATAGTTTTAGGCCCTATCTTTTTTTCGATAGAACTACCGAATTTTTTTAGTTTTTGAGCACTAGTGTTAAAAGTGGTTCCGAAAGCTAAGATTGCGATTACAATTAAAATTTTTGTTTTCATTTTTAAAGTTTAAGTATTAATTAATTAAATTATTGTTCTATAGTAAAGGTCACTGTTACATAGTGCTTTTGATCCTGTTCAGGTTTATACATATCAATGTATTGTTCTTTGGTACTAGTATTTTCAACCTTTATTATATCTCCCAGTTTTTTATGAAGATTAGTTGCTATTTTTGATGCTTTTATTTTAGCATCTTCTATAGCAATATGTGTTAAATCAGCTAATTGTTCATTTGTTTTTTCTTTGGCTATGATCTCTACTTGTACAATGTTTAAGCCATTCATTTTTATATCAATAATTTTTTTAATTTCTTCTTGAGAAGTAGAATTAAAATAAAAATAGGCTACATCATTGGTTTCAGAATAAGAAGAGTAAAATTGATAGGCAAAGTTTTTGTGAAAATTATTAAAATCAACACCTATAGCCTTTAGCTTATCTGTATATATTTGTTTAACCTGAGAAAGACTTTTAGGCTCATGTTGTTGATACCCATCTGTTACAATTTCCTTTAATGAGACAGTAAGATTGTAACTACCTATTTCTATTTTCTTTTTAGATTCACCTACTATAGTTAATGTTTTAGTGTTTTCTTGAGAAACTGCTGAGGATAGAGACATACAGGCAAGTATTATAAAAATAATTTTTTTCATGTATAAAGGTTTTTTGGTTTTGCTTAAGGTGTGTTTGTTAAATATGGAGTAACAGAAATTAATAAGATAACCATTACTAATAACATAAGCCCTATAAAATGATACCAAGGAGTTTTTATTTGGTTTTTCTTACCATCTTGAAAACTCTGTATCAATCTTTGGTCTTGAATCTCTGTTTTTTCAAAAGCACCTTTACAGTGACCACAGACCATGTATACTTTTTTTCCGATAGAAAAGAATGGTATCCAAAATATATGAACATATTTATGATATCCTTGTATCCACATATTGTCTTGAGTTTTACAATATGGACAACTTCCGTCTTCTAATTTCTTAGGATGAATAGTCGAATTACTAGTTCCAAATATGATCATATATTTTGTTTTTTGTTAGATACTTTTCTATAGCATATTATATAAAGAATAGGAAAGAAGCTACTATCATCCAGCAACCTACAATAATCCCTAGAACTCCTAATTTCCCTAATTTTGGAGCTAGTTTTTCTCTTATTTGATTTGCTTTTTCTTTTGCAGCTTCGTTTTTAGATAAAAAGAATTTGTTTATTAAACCAAAACCTAGCATAAATCCTAATACAGCTTCGATAACGTTTCCTGCTAATAATGTAATCCACCATATAGGGTATGATGTTAACCATCCAAGATTTAAAATAGCGGTTATAACACCCCAAATACCCCAAATACAAAATATAAGTCCGATCCATCCTTGATATGGCTCGATTTTTTCTAAAAGTTCTTTAGCATTTGGCTTTTTAGATAGTAATAAAGATGGTACTGCGATAATACTTAATAAAATTAATGTGATTCCCCACGTCATAGTTTCTAAATTTAAAGGGTTAGTATTTGTTTTCTCTTTTGTTTATGTTTTTCTGATTTATAATAACATGCTATGCTAGTATGATTATCAAAAAAATTACACTGCAAAGATGTGAGATATGTGCAGTTATAGAAACACCTTTTCTAGTGAAAAAGAGCACCCTGAAAACAGGGAGGTAGCGGTTTTGATTTAACCCTATTTATAGGTAAGCCTTAAAACTAGTCAAGAAGTACTTTTGTGGTAGATTAATTTTTTTGAAATATGAAAAACATAAAGAAAAATATTTGTGCTCTTAAAATAGTAATAGTACTTACGTTTTTTTACCTACAACTTAGTAGTGTTAATGCACAACAATTCTATCCTTCAAATTTTGATGTTACTACATTAAATGGAATAAATGGTTTTGTGATTCCTGGAATTGATCCTCAATCTCAATTTGGAGCAGAAACTAAATTTATTGGCGATATTAATAACGATGGTTTTGAAGATATAGGTATAGGAGTAAATAATGCAGATATAAATGGATTAAATCTTGCAGGAGCTGCTTATATCATTTTTGGAACAAACACAGGATTTCCTGCTTCTTTTGATATAACAACTCTTAATGGTACAAATGGATTTGCAGTTGAAGGAGTAGCTGGTAGTACCCGTATGGGTAATTCTGTTGAAGGGGTAGGGGATATTAATGGTGATTCTATAGATGACCTTATTATTGTGTCTTCAGGAGATACAATGGTTATTTATGGAAAAACTACTCCTTTTAGTGCAACATTTAATATTGGTTATGCAGACGGAATTAATGGTTTTTTGATTCAAGATGGTAGAACAATAAATGAAGTAGGAGCTCTTGGGGATGTTAATGGAGATGGGATTAATGATTTTATACTCAGTAGAGCTAATTTTAGTAGGGCATGGATTGTTTTTGGGCGAAGCACAAATTTCCCTCCAATAATCAATGCCTCGTGGTTAGATGGGGCTAATGGTTTTCAAACGCAATCGTATTCTAACTCTTCGATACCTGCATTTCTAGCAGGAGGAGCAGGAGATATTAATAAGGATGGGATTAATGATATTGTAATAGGAGATTGGTCATCTGGTTCTGGAGCCCCTCCAAGGACACATTTAATTTATGGAAGAAATACATTTCAACCACAAATTAATTTAGAAACAATGTCTATAACCGAAGGGTTTACTATCGATCATACAGGGGGTAATTTCTTAGCTTTTACAGGATCTCTAGGAGACATTAATGGAGATGGTATTGATGATTTTTTCTCAGAAAAAGCAGCTATTTATGGTAAAGAACAAACTGACCCATTTCCTGGGCATATTCCTTTAAGTAGTATTTCTGATGGTACTTATGGGTTTACTTTACCAGGAGGGTTAACATCAACCTCTATAGGAGACATAAATCAAGATGGTATTAATGATTTTATATCTGTATATGGTACAGGGTCTGGTAGTAATGCATATATCATTTTTGGTAGTACCACCGGTTTTCCTAATCCAATAAATGAAACGACTTTAAACGGGATGAACGGTTTTGTAATTGATGGATTTAGAACCTCTAATATTGGAAGACCAATAAGTGGTAATGGAGATATTAATGGAGATGGAATTGCTGATTTTATTATTGGAAATCCATTTACTACTCCGCAAGGAAGCACCAGTATAACAGGAGAGGCTTATGTTATTTTTGGAGGAGATCATTATGCAATGCCTTTAAATACAACATATCCACAAGTTATTAATGAAACGACTTCTGGATTTAATCTGGTTGTTAATGGCCCCGAAACAGGTAGGGTACAGTATGCTATTTTTCCGGGTAACTTTTCTATTACTGTAAATCATAACAGTATTACAGGGGGAGTTGGTGCAGTAGCTAATGGTAACTTTTTGATGAATATTGCTAATACAGATATTGAGGAGATAATTTCTTCTTTAGCAGAAGCTACTACGTATGATGTGTATTTGTTTTTAGAAGATGCAGCAGGTAACAAGGGAGAAATATATCATATTGATAATGTTACTACATTATCAAGTGTAGATACCACTCCTCCTGTAATTATATGTCCTGCAAATCAAGAGTTGCCATGTGCTTCTATAATCCCTGATTATAGAAGTCTAGTAACAACTACAGATAATATGGATCCGAGCCCGGTCGTTACTCAGAGCCCAGTAGCAGGATCTGCTTTTGTGGATGGTATGACAATTACTATGACTGCTACTGATACAAGCTCTAATAGTGATAGTTGTACATTTATAGTAACCAAAGGTGTAGATACGAATAAGCCGATACTTACTTGCTTAACTTCAGAAACATTATTTGTTAACTCTACACTGCCTAATTATTTTTTAAAGTTACGAGCATCCGATAATTGCACATCAATTTTTGATTTTACATATACACAAACTCCTATACAAGGAACTGTATTTACAGCAGACACTAATGTAATAGTAACGGTTTCGGATAAAAATGGAAATACAGAAACTTGTTCCTTTTTGGTTACAGTTCGACCTCCTGTAACTCCAATAGATTGTACTACTACTGCAATTAGTACAAATGATTTAGATGGTAGTAATGGATTTCAAATAGATGGAAATAAAATAAAAGGAGAAGCAGGTTATGATGTAAGAGGAGCAGGGGATATAAATGGAGATGGAATGGAAGACTTTTTGGTAGGAGCGCCTGGCAAAGCATATAATATGAACCTCTCGCGCGGAAGAGAAAGAGGTAATTTTCCTGGAGATGTTTTTGTGATTTTTGGAAAAGGAAATGATTTTCTTCCAAATCTGGATACCGCATTATTAGATGGTACTAATGGATTTAGAATAGCAAATGATATTCCTGGAGGTGTTTTTCAGTTTTCTGGATATCAAGTTAGTACAGCTGGAGATATTAATAATGATGGAATAGATGATTTGATGTTTAGTGATCCATTTCGTAACGATGGATTAGGAGCAGAACGAGGAGTTACGTATGTAGTTTTTGGAAAAACAAGTGGTTTTCCTGCTGTTTTTAACGTGTCTGAAATAGATGGTACTAATGGTTTTGTTTTTATGGGGGCAGATGCCTATGATCAGTCTGCACTTTCTTTGGATTCGGCAGGAGATATTAATAATGATGGAATTAATGATATTATAATAGGAGCAAGAGCTGCCAGATTTACAAATAATTCTGGTAAATGTTATATTATTTATGGAAAATCTACAACGTTTCCTGCATTAATAGAGGGAGATGATTTAAATGGTACCAATGGTTTTATAATAAAGGGGGACGCTGATGGAGAAGGGATTGGTAATGGTGTTGCGGGTTTAGGAGATGTAAATGGAGATGGAATTGATGATGTAGGGTTTAATGGCGGAAATACAAATAAAACATATATTCTTTTCGGGAAAACAGGTGGTTTTTCAAGTGTTATAGCAACTGCAACTATAAATGGAATAACAGGATTTTATGTAGATGTCTCTTCTTTTTCTTCTAAAAATATAACAGGAGTTGGGGATGTTAATAATGATGGGATAAACGATATATTGTTTGGAAACAAGAGACTCTTTTTTGGGAAAAATACTGGCTTTTCTGTAGCAGAAGATATTACAAGTCTGGATGGTACAAATGGAGTTGAATTTACAGGGAACTATAGAATTTCTAGTGCCGGGGGAGATTTTAATAAGGATGGAATTGGGGATTTAATAGTAGGACGATTAGGCTCTATTGTTATTATTTACGGAAAGAATACTCCTTGGAGTCCAACTCTAAATCCTTTTTCATTACCATTATCAGAAGCTTTTGTTATAGATAGAATTAATCCAAGAGATTATTCTGTGTCTGATTTAGGAGATATTAATGGCGATGGAATCACAGATGTAATCATAGGAGAAAAAGAAACATTGTATTATGATAGTAGTTCTAGTTTAGACCCTGGTCATGCTTATGTAGTTTATGGGTTTTCTGTTTCAGATACTGAACCCCCTGTAATTACTTGTCCATCTGATCAGGTTTTGGCATCAGGTAGTACATTGCCAGATTATACGACTTTAGCAACAGTAACAGATAATTGTGATACAGCCCCTGTAGTTACTCAAAATCCTGTTGCAGGGAGTGCTTATACTCCAGGAATGACAATCACACTTATTGCAACAGATGCAAATGGTAATAGTAAGGATTGTAGTTTTGTTGTAAATGAGAATGCAGATACCGAAGCTCCTGTAATTACATGTCCATCTGATCAAGAATTGATATGTGGTACTACTACAATTCCTGATTATACAGGGTTAGTAACAGCTACCGATAGTGTTG
>NZ_AUML01000052.1 GCF_000430665.1 Aquimarina muelleri DSM 19832 | reverse complement strand
ACTTCTGCCTTTTAATTTCTTAACTAAATCACTTACTTTTTGAGATGGACGATACTCTAAATGCATATGAACGTGATCTTTAGAAATCACTCCCTTTAAGATTTGAATATCCTCAGAATCACATATTTGTATCAATAGAGAACGACAGCGTATCTGAATATCACCTTTCAAAACATGATAACGATATTTTGTACTCCAAACTATATGAACGCTCAACCGAGAAACACTATGACCATTTGACCTTTGTTCTTGCATAAAACAAAGATAAAGGTTTTTAGAAGCTAAAGCGAAATGCACTAAAGTACATAGTTTTAACTATTTTTGAGACCAATAAATCTCTTTTTTGGTAAATAAAATAGCTGGTACTTTATAGGTTATTTAATAGTTTTCTATAGATATACAAATACTTTCTAAAAAAGTTTACAAACTAAAAAAACCACTAAAATAGTGGTTTTTTTAACTTATATGATGTGTTTGTTAACTTATAGATTAGGTATAATAAGTTCCTGATCTGGGTGAATAACATCAGGATTCTTTAGAATATTTTTATTTGCTTCAAAAATCGCTGTATATTTCATAGGATCTCCATAATAATGTTTAGCTATCTTACTTAAAGATTCTCCACCTTTTACAGTATGTTTATGGTATAAAGAAGTATCTGCAACTTTTATATCGGCCATAATATCTGAAGGATTATCTCCTCCTATTTCTTTAATTTCATCCCAAAGAAGATTTTTTTCATATTGTGTATTAGCAACACCTTTAATCTTAAGGGTTCCATTTTCTTCAGAAACATCTCCATCTTGTATATTTAGTTTTTGCCCTAAATCAAGAACACTTTGATATTTTGCTTTTACCATAACTAAGTTAGATTTTAAATTATTAATTAGCTTTATCCAAATATAACAAATTATCGAATGTTGTTTATATAATTTTAGGATTAAAAAAAGAGGAATCATCGTTGAAATACATAATTTATCTATATTCGGGGCAGTTAAAAAATATAATCTATGTTTCGTAAACGGTTCTACTATATCATACAGTTACAATATCTTGGTTTTCGTTATCATGGTTGGCAAAAACAGCCTACGGTAAATACACTACAACGAATGGTAGAGAGGACAATAGCGTATGTTTTAGAACATAAAAATTTTAAGGTATTAGCTACAGGTAGGACAGATGCAAAAGTTTCAGCAAATCAAACATATATCGAATTATTTGTAGATAATAATCCTTTAGATATAGAGACTTTTTTTATAGATTTCAATCAAAACCTTCCACAAGATATTAAAGCTTTGGGAATAGAGGAAACGGATGAAAATTTTAATATTATTCAATCCTCAAAAATTAAGGAATATGTATATTTATTTTCCTTTGGAGAAAAATTTCATCCGTTTTGCGCCCCTTTTATGTACAATATTGCAGAAAATATTGATATTTTGATAATGCAACAAGCAGCAAGGTTGTTTGAAGGAAAGCATAATTTTAGATCGTATTGTCATCGTCCTTCAGAAAAAACAATTTTAGAAGGCGAAATACTTCATTGCGAGATTAAAAAAAATGAAAAATATACGGCTAACTTTTTTCCAAAAGAGAGTTATCTTTTACAAGTAAAAGGAGAAGGATTTAAAAGAAATCAAATTAGGTTAATGATGGGAGTATTACTAGATTTAGGGAAAGGAAAAATTGATATTGATTTTATAAAGAAAACTCTAGATCCAAAAGCTGAAGAGATTGTTTTAGAACATATTGTTCCTGGATCTGGTT
The DNA here is from genome assembly GCF_000430665.1 of Aquimarina muelleri DSM 19832. Taxonomy (GTDB): domain Bacteria; phylum Bacteroidota; class Bacteroidia; order Flavobacteriales; family Flavobacteriaceae; genus Aquimarina; species Aquimarina muelleri. The sequence goes on along the minus strand of NZ_AUML01000052.1, from coordinate 22,865 downwards.
TAATATTAAATAGTGTAGAATTTAAATAACTTAATATATTGAAAGTAATATCTACTAATATAGGCGAACCGAAAACTGTTTTATGGAAAGGAAAAGAAATAAAAACCGGCATTTATAAATACCCTATAGATTCGCCAATATATTTAGGAAAAGAAGATGTACAAAATGATCATGTTATAGATAGGCGATATCACGGTGGGGTAGACAAAGCTTGTTATTTATACGCAGCAGATCATTATGCTTATTGGAAAATAAAATATCCAGATTTAGAATGGAATTATGGAATGTTTGGAGAAAATATAACGGTTGAAGGTTTTGATGAAAAAAATATAAAAATAGGATCACTATATAGATTAGGTAACGCAATTATTCAAATTTCTAGAACAAGACAACCTTGTTTTAAACTAGGTATTCGATTTGGAGATCAAACTATGGTGAAAAATTTTATAGATTCTTTTAAATCAGGTGTTTATGTTAGGGTGGTTGAGTCGGGGAAAGTTTCTGTAGGAGATACGTTTGTTTTAGAGAATGAAAATCATGATGGAATAACGGTAACAGAATTAAATATTTTGAGATTTCATTATAATGAAAAAGAACATGGAGATTTAATAAAAAAAGCACTTTTTGATCTCTCGATAACAGAGGAAGATAAAAAATATTTCAGAAAAAAAGTTTAATATTTCACACAATATGTCTGATCAAGTAACAATATATAGTGCAGATAAAAAATCTGTGATTAGTATCAATAAAGGAGAGTTGATAAGCTATCAAGTAAATAATATAGAAATACTGCATCAAAAAGGAGATCCAGGATGGGGAAATACAGAAATAGAGATGTTTCCTATAATTGGAGCTACAAAAGAAAATAACTTTTTAGTCAAAACTCCTAAAAAAGAAGCAAAACTAGATCAACATGGAATTTTAAGAGCGTTATTGTATAGGATGAACACAATAGAGGATACTAAGGTTAGTTATAGCAAAAAATATATAGCAAACACCCAAGTTAGTAACCCTAAATTTCCTAAAAAATCTACACAAGAGTTCTTAGATTGGCCGTATGATTTTCAATTTATTAAGACCTTTAAGCTTACCAATGAATCTTTAAAAATTCATTTTGAAATACAATCAGAAAAAGATATGCCATTTATGTTAGGTTTTCATCCAGCATTTAAAGTTTATGATCCAGAAATGGTTTTGAAATCAGAAAACCAGCAAATATCTTTAAAAGATGTATTACAAGCAGGAGCATCTGCCTTTTTATTAAAAGACAGTAAAGAGGTTACTCTACAAAATAATGGAAATTTAAAATTAATTATAAAAACAAAAGGCTTTAGACATATAATGCTTTGGACAGAAGTTAATAATATGATTTGTATAGAACCTATTACCTTTTATCCAGCGGGTATTTCTGCAAGTAAACTGCATACGGAATTTGACTATAGTTCTGGATTAGAACAATTTGAAATAGTGTTTTCGGCTAAACCATCATAAAAGTATAATTGACTGTTATTATTTTAGTACTACTATACAATTAATTCATAAATAATAAGTTACTCTTAAGTTGATTGTTTAAAAATATAATACTTCGTTAATCTTTCAAAATTATGTAATAAAGATTTTTTTGTTATAGAGTTAACGGTTTGATCTAGTTTTATTGTCTTTTTATTATATATAGGCTTTAAAAGAAAAATAGTAGCTGAAAGTTTTGAAAATAAGTATATATATATTGTTTTTTATTTATTTTGTCTTTCTATCCTGTAGCAGTGATGATGGTTTATTGAATGAAGATTATGTTCGTGGAATACGCCTAACTAATAATTATGCAGAAGCCTCTAAAGATTTTAAATTTTTTAGATATATTCTTGATCAAGAGCGAGCTATCGCTAATAAATTAAACAGTAATATAATTTTTGATCTAAAAAAAAAGAAAGATTCTATTCCTAAAAAAAGAATCAAAAAGAGCCAAAAATTAATAAACAAAAAAAATGATTCTTTAGAAATTAAGTACAGGATATATTATTTTATAGGATTACCAAAAGAGATAACAGATCAAATAATAACCTTGCCTAAAAGAGAAGGTTTTGAAAGACTTCTTAGACAACAAGAACCTATATTACATCCATTAAAAGAAGCATTAATAAATGCAGAAGATATTGGAGGTAGTATATATAAAGAAGCTGCTGTAGATTACCTTGTACAAATGGATAATCATTTAAAGTTTATAGAGTTTTATAATGAAAGGTTGTATGATGCTTATCTAAAGTTAGTAGCAGAAGCAAAACAATTAGATCGATCCATAGAGGAGGAATATACTACTGTATATGGAAAAATAAATAGTAGTAAAATTAAAGATCCTATTGATGAAGAAAAACTAATAGTTTTAGAAAAAAAATACTCTTCACATAAAAAATTATTAAAAACACTTTTACAATGGGACTTAAAATTAGAAGATTTTCGAAAGTCTACTAACGATTTTAAAATATTAAAAGACAGTAATATAGTAGAAGCTTTTGAAATGTATCAAAATAAAATTCCAAAAAAAGAAGTAATTCATTTTTTAGAAATAAAATTAGCAGACGTTTTTCATGATACCTTTACGTCTGTTATATATTGATTTTTTTTGTACTTAGGAAGCTTCTTTTTCTAATACGGTTAATGCTAATTTAATAGTATTATAATCCAGAGCTTGCTCAAAATACTCAAAATATGATTTTAGAGTATCTGGATTATCTAGTTCTATCTTCGCCTTTTTTACAGAATTTATATCCTCTATAGTTACAAACTGTTTTAAGTCTATATTTTCTCCGCTATCATAAAGTTTCATAATATGTGCAAAGATTGTAGACTCAGCTAATTTACGTTGTGCAGCTATTTCTTCGATAGAGAGTCCTTGTTGGTATAAAATCAAGGTTTCTTTATGAGTATTTCCTTTATTAGTATTGGATTTTCTTTTCTTTTTTGTTTTCTCAGCAGAAAAATCTATAATAGTTTTAATAAACTGATAACCATAATTTTGCATCTTTTTTCTTCCAACACCACTAATTTGCATAAATTCGGCATCGCTCATAGGTCTAAATTTCTCCATCTCTTTTAAAGTGGCATCACTAAAAATTTGATATGCAGGAATATCTGCTTCTTTAGCAAGTTCTAATCGTAATTGTCTTAATTTTTCAAAAAGAGTAGGAGCTACACCTTTATCTATTTGCTCTATATTGGCTTGCTTTATTTTTTCAAATTCTTGCAGATGTGCAAGACTTATTTTTTCACTATCAAATAATATTTTTTTAGAAAGTGTAGTAAGTTTTAGTTTGTTATTTTGATGAAAAGCAATTTCTAGATATCCTTGATTAATTAACTGTATTATATATTGTTGCCAATCTTTCCATGCAATATCTTTTCCGATACCGTATGTTTTTACATTTTGGTAGCCTTTATCTAATGTTGTAGTATTTTGGGCACCACGTAAAATATCGATAACTGTACCCATAGGTTCTTGTTCTTTAATTCTGGCTACTGTAGATAGTGCTTTTTGCGCAATGATGGTACCATCTATAAACAATGGAGGATTTTTACAAACATCACAGTTGCCACAGTCTTCTTCGATAAGTTCTCCAAAATAACTAAGTAATATCTTTCTTCGGCAACTTAACGAATCTGCATATTGTTTCATACGATCTAGTTTTGCTAATTGCACCTCTTGATTACCAGAAGTATTAGCAAACTTTTGTAGTTGTACAACATCTGCATAGCTATGAAACAGTAGGGTAGAAGAGGGTAGACCATCTCTACCTGCACGACCAATTTCTTGATAATATCCTTCTATATTTTTAGGTAAATTATAATGTATTACCCACCGAACATTGGATTTATCTATACCCATCCCAAAAGCTACGGTAGCACAAACAATTTGAACCGTATCATTAATAAAACCTTCTTGTACCTGAGATCTTTTGTGATGATCTATACCAGCATGATAAGCTTCGGCATTAAATCCTTGACTTTTTAATTTCTCAACCAACATTTCGGTTGTTTTTCTGCTAAGGCAGTAGATAATACCACAATCGTTAGGTTTATCTTTTAGAAAATCTATTATTTGTTCAATTCTTTTATTGCCAGGGCGTACTTCAAGGCTTAAATTGGCTCTGTCAAAAGAAGCCAGATGTTGCTTAGCATCTATAATGTTTAATTGATTACAAATATCTTGTCGTGTAGCCTTATCTGCTGTTGCTGTTAATGCTATTACTGGGGTTTTAGGAAACCGATTTTTAAGATATCCTAATTGTGTATAGGCAGGTCTAAAATCATGCCCCCAAGAGGAAATACAATGTGCTTCATCTATTGCTATTAGACTAACTTCTATTTGAGAAAGTACCGCATCTAAAAAAGAAAGACTCTCTGGAGCTATATAAAGGAGTTTGATCTCTTTACTAGATATTTTTGTATAAATATCTTGTTGTTCGTTTTCTGTTTGACTACTATTAATAAAAGCAGCCTGGATACCATTAGCAAGTAAACCATCTACTTGGTCTTTCATTAATGCTATTAGCGGAGAGATAACCAAAGTTACTCCTGGTAATAATAAAGCAGGTAACTGAAAACATATAGATTTTCCGCCTCCTGTGGGCATTATAACTAAATTATCGTTCCCTGAAAAAACAGAGTCAATGATTTTTTCTTGCAATGGACGAAAACTATCGTACCCAAAATATTCTTTTAATGTGTGTAAAAGTTGTTGTGGATCTGGCATAAGTGCAAAGAAAAGAAAATTGCTTATCAGAATAAATTTTTATCTAAATAAGATTACATATTATTTATATCCTTATGTATAAGTTGCTAATATAAGATTAAGTTTAATCATCAAAATCACCTCCTCCTTCATGTGGCAATGAATTCGAAAAATCATCTATATCCAAAATCTCTATAAAATCTAAGGAAGTAAAAGAAATTTCATTAGATAAAAGTTTTCTAGAGGTAAGTTCTGATATATCTGTCGCTATATGTATATTTAAATCTACTCCTTTTTTTAAAATCTTAAGCCCTAAATTAATCCATTTGTTTTTCGAAAGTTTTTCTAAATCTGTTTTTTTATCACTTTTAATAGAATCCTTTTTTTGAAACACATCTCTTAAAAATAAATCGATAGCTTTAGATTGTTTGCCATTTACAATAGAATCATTACTGATATCTGAAATTGTAGTTTTTAAATCAGACTTTAAAAGGAAATTAATTTCTTTAGGAATATTCATAAATACCATCTCTAGTAGCTCCCGTTTAACTTTAATTTCTTTGGTGTCGAATACTTCTTGTTTTAAAATTCCTGAATCCTCTTGATAAAGAGTATAATCTGATGTGTACTCTTTTATTTTTATAGAATCCTTTACTTGGTTACTCCGTTTATAATTTGGAAGAAGTTTAAAGGTATTATCGACAGGAGAAGGCAAACTGTTAGGAAGGTTTTTATATTTTTTATTAGAGGTATATTCTTTTATACTGGTGGAGTGTTTATTTTTTTTGCCAGAAAGCATATCTGAATAGTATAATACGACACTATCTTTTTTTAAATCTATAAAAATCCCTGCATAACTATTAAAAACACTATTTATTCCACCTAATTTTTGTTCTCTTTTGATATGATTTTCGGATATAAAATAGGTAGTATTAACTTTAAATAGACTTCCATATAGACCTCTTGATTCGGATAAAGATATTTCTCCTTCAAAATAGGGTTTAGTATTATCAGATCCATTTTTTATGTCATTACAACACCAACAAAAGCATAAGAAAATAAAAACTGTTGTATATTTTAAAATAGTGATTTTTTTCATTGTAGTATAGAATCTCTTATGGAGGATTTTAATCCTCGAGGCTTGCCTCGAAAACAAAATATATTTTCGGAAGCATACCTCGTGAGTTTGCTCCGAGGTTATTGATTTATCAAAAACTTGCTTCAAAAAGTAATATATATTTAACAACATACCTCTTTAGCTTTTGCTAAGGTTATTAATTTAATATCATTTTTTTGGACAAGGATACCGTATTTTTTTAGCAAAAATACGGTTTTTGATTTTTAAGATTGTTAATCCTAGAGTCTATATTGTTCACTTATATTTTTTGTCGAAGCACACTATTTTTATTTCATTTCTAAAAATCATTTTTTGATGGTTCTAAAATCCTTTTAAACCTATAGTTAACTTACTTTATTGTGATTATGATTAGAAGTTATTTATTTTAATTGTTCTCCTAATACAGATATTTTATCCAACCAATTTTTTCTAAAATTAGAACTTGAGTTTTTAATTGGTGATATGTATGTAGTTTTAATAGGTTGGATACCACAAAATTGTAATGTTCCTTTTTTGAATTGACGAATAGCGGGGCTTTTCATAAAAAAATAGTCATACCATTTTGGAGTGTCTGATGTTATAATAATTCTTGAGGTTTTTCCTTTTAATAGTTTATTAGGTAAAGATTTTCCTTCTATAGGTTCATAAGTTATCCCAGGTAGAAATGTTCTATCGATAAAGCCTTTCATTAAAGCAGGATAGCCATACCACCACATAGGAAATATCCAGATAATATGATCGGCTTTTTGTATTTTTTCTATGGCGTTGATTAAATCTGGTTCTAATTCGCTTCTTTTTCTATACCCAAATTTAAGGTTAGGATCAAAGTCTAAATCTGCAATATTGATTTGGCTTATAATAGCATTTGTTTTTTCGGCTCCTTTTTTATAAGCCTCTGATAGCGCATAATTATAACTTTGTTTATCTGGGTGTCCGTTTATTAATAAAACTCGTTTCATTAGGTGTTCTTTATTTTAAACAAAGAACTTACCTTTTAGAACTTTTAAAAAGGACATTTGTCTAATTCGAAAAAACTTTTCTTATTCTGCTTAAATGCCTTGGAGTGATCCCTAAATAAGAAGAAAGATAGCTTAGAGGAATTAATTGTAAAAACTCAGGATGATTAGCAAGCAAATCTTCATATCGCTTTTCGGCACTTTCTTTTTGTAGTAAAAAAATTCTCTTTTCCATTCTAATATATTCTTGTTCGGCAATGAACTTAAAAAACTTTAACCAATTAGAACTAGATTCTTCTAATTTTAATATTTCTTCTCTAGAGACACAAAGTAATTCTATATCCGAAAGAGCTTGTATGTTTTCTACTGTTTTAGTTTGCGAAAGAAACGAAGAGTATGCAGAAAGAAAATAGTTGGAGAAAGTAAAACAATACGTTACCTCCTCCTCAGAAGAAGAGTAATAGAATGACCTAAGCATTCCAGATACTACAAAAGCAATTTCTTTAGAAATTTTACCTTCTTTTATATAAAAATCTCCTTTCTTTAGTTTTTTGCTAACTACTTTACTCTCAAATAAATCTATTTCATCACTTGTAAGAATATTAAACGATTCAAGATAGTTTCTCATATTTCTGGAATTATTGTAGCATTTCTTTTTCTAAAAACGATAACATAACCTATATTTTTGTTAATTAATGTTATTACTTAAGTTTATATTTTCCAATGTGATTAGATATATCTCCACCAATATAAAGATAGCCATTATGCTCTTCAATAGAACTTGCTTCTGAAACAAATTTACCAGTTGTATCATAATATGTTTTTAAAACTTCTCCATTGTTATTTAAATGCATTATCATTCCAAAAGGAACTACTTTAGGTTGTAACCAAAGAGGAAGACCATAAACAAGTTTTTTTATTAGAGGTTTTGGGTGTATTTTATCTAACAGATCATCTCTTTTAGTAGAAAATCCAAGCCAAAAACTACCATCTTTTCTCCTTGATATTCCGTTTGGAAAACCAGGCAAATTCTCTAAAAATATATCTGTTTTTCCTTTATTAATACCCTTAAGCCAATATCTAACTATTCTATATTTAGCTAAATCAACCATTAAAACAAAATCATCATTTTGAGATACCGCAACTCCATTTCCAAAAAAAGAGCCGTCAATTAAAGTTTTAACTTTTTTTGTTTTAGGATCAAAGCTATAAAGACCTCCATCTGGTTTAGCTTCCATTAAGATTTTCCAAATATGTTTTCTACTAAATGATACTTTAGACGATGTATTTGTAAAATAGATAACCCCATTAGAGGCTATATCTACATCATTTGGAATTAGAAACTTATTACCATTTTCATCTTTATTTGCTAAAATTTTGATTTTACCATTTTTATCAACACTTATCAAACCTCTTTCTAAGTCACAAGCAATAAGGTTTTCATTTTTATCAAAATGTAATCCAGCTACCCAAGATTTTGTATTACAAAACACAGAAATTTTTCCAGAGGTATCAATTTTTAAAATTCTTCCGTCTGTGAAATCTGTTTGAGAAATATGTACACCACAATATAAGTTTCCCTGACTATCAATTGCAATATCCTCTGGTCCATACCAATTGCCTAAACCTACTCGTTTTGTAGTACTTAATAATTCGTTTTTTGCAAAAACACCAGTAAGTTCAGGTTTTATAGGAGGAGACCATGATAGGGGTTGGATGGAGTAAGCCCCAAACAAAACACTAACTATAAAAAGAGTTAAAACTACAGTAATTGATAACTTTATTATCGATGAGATTTTCATTGTATTTATGTTTCAAATTTATAAATAACAAAGAAATAATAGTTATCAGATGTCTACATTGATATTTGTTAAGAAATGAAAATCTCTTTTCTAATCCGACTTAGTGATTCTGGAGCTATCCCAAGAAAACTTGCAATTTGATGTTGAGGAACTCTAAGAACAATTTTTTTGTCATAATTTTTTATAAAATCTAAGTATTTTTTTTTAGCAGTTTTTGTTTGCATTGTTAATGTTCTTTCTTGAGCACATAAAAAGTTCTTTTCTGCTAAGATTCTTCCAAATTTCTCAAATTTGGAAGAATCTTTATATAGATCTATAAGGCTTTGATAAGATAATTCATAAACTTTACTATCCTCAATTGCTTCTAAAATTTCGGGCGAAGAGGTTTGGTTTATAAAGCTAGAAAAAACAGACATGAATTGTTTGTCACAGGCAAAATAGGTATTAATTTCTTTTCCGTCGAGGTTATAGTAGGTTCTTAACAACCCCGATTCAATAAAGTATAAGCTACTAGCAATTCTTCCTTCTTTGATTATTACTGTTTTAGCTTTAAACTCTTTCTTTTTTAGTTTGCTGTTAAATTTTTTCCATTCATTTTCTGTTAACCCAATTATCTCTTCTAATATTTTGTGCAGTTCGTTCATTATTTTTTAATTGTGCCCAGGAGTAAATCTTGATAGTTCTAATACTATTTTATTTGTTAAAGGTATTTAATATTTTAGAAGTATTATTTTCTATTTATTAAATCCTACGGGAAGTTTATTCTCATACGCCGATCCTTACTACGAATACTTATAAGAAAGTTTGTACAAACTGTTCTTTAATTATAGTCGCATCAATATTTGCTATAAATTAAAAACACTGTGTAAAGGTTATATTGTTGTAAAACATTATTTTATTCTAACTTAATAGACAATAATATTGTTTTCATATTTGCTAGCGATTTTTTATATGGCCCATCATAAAAAGTATATTTTTTAGATCTGAACGTTATTTCATACTCTTTATTTGCCTTAATTTTTATTGTATTTATAGCAGCATTTAAATCCTTTTTAAACTGTACTTTATCTTCACCTTTAAGGTAATCAATTAATATCTTCTCATGATTTCTAAAACTCTCACCATTTATAATGTTGGCTAATACATATACATAAGCATCATTTTTATTTTTAATTTCATAATATATTTCTGCTAAGTCGGTTCTAATTCTTAAACGATCTTTGTTTACAGTAGTTCCACTATAGGAGTGGTAAGGAAATTTAACTAAAGCTAATTTTAGATATTCTATAGCTTTTTGATAATTTTTAGCTGATATATAAGAGTCTGCTAAGGCATGTGCAGAAAGGTGACTTATATTTTTAAAATCATTAATTTCTCTATCCGATAAGTAATATTTGGTTTTATAATTATTAGGAATTTCTGAGATATACATTATATAATTTAGCGATGTTATGTGTTTAGAAACGCTGTATCTATCGATTTTATCATGTAAGCTATTTATAATTTTATTGTATTTTGTATTAGATTTAAAAGGTTCTAACTTAGATAACTCTTTACCCTTTATCCTTAGCTCATCAGTTAAAACATTATGATATAAACGAAACTTTTCTTGTTCTTTTATTTTTTGTAATCTTATTTTTTCTAGCTCAGCAATATTATCTTTCTCTTTGGTGCTTTGATCTGTTTCTTCCTTTTTAATTTTATTCTGGATTCTTTCTCTATCTTTTTTTATTAATTCGGCTCTAGAAGGGTAGTAGACATGCTTATCTTTATGAACATCAAAGCACCCCATATCTATAACAGATTGTGGCAGCTCTGTTATTAGATTTTCTCTAATATCCAGACTACTAAGTTTTAAATTACCTAAAGAAGCAGGAATGCTAGTAAGCATATTGCTTTTAACATTCAGGTTTTTTAATTTTTTCATATCTCCGATAGCTAAAGGCAAACTAGTAAGTTGATTCTTATCTAATTTTAATGACTTCAAATTTTGAAGTTTAGTAATGGTATTGGGTACGCTTTTTAAATTCATATACCCAGCACTTAGTTTTTCTAAATTAGATAACTTACCAATAGAAACAGGTAGTGAGGTCAGTTTATTTTTATTAAGCCAAAGAAGTTCTAAATTAGATAAGTCGCCTATTTCTTCTGGTAATTTTGTCAACGGATTAGATTGTAGTTGTATGGATTTTAGCGATTTTAAATTCCCGATATTTTTTGATATAATATGAATTTTATTATCTGTTAAGTCAAACTCTTCTATTTTAGGAAGATTATAAAAAGATTCAGGTAACTCTGTTATTTGATTTTTTCTTAATTCTAATTTATTAAGCATTGTTAAAGATCCTATTTTTTTAGGAAGTTTTATAAGTTGATTACTTGTTAAAACTAGTCTTTCTAAATGTTTTAAATTAGAAAAGGATTCTGGCAATACTTTAAGTTCATTTTTTAGGGCATTAAAATATTCTAAACTAGCACAATTACCAATAGATTTTGGCAGTTTCTTGATTTTACAATTTTTTACATCCAAAAATTTTAACTTCTTTAAATTCCCAAAACTTTCAGGAAGCTCTGTTAGATTATTTTTTGATACTATCAACATAGTAAGTGCCTCTAAATCCCCAATAGACTTTGGTAGTTTATAAAGCTGGTTCTCTTCGGCACTTAAATATTCTAATGATTTTAAATACCCTATATTTTTAGGTAATTCAATTAGTTTATTCTGATCTAATGTTAAACTTTTTAAATCTTTTAGATTGGCTATAGTTTCTGGTAATTTAGTGAGGTGATTTCTACTTAAAACTAGATTTTTAAGATTAACCAATTTTCCAATGCTATTGGGCAATTTGGTTAAGTTTTGCGAAGATAAATCTAAAGATTCAACGCTTTCAGGATTTTGTAATGCTTTTTCTAACGAATAACTTTTTTTTTGAGCAGTAATATTAATCGAAGTTATTAAAAGAAATATGAGGTAAAATATTTTATTCATGTATTTTTTTCGTTCAGAATGAGTTATCGCGGTAATTTAGTATAAAAATAAGATACGTTGCTTTAGACGATACAGTACTTTTAGAAATAGATAATCTATTTCTTTTCTAATTCTTTAATAATTCCTTTTAGCATTATAGGAACAATTATTTTATGAAATGGTCGAACAGGTAAAAAATATAATTTACCAAACCAATTATTAAACTCTACTGTAGTGGATACTATTATTTCTTTGTTTTTTTCTCCGTTTGTATACTGTTTCTTAAATAAAGAAACTCTAAAGTTCAAATGTTTATCATCCTCTCCTAAAATAACTTCGTTTTCCTTTTTTCCAAATACTTTAAAAAGACCAAGTTGATCTCCTGGTTCGCATTTAAAGTTTTCAAGCAACTTTTTTCTGTCTTTATTAATGTTTGAAGTTTTTAGCCCAAATAGAGACACTATTTTATTTCGTAAAGTAAATAATGCTCCAACCCATTTTGGACCACTTCTAAAAAATGCTTTTCCTAAATCTGTTGAAGTGAAATCATTTTTGGGATCATATACAATACCTTGAAAACTATCGGTGTAGTCATACTTTTTGTCTAAAGTATTCAGAATAGAATTAGTAGGAAGAGTGGTTTTAATTATCTTCATAATATACTACGCGACTAGTATTTCGCTATTTTTTTGCAGGTATAATTTTTAAGAAAATTTGAAAAATAAACAAAGCAGCAAACCCTACCAGTATCCCAACAATAAACTCTGCCAAAATTGTAGGCAAAGCATGAAAAAGATCATGAATAAAAGGTATGTTGTGCGTAAATATACCTCCTGCTACCAAAATCATTGCAATAGTACCTATTACAGCTAAACTTCTAATTATTATTGGTAATGTCTTTACCAAGCCTGTTCCTATAGTTTTTGAAATACTTGTTTTGTTTTTACTTAATGCTATTAATTTATAGCCAAAATCATCCATCCTTACTATTAATGCTACAATACCATACACCCCAACGGTTGCTAATATGGCAACTACGGTAACCACTGCAATTTGTATGGTAAGTTCTTCTTCGACTACGCTGCTTAATGCTATAATTACAATTTCTACAGATAAGATAAAATCTACGATTATTGCAGATTTTACTTTTTTGTCTTCATACTCTAGTATTTCATCTTCAGTCATTTCTATATTCTCAAGACTATGCTTTGTATCCTTTTTATGAAATAAATAGTGGTATATTTTTTCTGCTCCTTCATATGCCAAATAAATACCCCCGATTAGTAGAATAGGAATAATCGCAGCAGGAACAAAAGCACTTAACAGAAAAGCAATTGGCAGAATAATTAATTTATTAAGAAAAGATCCCTTAGTTATTTTCCATAACACAGGTAATTCTCTCGAGGAAACAAACCCTGAAGCTTTTTCAGCATTAACAGCTAAATCATCCCCAAGGATACCTGCCGTTTTTTTTGTTGCAATTTTACTCATAGCTGCTACATCATCCATGAGAGCTGCAATGTCATCTAATAGAGCAAAAAATCCTGATGCCATACCTATATAATGTTTGTTTTGTGTGTATTAGTATTCAAATTTAGTTTTTAAATACATGGCAATGCTAAATATGTATCTTAGTAAAGCAAATAATGCCATGTTATCGGCAAATCTACACAGATTTTATAAATTCCTCATCATAAAATCTAATTGTCACTCCAAATAGTAAAAACTTTCTGAGTATTACTTTGCGGTTGTACATAAAGGCTTTTTGGTAATACGTTTTTTAATCAATAACCTCGTAAGCTTGCTCACGAGGTTATTGATTAATGTTTTAAATAGGTATTGTATAAGGTTAGTTACGTTGTTTAAGTAACCGATTTTTATAAGTAAACTTGCACTAGTAGTTAATTTTATACGATGTGACGTTTGTACAACTTAAAATATTCTTTTGTTTGTTCTCAAAAAAAGTGGTGGTATAATACCTATTATTTTTGCATTCTGTTATTTAATTCCAGATTTCATTAGATTTTGTTAAAATAATTGGAAAGTTATCCGTTACTAGTATTGTTTGTTCGTGTTGAGTTACGTAACCGCCTTTATTTCCTACTAAAGTCCATCCATCATTTAATTCAATAGCAATGGTAGATTTTGTAGATATAAAAGTTTCAATAGCAACAGTAGTATTTTTCTTAAATCTTTCTTTGTTACTTTTAACTCTGTAGTTTAAAATATTTTCAGGATTTTCGTGTAAACTTCTTCCTACTCCGTGCCCTGCAAGGTTTTTAATAACTTTAAACCCTGATTTTTTAGCCTCAGTTTCTATTACATAACCAATGTCAGCAATTTTTACTCCACCTTTAATATTATTTATAGCTTTGCGTAGGATGTTTTTAGAAGCATCAACAAGAGGTTGATGGTTGTAAATGTCTTTTCCTACAACAAAAGACCCTCCGTTATCAGACCAAAAACCATTTAGTTCAGCAGAAACATCAATATTAACTAAATCTCCTTCTTTTAATATTTTTTTGTCAGATGGTATTCCGTGGGCTGCTTCTTCGTTTATACTTATGCAAGAATAACCAGGAAATCCATAAGTTTCGTAAGGTGCGGATTTAGCACCATAGCTTTTTAAAATGCTGCCCCCATATTCATCCAGTTCTTTAGTTGATATACCAACTTTAGCATATTCTCTCATCAGTTTTAGTGTTGTTCCAACAACTTCACTAATTTTTTTCATTCCGATTAATTCAGATTCTTTTGTAATTGACATTTTTTATTTTTTTTCTAATAAGATACAATAATCTAATATACCTAATTAGTACACATACATCCTTTATATGATAGCTAAATTAGTAAATCTTTTATTTTCTTAATTTTAATGATTTTGTAAGGTTAGGAGGGAGGTTGCCTTTTTCTATTTGACGGGTATTTCAGTTCAGTCTAATTCGCTCTTTATCGTTTCATAAATTTGATCAATACCTGTTATTCCAAAATCTTTTTTGTTTGTTAATAAGCAGGGTAGATGTGGAAGACTTCTGGTTTTTAAAAACTGAATTGTTGATTTGTAAATCTGATAAGAGAGGTGTCAGTAACGATCAAGTTGTAGTGATTGTGACTCAGGATAGAAAATCAACATTAGACCTTAGGGTTGCTACTCTTGGGCGTATTGGAAAAGTAGATCTAGAAAATCCCATTGGTAAACGGGTAAAAAAAGGTGTCACCATATTATGTAGTGATGCACATCATACCTACAAGGGATTTGCTAAAGATAATAAAATGGAGTTCCATCCCATCAATACATCAAAGGGAGAAAGAGTTAAAGAGAATTACCATATACAACACGTAAACTCCACTCACAATAAAATCAAAAAATGGATTGACAATATTTTCTGGGGAGTATCAACAAAATACTTACAGCAATATCTAAATTGGCATCGTGTAAAGGAACGTATTAAATCAAGAAATGATAGAGTCACTGCTTTTGTAGAAAAAATAATCAATATAGGAACATTGGAACGATTTAACCAAATACAATCTAATATGAAAAATTAATATTAACGCATAACTAAACTAGATCCTTTTTTATTTAATTAGGTATTGTTAGAATTATTTTTGTGATTATAAATAACCAAAGCATGATTACAGGAGTAGATAAACAAATTATAATTAATTTTCTATTTAGACTTGTCCACCTATTCCAGTATTTTATTGTTCGTCAGATTACAGCCAGACCAAGCCCAAGAGTGTTACCATTAAGGGTAGAAAAGAAATGAAATTAAAGCTGAAATTACTAGGGGCATAGCCTTCTTTAATCCCTAAAAGGATTCTCTAAGAGAGTTAACAATAAGAGCTAAAAGTAAAATTCCACAACCTACAAATGCCATTTGGGTTGTCTGTTTTACTTTCTTTTTATGAGTTTCAGTTAGCTCCATTCATCGATTTTTAAATAGAATTTAAATAATACATCCAAAAAAGATTTCTTTGGATGTATTATTTGGTTATTATTTTTAATCTAATGTCGTTTAGTTAAGAATATATTCAAAACCCCTTATTACACTGAGCTTGTCGAAGTGCTTTTCAACTTACGTTTTGTAATGTCTTCTTCGGGCTCAGACTGACAAATAAAAGACATTGATTTTTAATCTACAGAATCAATATACTTTACTTTGAAATACCCATCGGTAATGGTTCTACCCTCAATTTCAGAATTTTCAATATAAAAATTCCCTTCAATAATATTGTTTTTTGTATCGTGGTTAAGTATTGAAATATAGGAGTTATTAGATTGATTAGGATTATTGAATAAAAAATCTTCGGGAATATTAATTCTATTCATAAAAGTCACTCCTAAAGACTTAAAGCTTCCATCTGGCTTATATGTGTAGCTATTTCCTGATTCTACATTAGAAAGCATAGAGATCCTAATCCTTCCAAAGTTATGATCATATCCGTAAAGCGTGATTTCATCTATTCCTGAGGATGCTGATCTACCTGAATCTGGAGAACCTGGATCTTCTGACATAAACTGGTATCCATTTATTCTTGCCGAAATCACATTTCTATTAGGCTTAAGTTCTTCATTTTTATCATTATACGGAAGCGTAAAAACTCCGTTTGATACTTCAATAGTTTTTAAATCCCCTGTACTAGTATCTATCCATCTAAATAAAGTACCTGTAAAAGTACCTGAAACAACTTTATTTTTTGTATCTAATTCTGTAATATTAATTTCACCTACTTGAGTACTACTTAAAACATTACAACCATATACATCAATATAGTATGAACCACTACCATTATCCGTTTCTGTATCATTAAAATCAAGATAAAATATATTAGTTTCTAAATTATCCTGTAACGTTCCGATTTTGTATTTACCCTGCTGAATACGATCTTTTAGAAAAGTATCTCCTATCGTTAATTTTAAATTGGTATCATTATCATTGCCTGTTATAACTAATTTTTTACCATCCCACAAAATTGCATTGGCGAATACAATTTCACTTGAGCTATTACCAAAATCAATAGTTTTTCCATTTAAATCTGCTTTTAGAACCTTTTGTTGTTTATTTGTATTTCCTTCCTCTCCTTCTTCATCTTTTGAACAGCTAGTAAAACATACTAATAGTAGTAATACAACTAAATTGAAAATTTTCTTCATGTAATTTATTTTGATTTGTGTTATATATTTTTTCATCATAATTTTTTATTTAATACATATTGTGGAGTTTAATCCTCCGAGGTTATTGATTTTATTATTTGAATGATGTAAGTATATGTCGTAACAGAGATAATTGTTACTCTGTTTTTGATCTTTTTTCGTTTTGTTTCTAAATATTTTCGGGTAGCAAAAAATAACTGACTATAAGATGTTATGTTGTTTTTGGTTATATTTTTATTAAGCATATTTCTAGATTTTCCATGACTATATTTAGTGATATGTAGTACATGAATATCTTTTGGGTCAGGAGTCCATTGCCTGCCAAAATTCACAATAAAATCATCTTGTCTATAATTTTTAGATACTAGTCAAAGTTTTTTTTAATCATTTTAGAGCTTTTAAAATATCTTCTACAGGGATGCACATTGGATTGGAATAATAATGTTTATACCGCTAAGGGGATACTATATACATATTCCAGCAATACCCTTTCCATTAAGGAACTTAGGCTAATTATATAACGAGCAAACTTCGATTTTGGGAACCATCTGTTACGAGATCTGTATGGCAGAAGGTACTTTGATAAACTCAGTAGGGCTGTGAGAGCCTCAACACGGTAAATTAATTTACCGTGTTGGGCTACTAGATTGTGCGTTCCTTATTTTTTTTATTGTTCCACTTTTTCAAACCTCCAAATAAGTATAGTATTCCAATTCCTATTGCTACAATAGATTGAACTGTTTCATTATTATTTGTTGTACCCATAATTATATTATAAGACTGTTCTCCGATACCTCGAAATAGGTAGATAAATGCTATAGTATAAATACCAATTTTTAAATAAGGTAATTTCCTAAGTTTTCCGCTTGCCGAAAGTCCGTAGAGTCCAAAAATAAAAAAGATAATTGCAACAATTATTGTAAGTATGTAAGGAAGAGTAGTTTCAATTTCAGCAAGTTCTTGCATAGGTTTTCCAGCACCAGTCTTTTCAAAAAATTGTTCTGCCCAAAATAATCCAATAATATGAGCAACAGCAATTATTATATTTAGTATTCCTCCAAGTTTAAGCATTTGCATTAGTTTTTTTTAATCCAACCACTGTTAATAATCCAATAGGAAGAAAAAGTATCCATTGTGTCAAAAATATTCCATAATAAAAACTGCCAATGATAAAAGGAAAACAGAATAATAAATTTAGATAACCTATCCATTTTATTAACTCAATATTATGCGTATATTTCTTGTTAAAGCCAGCTAATAGTAAAATATAAGAGGTAACAAATAATATTATGGTTACCATATGCCAAGCACCTACTAATTGAGAACTAACATCTAATTTTAATGATTCGACCATTGGATTTACAAGTTCAATTTGTCCACCAATTAAGTGTAAAATGAAAGTAAATAAATTTAAAATACCTGCTATAATCCAATATGCGTTTTTTGATTTCATTATTTAATATTTAATAAATTGATTAATTTCTGTTTTTACTTCAGAAATATAATGTTTAGATTGTTTTTTATATCGAATCATTTCGTGGTAACCAATAAGATATTTGTAAAATAATGAAGCATAAATAGTAGCTTCTTCTAAAGAATAATTCATTTCTATTATAATGTTTTTTGTGTATTCTATCCTTTGATTGTCGATATTGTCGATAAGTGTTTGGATACTTTTGTTTTTTAGAGCATATCTTTTTAGATAGAAAATAAAATCAAAAAATGGGTCTTTCTTAAAGACTAATTGAATTAGCTTGTCAAATTTTTTTATAGGATTTGATTCACTCTCAACCATTGATATTATTTTGGTTGTGTCTATTGAAACCCAAAACGAAATTATTTCGTTAATGAACTCTTTTTTTGTTTTAAAATGCCAATAAAAACTTGATTTGTTGACTTTTAGTTTTTTAGCCATTTTTTCCACAACAATTCCACTAATTCCCATTTCAGAAAATAGTTTATATCCTAAATTTATCCAGTCTTCTTTTGTTGCAATTATTTTCGGCATAATTAGACGATCCCGTTTAGTTATCAAATATATAATTATTATTTAATAAACGCTATCGTCTATTAATGATTTCAAAAAACGGAATTTTTATGTGTGCATTAATGACGCAGAACGGTTATTATAAGGAATGCAGGGCAGAGTATGGTTTTACCACATAATTCTAAATCATCTGCTTTAAAAATTACTTTTTCTCCTGTTTCTTTAAATGCTCCTACAAAAGCACTTCTGTCATCGGGGTCGTAGGTATAGCCTCTTTTTATTTGATTAAGATTACTAGGTATTTCATCATTTCTAAAATTGGCAATTTTCAGAGTATATTCCTTTCCATAAATAAACCCTATTTTACTATTAGTATTCTTATTAGTTGAGCCTTCATCAAGTCCTATAACTTTAATTTTTTCTACAAAGTATTGTTTTTTCTTCATTTTCTAAAGCCTGATAAGGCATTCTCTCACTAATAGGAGTACAACGAAGTAGCTTGTCATCATAACCAGATATAAGGATAGAGTTATTAATCCTCCCATTGGGATTTCACCACAGCGACCTGTTTTAGGGTTTAAAAATCTATGATATTCCAGATCTGTTCATAATAACTCTCGTTCTGTTCCCAAAACAAATAATTTGGCTACGATCATTGGTCAGGTTTTTGGTTTTAAGCGTTAGCAATTATTTTGGTTTAATTGCTTGGTAGTATAGATACATCTGTTATACTAGTACCAAATTTAATAATTATTTTTAAAGAAAAGACCTTTTTAGATAGCGATATAGGATGGTATTGGGCAGAAAATCTATTTGTTTTATATAGGGTTTATCGTTTTTTTTTTAAAAACTTCCTCTTGATTTTCCTTCTAAAATAACCAAGAGGAAGCAGATATTTTATTCTTCTTCTTCGTTTACCACCTTTTTTTTGTTTTTATAAGGAGGGCGATAAAGATTTCGTTTTGCTGGCACCTCCTCAAAAACAGTATCGGCAGCAGCATTTATTTTTTGTAAAACATGGTACAAAGCATTAAGTTGATCGACACGTTTTTCGGTATCTATAGTTCGTGTTCCTTTTTTTTGTTCCTGTTCTATATTGGCATTACGTAATGTTTCTGCCAGTACAGAAGGTTGTTTTAAAAGCTCTGCCGGTACTTCTGCAGTTTCTAAAGCAGTATAATGTTGTTGTATGGTTTCGGTAAGCCCTTCTAAATACGAAATCATTTTTAATTGATTTTTGGTAACATCTTTAAACCTGCCGATACCAAATTGACGTTGTATTGCATTTTGTGAAGGAAAAACATCCAAAACCCAATATTTTAGATGTTTAAAATACGTGCGACATTCTTGCATCGTTTTTTTTACCAGCTCTGTTTTTTCTTGCAGTTGTGTGATGTTTAATATATCGCCACCGTCTTTATATGCTTGTGTTACTTGTTTTTCTAGATCGGTAACAAAATCTGGATTTAGTTTTTTGTCAAATACAGTAAAGTGTTCTATATCTGTTTTTAAGTGTTTTAAGGTGATGTCCCCCCATTCCATAAGTACTACATCTTTAAAATTGTAATCGCGTTCTGCCATTTTTTTAAGTTTTAATTTATGTTTATAAAAATGTTACTAAGTATCTATATACAACATAGCAGATAGTTTTTTGATGCAGCTAAAGTTTTTTAGGACTCTATGGGATAGCTAACGATTTCCCCGCGATAGCTGACACTTTCGCCAGGATAGCTAAGGATTTCCCCGTGATAGCTGATACTTTCGACAGGATAGCTAACGATTTCCCCGTGATAGCTGATACTTTCGACAGGATAGCTAAGGATTTCCCCGGGATAGCTGACACTTTCGACAGGATAGCTAAGGATTTCCCCGTGATAGCTGACACTTTCGACAAGATAGCTAAGGATTTCCCCGAGATAGCTAAAGCTTTCTACAACAAATCACTAATAACCAATATGTATATATTTTAAAATGCAATCGAAAAGATTGCGTTGGGTAGGATATTTTTAATATGAAAGCTAATATAATAAATGTTTTTGAATGTGCAATTTTTTTAATGCTAGTGGATTTTGTATGGCTTAGGAGGGAGGTTGTCTTTTTCTATTTAAACAGGGATTACTTATTTGTAAATGTGTTTTGTATTAGTGTATGCAGGGCTTCGAGTGCCTCAGCTCTCAATATGTCAGAGAGCCGAACCCCGAACCCTGAGGTTCTCGAATCCTTAGGATTGTTTTATTTTATTATGAATATCAGATATTTATGTTTTTTAAAGTACGCATTTTATGCTTATTTAGTAGCTTTTCCATTGATTGACTACATAAATAAGGAGCAAACTTCGATTTGGTGAACCGCCTGTTACGAGACGCGTATGGCAGGTGGTACTTCGATAAACTCAGTAGAGCTGTGTGAGGTGCACTCCGCTATCTAATGATGGCGGAGCCATCTACACGATTATGTGTATGCTTTTTCACTCTATTTTGTTTAATACATTATTAATTGACGTATCATCTTTAAACTTTAAAGCCTTTTTGTAATTCAGAATGGCATTAACTGTATCCTTTTGGGCAAGATAAAAATCCGCTAAATCTTTATATACGCTTGGAGTTTTAGGATAATATTTTATGCTCAATTTATATGTTTCTATCGCCTGTTCTGGTTGATGTTGAAAGCTATTCAAAGAATAAGCATAACTACTTAACCAATCTTTTTCGGGTTTAAAACTGTAACCTAATTTTTCTGATACATTCTCAAAATGTGATTCAGTAAGATATGCAAATCGGTCATCTTTTGTTTTCGGAACAAAATACTTGCTACGATAATTTTGTCCTTTTTTAAACTCAAACCACGAATAGAAAAATCGAAATCCGTCAAGTTGCGATAAAAAAGCACTACTTCCGTGTGTGTCGTTTTCGTAGTATTTCCATTTCATATTCAAGTCTGTATTCATTTCTTTTATTTGATTAACAAGATCTAATGAATGTCGAACGTATCTATTGGCTCGAATTGTATCATTTTTAATACTTTCAAGACTACTACCATAAGTTGCGGTATTTGCAATTCCGATATAAAGATTCTTCTTTTTTAAATCTTTTCCCGCTAAGCTGTATTTTGGATTTTTAAGGAATAGTTCATTATCAAAATAAAGGCTTCCATCTATCATTAAATAGTTGTCAAACATTTCGGAATGATTGGTAAGTGCATTCATTACAACTAGACCACCAAAAGAGTGACCAATTATTGTTCTATTGTTAGAACCAGAATAGTTTTCCTCTATATATGGGAACAATTCTTTTTTTATAAAACTTAAGAATTTGTCTCCACCACCATATTGTTCAGGATTTCCATCTGTAGTTGGAGAAAAGTCCATCATTCTACTTTTAAAATTTATATTTGGAATTCCTACGACAATCATTTCAGGTAATATTTTAGTGTCGTTCATTTCGCTATACTGTTTTAACATTCCAACAAAAGGAACGAAATTATAGACTCCATCTAATAGATAAACGACTGGGTATTTATTTCTTTTTCTATGAGGGTTTTTAAAACTTTCAGGGAGGTAAATGATTAGTTCTCTTTCTTGATTTAAAATTTTAGAGTGTATGCTGTCAAATCGCCCAACCTGAATTCCTTGATTGGGTTTTGTAGAATCAGCTTCTTCGATTTCTTGTCCTTTTTCTTTTTCTCCACACGAAACAATACCCAATAATAAAATGATTAATATAAATTGTTTAAGTTTTATCATTAAGGTTAATTTTTGTCCTTACACATAACGTGTTTGTGTCGAGTAGACAAGGGGAATTTCACCCCGAGCCTCTCCCAGAACCGTACGTGATAGTCTCCCATCATACGGCTCTTCTTATACAAATCTATACACTTAATTTGAATATCCTACACTCCAATGATAGAATATGTTAGGAAATTGTTCCCTAACCCTATCCAACCATTTATAGGCTTTGACCAAATTATGTCGGTATCTTTTGTACCTATACCTTGCCCACCTTACCAATTTGATACGAAGCACATAAAACACCTTAGACAAACTATATCCTCGATATTTACCAAAATAACGTATCCATCCCCTGAGTTTAGGGTTTAAATGATATGCAATGCCAACAATGTTGTCACACCGCATTCTAGGGATTTCCATTTTC
>NZ_AUML01000051.1 GCF_000430665.1 Aquimarina muelleri DSM 19832 | reverse complement strand
AAAGTTGGCTATTTGCTAAGGAGAAAAGTTCTCTCACTCTTATAGGAAATAGTTGGTCATTGCTATAGTAAAAACTCACGTGTCATCCTTATAGGAAATAGTTGGTCACTGCTATAGTGCCTGTTGCACAAGATTTTTAAAATGATTATTTTCATGCTATGCAAGGCAAAAAGATTTACCAAGAAAAATTATTCAACAATTTCCAGTTAAGTGATCGAGTTCCAAGATCAAGTTTTTATCGTAGATTAAAGGATGTATTGCACCTAGATTTTTTATATAAAAAGACTAAGTGTTATTATGGTAATAGTGGTCAGCAAAGTATAGATCCTATAGTATTCTTTAAATTATGTTTGGTTGGATATCTGGAGAATATCATAAGTGATAGGCAATTGATTGAACATTGTAGTATGCGTTTAGATATCTTATATTTTGTTGGCTATGATATTGATGAAACATTACCTTGGCATTCCTCTATTAGCAGAACGAGACAGTTATTTCCTGAAGAAATATTTGAAGAAGTTTTTACACACGTTTTGGAGATGTGTGTAAAAAAAGGTATGGTAGCAGGTAGAGCGCAAGCTATAGATTCCGCACCAATAAAAGCAAATGCTTCTATGGACAGCTTGGAGCTGAAAGTTCCAAAACAAGATTTGTCATCTCATTTGAAAACAGTCAGTGATACAAACGATAATGATGCAGAATCTGGTGACAAACCAAATGAAAAGAATAGAGATCAAGAGTTATCGGATGCCAAACTTAATGTCATTACATCGGATAAACATAAAGAGAATCTTTCTGGAATTCACAAAAAAGGGAGTACTAATGCTAATAACAAGACTCATTATAGTCCAACAAATCCTGATGCCCGTATCAGTGTCAAGCCAGGTAAAGCCGTAAAGCTTAATTACCATAGTCAGTTAAGTGTGGATACTGCCCATCACGTTATTACAGATATTAACGCTTACCATGCGGATAAAAAAGATAGTCAATGTCTTGAAGATATTGTAGAAAGGTTGAGTGCTCGTTTATGGAAGTTCGGATTTGTATGGGAAGATTTACTAGCAGACACAGGTTATTGCAGTGGTGAAGTATATGCATTTTTAGAGAAAAAAGGAGTACAAGCTTATATTTCAATTCCCGATTCATACAAAGGCGGTCCCGAAGGATTTACTTACAACAAAGAAGAAGATCATTATATATGTCCAAATGGAGAGATCATTCCTTTTAAGAAAGTTTTTACGCATAGATATAAGGGCAATCAAACTTTAAAAAAGCAATATTGTAGTTCCAGTAAACAATGTAAAGGGTGTGCTTTGGCAGAAAAATGTTTAAGCAAGACTGCCAGATATAAGCGATTTGAGGTGACCTATTATCGTGAGGAATATGAACGAACTAAAGCCCGTTTAAAAACCCCAAAAGGTAAGCATATGCCATTAAAACGTCAGAGTACCGTAGAACCTGTATTTGGCACATTAACACAATATCTTGGTTTACGAAAGATTAATACCATTGGAATTAAGCAAGCTAATAAAGTAATGCACCTCTCTGCTATGGCATATAATCTGAAGAAGTATTTAAAATTCAACCAAAAACTTGTAAAAAGTGATGCTAAAAGAGAAAGACTTACCCGTTTGAATCAAAAGTTCCTTACAGAGCTCATTTGTCCATTTTTAAGACTTCCAAATTTTGCTATTCTCCTTCCAATCTAAAAATATAAAAGCCCTTAAAAAGCATTAAAAGAGCCTGTTTTTTTTACAAATTATACAGTTGTGCAACAGGCACTATAATCTTGCATCTTTTTGCTTTCTTCTTACGACTATAAGAGAAAGTAAACAAATGAAACATAAAATTCTATCCTCTGTAGTAGTACCAACACTATTAATATTAACAGGTACTTTTAGTTATTTAACAATTCAAAATAACTGGAATTTTGAAATAGTGTCCTATTCAATATTTCTTTTTACCTTAATTTATATTCTAATTTTAGAACGAATTATCCCTTTACGACAAGACTGGAAACCAAATAAAAAATCCCTTTGGACAGATATTAAGCATTTAATTTTTTCAACAGCCATATTTGATACTTTAGGAAAAGTGTTCGCATTATCATTAGTTGTTTATATACAAAAACACTTCTTTACAACATTCACTTTTTGGAATTCGCTACCATTCTTCGCAACATACTTTATTGCTAATCTAATAGGAGAATTTCTTCCTTATCTATATCATAGAATTAGTCACAAAGGATATACCAATTCATATATAAGTCTTCTTTTATGGAAAATACATTCCATTCATCATTTACCAAAAAGTTTAAATTGGTTTAAAACAAATTGGATTCACCCTATTAATATATTCCTCAATACATTTTTAAAAATAACACCTATTCTACTTTTAGGATTTAATCAAGAAATTATCTTTTTGGTAGGTATTACACACGTAGTAGTTGCCTATATGTCTCACGCCAACATTCAAACAAAAACAGGCTTTTTGGATTATTTGGTAGTAACACCAAAGATACATCACTTTCATCATAGTGAGAAAATGGAAGAAGCAAAAAACTTTGGGAATATTTCCCCTATTTGGGACTTGTTATTCGGAACTTACTACAATAGAAAAGGTACGGTTGAAAAAATCGGAGTTATTGAACATTCTCAAACTAATTATCCAGAAGACAAAGAATACTTTAAACAATTACTTTTTCCTCTAACAACTTCAAAAGAATGTTGTAAATAAAAAAGCTAGTGAGGAATCGTGTAGATGACTCCGCCATCATTAGATAGCAGAGTGCACCTCACACACTCCAATCATGCCAAATGCAATACCGTAATAGATTACGCAGCCATTCATCTAACTTTTTAAGTTTGGTTTAGCTATTGGTCTATCGATAATCGTATCTTATATATCCTTAAAAATGTTTTCAAACTATATCAAAGCCAGACAAAATTGTCTGGCTTTTTTGTTGGGTATTAGTACCTTTATGTTCTAAATGTATAGTTAGTAAAGTAACTATATACGCAGATATTAAGAAATATAGTTACCTTGGTAATTATATATTATGTTGCCATTAATTTCCAACAAATAAACTAATTATAAAGAATGCATAAATTTTTATCGATACTCGTCATTGTTATAATAGCAATATCTTGTAGTCAAGGAAGCCAAAAAAGTAAAACAATAGATGACAAACTTAATAATGATGGCGAGGTAATTTCTGATAACGAAATAAAGAAGTTAACATCATTTGAAATAAAAGACACCGAAATCCATCAAATTCAATCGACAATTAATCAAAAACACTATGAATTATATATCAAGCTACCAAATTCATATTCATCAAATTCAGATAAAAAATATCCGATATTAGTACTTACTGATTCTGATTATGCTTTTCCATTAGTTACTAGTATAACTAGACGGGTAAAAACAGAAGAATTTATTATAGTTGGTATATCCTATTCAAAAGGCGATTCACCTGGGGTTAGTAGAACTAGAGACTATACGCCAACCAATTCACCTAATGAAGAGAGAGGCCACTCTAAAGAATCTAGATTAGCTTCAGGTAAAGCAGATGATTTTATTGCATTTATCAAGAAAGATATATTCTCTTTTTTAAATAATACTTACAGGATAAATATGTCTAAGAAAGTATTTTCTGGACACTCTTTTGGAGGATTACTCGCAAGTTACATTTTAGTTACCACCCCTGACTTATTTGAATATTACCTAGTAGGAAGCCCTTCTTTATGGTATGATAATTATTGTATAAATAATTTTGAAGAAAAATACTCAAATGCCCATACTAACTTGAGGGCAAATGTTTTTTTTAGTATAGGAGGAAAAGAAAAAAATAACAAATCTGATATGGTCACTGAAATGCTGACTTTTGAGCAAAGGTTATTATCTAGAAACTATACAGATTTAAAAGTAAAATCATCCATAATTTCTGATGAAGATCACTTTACTGTTTATCCCAGTTTTATAACAAAAGGTATTTTATTTGCATTTGAAAAATAAAAAACTACAGCTAGTCGTGTAGATAAATCAATTGGCTTAGGCTTGCTTTCCTTGCTCCGCCTCATACATCAGTCGTTGGCTACAAACTGAAATCGAGATTACATCAAAAATTAAGACAACCAAAACCTAATGATATAAATGAACGAGCATAACAATACTTCAGCATATTTTCAATTATTTCTTGCTATGGCAATAGTTGGAAGCACAATTGTTATTAGTAAATTGATAGCCGACACATTTCCAACATTCTTCGGTACATCTTTAACATTAATTATTGCATTAATCGGTATAACTCCACTCTACCTATATCACAATAAGAAAAATAAAATAACACCTACTAAAAGTGATTGGAAATATCTTGTATTACAATCTTTAACGGGTGTTGTTTTGTTCAGGGTTTTAAGTTTTTATGGTCTAAAAATGACCTCGCCAGTAGATGCAGGAATCATTACAAGTACAACACCTGCAATTATTGCTTTAATAGCAATGTTTCTACTAAAAGAAAGAATTTCACGAAATATGTGGATTGGAATTGTTTTTGCTATTTTAGGAGTATCCATAATCAATTTATTTACAGACGTTCATAATTCAGTAGAAAGTGTAAATAATAAGTTTTTGGGTAATCTGATTATCATATTTGCTGTTGTTTGTGAGGCTCTATTTACTATTTTCAGAAAGAAAACACCAAATATTCCCGCAATACACGGTTCGTTCCATATTATTTGGATTGGACTACTATTATCAGTTCCATTTGCATTTTTAGACATAGATTATTCGGCATTAAGAAACTATTCTTTTAATGACTTTCTTCCTATTCTATATTATGGAGTATTTGGCTCTGTAATTGCATTCTTCCTTTGGTTTGATGGAGTTTCTAAAGTTTCTGCAAGCGTAGCAGGACTATTTACTGGGGTTATGCCTGTTAGTGCTGTGATTCTATCATTTTTACTCTTAAATGAAACTATAGAATGGTACCATATAATTGGAATAGGATTAGTATTAATGGGAATATATTTTGGATCGAAAAAAGGAAAAAGAAAAGTCTAGTGAGAAAAAGCCAGTTACCAGTCGAGTAGAAAAAGGGGGATTTCACCCCTAAACCTCTCTCAGCTCTACTGAGTTTATCGAAGTACCACCGTATCCTTCGTCAAGCTCAGGACAGGCTATACCAATCCTTTATACGGCTCTTATTATGTAGTTACCTATAATTTAAGAAACGTCGCTTCCATCAATAATTTAATAGAGAAAATTTTGAGAAACATATATAATAAAAAATATTTTTTATTGTATATGTTTCAAACACTTTTTAAAAAATGAAAAAAACAACTGTAATACTAATTATAATATCCCTACTCTTTTTAGTGTTTTTTAAAAAATGCACACTTATAAACCTGAATTTTACAACCCAAACTTTTAAAAACCCAAATAAATTAACAGGAAAAATACAATCAAAAAATTATGAAATAGTTCCTGTAGAAGGAAATTTCCCAATATTATTTGATAGTATTAAAAGTGAATTCTATTTAAAAAATTATCAGGGATTAACAAAAATAGATGCAGAAGGAAATATTTTGATTTCTGAAGATTTATTAACTGAAGATTACACCTCCGTTTTTAATTTTGAAAATTTCATCCCTTATGTATTTACAAAAAATGGCGTGTATGATTTTTCTGGAGAGAAACTTATTTATACTGATTTTTCTATAATTCTAAATAGTTATGAAATGAGTGATGAAATGAGTGATGACAATTTTAAATCTATTTTTGAAGCACATTATAAAAATGCTGAACTTGTAATCTATGAATCGTATCACAATTTTAATTATGAAAAAGATGTTCGCCCAATGTATTTCAAAATAGACAATGAATGGGTTTTATTATTCTCACAAATATTAGATGATAGATTTTCAGATCAAATAATTACTGATAATCGCGAAATTATAGGACGGATTGACTATGAAAATTTTTCAGCAAAATTTGGCGATAAAACATTAATCGTTTTAAAAAATTCTAAGACCAATACTTATTCACTACCTAATCATTATCGTTTTAAATTTGATACAGAATACTTGAATGACTCTTATGAAATTTTAAACGAGCAAAAGTTAAACTATCAATCTAATAATGAAATTAAAATGGTTTATCACAAGAAAGAAGGTTATCTCTCTCAAGGAAGACCTTGGAATATACCTGATTGGTTTTTACCTTCATTTTTAATGACTGGTTATTTTGAGTTGAATTATGAAAATGAAAACCTTTTTTTTAAAGAAACTGTCGTACAACACTTTTCAGAAATTAATTACCAAAACAACTTATACCTATATGAATTGCCCAAAAAATACAGAAAAAAAGTAAAAATCTCTTTTTTAGATTACAATCTCAATATAGGTGGTACAAGAAATGATAGTACAGGAGTAGTAGATCCTAAAATAAAAAGTGTTGGACTATATATGATTAAACCAAAATAGAAAAAACTATAGGTAATAACTAAGCACATGGCGTACTGGCCAGTGCTATATGCCTTGTTGAGGGATCCGAGATTTGTAAATAAGGGAGAAATCGAAAAGTTCGCAAGAACCGTAAAAAAGAAGAACTATATTTTTAGAGCACCTTACCTTTTTTTCTTATCCCCGCTGGCAAAGCCTCCCGACTTTGAGCGATTTATGTTGTGCTTTTCTTTTTTAAATCTAGGCAAAATATAAAACATAGAATATTTTATATCCTTAAAAGTGCTTTTAGTAGAAACTGTATCAAAGCCAGACAAAATTGTCTGGCTTTTTTGCTGGGTATTAGTACCTTTATGTTTAAGAAATAATAGCAATTGTTATTAGTATATTATTTTGGTAATAATTAGAAAATGACCTTGAACAAGAAAGAATATATTAGAAAAGGAAAATGCATTTGGTGTTTAAAATCGAAGCCAGAAGTGGAGTTTTATACTAAACCGCACACAATCCCAAAAAAACTAAATTCTCACAACATTGGATTCGACATTTGTGATTCCTGCAATAGTTTTTTCGGTAGCGATAATAAATTGGATAAAGTAACATATTCAGTTGACAAGGTCTTAAAAGAGTTTTTTAATGTTCACAAATTTCTCCTTAACAATAAAAAAGATTCAAATTCTTGGAAAAAATTCAAATCTCAATTTTTCAACTATTACCATACAAGTAAAACCTTAAAATTGAAGATTGATTACAGACGAAATGCAACATACATAAATCAACTAACTCGAAAGTTCAAAAGAGGTATTTACAACATTTTTCTTCAAGAATATCATCGAAATACAGAAAATGGACTTGACAATAAGTTCGATAAAATAAGGGAATTTGTAAGATACGATATCGGAGAATTACCTTTGTATTATTTGAAAAATAGTAATGGAGTAAAAATGACCGAAGATTTAGATTTATCACACGGACTTCCGTTTAACGGCTACCTTATTGAGATTTTAGATAAATATGGATTTTATCATTTAAGTATGATAGGTTTGAATTTTTATCTTGAAGCAACCGAAAAAGCAAAGTTAAATTTAGACTATTTGATTAAAGATAGTAATCATCTAATAGGTACAGGTTTTGTATTTAAGGAACTAATAGAATTGAAAAAATTAAATGAAATAGATTTTACACTTCGAAATTGGGATTAAAACCCCTTGCTGCTCAAAATTTTCCGACTTTGAGCGATTTATACTATGCTTTTCTTTTTTAAATCTGGGCTATACTATAAAGTGTAGAATATTTTATATCCTTAAAAGTGCTTTTAGTAGAAACTGTATCAAAGCCAGACAAAATTGTCTGGCTTTTTTGTTGGGGATTAGTATCTTTATGTTTACGAAATAATAGTGATTGTTATTATAATATTGTGGTACATTAAAAGATGAAGCCTAAAAAATACATATCTACACTTTTGAACGGAATTTTCATTCTGACAGTCTTACTTTTTGTATTTGACAGACTGACTTCATTTGAAATTAAGAATCAAGAGATAAAGTCACTCACTTATTTCGGATTAATGGTTGTAACACCTATGACCTTAGTGTGGAATCTATGGACTTTAAAAACGAGAAAATGGAAAATAATAAGTTCAATTCCTCCAACTTTAGCGTTAATTGGAATTATAATAATTGGGCCTATAAAAATT
Organism: Aquimarina muelleri DSM 19832; assembly: GCF_000430665.1. Taxonomy (GTDB): domain Bacteria; phylum Bacteroidota; class Bacteroidia; order Flavobacteriales; family Flavobacteriaceae; genus Aquimarina; species Aquimarina muelleri. The sequence goes on along the minus strand of NZ_AUML01000051.1, from coordinate 17,583 downwards.
ATGTTCTCTTCAGGTAGTTGGAAAACACAAACCGTATTATATCAAAACGGACATTTGACTTTTAAAAAAGTAGAATTTCAAATGCAAGATGTTGGTGCATTAGGTTATAACAAACGGACAGTTGAAGTGATTTATCTTACGGACTTGTTTATGATTGTGAGCTCTGTAGAAAAGGATATAGACGAAAGGGTTGAATGGATAAAAGTGGATAAAGAGGTAAATGAACTTGGACTGAAATTTCCATAAAAAACAAAAACGACACCGCAGTCGAGTAGAAAAAGGGGACTTTCACCCCTAAACCTCTCTCAGGGCAGGCTATACCAATCTCTTATACGGCTTCTTATTATGTTTGTTACGTTAACCGATAACCTAACTCCCAAAAAAAATAAGTGTGTATTATAAAGTCAAAAAGTACAAGAAATTTAGCGCTACCAATAACTATTTTTTTTAAGACAATTAATCCATAACCTCGGAGCAAGCTCACAAAGTATGCTTCCGAAAATATAATTTTGTTTTCGAAACAAGCCTTGGAGAATTAAACTCCACAATGTGGATTAAATATATTATGAGTGAATTACTTTCGTAATAAGAGAGGGTAAAAATTGCATATCGATTATAAACCTATATGCATAACAAAACAGTAAAGTAGGTTTATAGTTTTATGCGATTAGATATAATTAAGGCTGTCTAAATAATAAACTTTTCTAAAAACTTCGTTTTTCAATACTAATTAACGAGAGAATCGTTTTATGAAATTTATAAAATAAAACATCTATATCTTAGAAGCTATATCTGGAATAATACGATTTACGGATGAGAATTGCGTATAAATAATTGCAAAGGTTTTTCGCTATATTGATGAATCAAATTAAAGAATAGTCATAGCTATTGTTTCATTTTATGAAGAAAATATAGTAGAAAAAGAATGCCATTATATGCGAGATTTTTATTCGTAAATCGTATGACTATTTAAAAAGACGTCTTATCAAGTACAAAACGCCATATTTTTTAATGGTACTTAATGCTGTAGACAACCATTGATAAGGTTGTAAATCTTCTTTTAATTCTATTTTCAACAATTTCATCTCCTCCATGGCTATTTGCCTTTGAAGATTAAACGTTCTTAAATCTTGCTCTATTTCCTTAAAAGATCTATATACTTTTTTCATGAGTACTTATTTAGTCAAAAAATTCTTTAGACATTTTTTGTATTATGTATTTATCAATCTGCTTACGAGTAAAGTAACCTATCATTGTAAAAAGAAATAATGCTCCTGCTACAAGTAAGCACGCTAAAGATGTACTATTAATTAATTCTCCTAACCAAATTGCTACGGCCACTATTAAAAATATCAATCCAAGAAAAAGAAGGCCGCCTATAACGGCCATCTTACTTAGGAAAGAAAAAGCCTTCGTTAATTGTTGAAAAGCTTTTAGTTTATAATATTCTTGAGAAGATTTTATATACACTTCTCCAGAATCAATAGCTTTATTAGAAGTTTCACTTATGGCTTCAAATACCCCCATTATACTGATGTTTTCTGTAGTTTTTTATTTCTGGCTTTTAATTCTCCTAATTTTTTTTCTAATGTGCTTATAACATCATCTGCCTTATAACTTACATCAGACACTAAGGATTCAACCCGAGAATCTAAAGTCTCTTTTTTAGAAGAAACCACATCTGCAACTCTATCCTGAAGGTTATTCGCTTCTCTTGCTAACTGATCTTTTGTTGCTTGTGCTTCCTCTACTAATTTTCTTCTTGTATTAGTTCCCTTATCAGGTGCAAACAAAATACCTAAAGTAGCTCCGATTGCTGTTCCTGCTAATATTCCTAAAAATGTGTTACTATTATTATTCATTGTTTCAATTTTTTGTTGTTCAATACAAAATTGAAGATAAATACCGATACACATTAACTCTAACCATAAAGATGTTAACTGAAATGATGTTTTGTAAACGAAGTAACATTTATTTCAAAAGCGTTAACAGTATTCTTACTGTATAATTAGCTTTGTTATACAATAAATCCAATATCATGTCTAAAAATATAACTACCATATATCCTTTTACAGGTAACGTTTTAAAAGAATACAACTTTTTGTCTAAGCAAGAAGTTAATTCTAAACTAGAGATTGCTCAACAAATATTTTTGAACTGGCGAAAAGAGCCTTTAAATAAAAGAACAAAATTACTAAATCGACTAAGTATCCTTTTGGATGAAAATAAAGAAAAATATGCTACCCTGATTACTCAGGAAATGGGAAAACCATATCATGAAAGTATTTCAGAAATTGAAAAATGCATTTGGCTTATTGATTTTTATGAAAAAAATGCAGAACAATTCTTAGCAGATGCACTTATTGATACAGAAGCAAATGAAAGTTTTATAAGCTATGATCCTTTAGGTTGTATTTTAGGTATTATGCCTTGGAATTATCCTTTTTGGCAAGCATTACGTTTTGCCATACCTACTATAACAGCTGGTAATGTGATCCTTTTAAAACATGCTAATAATGTAAGTGGATGTGCTTTAGTTCTACAAGATTTATTTGAAGATTCAGGATATCCAAAAGGATCTTTTCAGACCTTATTAGTAAACCACGATCAGATAGAAGAAATAATAAAAAATGATATTATTAAAGCAGTTAGCCTAACAGGAAGCGAAGGTGCAGGAAGAACTATTGCTAAAATAACAGGACAGTACCTTAAAAAAACGGTATTAGAATTAGGAGGAAATAATGCCTGCATCATTTGGGAGGATGCTGAGCTTGATAAACACATCAATACTATAGTTAAAGCCCGAATGCAAAATACTGGACAAAGTTGTATTGCTGCAAAGAGATTCATTGTAGTAGAGAGTATTTATGAAGAGTTCTTGGAGAAATTTAAAATAAAAATAGAATCCTTGAAAATAGGAGATCCTATGGATAAGGAAACAGACATAAGTACTTTAGCTAGAATCGATTTAGCAAAGGAAGTAGAAAGACAAATAGAAGAATCCGTGAAAAAAGGAGCAAAAATAATAACAGGAAATAATCGCAAAGAAACCTTTTTTTCTCCAACAATTGTTACTGAAGTCAAACCTGGTATGCCCGTCTTTGACGAAGAAGTATTTGGTCCTGTTGCATCTGTTATTAAAGCAAAGGACAGGAGTCATTCTTTAGAACTAGCATCGCAATCTAGTTTTGGGCTAGGAACCATGTTATTTACGCAAAGTATTGAAGATGCTCGCAAACAAATTGATAACATCGAGGATGGTGCATTTTTTATTAATGAGATGGTAAAATCAGATCCTCGATTACCTTTTGGTGGCACAAAAGCCTCTGGTTACGGTAGAGAGTTATCCAAAGAAGGAATATTAGAATTTGTAAATAAGAAAACAGTTTATATAACAAAATAAAAAGAAATGAAATTTGTAAAAGAAGAAAACGAAGAAAGAAGAGATTATATATTTCAAAAAAACACAAAAACAAGGATAGGTACAAGATTAATAGTTGTTATTCTAATCCTATTGATTATAGCCGTAGCTGTATCAGGCATATTCTTAGAGCTTTTTTAATTAATTCTTTTTCTTTCTTTTTGGATTAAAAATACCATTAATAGAGATAAAGATTTGATTAAAGTACTAATACATTTGAATTATAAATTATTTTAACTTAAAAGCAGAAAAATGAAAATGATTAAAAAAGTAATACTACTACTCTTTTTACCTTTAGGATTGATCGCTCAAAAAACCACAAAAGAGTTAGGTGATTTTAATGAGATAAAAGTGTATGATGGTATTAATGTTACTCTTGTAAAATCTTCTGATAATAAAGCTGTAATAACTGGTAAGGATATAGATCAAGTAGCTATTGTAAATAATGAGGGTCGATTAAAAATAAGAATGGAGATAGATAATCTTTTAGATGGAGAGGATACCAATGTAACTCTATACTATAAAAAGGAATTAAATCTAGTAGATGCAAACGAAAAAGCTAAAATAGCATCAAAAGATGTTCTTGGCTCAAAGTACCTTAATGTTCGTGCCCAAGAAGGAGCAGAAATAGACATAAAAATAAATACTAGAAATCTGGATTCTAAAGCAATCTCTGGAGGAAAAATAAAATTATCTGGTACAACTATAAATCAAGAAGTTTTGGTTCGTACAGGAGGAAGCTATTATGCAAAAAAATTAAAATCACAACGAGTTGATGTTACTGTTTTTGCAGGAGGAAAAGCTTTTGTACATAGCAATGAGTTTGTTGAAGCTAATGTTACCGCAGGAGGAACTATAGAAGTGTACGGTAACCCAAAAACTATAAAGAAAGATAAAACCCTAGGAGGGTCTATTATAATTAATGACTAAACTATAGTTTTAGTAAAATAATTTCATTGAAGAGAGGGTCAAATATTATTTTTTGACCCTCTTTTATTTCTAAAAAATCTCGGCTTATTTATAAGAATATATAGTACTAATCCTTATAATGTTAAAGAAAAACCCAAATAAGGTAAAGAAAAAAAATATAGCATATTTTTTTATAGGATATGATAGATCTCTTTATATATCTTTGCTAAATAGAAACTACATATAACATCTAAAACAAAAAATATATTTATACTTAATGAAGATTTATTTAAAATACGATATTAATGTTATTTTTAAAAAAACTTTAGAAGAGCAATTAGATAAGATAGGAATTAACTATACTATCAATGGTTTAGGTGAAGTAGAGTTTATGGAAGCTATAAGTGTAGACAAAATAACACAACTAGCCTCTTTGTTATCTATTTATGGTATAAAAATTATTAATGATCATAAAAGTGAAGTTATACAGCGTATTAAAGATGCTATAACTGAAATGGTTATAAACTCTTCTATAGATAATTCCTGTAAAGTATCTACATATCTTGCCGAAAAATTAGGGTATTCATATACATATCTTTCGAGCTTATTTTCTGAAGGTACATATACATCTATAGAAAATTTTGTAATACTTAAACGAATTGATCGTGCTAAAACTTTAATCTTAGAAGACAAACTTACTCTTACAGAAATTTCATATAATTTAGGATATAGCAGTGTAGCGCACTTATCTTATCAATTTAAAAAAACAACAGGGTTAACCCCAACTGTTTTTCAAAAGATTATCAAACAACGAAAAGAGACAGCAAAAGCGCAATAAAGTTTTAAAAAAACTTAAGATACTATGGATATAGATATGTTAAAAGTAATTTTAGTGGATGATGACGAAGATGATCGTTTACTTTTTAAAGATGCCATAGAAGAGGTCGACATGAACACCAGTTTACTTTTATTTGATAATGGTCAAGAGTTTATGGATCATATAACACTATCAGGGCAATCAATACCACACTTAGTTTTTCTAGATCTCAATATGCCTATCAAAAATGGTATAGAATGTCTTACTGAAATACGACAAAATAATAAATTAAAAGATTTATCCGTAGCAATATATTCAACATCATCATCAGAAAAAGATATAGAGCAAACTTTTATAAAAGGAGCTAATATATATATCAATAAACCTAATGATTTTATAAAACTAAAAAAAGCAATTAGCGAGGTTTTAAAACTTAACTGGCAATACCACACCTCTAATCTTAATAGAGAAAATTTTTTATTAAGCATTTAATAACTCACTCGATCTACAATATCCTTTATTACTAATCAATAAACCCGTAGCAAACTCACCACGAGGTATGTTTCCGAAAATATGTTTTGTTTTCGAGGCAAGCCTCCGAGAATTAAACTCCACAATGTGGATTAAAGTTTAATAGATTTCTTTTTTTAAAAACCGCCTTCTCTTTAGTGCAACATATTTTTATCACAAAAAATTAATTAGCTAAAAATAAACCCTTTAACTATATTTTGTGAGTTTATTATACTTTCTTTTTATCAAATTATATAATTATATAACACAATCTAAAAATTATATAACACGTCTGGCTATTTTGTTTAAGATATTTGTAAAAGTAATAAACATACTTATATAGAGTATCGTTTTTACAAAAACAAGACATTATTTTTAATAAATAAACTAAATCATCATGGGCACTTTAAAATTAGGAAATACTACTGGGGTAACAGAAATTTTTACTAGACTTAATAACCAATTACATGGTGAAATGTCTCAAAACTTTGGCGAACATTTAATAACTGTAAAAAATTCTTTAGCTAATGGTACTATAAGAGGTATGAAAGTAGGAAGACACAAATTATTTTTAGAAATAGATCTATATTGTAAAGAAGATGTAGAAATCCCACTTAATAGTATAAACTCTAATCCTTTACACTTTTTATATAGTTACAAAAACAAAGTGACATTAAAGTTAGAGGACACTAAAAAAGAACAAAGTTTAGAAGAGTTTCAAACAGCTATAATTTATAGTAGAAACAACAATACAATACTTCAAATTAAAAAAGAAGAACATGTAAAAATTATTATAATATCAGTATGTATACCACAGAAAGCGATCAATGTATCTCCTATTGTTGGCAATATACTTTCATTATTTGATGAAAAAATAAAAGAAGGGTCTTTTACATATTTCGGATCCTACAACCTTAAAATAGCAGATCAAGTCAATCGATTAGATGCTATTGATGAAGAAGGAGTGGTTAGAAACTTATTTATAGAAGGTATTGTTCAACTTATATTAGGGATAGAAATACAGCACTATCAAAATGATATTAATAGTCAGGATGAAGTTTTTGGAAGTCTAACCAAAAAAGAATTAAAAATCATACAAGAGCTCGGTCAAAAAATTCGGAATAATGTAGATACTGCATATAATATTAACGCACTCACCCTTCAAACTGGAATACCAGCAGCTAAATTACAAGAAGGATTTAAGTATTTATTTGGACGAACAGTTACCGATTATATTAAAAATGCAAGATTAGAGTTTGCTCTAGGACTTATTAAAACTAGAGACTTAACGATTTCAGAGGTTGTTTATAGTGTTGGGTTTAGTAGTAGAAGTTATTTTTCTAAAATTTTTAAAGAAAAATATAACTGTTGCCCTAAACTATATCAAGATAGTATAAAATCATTAGCCGCTTCTGCTTAAATAACATATATATGAATCAAAATTCTAATTTAAGATCAATGAAAAATAAAGAGTTAGTTGAAGTTTTATTAGATTGTATGAAACATTGTAATCATTGTGCAAACACATCTCTAAACTCAGGATACGTTGAGATGATGATTGATTGTATACGCACCAATCAAGTTTGTGCCGAAATTTGTAGCACAACAGCAAAAATACTTTCTCTATCTTATGAGAATGTCGATGATCTAGTAGATTATTGCAAAACTATTTGTCAAGCATGTGCCAGAGAGTGCAGCAAGCACAATAATGAATATTACAAGTCTTGTTCAGATGCCTGCCAAAAATCTGTAGAAGCATGTAACATTTATCTTAACAAAACACTCTCTGCTTAGGTTATAGTTAGTATAATATTTTTTTATTTTTATACTAGTTTATAGGTATAATCAATAACCTCTTAACAAGCTCACGAGGTATGCTTCCGAAAATATATTTTGTTTTCGAGGCAAGCCTTAGAGAATTAAACTCCACAATGTGGATTAAAAAAATTAAGTTAGATTATTGCTTTGCAATTGCGATTCGATAATTTAAAAAATATAGATAAAACAATAAAGATTTTTATTATTACTTTGTAAAACTATAAATCATGATATTACAATATTATAATGGATAAATTAGGAATTACTGAAGAAAACTGGAATCAATTTATAAAATGGCTATGGGACTTTATACCAGGAGCTGTATCTGCAATTTTAATATTATTTATAGGCTTATGGGTAATTAAAATTTTTACCCGAATGCTCCGTAAATTTTTTAAGAAAAAAGACTATGATGAAACGTTAGAGAAATTTCTATATGATCTAATTAGTATGGGACTAAAAGTCCTGTTAATCGTTTTAGTTATTACTCAACTAGGTGTTCAAAGCTCATCTTTGGTAGCTATATTAGGTGCTGCAGGTTTAGCCGTAGGACTCGCTTTGCAAGGATCACTTGCAAATTTTGCAGGAGGAGTGCTCATATTGTTTTTCAAACCCTTTAAAATAGATGATTTTATATCTGCACAAGGAATAGAAGGTACAGTAAAAGAAATTTCAATATTTACAACTAAGCTTAATACATTTGGCAATCAGCTAGCTATAATCCCTAATGGAAAACTATCGAATGATAACATTATAAATTATTCTGTAGAAGGAAAAAGAAGAGATAAAATAGATATAGGAATATCTTATGATAGTACTATTAAGACCGCCAAAGAAGTATTACTTAATCTTATTAATGAACAAGAACAAGTAATTCAAGATCCTATTCCTGTAGTAGTTGTTAGCGAATTGGGAGACAGCGCCATAACATTATCATTAAGATATTGGGCTCTTAACGAACATTTTTGGGATATTCATTTTTATACTTTAGAAGAAGCAAAAAAACGATTAGAAGCTGCTGGAATTTCTATACCATTTCCACAAACTGATATTCATATTTTTCATAAAGACACAAAAAAAGAAAAGAAGTAAAAAGTATAAATACTACAACTTTATTTACCCTTTTTTCACTTTGTGAATTAACTAAATCTAAAATGTGATATTTTTTAGTTGGGTTAATTCACAAAGTAAAAACAAATCTATAAAGCCTCTTTTAAACCTAAGATATTTTCAGTATTTACAGGAATATAAATATTAAAAGTGGCTCCTTTTTTTGGGGTACCTATAGCCGTTATAAACCCTTTATGGTTATCTACAACTTTTTTAACAATAGCAAGACCTATACCTGTACCTTCATAATCACCTCTATTATGCAATCTTTGAAATATTTCGAATATTTTGTTTCCGTATTGAGGCTCAAATCCAATCCCATTATCAGAGATACATATATAACAATACTCATTATTTGCAATTAATTTTTCGTTTTCAAAATCTCTTCCATATTTTATTTTACTACTTATTTTTATTAATGGTTTGCGATCTGTTGAAGAAAATTTTATTGCATTGGTCAAAAGATTATTTATGAGTTGTCGAAATTGAAATGGTATAATATTGATTTTATTTAGTTGAGCTAGCTCTATCTTAACATTTTTTTCTTTTAACTCCTCCTCTAAATCTTCTATTACCTCATTAATAATTGCGGTAAGATCCCTATTTTCTAAATGTATTTCCGTGTTATTTACACGAGAATATGTTAGTAAATCTTCAATAAGAACTTGCATTCTTTGTGCTGCATTTTGCATGCGCCTAAACCAATCCTTACCTCTATCTGATAAATTATCGTATTCATTAGAAACAATTCTTGAAGCAAATGTCTGAATTTTTCTTAAAGGCTCTTGTAAATCATGACTCGATATATAAGCAAAAGCCTGTAACTCTTTATTCATATTTTCAAGATATGTATTATTTTGTTCTAACTCTAATGTTCGTTTTTTTACTTGTTTTTCTAATCGTTTTGCAAATAACTTTTGATCTTGAATATCGGTACTGGTACCTACCCACATAGTAATCTTACCTTCTTCATTTCTTTGAGGGGTTGCACGACTTAATTGCCAGCGATATTTACCATCATTTCTTTTAAACCTGTGCTCAAATAAAAAGTCATTTCCAGTATCAATAGAGTTTTTCCACTTTTTTATATTTTCTTCACGTTCATTTTTATGAACAATTTGAAGCCAACCATCATTATCAATCTCCCCCTGTTGTAAACCAGAATATTTATATACTACTTTATTAAAATAATTTAAATTTCCGTTGACATCGGCGGTCCATACCATTATTGGCAAAGATTTAGCTAACAATTTAAATCTCTGTTCGCTTTCCTTTATTTTTTTATTAGCCAGTGATTCTTTTGATACATCTATTAAAATTCCTGTAAATCGATACGCTACCTTATCTTTATTAAACAAAGTACTTCCTTTTGCCCTAACCATACGTTCTTGTAACGTATTGGGATCAATGATTGTATAATCAATATCATAACTTCCTCCAGATGAAAATTCTAATGATTTTTGAATTGCTTTTTTTACTCTTTTCTGATCTTTTTTTGCAACCGAAGCAATCGCAGTAGAAAGATCTACATTATCCTTTGATTTTAAACCAAACCAATCTTTTAGTCGTTCATTACATAAAAATTTATTTGTAATTGGATTGTAATTAAATGTTGCAAGTTTAGCAGCTTCGATTACAAATTGAAACTCATTTTTACTGTTTTTCAATTCATATAATGCCTCTTTATGGTCATGAATATCCATTCCACTTCCAACATTACCCTCATATTGTTGGTTCTCTAAATAATGGGGGCCTCCAGAAAAAAGGAACCACCTATATTTGCCATCTTTCCCTTTCATCCTCACTTCAATAGTATAATTGGATCTTTTTTCTATAGATATAGAATACGTTTCTAGTAGTCTTTGGTAATCATTTGGATGTACAATTTTATCCCAAGATCTTCCTATCGCCTGTTCAAATGTTTGCCCTGTATAATCTAACCAAGATTTGTTCCAATATGTTACTTCAGCATCTTTATTTGCCATAAACACCATCATTGGTGTTTGATCACTTAAGGTACGAAAACGATCCTCGGATTCTTGCAACTGCTTAATAGCCATTATTTTTTTAGTAGTTTCTGTACACGTAACAAAAACTCCCATAGGCTTTCCAGATTCGTCGTGTACAGCACTATAGCTATACGTCCAATATACATCTTCCACTTTTCCGTTTCTATATATTGGCAATAGCTGATCTTCTGTTAAATTGGCTTCGTTTCCAGATAGTATACTATCTATTAAAGGTTTTATATCTTGCCATATCTCTTTCCAGTAATCTTCTGCCTTACTTCCTAGAATATAAGGATGCTTACCCTCTTTACCAAGACTAGGCCTATATGCATCATTATAAAAACAAATTAATTCTGGTCCCCAAAATAAAAACATAGGAAACTTAGAATTTAAAATAATACTTATAGTTGTACGCAAACTTTGGGGCCAATCTTCTGGATTACCTATTGATGTTTTACTCCAGTTTTTGGCACGAATAAGATCGCCCATTTCACCTCCTTGAGGTAAGAATTCTAGAGTAGAATGATTTTTTTTAGTTTTCATTTTGGTTGTATTCAAAATGTGAATAGTATTTGTTTAAGGTTTCTTTATTTTCGAATATAAATAAGAACAAAGAACTTTAAAAACTCTATTTTCAAAAAAAATAAATTGAATACTATTTTTATACTTATAGAGTATTCCTAGACTGAGTTCGATCTAAAAAAACACATCTACCAAAATTATTTTATACCAGTTGTTGTTTGAATTTACTGAAAAAGAAAATAAAGATTTTTTGTTTCAATGAAGAAGAAAAGCTTGTGCCAGACCCGATCTGGTATTAAGCATAGCTGGGCTACGGTTTATATTTATTCTAAAATTGAAGTATAAAAGAACCTTTTATTCCGGTAAATTCAAATGACAAATGGTGTTAGATAGAAAATTGTATCAAAAACAAGTAGGTTTTCGATCAAAAGTCTAATTTTAGTACATTTTTTTTCATTTTACTATCAAAAATTACTCAATTTGACGACTTTTTTAAACCAACCTCTTCGGTCGAATTCACGTTCTTAATAAGTTTTCATTTTTTCTTTTCGTTTTTCTAATTGATCATTGAGATCTCTAATAGTTTCGTTAATTGCTTCTTCAAAACTTTTTTCATCAGAAGAAGCATATAACCTTGGACCTGGAGCACTTAAACGTATTCCACAAATATGCCCTGTATCATCACTTTTATTTTCTTTTTTAAAAAACACATCTCCTCTAATCAAAAACGGATACTTATTATTTAAATTACTTAATTTTTCCTCGGCTAAAGACTCTAACCTATCACTCGCACTAATATTGGTATATTCAAAAATAATATTCATGTTGTTTTCTTTTTATTTTTTTTTTAGTTTTCTTTTTTCTCCCACTTCTACACTAATATCGGTAGGTGTTTTTATTGATATGTAACATATACAAATAATGGCTATCCTTAGAGATACACCAATACGTTTTATATTCTTATTTGGCTATGTGTTATCCAAGTTTATCACATTTGTAGTTATTCCCTTATTATTATTTTTAACCTCAACACCTTTATTCAATAAATATAATATTCACTTACTCTATATAACTATTTTTATAAAAATTTAAGTTATAAAATAAACAGATTTAAAACATTGAGAGTTCCTTTAGAAGAAAAAAAAGCTATTCCGTTAAATAAAGTAGGTTTCTATTTCTATATAAAATCCTATCGTACAAATACTTTTTTATACCTTTTTTGGTTTTGAAGCATTGTTTTTTACACGTTTTCGTATTTTTCTTAAAAAAATTTTACTTCCAAATTTTTTTTTAGGTAACCCTGGGCTTTGTATTGTATTTCTGTTTTTCATAATTGTCTATGCATTAAAAAATTAAAGAGAAAATTGATTGAACTGTCCTCAAATCCAGTTTTATTAGATTCTGCCTGATCAATAAACTAACTCTTTTGAAGTATAATAACAATATAAACTTAAATAAAATTTGTTAAATGATTTAATCCCACATTTACCTTCTTTAATTGTTATAATACTATACTTTTTATAACTACTAACATTTAGACCAAGAAGTAAACATCCAATGTCTTTTTTCTAATCGTCTTATAAATTCTGTGGCCATTTCTTCTGTAGCAGAGTCTCCTGCTTCTAATGCGGCATTCATTACGTCAAGGATGGAATCGTGTAGAATCTGAAAATCTTTTAGAATTTCTTTAACCATAGCTATAGGTGTCAACTCCCCCTCTATTTCGGTAATACGAGACAATTTAAGATATTCTTTTAGTGTGCTTTTTGGTTTTAATCCAAAAACTCTTATACGTTCTGCAATAGTATCTGTCTGGGATTTCACTTCGTTATATTCAATTTCAAATTGCTCATGTAATTCAAAAAAATCACCACCTTCAACGTTCCAATGAAAACTTCTAAGTTTATGATAATGTATAATATAATTGGATAAAAGCTGATTGAGAGTAATTACAATTTCTGCTGTTTCTAAATAAGTAAACCCTAACTTTTTATACGATTTTTGTGTTTTAATAATTTCTTCCATTTTTATTATTGTTTTTATACTCTAGAAATAAGATTAATGTCAAAGAAAGATTGCTAGTTTAAATATAATAACCTGAATTCCATTAATCTGAAATACGTGATTTTAAGTGAAATTCTATTAAGAATTTTTATAGTATTTCGGTATTAAAAAACCTGTTCTCGATAACTCTGCTGGTCTTGTTGAAATACAGTTTTTCTCCATCATAATACGAAAAATCACTCGAATTGACGGTTTTTATGATTTATCCAAATATTAAATCAATAACCTCAGAGCAAGCTCACGAGGTATGCTTCTGAAAATATATTTTGTTTATCGAGGCAAGCCTCAGAGAATTAAACTCCACAATGTGGATTAAAATCAGGTTGATATGATGTTTAATATTAATACAGTATCAAAAGTAAACTTAAATAATTTTTACTATTACCCCATTCGATTTAGACCTTGCCTCAAATACGATTATACTATGAAATAGAAAACCCTTTTTTTATAATCTTATAAAAGGCAATATTATAATTTTTATTTTTGCCATATAAATAAACTTAAATCATATAATTACCAAAGAGATATTAACTAAATAATCGTATTAAGATCCTTATAAAACTTCAAAAATACTGTAACTTCCTTCAATATTAAGATATATTAAATCAATATGAATCCTACACACACCTCTTTTCTTGTACTGTTTTTATGCATTGTTTTATCAAGCTGTATAAAAAGAAACCCTAATAAACAGATAGAGCAAAGAATACTAAAAGAAAATACTATCAAAAATAATATAGAGTTTACATACCCAATTCAAAAACAAGTCTACGTTCCTATTTATTCAGATATCTATAACAAAACCAAAGATCATCGATTTCAGCTTACAGCAACTCTAAGTATTAGAAATATAAGCCCGAAAGATTCTTTATTTCTTGAAAATGTAGATTATTATGACACGCAAGGAAATTTTGTAAGAGCCTATATTAAAAAACCAATTTATCTGAAACCCTTAGAGTCTATAGAATATGTTATTGAAGAAAAAGATACAATAGGTGGAAGTGGTGCTAATTTTTTAATTAATTGGGGTGCTCATCGAGAAATCAATCCTTTATTTCAAGGTATAATGGTAGGTGTTTTAGGGCAACAAGGTTTTGCTTTTACAACAGAAGGAACTACAGTTTTAAACATGGATGAATTTTAGATCGATATACACTTAATCCCCTAACTAACATATAAATACAGTGTTTTTATTATCTAATAATTATAAAAAACTTACTTACTTTTTTTGAAATAGTATATCCGAATAAAATTCTGAAAAAAATAAGAACATACTAATCTATATAGTCTTATTGTTTTTTTTAGAAACTAAGCAACTCTAAATAAGACATTTAAAGTTGCTTAGCCTAAGTCAACAAAAATGCTTAAAACTTATAAATTATGTTTGCATATAAAGCTCTAGGAAGTTGTGGTGTTATAGTTGTCCAACCTTTATAATATTCTTTATTAAATGCATTATTCAGTTTTAGGCTTATTCTATATTTATTTGCTTGATAAAAAACAGACGCATTAGCAATAGTATAACTCGGAAGAATAAACTCCCCAGTAGATTCATAGTTGATTGCAAAATTTTCACTTGCTCCATTAAAACCTAAACCTAGTCCAAAACCTTTCAATTTCCCCATTTGAAATTCATAGTTAGCCCAAAGATTATATAATGTTTCAGGGCCAGCCTCTAATGGTCTTCGGTTTAATATCTCTGTATTATCAGACTTTGTCGTTTTACTATCATTATTACTAAAACCTGCTCTAATATTAAGTCCATCAATAGGGTTTGTATTTATTTCAATTTCAAAACCACTACTCTCTACTTCGCCTCCTTGTATTTTATTAAAAAGAGAAGCAGGATCGGTAATAACACGATCTTTAACCTCAATATTATAATAACTTATTGTTGCGTTTAGTCGATTATTAAATAAATTAGTTTTAACACCAAATTCTAATTGATTAGCCTGTTCAGGATCAAAAACCTTTAAAGTCTGAGGGCCATCATTAGGGTCACCTACTAAACTAGGAGCTACATTGGTAAAACCATTCTGATAATTTGCAAACACAGATAATTTATCTTGAATTGGTTGATACAAAATTCCAACTTTTGGAGAGAAAGCTGTTTGATCATAATCATCCTCTAGATTTGCAAGATCTCCTTCATTGTCAAATAAGTCTAACCTTAAACCTACCATTGCAGATAATGATGAAGTTATATTAACAACATCCGAAATATAAGCACTATATATATGTGATTTAGATTTTATATTGGATATCTCTTGCGAAGCTAATACCGCATCTACTGCAGCAGCAGACAACAAAAATGGATCAGTTTCTACATCTAGAGTAAAAGGATTGTCATTATTATCCTCCCCTTCTGGTGTAACATTTCCATAAAAAGCAAAACCGCTACTATTATCCGTTTGAGTAGAGTTAAAATAATCTACCCCAAAAACTACTCTATTTCTAATTGATCCTAACTTAAAATCTCCAATAAAATTTTGTTGTATATCAGTGGTTTGAGTATTTCCATTTTGTTTGTTAATGAAACGAGAAAAAGTATCATTTCCCAAAATCCCAAAATCAAATAAATAAGAATAATACCCTTTAGTAGATGTTGCACTTTTTGACAGTATAGTTTGTGATTGCCAAGCATCAGAAAGTTTATAGTCTACTTCTACTCGATAATTTTGTGTGGGATTTTCTAAAGTTAATTCATTACTGGTAAATGACAACTTATGATTATACCCTAACTCTTCTAAATTATTTGCCTGAGTAGGGTTATTTCTATTCAAAAACAAAAACATAGGGTTTGTTTGCTCGGCCTGTGAAATTTCTCCATAAAATGAAAAAGATAATTTATTGTTTACCCTATACGATAATGATGGTGCTACAAAAAAAGATTTTCTAAAACCTGCATCCTGAAAACTTTGCTGAGTAGCATAAGATGTATTTAATCTAAAATAAATATTATTATCCTCATCTATTGGAGTATTAAAATCTCCGCTTATTTGATTAAAACCATAGGTTCCTGAAGTAAAAGAAAGCTCTCCACCAGATCCAACATAAGGTTTTTTTGTTACCACATTTATAAGACCCCCGTATGAGGTTACAGCATTACCGAAGAGTGTTGCCGAAGGGCCTTTCACTACTTCAATCCTTTCGATATTTGCTGCGTTAATAGTCCCATTTGTAAGCCCTGGTATTCCATTTACCAATTGAGGCTGTACTGAGAATCCTCTTAGAGAATAATATCCTGCTCCATCTCCTCCTCGTCCCGTAGATGACCATAGTTTTTGAACACCCACTGCATTTTTTAGTGCATCTTCAAAGTTTGTAACAACTTGTGATTTTAATAATTCTGTAGTAACAGTGCTATATACCTGAGTGTTTTCTAAATCTTTTAATGGTAATTTAGCTACATAAGCTGTTTCTTTTCTTGAAAACTTGTTTTTACGAGTCCCTTCTATTACAACTTCTGCTAAAATCTCATTTCCTTCGTATAATGTAATAAAGCCTAATTCTATAGTCTCATTATTAGAGATACTAACCTCAATTTCTTTCGTTTTAAAACCCAAGTACGATATAACTACAATATGATTTCCATTTTTTATGTTGGTAATCTCAAACGTTCCGTCTTGATTAGATTGCCCTCCTTGATTTGAATTTTTGATAAATATATTAACTCCTGATAATCTCGTTTGAGTATTATCTATAGTAGTTCCTGTTATACTTCCATTTTGGGAGTAAGAAAAAAAACATGAGAGTAATAACACTAAAGTTATTAATAATTGATTCTTCATTGAATATTAATTTTATAATCATTTATATTTATTTAGAACAAATAAATATAAATGATAATTTTTCGGCAAAACTATTAAGAATCATTTTAAATAAAAATATTTTGATACTCTTTTTTTTTATTTTTTACTGACAAACAATAAAAAAGATACTGTAAAAATATAAGAATCGAAATCATATAACTTTTATTAAGTGTATAGTCCCAAAGTTTTTTGAAGATGGAATAATTTATATAAAACCTTAGTTTGCCAAAATTTAGATGTAAAAGAGTACGGATTCTATTATTAACCTGAGTTCGACGTAAGAAAAAAGGGTTTTTACTTGTAGAAAAAGCAGAAAAACATTATATTTAAGTATCTAACATTCAAATATTTAAATGAATTTCTGCTTATGATTTCTAAAGATAAAATTACTGAAATTTTCTTTTCTATTGATGAATTTTGCAAGGTTTTTAACCCTGCTTTAAAGAAAAGACAGCTTACTACAGGAAAAAAGACAAGAAATAGGAAGTTTACCATGTCTGCTAGTGAAATTATAACCATTACTGTTCTATTCCATTGTAGTGGCTATAGAACCTTCAAACACTTTTATATTTTTTACGTAAAAGAGCATTT
>NZ_AUML01000050.1 GCF_000430665.1 Aquimarina muelleri DSM 19832 | reverse complement strand
TATAAACCAAAAAGAGATTTCACAAAATTAGCTCGTGAAATCTCTTATATGAACCTCTCTTTTTGAAAAGAGACTTACTTTTTCAGTAGCCTCCTATAATACAACTACTTTTTTTTAAAATTTATAATTAACGCCTAGACCAAACCCTTCTCTTATTTGAAGACCACCAATAGCATCATCATCATAAATTGACTCAAACACAAAACTAGTTGAAAGATGTTTACTCATCATCATTATCAAGCTCATATTATAATTTACATCTACATTTTGAGGAGCTTCAAGGTAATTAGAATATAACTCCATAGAATTTGTTATTGATAGATTTTTTATGATTTCGAATTTAGAAAAAAAACGTAGTGCTGCTCCAAGTTCAAAAAGTGAAGTCTCATTAGCTTCTACACCAAAATACTTGTGATGCTCATAATACTCCATAGCTTCTTCATCATGAGTATCTACTTTAGTAAATTCTTTGTCTACTATGGTAAGCCTTCCTGCCACTGGAGAAACATTAACTAAAAAGTGTTCATTTTTTTTCCATAATACCCCAGGACCAATTTTTATATCAGCAGGGGATAAAATATGAGATGTTTCTGTTTTGATCTCTTTTCCTAATTCATTTTTATCATATCTATACCCTTTATCAAATTGTGTTTTAAAATTAAAAAACAATGAATAGTATATTGATGTTATTTCTTTTATTCGTAACCCTAGTAGAGAATTCAACTCTAGCTTATCATTAGTTTTATGAATAACCTCACCTTCTCTACTATCTCTGGCTATAGCATAATCTACAAAAATTTCATTATCAAAAATTAATCTTTCTTTTTTATAGTTAAAAACAGATAGCATAGTTATTCCTCCTGAAATATCAGAAGTTCCTCCCCCCACCCATTTATCATTAAATGTTGCTTGTCCAAACGTTGGATTAACACTTCTTTCTACTATCCATCCTTCTACATGGATCTCTTTTTCACTGTTTAAATAATGATCTCTTGACTCATTAGCCGTTAGATGGTTCACTGCTTCATAATCCTGAGCATTCAAGACAGTAACTCCCATAAAAATCGTTACTATTATATATATATATTTCATTTGATTTGTTTAAGTTGATTTGGCTGTGTACTCTAATGAAAGTTGTACAAGCCTATCCTAGTAAAAGACAAGGTTGGTCGTTATATACATGTATAGATTAATGAAAATAATTAATGACCAACCCTTCATTTATATTAAGTAATCCTCGAAGTAAGTCTTCAACGTAAGAAAGTTTATTCTTAATTTAATAAGAACCTTAGGTTTTAAAACTCTACTCTTTACTACTAATAGAAGCTTCGGCGAATTCTATAAATTAAAAAGCTATTCTATTTTTAGTGCCTTCTTTGGTGTATTAAGTCAAATCAGAATCTGATTCAAAAAAATCTACTCTACCTGTAGACACACTATATATCGCACCTACAATTTGGATTTTACCGAGTTTTTCCATCTGAAATAGTATTTCGCTTTCCTGTTTCATTCTATCAATAGATAGTTGTACGTTCTCAATGGCTACTTTTTCCATATCTTTCTCATCCATTTCTTTTTGACTATTTTCTATTACCTGTACTGCTGGTTTAATTTTAGAAAGTAAGGATGTAATGTTACCTAACTCTACTTTATTACAGGCTGATTTTACGGCACCACATCTAGTGTGCCCCATTACTACCACTATTTTGGATCCAGCTACTTTACAAGCATATTCTATAGATCCTAATACATCTTTATTAACAACATTACCTGCTATTCGTATACTAAAAACATCACCTATACCTAAATCAAAAACTAACTCTACTGGAACCCTAGAATCAATACAACTGAGTACCGCGGCAAAAGGATATTGTCCCATACTAGTTTCTATCACCTGAACTTTAAGGTTTCTTTGCGCTTTAAGGTTTTGTTCGAATCTTTTGTTACCTTCCTTTAAAATTCTATAAGCCTCTACAGGAGTAAGCATATCCTGTGTCCGTTTGGTTTGTGTGATCATAATTTTATATTTGATTTACTGGATTAAACAGCAACTAATTCTTCTTTTTTATTTTTCTTCTTTTTTTGTTTATCTTTTTCTAAAGGGCAATGCAAATGGAGATCTATTAAGGATACTTTAATATTTTTTTCTTTTGCATTTACTTCAAAATCTTGTATCATCTCAACAATATCAGGATGAACAAAACATGAATTCATTGCACAGATTTCTACATCTGTATTCTCAGGAATTTCCATCAATGATTTTTGGATAGAGGCTTTATTTAGAAAAGTAACATCTTCTGACAATTCTATTTTTATATTACTTTCTTTTATAATATCATTAGTTTTCTGTCTAAATGGCACTTTATAGTTATTTCTTAATATGGTAAAAATTGAAACCAACATTCCCATAGCAATCCCCATTAACAAATCTGTTATAAGTATACCTATGATGGTAACTATAAAAGGAATAAACTGTTCTGGGCCTTGTTTAAACATCTTTTTAAACAAGGCTGGTTTTGCTAACTTATATCCTACGGTAAGTAGTATTGCTGCCAAAGTAGCTAGAGGAATTAGGTTAAGTAACTTTGGAATCAGAACCACGCTAACCAATAATAATATCCCGTGTAAAACTGCAGCAGTTTTTGTTTTTCCGCCTGATTGATTATTAACAGAACTTCTTACAATTACCTGAGTCACTGGCAGTCCTCCTATCAATCCAGACAAAATATTTCCAATTCCTTGTGCTTTTAACTCTCTATTTGTTGGTGTAATTCTCTTGAGCTTATCTAGCTTATCTATAGCCTCTACACTGAGTAGGGTTTCCATACTTCCTACGACTGCTATAATAATAGCTGTTGTATAGACATGCGGATTAGTCAATATTGAGAAATTAGGGAGAGAAAAATTATTCATAAATGAATCTAGACTATCTGCTATAGGTAAAGAAACCATGTGCTTTCCTGCAATAGTTAAAGCTGGAATCCCTGCAAATACGCCATTTAAAATAATCCCTACAATTACAGCTACTAAAGGTCCTGGAATTATTGCAATTGGCTTTATTTTTTGAATGAATTTTGTTTGCCAAAGAAGAAGTATAAAAAGCGAAAGGATAGTAACTATTAGTACTCCTGGACTAATATAACTGAACACCTTTAAAGCTCCTGAAAAAGATTCTAAAAAGGAGAAACCTCCTTCTGGAGCAACGTAACCAAATACGTTGGGAATTTGTTTCATTATAATTACCAACCCTATACCAGAAAGCATTCCATGAATAACTGAGGAAGGAAAATAATATGCAATCCCTCCTGCTTTGAGATACCCCATTATAACTTGGATAATTCCCGATAATACAACAGCTACAAGAAAAAACTCATAACCGCCTAGATCGGCAATTGCGTTTAAAACTATTACCGCTAATCCTGCAGCGGGACCACTAACCCCTAAAGGAGACCCACTAAGTAATCCTACTACTATGCCGCCAACTATGCCACCAATTATACCGGAAAAAAGTGGGGCTCCAGAAGCTAAAGCTATTCCTAAACATAAAGGCATAGCTACCAAAAACACTACAATACTCGATGGAATATCGTATTTTAGGTTTTTCATGAAACTTAAATCATTTGAATTCATTATTTATATTATTTTGAGTTTAATTTATAGTATTACGTACTGTGTTATCATACCCACAAAAGGCACCCAAACAGTATCATGAATAAAAAGTAAGCTGAATTAGTTTTTTTAGATATCATGGATCGATTATACACCACACATAGGTAAGGATATCAAACCTTGCATATTGACATACCTTTATCCTCTAGCTATATCACCTGTAAATAAAAGATGAAATGCTACTAAAGTTTTTAATTCGAGAAATAAAATTGATTTGTAATTATTTACAATAAGTGTTCATTATTGTTGGTTATTTGTGAACACATCTACTCATTGTAAATTATAGAAATATTAAATAAAAAGTGTTCTTACTCGGAATACTTTTATCTTTTGAACAAATTATGTACTATCTTTAATTCTAAGGTTGAAGAAAATATTAGAATTAATATTGTTATACTCAATTTGACTTTTATCGTATATGGTTTTGCTAAGAGTAATCACTGTATTTTAGGTTTTAACGGTTAATATTTGTATGAAAAAGATTTAATGAATCTTTTTGGTTAAAAATTTTATAATAGATATCTGGCCATATATCTATTATAAAATCATACTAATACTGATATTCTATTTTGTTTTTTCTTATAAAATTTTCGTTTTTTTATTTTAATTTTCACTACCTCTCTGATAGCTAATTAGTTAATTACAATACATCATCACTTATCTAAACTCATAGAATGAATCATATTTATTCAATTAATTATTTCTATGGTTTATAATTTATGCGTAAAAGTAAAATAGGATTCTGTAGAGAATCTGTGTAAAACAGTAAAAAGGCAATTACATATCAATAAATTTATTTTACAAATATTTATAAAAGAGATCATTAACCAGCCTCCTATCCTAATCAATTTCCAAATTCAAGTCTTAATCCTTTAACAAAAAAATTAATAAAAAAATAACAACCGCTTAGTATACTAACTTTTTTTGCTGTAATTTACATTCTAACTTTAAAAAAAACCAAAAAATAATTTTAAAATTTCTAAATCAACATTATTTTTAAATCTTGTATAATAAATCTCTATATTTTTTGTTAGTACAAGTTATTAACCAATATATCACCACTTTGAAAAACTTGCACACTAAAAGAAAAGCCTTTTATTCTTTTCTAGGATTTATTATTTTTAGTTTAAAACCATAAAATAATTATACTAAAAAATTAAATCTATCTTTTTTGAGAATACTCAAAAAGATTAGCTTTAACCATGAAACCCCTAGAGATTAACACAATTTAACCCTTTGCTATTTATAAGAGCATTGTATTCTCGTAAAAGAATTTTTCTTATTTATTCAGTTTCATAAAATTATATTCTAAAACTATCATTTACCCTCCTAAATGGACAACAAATGTCATAGGCGGGTTTTAGAAAAATAATAACTAACTCATTTTATTTTGAATTTTAAATTAAAACTGTATGAAAGTCCTGATTATTGAAGACGAACCCATGTTGGCAGATTCGATGTTACAATACTTGAAAGAAGAAGGGTATCAGTGCGAATGGGTAGACAACTTAGCAAATGCTAAAGATAAAAGCTGGAACTATGAATATGATTGCCTTATTATAGATATTAATCTTCCTGATGGAAATGGCCTTGATGTGATTAAGCAAATTAAAGAAATGAAATCTAAATTAGGGATCATTATTATATCCGCAAGCAATGCATTGGATGTAAAAATTACAGGTTTAAATCTTGGAGCTGATGATTATCTAACCAAACCTTTTGATCTTACTGAATTAAATGCTCGAATTAAAGCGATCATTAGAAGAAAAAAATTTGATTCACAAAACAGCATCACATTTAATGAAATAGAAATTTTACCCTATGAAAAACTAGTAAAAGTAAATGATGTACCTCTAAAACTAACTAGAAAAGAGTATGATCTTATCCTATATTTTATGTCAAATATTGACCGAGTCATTCCAAAAGGATCTATTGCAGAACACCTTTGGGGGGATGAAATGGATATGGCTGATTCTTTTGATTTTATTTATTCGCATTTAAAAAACCTTCGAAAAAAAATAAAAGAACAGAGTGAAAAAGATTATATCCAAACTGTATATGGAGTAGGTTATAAATTTTCTGACCAATGAAGTTACTAATCTTATCTAATCGTTATTATTTTGCAGGTCTTCTTGCTGTTTCGTTATTAGGAGGAATATCTTCATATTTTTTAATAGAATCTATTATCAATCGTGATTTTAATCAAAAATTACTTGCAGAGAAAAAACAATTAATTTATGAGCTTCATAAATATGATGATTTGCTTGATAATTTATATTTAAATATTGGGGATCGTATTTCATTACAAAAACAAAATCATGATCCAAAAATAAAAACGTATATTAAAGACACTATACTATTCAATTTTTATGAACAAAAAGAACAAAGCTTTCGGCAGATTACATTTTCTGATCAAGTAAAAGGAGATTATTATAAGATTACAATCTCTAAATCTTTAATATCTTCAAAAGATCTTATACAGGTAGTTACTGAAATTGTAGCCCTAATAACATTCCTTTTTTTTATAACCATTCTTTTGTTAAACAATGTTATATCAAAAAAAATCTGGAAACCCTTCTATCACACGATTACAATTATCACGAACCTTAATATTGCTAAACCTCAACCTTTATCATTCAGAAGAACTAAGATACTAGAGTTCAATGAATTGAATTCTACTGTAGAAGTTATGATGATTCAAATGGAAAAAGACTACAAGAACCTAAAGGAATATATTGAAAATACTTCTCACGAGATTCAAACACCAATAGCAATTATAAAAAATAAGATTGAAATTCTAATGCAGGATAAAAACTTGCTAGAAGGGCAGTTAACTACATTGAACCAAATTCATGAATATGCCGGAAGAATTTCTAAGCTTAAGGAAAACATTTCTTTATTATCAAAAATAGATAATAATCAATTTATCCATACTATTGAAATACCCATCACTGATTACTTAAAAAAAAGAATTGATGATGTCAAAGAATTAATTATTATCAAGAATATCAACACTACTCTTCATTTCAAAAAAAACCCAGTGATAAGAATTAATGAAACTCTTGCATACCTTTTATTCAGCAACTTACTAAGTAACGCTATAAAACACAACACAAATAAAGGCGAGATGGTTATAGAGATTACTGATTATTTTTTGTCTATTAAAAATACTGGTAAACCTTTAGATATTAATCCTGAAGATTTGTTTGGCAGGTTTAAAAAATCAGGAAACAAACCTGACTCAACAGGCCTAGGCTTATCTCTAGTGCATAGTATTGCGTCTTATTATAACTTTCCTATTAGTTATACTAATAAAAACACATGGCATACTATCGTATTAAATTTTCATTCTAATATATACCCTTCCAAATATATCTAAATCTTTTATGTAGCTAATATCGAAGAAAATTATCTTATACCATTTATCAATATATATCATAAAAAAACAGACTGTCTAAAAAGTGTTTAGACAGTCTGTTTTTTTATGATACATTTTGTTTTAAAAAACTTCGTTAGATTCTTTTAATTTTTCTGTATTAGCAACTAATTGAAGTTCCTCTATAATCTTTTGTATATCTCCATCTATAATATTACCTAAATCATAAAGGGTTAAACCAATACGATGGTCGGTTACGCGACCTTGAGGATAGTTATAGGTTCTGATCTTTGCAGAACGGTCTCCAGAGGACACCATACTTTTACGTTTTTCAGAATCTGCAGCTTGCTTTTTTGCTAACTCCATTTCATACAACCTTGATCGTAATACTTTAAGTGCTTTCTCTAGGTTTTTATGTGATGATTTTTGATCTTGACAACTTACTATCATCCCTGTTGGCTCATGGTGTAGTTTAATAGCAGAATATGTGGTATTTACAGATTGCCCTCCTGGACCTGTAGAAGTTGTTCTTTCAATTCTAACTTCGGTCATATCCAACTCTACATCAAACTCTTCTGCTTCTGGCAACACCATAACTGTTGCTGCACTAGTATGTACACGTCCTTGAGTTTCCGTTTGTGGTACACGTTGTACTCGATGTACACCTGCTTCAAATTTTAAAGTTCCATAAACATCTTCTCCATTTACTTCAAAAATAATTTCTTTATAGCCTCCACTTGTTCCCTCATTAAGATCTACAACACTTGTACTCCAACCTCTTCCTTCACAATACTTAGTATACATTCTATATAAATCTCCTGCAAAAATACTTGCCTCATCCCCACCTGTACCAGCGCGTATTTCTACTACACAGTTTTTAGCATCTTCTGGATCTTTAGGAACCAGCATAAAACGTATTTTTTCTTCCAGATCAGGAAGTTCTTCTTTTGCTTCTTCCATTTGCATCTTGGCCATTTCTACCATTTCTGGATCACTGCCATCTGCTAGAATCTCTTCAGCTTCTTTTAAGTTATTTGTAAGTTCTATATAGCGCTCTCTTTCTTCCATTAGCGCTTTAAAATCTTTGTATTCTTTATTAAGCTGTATATATCTTTTTTGATCTGAAATAATATCTGGCTGAATGATTAGATCACTCACTTCATCAAACCTCTGCTTTACAATATTTAATTTATCAATCATAATGTATTCTTCCTAATCTTATATAATCTACAAAAGTAAGGTTTTTTACTAAAAGCACATACTACCTGATACAATTACGAATCATTTTTTTTATAAATATTTTTTTTGCTTATCTACTTAAAAAATAGCGAGATACTATTATCTTGATTTTTAAAGATCATGACAATAAAAACCTTCTGATTATAAAAATTTCAGAAAGTTTCTGTTTTCATAATTCAATTTTTCGCTACATATAATAACATAGATTTATTTTTTAGATCAGCTCACTCCTTCCATTAGTTTTTTTATAATTGGTGATATTAAAATTGCTACAATTCCTATAATGATAGTAATAACTCCAAAATTAGCATATACTGACACATAAGAATATAGTTGCTGAAAAGCCTCTGCATTACCTCCGTTTGTTGCTGTACCTGATAGCCCTGTAATTGTTTCACTAATGGTGCCAAAAAAACCTTTAGAAAAGACTCCTGCTTCTCCCTCTCTTACAGTAGTAAGTTTTGCTATTTTTCCTGCAAAAAAATGTCCATAAAAATTGGCCGAAAACCAAACTCCCATAATAAAAGTAGCATATTTCATTGGGGATAATTCAGTTATTTTAGAAAGCCCTATAGGGGATAAAAACAGTTCTCCTATAGTTAAAATAAGATATCCGAATATTAAATAAAACATGGGGGTTTTTGCATATTCATTAACCTCTTGTGCTGACATTCCAAAAATTAAAAACCCTAATCCTAAAAATAACATTCCTAATCCAAATTTAATTGCAGAATGAGGATTTGCTTTTTTCTTACTTAGGAATGTCCATAACATTGCAAAAGGAATTGCTATTAGTACTATCCATGTAGAATTTATACTATTAGTTTGTGCTGCATTAATTCCTATTAAATCTACATTTCTATCTGCAAATAGAGTAAGAGAACTTCCTGCTTGTTCAAATACCGCAGCAAAAAGCGCATACAGTGTTGTGAAATATACTGCAACCAATAGTCTTTTTCTTTCCTTTATACTAACTTTTGTTAGTATGTACCCTATATATCCTATTAAAAACAGAGTTGCAATCCACACTAAATAATGTTCAAATTCATTAAATTTCACGATTAATGCGAATATAGGAACAGATAGCAACGCTAAAATCCAAACTCTTTCCCCTTTATCAAGTCCATATATTTTTTTTTCGTAATTTTTTATATTAGGCACCAAACCTTTATCTCCAAAAACAGCTAATTGGGTTCCTCGTTTAAAAACCAATAAACCTACAAGCATCCCTATTCCTGCTAGCAAAAACCCATAATGCCAACCATACACCTCTGCAAACCATGCACATAACAATGGTGCTATTGCCCCTCCTAAATTAATACCAAGATAAAAAATAGTAAAACCAGAATCTCTTCTCTTATCCCCTTCTGCATAAAGAGTTCCTACCATGGTAGATATATTTGGTTTAAAAAAACCATTCCCTACGATTATTAAAGCTAGGGATCCATAAAAAAATACAGGAGTTTCTATAGTAAGAAAAAAGTGTCCTGCTGCCATTAAAACTCCTCCTAAAAAAATAGATTTCCTATATCCCAAATATTTATCTGCAATAATACCACCGATCATGGGGGTTACATATACTAAAGACATATACGCTGCCATTACCCCAAAAGATTTATCATCAGAATATAAAAGATGCTTGGTCATATATAATACCAAAAGTGCTTTCATACCATAGAACGAAAATCGTTCCCATAATTCTGCAAAAAACAGGTATAACAATCCTTTAGGATGCCCTAATACTTCCTCATTATCTATTTTACTTTGATCTACGCTCATGTAATGTGTTTAAATTATTTATAACACAAATCATGAATAGTTTGATGGTTAATAAAAGTGAAGTTCTAAAAAATAGCTAATTATAGTAAATTGTAATTATCACACAAGTAATCACAAATAATAACAATTACTAAAAATCAAATACTTACAAGGATTTATTAAACTCTTCCAGTAATACTTGATCTATAATAATATTTTCTGGGATAACTCTTAACCTATATTTCCCTTGCCCCATAAAGGTAAATAAATCTTTTCTTTCTAACTGAGATATAGAGGGTAACTGTAATATTGTATTGATATTTTCGATAATTCTACTTAGGTATGTCTGGCTTTTTATTTCTCCCCCAGAACTTACTAACAAATACTGTTTTTCTCCTTCTTCATATTTTCGCTTTACCGCAAATCTTAGTAAGTTTTTATATTGTGTAGTTTTAGAGCCAAAATCTATGGTTTTATCATAAATTTCTTTAGATGGTATTGTAATTTTTACCAAAGACCAATCCAAAAATTTAATAGTCATCTCACTAGGTTTTGGAGTTAATGCCAATTGAATTACCCAACTAGTTGCCAACACCAAGAAAATGGAAATAAAAGATGTTTTGGCAACAATTTTAATCAAATTACGATATAAAGTATCTCCTATATTTACAAACACATCAGGAACTTGAGAAAGCAACATAAATAAGAAAGCTAGTACCGAGATTACTGCTACTAATTTTAGCCCTCTATTCATAAATGTTTTGTAAAAAGAGATTGTCAATAAATAGGTTAAAAAACAAGAGAATATTAAATCTGGTACACCACTTATCCGAACTCCATTTATAACTGGATTATCCTTATTATACTGAATTAAAATAAAGGTTATTACCGATACTAGTATTGTAATAATGATTAAGATGAACGTATTTCTTTTGTTTTTATACAAGAATTGCGGAGCAAAATCAAAATAAAAGAGTGCCAGTAATAAAACCAATGTATTAAGAACAGAAAAAAAACTATATCCTACATCAAACAGTATCGTATTTATAAAAGAAAAAAGGTTTGCCATGTATATCCATGTACCAGAAAAAACCCATACAAAAAGAGCCATACTTAAGTACAAAAGCCCTTTATCTATTCTTTTTTGAGAATCATCCTCTTCTAAAAATTGCCTAAAGCGCTTTTTAATATTATACCAAATTGCCAATAACAATACTCCTCCTATCAAAGCAATATAAATATGCGCAAGACTATAAAACTTAGTAATATCTGACATAAAATTGTATCTAATTATTCATGACCAATTTACATATATCTTTAAAAACATGTATACGCATTTTAAAATCTTATACTTTGGCTTTGCTTAGCACCAAATAGTGCGTGAGTTAAATAAAAAAACGTCTCTAAAAAGACAAAATATATTGTCTGGTTTTCCATTCGGTTTATATTTACTAAATTAGATACCTAAAGGGTAACAATAACCTTAGAGCAATTTCACTGATATGCTTATGAAAATATATTTTTAAGGTAAGCCTTGAAAAATTAAACTTCACAATGTGAATTAAAATGATACAGTTAATTGATCTAAACACAGAAAACATATCTACAGAACATATTTGTTGTGCAATATCTGACACAAAATGTTCTGATAGTTATCAGGCAAAAAAAGATTGGTTGACTAAAGAGTTTAATAACGGATATGTCTTTAGACGAATCGACGAAAGAGCAAAAGTATTTATAGAATATGGACCTGCCGAAAATGCTTGGATTCCGATTACAGCACCTAATTACCTAAATATTAATTGTTTTTGGGTATCTGGTAAATACAAAAAAAATGGATACGGGAAAAAACTTCTAGAAACAGCAATTGAAGATGCTAAAAACCAAGGGAAAGATGGTTTAGTAACTGTGGTAGGAACTAAAAAATTTCATTTTATGAGTAACACAAAATGGTTTTTAAAACAGGGATTTGAGGAGGTGGAAAGAATTTCTAGTGGATTTAGTCTTTTAGCTAAAAAAATAAACTCAAAAACGGAAGTGCCAAAATTTAATGAATCTGTAAAAAGTGGAGAATGTCCTGAAAAAAATGGAATTGTAGTTTATTATTCTAACCGTTGCCCTTTTGCAGAATTCCACGCAAAAAACTCTCTGATTGAAACTGCCAAAAACAGAAAACTCCCCTTAAAAATAATTAAACTGGAGACAATCAAACAAGCGCAATCTGCTCCAAGTCCAGCAACTATTTTTAGTCTTTTTTATAAAGGAAAATTTATGACAACAGATATTAGCGTTTGTATGGATACGAGATACGATAAAGTAATGGATAAAATTTTAAAATAAAATAGTTAATGTCTGGCGCATACGAAAACAGAAAGAATATTTATCAAAAAATAGGCTTTGGTGGTGGTTGTCATTGGTGTACAGAAGCAGTTTTTCAATCTCTAAAAGGAGTTTATAAAGTAGAACAAGGCTATATTAGTAGTATTCATGAAAATGATTATTTTTCTGAAGCGGTTTTAGTATATTTTGATCCAAAAATCATTCCCTTAAAAGATCTTATTGAAATCCATTTACATACACATAACAGCACATCTAATCATAGTTTTAGAAAAAAATACAGAAGTGCTATTTACTATTTTGAACAAATTGAAAAGCAAAATATTGAAATTTACCTCAAAGAGTTACAAAAGAATCTTGATGCCTCAATAATTACCATTGTTTTAGAATTTAATAAATTTCAGGCTTCCAGAGATGAACTCTTAAATTACTATCAAAAAAATCCTAATGCTCCTTTTTGTAAAAAATACATACATCCAAAGCTTGTTTTCTTAAAAGAGAAATATACAAACTAAGGTTACCAAAGAATTTTAGTTATATGTATAGGTTCCAAATTCGCTTTTAATAGTTAGTTTTTTCTCTTCTGAAGCTTCTACTCTACCTACAATTTGGGCATCTATATCAAAACTTTTAGAAATTGTTATAATTTTCTCTGCTATTTCGGGAGAAACGTAAAGCTCCATACGGTGCCCCATATTAAAGACCTGATACATTTCTTTCCAGTCTGTTCCAGAGTTTTCTTGTATCAACTTAAACAAAGGTGGTACATCAAACAGGTTGTCTTTTATAATATGAAAACTATCTACAAAATGTAAAATCTTTGTTTGTGCTCCTCCGCTGCAATGCACCATCCCGTGGATGGTTGTATTATCAAACTGAGATAAGATTTTTTTAATAACCGGAGCGTAGGTTCTTGTAGGTGACAATACTAATTTACCTGCATTAATAGGAGAGTTTTCTACACTATCTGTTAAGTTTGTTTTACCAGAATACACCAAATCCGAAGGCACAGATGCATCAAAACTTTCTGGGTATTTTTCTGCTAAGATTTTACAAAAAACATCGTGACGAGCAGAAGTTAGACCATTACTCCCCATACCGCCATTATATTCTTTTTCATAACTAGCTTGTCCAAATGAAGACAAGCCAACAATAACATCTCCTGCTTTTATATTTGCGTTGTCGATTACATCTTTGCGTTTCATACGGGCAGTTACTGTAGAATCTACAATAATGGTTCTTACCAAGTCTCCTACATCTGCAGTTTCTCCTCCTGTTGAGTGAATCTCTACGCCAAAATCTTTAAGTTCTTTAAGGAGTTCCTCTGTTCCGTTAATAATTGCAGAGATAACTTCTCCTGGAATTAGATTTTTATTTCTTCCAATAGTCGAAGATAACATAATATTATCTGTAGCTCCTACACATAATAAATCATCAATATTCATGATAAGAGCATCCTGAGCAATACCTTTCCACACAGATATATCTCCTGTTTCTTTCCAATACATATACGCCAGAGAAGATTTTGTTCCTGCTCCATCTGCATGCATAATCAAGCAATATTCTGGATCTCCTGTTAAATGATCTGGAACAATTTTACAAAATGCTTTTGGAAAAAGGCCTTTATCTATATTTTGGATTGCACTATGTACATCTTCTTTAGATGCCGAAACTCCTCTTTGCGCGTAGCGTTTGCTTACTTCTTGACTCATTGTATTGAAAATTAAAGTGCAAAGATAACCGAATTTCAGAATTCTGAATTCTGAATTCTAAATTATATTACTCCCAATCGGGCATAGTTGCATTATCCAACACTTTAGTTCTGTCATCTAAATCCAAAATTGGCACAGTATACACTGTTTTTGCAGAAATACCGTCATTAGATGTATTTACAAAAATTATACTGGCTTCATTGGGAGAAAAACGAGGATCTAAATCATTTGTTCCCGCTGTTCTGTCTGTAGAGAGGTCTGTACTTGTGGTGGTTCCAAAATCATAAATAAATACACGTGTATCTAATTGTCGATATGTAGAATTTTCTGATCCCGACATATCCTGACAATACAGTAATTTGGTTCCGTCTACCGATAAATTGATACCACCTGCGGCACCAGTAACTCCTGTAAGAATTGTATTTTGTATTGTCCCTGCACCATCAATTGTAAAAATCTGTACAGAATATCCATTCAAATCATTTGTTTTTAAAGCGATTACACCTGTGTTTTCATTTTTATCTACTTCTGTTATTAGATTTCCTGTGGTTTGATATACTAAACTCAACCCGCTTCCATCTACATTAATTGTATATAACTTATCCTGATTAGGAAATAAAATTTTAGAACCATTGGCATCCCAGGAGAAGTCTATTTCTTCGAGATTAAATCCCGATACTCCTATTGTAGAGGTAACTTGCTTTATTTGTGAACCATCTTCGTTCATGGTAAACAGGTGTATTTGTGAACCTACAGATTGTAAAAAAGCAATTTTTTTAGTAAAAGGATTTCTTCTGGGTCTGAAACTGTTTTTTGTTTCTGGTGTAAGTGCTATTTGGGTAGTACCAACTTCCTCTGCTGAGTAAATAACACTATTGCCGTTTACTAATCTTGTAAAAATAATTCTATTATTTGGAGCGCTTGCTGTTTTAAATGCATAGATGTTACTATTTACTGGATCGTTAATATCATCGCTTGTACTTACTTGCCAAAAATATTTTACTCCATAAGAAAGTCCTGATAAGGTATAGGTTGTATCGGTAATATTTTCAAAAATCTCTATATTAGAATTATCTTCGTTTCTTAAACTTACTTTATAAGAAAGTACATCTTTATCAGGGTCACTGGCAGACCATACTAATTTCACCTCAACAGGAAGATCTATTGCATTATCTGTTGGTATCGATAAAGTTGCTGCACTTGGTGGACGATTAGATGCTGTTTCTATATCCATCTCTAAAACCACTTCTAATTCTTTACCAGAAAGTACCGTTATTGGTTTAAAAACGGCTGATAATCCTTCTCTCTGCCCAGAAAGAGAATACTCTCCTGATGGTACATTATCTAATTTATAGACACCATCTTTATTTGTAAACACTGTACTAGAAGATGGGTTTGTAGAAATTTTCACATTCTCCAAAGGTTCATTTGTTCCTTTTTTAACTACTTTACCCTTTACAGAGCCTAAGCCTTCTAAATCTATTGTATCCTCACTACAGGAAATTGTAACCAAAATTATAAAAACACTAATTATTTTTATGATGAATTCTTTCATGCCCTTATTTTTCTTTTTATAAGTCTCTTTCTTAATCGTATACTTTTACTTTACTTTTTTCTTTTAACAGCGTTTCCAAAATACCAATTTAGTCCTAATGAAAAATTAAAATATTGATCATCTCTCTTTCCTTGCACAACACCATCTAATTCATCATTTAGCATCAAGTTATGAGTAGCATCTATAGAAATCCCTACTTTATCTGAAATCAAATACTCGATCCCTCCACCATATTGAAACTTAATTGATGTATTATCAAAATTATCATCATTTACTACGCCTACCCCTCCATATAAAAAGGGAGATAATTTTTCAAAAGGTAAAAAACTTATTTCAGTATTAAGATCTACTGCATTAAATCCTTTGGAAAATGAAGCTTGATTAGAGAGTTCAAATTTGCTAAGACTAGCATTAACATTTATGTATGGATTAAAATACCATCTAGCACCAAGTTTTGCAGAGTAACTAAGTTCGGGGTTATTAAGATCTCCACTAATTATAGAGGTACCTCCTTTTATAAAAATAGATTTCTTAGATCTTCTTTCTTTAAAATACCGATCATATAATGCTGTATTCTGCGCTTCTTCTTTTTCTGCTTTATATGTATCCACCAATTTTTTTACAGATTCTGGCTCTGCATTTACTGTCCATAATTTATCTTCAACCCCTTCTATTATGAGAGATTCTACTGCTTTTTCTATAGCTTCTGTTACAGCCATCTGTGCAGGTTCGTTCTTTGTAAAACCTGTTTCTGCTTCTAACAATCTTTTAAATTTTACATATCTGAAGAAATTTGCATCTAATGCTTGTGATAAGATTGTTTTAGAAACATATACTGTTTTTAATATTTTACCACTTGATGTAGAAACGGCGCGTAAATAAACAGTAATTCTGTCTTGGCGATATCTGGTAGATCCTCCTACACCAAAATACCTTGCTCCTAATCCTCCTGTAATTATATTGGAGTCGTAGGATATAATCCCTCCTTCTAAAATAATTCCTGCATATAATAAAGGTGGTAATTGTGGCTCTTGTGTATTATTAGTTTTGTTATATTCTTTTCTGGTAGAACGTATTATATTTCGCTCATTAAGTAAATTACTTAAATTTTCTCTTTCTATAGGAACAAACCATTTAGAATCTTCCAGTGCTTTTATTAAAATAGTTGTAGCTCCTTGTGTTACAGCTGTACTAAACGTACTTCCTCCCTCCGTTGGCTTATACTGCCCTGTTTGATCTCTAAATTTGTATACTCCAACTACTACAGGTTCTGTAGGTAGAGGAAAACCTCTTAATGTTTTTGTTATTTCTGTATCTTCGCCAATCTTTGCTTTTTCTATAGTAATAGGTTGATTAAAATATGTTCCACATCCGGATAACAAAAGCACACATGATATTACTATGGATACTTTATAAAATGTATTATACATTAAAAATTAATTAGGAATTATTACTTGTGACTGATCTCCTGTGCTTGTATCTAAAATATTGATAACCATCCCCTCTGCTGAAGAAAATATTTCTACAAATAAGGTTCCAAAATTAAAAGTCCCTTCTGTAAGTCCATTTTCTCCAAACTGTTCTTTAAATAATGTTCTCGATATCTGATTTAATAATTGGTTATTAAGGTTTTCTGTAAATCTTTCTACATCAGATCGCTGATCTCTTGATGTATCATTTCTGTCTGTTAAAGTATTTTGAGCCTCGGCAGAACTAAGAAGCCATTGATAATTAAATGTATCTCCTCCAAAAGCAGGGTTTACTGGTTTATACACTAAATCTTGACCAAAAGAGGCACTACATATTGAGGAAACAAGAAAAAGCATTATTAAAATTGATCTCATCGTAACTGTTTTAGTATTGAAAAATATCTTTTTTTTGTTTCTTAAGGTCTTTAAAATGTTTGTACACTTTTCGAATAGCTATCCTAGACATTTGCTCTAAATATTCTAAATCTGGTTTCCCTATAAATTCATGTACAATATTATCTTCTATTTTTACCTGAATTATAGTACTACGTCCAAAATTTAATTTTTCAAATACTCCCACTACTTTACTTCCATTTATTTGATTTAAAGTATAGGATTTATAAAAAAACTCATAAAAATCTCTCCCTGGTTTAGTTTTTGTTTCTTCTACCACAATCCCTTTTAACTCTATTCCATCGCCTAACGATTCTTCTGTTTTTTTTAATTCTTGACTATTTTTTTCATTAAACACTAATCTATCTTTACCTACAATCACATTTTCTTCATAAATTAATAATAATATGACCGTTTTACTGCTTTCCTCTATACTCAATGTTCCTTTAGAAAGTTCTTTATTTTCATTAGCTTCTAAAGTAAATCTTCCTTCCTGATTACTTTTGGATATATTATTGTTTGTATCTGTTCTAAAAACAGACATCGTGTATTTTAAACTTTTATATACTTCTGTAGTATTCGTAGCTGTCCCTATTACAGATATCATATTGTTAACAGTTTCTGTTTTGATTTTAGCTACCACTTCTGTATTTGTAAACTGGGCAATCGAATTTTGACAAACTAAAACTACCAGTATAAAAAACTTGGCTTTCATACCTTTTTTATTAATAGTTAAAAACTTCTAACAATTATAGTTCTAGCTTCTCCTGTCATTTTAAATTTTAAAGTTTTAGATAGTTCATTACTACCAAATCTCTCAAAAATTAAATTATTGCCATCTTGAATAAGCTCTAATTTTGTGGATATATTAGGGTTAAAAGAGAAATCAATCACAGAGTTATTGGTTCCTGATTGGATAATGTTTTTTTCTATTTCTCTTGCAGACTCATTAATTTCGATATCATTTTGATTTCCGTTTTGATAAATTTTAATGTCTGATGATTCTGCAATAATATTAGAAATCACATTATTACCAGACCCTATTTGTTGAATAAAAACAGTGTTTATACCATTTGGCAAAGTTGACTTATCTGTAATAGTATTCATTTCTGGTAAAAATCCATTTTGAGACAATGTAATAAACTTATCCTTATCGGTATTTAAAAGCGAATTTTCTTCTTTTATACTCTGCGTATATGCTGTAATTGTAAAATAAAAGAATATAAAAAACAGTGAAGCTTGTTTAAAATAGGTTTTGTTCATCTTTCCATATTTTTTTAATCCATGAAAGAGTTATGCTTAATTAGCGTATTAAGCATAACTCTTAAAAAAGTACTAAA
This sequence comes from Aquimarina muelleri DSM 19832, assembly GCF_000430665.1. Lineage (GTDB taxonomy): Bacteria > Bacteroidota > Bacteroidia > Flavobacteriales > Flavobacteriaceae > Aquimarina > Aquimarina muelleri. The sequence continues at coordinate 7,299 of NZ_AUML01000050.1, read as the reverse complement.
CCTTAACAGTGCTAAGGTTGCGCTTTTAAATATTAATTTGAACCGCTTTGTGTTACAGTCGCAGCATTATTGCTTCCTGTTTGCAAAATTGTACTAATATGCATATCTCCTACTTGAGTTACAAAGGTAGAGTTACCAACTCCAAATTGTGTATCTTCTGCAACATTCATATCTCCAAATTGAAAAATATCACTTGTATTATTTGCTCCATTTTGTGATGAGGTAGCCATGTTTTGATCTCCAAATTGAAACTGAGTAACAAGATTAGATTCTCCTGCAATTCCTGTAGCCCCTTCTTGAATAGATTCGGCAACATTACCATTTCCTAACTGAATTTGGCTAGCTGTATTTTGTCCTCCAAAAAATGCAATATTTTGAGTAGCAGAAACTGTGTTTCTATCCCCTAACTGAGTTTGTTTTATAGTATTATTATCTTCTTCATGTCTTGCAAAAGCCTCATTACCGTTACCTGACTGAAATTGATCTACAAGACCTCCTCTAGAAGTGAACAAAGATCCACCTTGCTCAGATGTAGCAACGTTACCAACACCAGATTGGCTTTGTAAAAGAGTATTACTTGTTCCTGATTGCGTTCCTGAAGCATTGTTTTCATCTCCAGACTGAGATTGATCAGAACCATTACTACTACCATTTTGAGATACCGTAGCAACGTTTGAGTTACCTACTTGTATTTGGATAGCGAAATTTTCTCCTCCAAAAGACCCTAAATTTTGTTCTGCACTTGCATTATTACCATCACCGCTTTGTCCTTGAAGGATTGTGTTATTATCTTCTTCATGATTAGCAAAGGCTGTATTTTCTTGACCAATTTGAATCTGCTTTACTATACCACCTCTAGCTTCAAAAGCGCTGCTTCCTTGCAAAGAGGTTGCTGTATTCCCTCCTCCTTCTTGATCTTGGTTTACAGAATTACTGTCTCCCCATTGCTCTGCTGTAGCCATATTAGCATCTCCAGTCTGTGTTTGTAATGACAAATTGTTAGCCCCTGCTTGCACTATAGAAGCCGTATTAAAACTCCCTGTTTGTTCTAATTCACTAAAGTTATCAATTCCTTCTTGTGCAGAAGTAGCTATATTACCGCCTCCTGATTGAACTTGAAAAGCTGCATTAGTAATCCCTTCTTGAGTTACTGTAGCTTTATTTTTATCTCCTTTCTGTGTTTGATTAGCAACATTACCTCCTCCAGTAAAAGCTAAGTTTTGTATAGCTCTTGCTGAGTTTCCATTACCTATCTGCACTTGATAAATTTGATTATCAGACTCTTCATGTTGTGCATACGCATTATTTTTATTTCCTGTTTGAGATTGTTCTACAACCCCATTACTTGAAATATACGCTTCACTACCTTGAATAGCCTCGGCATTATTTGCCATTCCTTCTTGAATTGTTAAAGAAGTATTAGACGCCCCTATTTGTGTTGTGTTAACAATATTATCCTCTCCTGTTTGAGTAACATTACTATTGTTTGACTGCGCTACCATTGCCGTCGTGCTTAATAAAGCTGCTAGACTAAAAATTATTTGTTTCATATGTAATATAAATTAAAGTGATTATGTGATTAAATGAGTTAGTTACTTCAGTTAAGAGCCACAGCCTTAATAGTGAAAAAATTAGTTAAAATCTAATTTCACTAATGTATATAAAATATCTTTTGGGACTTATAGGGGTTTTATCAAAAGTATGACGACCTTTTTGATAGTTTCAAATTTAGGAAAACATTAAGACTATTATTACGGGATCTTTAACTATTCGATGAAATACATGCGGAAAAGCCGTAAAAAAATAATTTTCTACGGCTTTTAAAGGATTAACTGAGCGTTAAATTTTTATTAAAAAAATATAAAAAAAATACTTGTAATCTAATTCTTACTTAATAAATAACAACTCTCTATATTTTACCAATGGCCATAATTCATCATCAATTAGTAATTCTAATTTATCACAACTATATCTAATCTCATCAAATAAAGGCTTCACTTTTACACAATAATCGGAGGCCATTTTCCCCAAATCCTCTAACTTATTAGCTTCTTTACGTGCATCCGTCATTTCATTAACTTTTGTGTTAATTTTCCCTATATGTTCTGAAATCTCTTCTAAAATATCCATTTGTTCTTTAGCATATTTTTTAAAATCATCTCCATACAATCCTTTTAATCCCGATACATTTTTAATTAACATATTTTGATATCGAATTGCAGTTGGTATAACATGATTTCGAGCAATATCCCCCAAGACTCTTCCTTCAATCTGAATTCGCATTACATATTCCTCTATCTCTATTTCATAACGAGCTTCTGATTCTACTCTATTCATCACTCCCATTTCTTCAAAAAGTTTTAAATTTCTCTCAGAAATTTTAGCTTTTAGAGCTTCCGGAGTGGTTTTATTATTACTCAACCCTCTTTTCTCAGCTTCTTTTTCCCATTCAGAACCATATCCATTACCTTCAAAAAGAATATTTTTTGATTGTTTAATATACTCTCTTAAGACATTAAAAATAGCTTCGTCCTTTTTAAGTTCTTTTGTACCTATCAATTCGTCTACTTCTTTCTTAAAATCTATAAGTTGTTTCGCTACTATAGTATTAAGAATAGTCATTGGATTTGCACAATTTGCTTTTGACCCTACTGCTCTAAATTCAAATTTATTACCTGTAAAAGCAAAAGGTGAGGTTCTATTACGATCTGTATTATCTAATAATATTTCTGGTATTTTACCTACTACATTTAGTTTTAAATCTGTTTTTTCTTGTGGTGATAACTTACCATCTGTAACTCCTTCTAATTCTTTAAGAACTGCTGTTAACTGTTCTCCAATAAATACAGACATAATAGCAGGCGGAGCTTCATTGGCTCCTAAACGGTGATCATTACTTGCCGATGCAATCCCTGCTCTCATTAATTCTTCATTTTCATTAATTGCTTTAATGGTATTAATAAAAAACGTTAAAAATTGTAGGTTGCTCATTGGTGTTTTTCCCGGCCCCAGCAAATTAACCCCTGTATTAGTGCTTAAAGACCAGTTGTTATGTTTTCCTGATCCATTTACACCTGCAAATGGTTTTTCGTGCAGTAATACTTTTAGATTGTGTCTTGCTCCTACTTTATCCATCACATCCATCAACAAAGAGTTATGGTCTACTGCTAAATTTGTTTCTTCGTATATTGGAGCTAGCTCAAACTGATTAGGTGCAACTTCATTATGACGGGTTTTGACAGGAATTCCTAACAACATACACTCTACCTCTAAATCCATCATAAAATTTAAAGCTCTTGCAGGAATACTACCAAAATAATGATCATCTAATTGTTGTCCTTTTGCAGGAGAGTGGCCAAGAAGCGTTCTACCTGTCATTACAATATCTGGTCTGGCATTTACTAGCGCACTATCTATTAAGAAATATTCTTGTTCCCACCCTAAAGAAGCATTTACTTTTTTTACATTTTTATCAAAGTACTTAGTAACAGCGGTTGCTGCATTATCTACAGCCTGTAAAGCTCTTAATAATGGTGTTTTATAATCTAGAGCCTCTCCAGTATAGGCTACAAAAACTGTAGGAATACATAAAGTTGTACCATATATAAAAGCTGGAGAAGTAGGATCCCAAGCCGTATAACCCCTAGCTTCAAAAGTATTACGGATACCTCCATTAGGAAAAGAAGACGCATCTGGTTCTTGCTGCACTAACTGTCCTCCTCCAAATTTCTCTATTGCTTGTCCATCTCCTATCGTTTCAAAAAATGCATCATGTTTTTCAGCAGTAGCTCCTGTAAGTGGTTGAAACCAGTGTGTATAATGCGTTACGCCTTTAGAAAGAGACCAATCCTTCATCGAAGAAGCTATTTGATCTGCAACTCTACGATCAATTTTAGAACCATTTTCTATAGCTCCAATAACACTTGTATATGCATCTTTTGTTAAATACTGTAACATTGTTTTTTGATCAAATACATTCTCTCCAAACAGTACTGATCTCCTTTTATCCTCTGTAATTATTACAGAATTACGGTTTAATGTTTCTTTTAATGCTTGAAATCTGATTTTAGACATAGTATAAGTAAGTTTTTTTTACAAAGATAGAAGAAGTTTTTTAAAAAAATAAAACAAATAGCCTTTTAAAATTAATAATTAACCAATATACCCTACAAAAAACATAGTTGTCAATAAAAATTAATGCAAATACAAACTTAGATCCCTCATTTTTTTAACCTATTGAAAATATAATATAATTTTGATGTCTGTGGAATTTTAATTTATAAAACATTAATCATGAGTAAAACTAAATTAGAATATATTTGGCTAGACGGCTATAAACCGACTGCTAACTTAAGAAGTAAAACAAAAATTGAAGAAAATTTCAGCGGAAAACTTAAAGATTGCCCAATGTGGTCTTTTGATGGTAGCTCTACAAGACAAGCAAAAGGGGGTTTTTCTGACTGCTTATTAAAACCTGTTGCTATATATCCTGACCCCTCTAGAAAAAATGGGTATTTAGTTATGAACGAAGTTTTAAATGCAGATGGAACTCATCATGAATCCAATGCCAGAGCTACAATTGATGATAATAATGATGATTTTTGGTTTGGTTTTGAACAAGAATACTTCATTATGGACTCCAAAACACAACTCCCACTTGGGTTTCCTGTAGGAGGATACCCTGGACCACAAGGTATGTATTATTGCTCTGTAGGTGGAAGAAATACACATGGGAGAGATTTTGTTGAAGAACATGCTGATTTATGTATTGCTGCTGGTCTAAATTTTGAAGGAATTAATCAAGAAGTAGCTAGTGGGCAATGGGAGTTTCAATTATTTGCAAAAGGAGCAAAAAAAGCAGGAGATGAAATATGGATAGCTAGATATTTATTAGATCGTCTTACCGAGCAATATGGATATTACATAGACTACCACCCTAAACCTATTAAAGGAGACTGGAACGGATCTGGCATGCATGCAAATTTCTCTAATGAAGTGTTAAGAACTTGTGGTTCTAAAGAAGTATACGAAACTATTTGTGAAGCATTTAGACCTGTTACTAAAGAACATATTGCAGTTTATGGTGAATTTAACGATCAACGACTCACCGGAGAACACGAAACACAATCTATACATGAATTTTCTTATGGAGTATCAGACAGAGGTGCTTCTATTAGAATTCCTATTATTACCGTAGAAAAAGGATGGAAAGGATGGCTGGAAGATCGTCGTCCTGCATCTAATGGCGACCCATACAAGATAGCATCCAGAATAATCAAAACCGTTAAAACAGCCAACGTTGTTGCTTTAACAACCTAAAATATTAACACGAAACTGTTTACTTAATACATTAAAAAAAACGTTAGATTTTCGTGGGCACTCAAAAAACTAAGCTTTTCCAGCTATGATTTTAAAAGAGCGATTAAATAAACCTTGGTTTTATTTAATCGCTCTTTTGTATGAGTCTATTTATGTGAGCCTAATAAGGGCTTAGAACAACTTTTTTAAGGTGTGTTTTCACTTGGCAATACCATTTTTGACACGATTCCCATCAATTTCTTGAAGTACTTTTCAGTGCCCACGAAAATCTAACTTTTTTTAATGTATTTTAAGCTGTCTTAGTATTACTTTATAAAAACCATAGCAATAAAAACACAATATGCTGCAAAAATTAAAAGTCCTTTATAACGACCAAGTATCATTTTTTTAGGAATAAACGCTAACGGAAGTAACACTATTGCAAAACCAAGCATCCAATATATATTTGCACTCATTAAAATTTCATCCTTTACTAAAATAGGCTGAATCAATGAGGTTATTCCTAAAACTGATGCTATATTAAATATATTAGATCCTATAAGATTACCCAACGAAATTGCCTTTTCTTGTTTAAGAGCTGCTATTACAGAAGCTGCTAATTCTGGCACACTAGTTCCTACTGCAATAAGAGTAACTGCTATAACCCCTTCACTAATACCCATTTTTAAAGCTATGATTTCAGCTCCTGTTACCAACAACTCTGATCCAAAATACAAAGCACCTCCTCCTATAAGAAGCCAAGTTATAATTTTAAAATTAGATGTTTTTTGAAGAGAATCATCCACCTCTTCTGCATCTGTACCAGAAAAATTTCTAGCTCTTTTAATTAACAAAAAAAGATATACTAATAGAGATACAAACAACACACCCCCTTCTATCCTAGTTAAAACTCCATCCATTAGAAGAATATAAAGACCTGCTGACAACAATAACATTACTGGCCAATTAAATCTATAAAAATCACGATCAATAGCTAATGGACTTATTATTGCGGTAATACCAAGCACTAAACCTATATTAGCTATATTAGACCCAATCACATTGCCAAGAGATATATCAGACAATCCATCTAACGCAGCTTGAATACTTACTAATAACTCTGGAGCAGAAGTTGCAAAAGAAACTACAGTTAGCCCAATAACCATTTTAGACAATTTAAGTCTGAAAGATAATGCAACTGAAGACCTTACTAAAAACTCCCCTCCCACCACAAGAAGCACAAGCCCAACAATAACATACAATATACTAGTAATCATAAATTTTAAATTTGTTTGCGAAGATACTATTATATAAAAACTTTTTATAAAAAAATAAGAGCTAACCTATTTAAATTACCCTACTCCTATTAGCATTATCAAGGTAGTATACTATAATTTTACACCTCCTTAAGTCGAATCCAAAAAAAAGAAACACAATACTCAATCTTAATAACCAATAAAACCACATAGCTAACGCTAATTAAAATAATTATTAAAACATATTTAAAAGCCAATATTAGCTATAACATCAATTATTCAAAAGTTACTTCATATTAAGTGATTTTTGTATTTTTGAATCATGCAAAAAAATATGTTTTCATTTATAGCAAAGCTCAACAAAATAATGCTTCCTAGTTTTTCTAAAAAACAACTAGACCTTAGTAAAGCATCAAAACTACAACTCTTAATATTTGGATGGAGGTTATATGTAACCAAGAGAGCCTTAGATTAAAACTTCTATTAAAGATCAAAATGTTTTTTTTTGCAACACCCCTTCTTCTTTTTCGTAATTAGAAAAACATTATACAAAACAAGATAATAAATATGAAAAAATGGATCATTCTAGGAGTAAGTATACTAGGTATGCTTCCCTCAATTGCTTTTACAACTGTTTCAAAAGAAAAGCTTATTAACCTGAGTTCGACGTAAGGATTTAACAGAAAAGAGTCAATTGTTCAGATTTTTGTGTTTCAAATTTGATACTTGGTTTCTTTTCTTGAAA
>NZ_AUML01000049.1 GCF_000430665.1 Aquimarina muelleri DSM 19832 | reverse complement strand
GGGAGTAGGTCTACTATCCAAGGAAGTAGCAGAATAGCCCTCTAATACTTCCTGAAAAGTATCCATAGTAGTGACGAATAGGCTATCTCCGTAACCATCAAACATATCAGATAAATCCGAATGGGTTAACAGATGATGGGCAGCGGTATCCTCTAGTATAAAATCTAAGCGTTGCTGAGGGCTATTAGGATCTATAGGAACATAGGCACCGCCTGATTTAAGAACTCCTAAAATACCTAAAATCATATCTAAAGCCCCTTCTACACAAATTGGAACCAATGTTTCTTTTCCTACGCCATGATCTTGTAAATACCTGGCTAGTTGATTACTTAAGGAATCTAATTCTCTATAGGTAATAGAACTACCCTGAAAAACAACCGCAGTAGAATCTGGAGTCGAAGATACTTGTGCTAAAAACAAATCAATAAATGTACGATCATTTCTATAAATATCACTTGATGCTCTAAAATCAGATAGTAAAAAATCCTCTTCTTCTTGACTTAAAAAGTTTATTTGTTTTATGGGTTTTTGAGGATATTCTAATAAAACCTCTATTATTTTTTTGAAATGAATAACAAATTCCTCTATCATTTCTTGTTCATAAACATCGGTATTAAACCCTATCAAAATATCTATCCCATCTGAAACTTCGGTTGGATCAAATTCTATGTCATATTTTACCATGCAATTTCCTAAATTTCTTATCTCATCTTCATTATCTAAGTTTAAACCTGTTTCAGAAACGCCATGATAGTCTACCAAAATATCAAATAAAGGGTTTCTATCAGTAGTTCTTTTTACATCATTGTCCTCTAATAGTTTGTCAAAAGGATATGTCTGGTGTTCATATGCGGAAAGAGTATTGTTTTTAATTTGTTCAAAAAATGTAGTGAAATTATTTTCTGGATGGATTTGGTTGCGCAATGCTAAAACATTAACATAAAAACCTATTTGATCTTCTAAATCCACATGATCTCTACCTGATACAGGATTACCTATAGTAATATCTGTTTTTCCTGTGTAGCGATATAATAGAATTTTCCATGCTGCCAATAATCCCATGAATAAACTTCCTCCATTGTCAGATGTAAAGCTTCTTAATTTCGAAGTGATTTCTGGAGAGATACGTGCTCCTATTTTTTTTCCATTATATGTTTTTACCTGAGGTCTTTTTTTCTCTGATGGCAAGTCTATGAGTTCGGTATACCCTTGAAGATGTGAGATCCAATATTCTTTATGCTCTTTATACAAATCACTATTTGATTGTTCTAATTGCCAAGCAGCATAATCTTTATATTGTATTCTTAATGGTAATAAATCTAAAGGTATCCCATATATATAAGAATTATAATATGTCATAACATCACTGGATAGTACCTTCCTAGACCAATCGTCACTAATAATATGGTGAGTATTATAATAAAATATATAACGATCTTTTGATAATTGAATCAAACTTGCTCTCAATAAAGGTCCACTAGCCAAATCAAAAGGCTTAGAAGAGTCTGATAAAATATAAAATTTTGCTTCTTTCTCTGGATTTACTTCTTCCTTAAAATCTTTATAATCAATTGAAAAATTTAATTCCTCAGCAGTCAAAACATACTGTAGAACCTCACTTTTATCATCTAACCTAAACACAGTACGCAATATTTCATGACGCTCTATCACAGCATGGATAGCCTTTTGGAAATAATTTACATTATAATCTCCATTTAGAAATACTGTGTGCGATATATTATTAGCAATAGAACCATCATCAATTTGACTTGCTAACCATAATCTACGCTGTGCATTAGATAATGAATAACCAGATAATTTAGTTTTAATCTTAGGTATAGATGATGTATATAAAGATTTGTTTCTATCCAAACTTTTTAAATACGAAATAATTTCGTTTTTAAGTAATCTAATCTCTTGAATTTGTTCTGTCTTAATTTTCTTTTCATAAGAAACAATTTCTAAATCATCTCCTTTTAGGATCAATTTAATTTGTTGTTTACTTAGTTCGGTAAGTAACTTCCTTACTTTTTCCATTGCTTTATAATTTACTAATGATGATAAATCTGTTGAATGATGTATTATAATTTTCTTTTAAAAAAACCTGTATTCATGTTTTTTAAAAGAAAATTAAGTGAAGTCTAAGTTTGAGTACCTGACTTAAAATTTATGCTAATACTTGATCTGCATAAATTTTTCTGAAGTTTTCTTATATAAAAATCTTACTTTATTATTTATGTTCTGAAATAAGATCTTTTATACCTACTCAATTTACTATTTACTGATATTTAAAAATATAGTAGATTATTTCTAAATAAATAGGATGATTATGGGTTAATATTTTTTTTAAGCCATTAGGATTTCTTGCTTATATTCAATTATTTTTTCTCCAAAAAGTCTTTCAGAATCAATATTCTTAGCTTTACAATATTCTAATACCCTATTGGATTCTACTATAGGCTTTGATTCATCTGTATATTTAATAGAGCTAATATATTTTAGCCACGGTTCCATACCCATTGCATAAATAAAGACTGTTTTTGGATTAAATATGTCAATAAGTGCTTTAGATTGTTCAAAATCACAACCTGCTAACCTTCTACTTGCATCTTTATCTCTTTCTAACTGATAAGACATTAATGGTCCATAAATCCAAGTTAAAGGAGCTCCTTCACATTCCATCCCCAAGAAAATCATATCTATATCCCCAACTATTTCATGAATTTTCTCGTAAATACGAGGTTGTATATTACATGAATCAGCAGCAAACATCATTTTATATCCATCTTTAAATGTAACAAGATGACATAATTTGCTCCTAACATCCAAATCCGAATGCTCTCCTAAAAATGGAATTCCTGTAATAGAACAATCTTTAAAAGTAAGAGTTTCCATTTCTTCTAATTCAATAATATTTTTAAAACCTATCTGACGTAACATCAACTTAAGGCTGGGGTCTTGTAAAGCCCCACTATTACTTTTAGGAACAACAATATTTTTTACTTTGTGCCTTATTCTTAATAATGTTTCGAATAAGACATGATCTTGATGATTATGTGTTATAAGTAAATAGTCTACAGCTTCTGGTAAATCTGCATATGTAAATCTTGAAATATCAGATTCATAGCCATAGCTTATTACAGGGTCCACCAAAATAGTTGTTTCTTTAGTCTCTACAAATATGCTTGCATGTCCAAAATATCTGGTAAGTATTCCTTCTCCCATATATTTTTTATAGGTAGAAGGAGCTTCTGTTGTGAAAAACGTTTGGAAAAGTGCTTCCTGTTGAGGAGTCAAATCAAATATACTTTTTATATAACCATACTTTTTAGGGTGATCAGCCATCTCAAAAAGATCATCAATTTTTGGGCTCTTAAGAGGTAATTTGATTTGAAGGATTTCTTCATTAGCTAATTTAGGAGTACTTAAAACAAAAGATCTTGAATCATCATCAGTTATTAAAAATAAATTAAAACTTTGTAATGATTCTTTATAATATTTACTATTGTATAAAAGTGGCTCATAAATCCTAAAGGAAGGATTATTATTTAGATCATAAAATAATTCTACATAACCTTTAAGTACCTCAGGTATTTTATCGTATAATGAATTTAAAGAATAGCCTTTAGCTTCATTTTTCAGAAGTTCATTTAAATCATCTATAGCGGTACACATTTCTAATAAATCTGTACATTGCTCCAGAGTATTTTCTTTTAATTCTTTTATCTCATCAACCCTTTTACCTTCATAATCAATAAAAGGTCCACCAAGCATTTTAGGTGTTTTAACAGCTGACGCATGGATTTTTGGATTTTGAATATATGAATTTATTATTTTTAAATGCCTTCCTCTAATATTCATAGCTGCCGTTGCAGGAGAAATAAGATGTGCCCATGCATACCAATTATCTACTAACGCTTCAATTGCAAGATTGGGTTTGATATAGACTAAGTCCGTGTCTTTTATTTGATTACTATTATACATATTTATATATTTATTTAGTGAATAAGGCTCTCTGGAAATTCAGTTTGACCAATAGCTGGTATTTCTCTTTTTTATATTTTCTAATAATGGTTTTGTGTTTACCCTATATGAAGCCCAATATCTTGTTTATGTATAGCTAAAGGATAAGCTATACTTTAATTCTTCTTTTTTAGCAAATATTTGTTAGGCTATACTAAAGGAATAAAGAGAACTATTAATTAGATCATTACTTTATCGACTACAAGATTTACTTCTAATTCTTGTTTATCCCATAAAGTATATTCTATAAATTTTGCTAGTTCTAAAATATTTCGTGATTTAAAAATTAATGTAAATTCTATATTGAGGTTAAACTCTTTATTAACTTTAGATCTCATACTAATAGCTTTCAAACTATGTCCCCCTAATTCAAAAAAATCATCAGTAACTCCTATTTTATTTACCCCTAATACTTCTTCCCAAATGGAAGTTAATTTTGTTTCTATCTCATTTCCAGGAGCCACGTATTCTCTTTTAACAACATATTCTCCATTTATTTCGATTAAAGCTTTTCTATCTAACTTACCATTAGGGGTAAGAGGAAACTCTTTTACATATATATACCGATTAGGAATCATATATTTTGGTAAATATTCGAGTAAGTATCCCCTTAATATATTAGTACTTTCATGATCTTCTGATATAATATATGCTGTTAATTCTTTTTCTCCAGAAGCATCGGCTGTAATTCCTACGGCAGCATCTACAACATTTTCTTTTATTTTAAGAGTATGTTCTATTTCTCCTAATTCTATTCTGTGTCCTCTTAGTTTTATTTGGTTATCTATTCGACCTAAACATTCTAATTCTCCATTAGGAAGCCATCTGGCTACATCTCCCGTTCTATATATATATTTTGATTCTCCTGCAGAATTAAAAGGATTCTCTATAAACTTTTCTGCCGTTAACGACTCCCGATCTTTATATCCAACAGATACACCATCTCCTGCAATGCACAGTTCTCCTGTTACTCCAACAGGACATAATTGCCTGTTTTCGTCTAGTATATACACCTGTGTGTTTGCAATAGGTTTACCTATAGTTATGGTATCTTTTTCTGTGATTTCTTTAATAGTAGACCATATAGTAGTTTCTGTTGGTCCATACATATTAAAGATTGATTTTTTTCTGATATCCAACAACGTGTTACTTATTGTTTTGGATAATGCTTCTCCTCCTACCAAAAGAGTTTCAATTTGTTGCAATGCTTCTTTTCCTTCTTCATCTATTAAAAGTTCTTGGACAAAAGAAGGAGTGGTTTGAAAATTGGTTACTTTATTTTCTTTGATAAGCTTTGCGATAGGCTTTTGGTTCTGTAATCTATTAGATAAAAAATCATACTGTGCTTTATTTCTATCTACTAAAACGTTTAATCTTTTTAGGTACTCCAGATTAGTAATAACGGTATCTGTTTCTATTCCAAAATCTAAAAGACAAGCTATCTCGTTTACTCCAACATCGTTTAATTCTTTGATTCGGGAGAGACAACTTTCTGGAGTTCCAAATAAGCCACTGGTTTTATAGAATCGCTGAAAGCCCATTTCTAATATCATATCCAGATCTTTATCTATATCCAGATTAGCATCTGAAGCTACCGTTCTCATAAGGTTTATAGAGTGCTTCAAATAATTTTTGAAAGGTTCTTCTACGACTTCTTTTACATAAGAAGTATCGTTACTTACAAAAGTATGCAACATAACCGCTACTTTTCCTGCATCTGGATCAAATCCATTTTCTTGAAGAGTTTCTCGGTAAACTGTTATTTTATCTTTTAGATCTTCTATATTTTGACCTAATAAATGTGTTAGAATATTCGCTCCTATAGTTCCTGCATACTTAAAAGTTTCTATACTTCTGGCAGCGGTAATCCATATTTTAAGGTCTTTTTGAACAGGTTTTGGATGAATTTGAAATTCGAAATCTTGTCCTATTCCATTTTTTCTTATTAAGGAATCTCCTTTCCAAATGTTCTTAAGAGTGGTTATTTTATCTTTCATTATTTGGTGGCGGTTCTCATAATCTTGTGGTGCTAAAACAAAATCATTAGGGTGCCATCCTGATGCGATAGATAATTCGACTCTACCATTAGACAGGTTATCTACCATAGACCATTCTTCTGCAACTCTAACAGGATCATGCAATGGTAATACCACACTACCCGAACGAATAGTAATGTTTTTTGTAGTAGCTGCTACAGCAGCAGCAGCGATAGAAGGGTTAGGGAATTGATCACCAAAACTATGAAAATGCCTTTCGGGGACCCAAATAGATTTAAATTCATTTTTATCTGCATAATCTGCTCCTTTTAATAATAAATTATATTTGTTTTCTGTTTTTACTTCTTCTTGTGCCGCAAAATAAAACAAACTGAAATCCATTTGTTTTAGAGGATTTACCACTACTGGTCGATCCGATTGTATAACTACTTTACTACCTCTGGTTAGAGTCCATATCATTTCTAGTATAGAAATATCAAAACTCATACTGGTTACTGCCAGCCAAACCTCAACTTTTTCAGAGATTTCGAATTTATTATTTAAACCCAGAAAAAAGTTATACAGGTTTTGGTGAGAGATCCTTACTCCTTTTGGTTTTCCTGTAGTACCCGAGGTATAAATCATGTATGCAGAAAGACTTGAATCTACTTTTGGCAACGTAACATCCTCTGTATTCCAAATAGTTTCTTCTTCAAAACATACTATATTTTTTGTATTCGGAATAAAGTTTTTAATTGCTTCTTTGGTTACGATTAAAGCTGCTTCGCTATCTTCAATAACATAATCTAAACGATCTATTGGATAGGATGGGTCTAAGGGAAGGTATGCAGCACCTGTTTTTAGGATACCAAGAATACCAATTATCATTTCATGAGATCTATCTACACATAAGCCTACTACTTTATCTTTATTAATTCCTTTAGAAATTAGATAATTTGCTAATTGATCTGATTTTTTATCCAAATCTGCATAAGAAAGTTCTTTTTCTTCAAATATAAGTGCTGTAGCTTTGGGTGTTTTTTGTACTTGTGTATTAAAACTATCCAACACTGTTACATCTTTAGGGTAATCCACAGATGTGTTATTAAAATCCAGAATTAATTCTTCTTTTTCTTTTGCAGATAAATACTCTATAGTAGCTATCGGTTGTGTTGGATTTTTAATACCTTCTGCTATAAAACATTCTAAATGTGTTAATAGTCTGGATATAAAATCTTCATTATAGATATCTGTATTATATTCTACAGCAACTTTTATATGTTTTTCTTGCTCTGTAAAGGAGAACGTTATATCAAACTGACTTGTTTTTTTATTCTTATTCTCATAAGGTTGTACTTTGATATCCTCTAATGAAAACTCATTGGATGCTAATGTATCTTGCTGATTTTGCATGAGTACTAAAACATCAAATAATGCAGATCTGGAGGTGTCTCTTTTTATATCTAATTGTTCTATTAATTCATTAAAAGGGTAGTTTTGATATTTATAAAGATCAATTAGGGTTGTTTTTTGAATAGATAGTAAGTCCTTAAAACTTGCAGATATATCAAATTGGGTACGAATTGGTAATGTATTTAAATACAATCCTATTTGCCCAGCAAGATCTGGATGTTCTCTACCCGCAACTGCCGTACCTAAAACAAGATCTGTTTTATTGGTATATCTATAAAACACCCCATTTATTCCTGCAGTTAATGCCATAAATATACTAGCAT
Organism: Aquimarina muelleri DSM 19832; assembly: GCF_000430665.1. GTDB lineage: Bacteria > Bacteroidota > Bacteroidia > Flavobacteriales > Flavobacteriaceae > Aquimarina > Aquimarina muelleri. Next base: position 21,770 of record NZ_AUML01000049.1, on the reverse strand, counting down.
CTGCTTTTTTACTAAACTTGTTTAAAGTCTCTGTGAATTTTTCTGAAAAGCAATATTCAAAAGAGTCTCCTGTATACGTTTTTATTTTAGGTCGTTTTTTAACTTCGGGAAGTTCTAAAACTGGTAACTCTCCTTGTAATTTATCTAACCAATACTCTCTAGAAGTTTCTAAACGTTTTTGTTGCTCTTCGCTTTCTAGCCAAACGGTATAATCTTTATACTGTATTGGTAGTTCTTCTAATTCTATTTTTTGCTTATTTAAAAGGGCATTGTATACTTGTATTACTTCTCTGGATAAAATTTCTAGAGACCAACCGTCTCCTACTATGTGATGTAAATTAAATAAAAGCAGGTGTTTTTTCTCTTCAATCTTTATTGCTTCGATTTTTAAAAGAGGTGCTTTTTCGAGATCAAAAGAACAAGATTGATGTTTTGAAATAATCTCTTCTCTTACAGTAGACTCTAAATGACTTGCATCTTGATAGTTTATGGTAAAATCTACGGCTTCAAAAGGCACTATATATTGCCTTAACTCTCCATTTTCATTCTCTTTAAAATAGGTTCTAAGGCTTTCATGTCTTTTAATTATGGTATGAAAAGCGGATAAAAATATTTCTTTTTCAAAAACACCTTCAAATTCTAATTCGTTAGAAATACTGTATGCTTCATTTCCTCCTTCGAACTTACTTAATACCCAAAAACGAACCTGAGACGGAGTTACCGGGTAGCTATCGCTGGTTTGTGTTTTTGGTATTTTTGTCTGCGAAGAAAGCAGGTTTATTAAATATTCCTTATTAGATTTAATTTCTTCTAATAAATCCTTAGTCAATACTCCTTTTGGTGCATTAATTTTTAATTTTCCGTCTACAACCTTTAGGTTTACATTATAGGAAATCAGTTTATGAATCAATTGTTTTTTCACAGGAATAATTTTTAGATGTTATTATAAGGCTGTAGGGGGATATATACCGCTACAAAATGTAGAATAGAATGGTAGCCCCTGGTAAAAACCAGAGATAACGCGTTATACTAAATTGATGATTTGTGTGTAAAAAATGGCGGATTACAATACCACTTCTTCGTTATCTAAGCTTGTTATTTCTCTATTTTGAAGAGTTGAAAAGTTTAATATTTCTGCAAATTCTTTTATGCTTAACGTATCGTACACATTTTCTAGAGATAACATAGTTCCAAATTCTTTATTTACCAGATTAAGTAACATAACCACTTTAAGACTGTTTCCACCTAGTTCAAAAAAGTTATCTTTTACCCCAATCTCATTGGTATTACAATTCAGTATTTCTGCCCATATTTCTACAAGTTTTTCTTCAATTTTATTTTCTGGTGCAGCGTATACATCTGTTTTTATATCAGCTAGAGTAATCAATGGCAATTGTTTTCTGTCTATTTTTCCTGTTCTTGTTAAAGGAAAAGTTTCTATTGGTATATAAACGGTAGGAATCATATATTTTGGTAAACTATTCATTAATTCAGATTTTATATCGTTAGTTTCTATTGGTAACTGAGAATGGATATATGCTACCAAATATTTATTTTCATTGAGTTCTTGTAATAACACAATTGCTTTATTTACAGATGTTATAGATTCTAATTGATTTTCAATTTCAGACAATTCAATTCGTAATCCATTTAGTTTTATTTGTGTGTCTTTTCTTTTTACAAACTCAATTTCTCCATTAGGTAGTAACTTGCCAATATCTCCTGATTTATATATTCTGCCTTCGTTTTTTATTGGGTCTGTTACAAATACTTTTTCGGTTAATTCTTTTCTATTCAAATATCCAAGAGAAAGATAATCGCTCTTAAAAACTATTTCTCCTTCTCCATAAATACCTACCTTTTGATTATTTTCGTCTATAAGAAAAGCTTCTGTTTCGACTACTGGTTTTCCTAAAGGAATATTTGCTCTGGTTATTTGCGAATCATGGGATAAGAATTTTTGTAATACTATAGTCGATTCTGTAGGTCCGTAATCATTTACAAATAAGGTTCCTGCAGAAAAATACTTTTTGAATATATCTAAATCTGATTTATAACAAGCCTCCCCCCCCATATCTACAATCCTAACGGTATCTAAGATTTGGTTTTCTTCTAATCCGTTTAAAAAATACCTGTAAATCGTTGGTACCATATGTATTATAGATATATTACCTATACATAACCAATCATATAAATTATGTAATCCATTTTCAGTAATGTTATATATGCTTACCGTAGCACCATTTAATAATGCACCATAAATGTCTTTTACAGAGGCATCGAATGTATAGGTAGAAAATACGCTTAGGTTGTCTTCTTCTGCGATATGAATATTATTGGTATATACTCTTATAAAGTGTAGTACGTTTCTATGATTTTGCAGTACTCCTTTAGGGTTTCCTGTAGATCCAGAGGTATACAAAACATAAGACTCGCTTTTAGGGTCTATTTTTATACCTAAATTAGGAATCCCAGGAACAATTTCTTTTTCTAAAACTTGAATTATAGTAAGGTTTGACAGGCTTTCTTTAACTTCTCTTGCTGCTTTTATGGTACTATTATTACAAATAAGAATACTACTTTTAGAATCTTCTAATATAAATTGTATTCTATTGTTAGGACTTCCTGAATCTATTGGCACATAAGAACAACCTGCTTTTAAGACTGCCAGCATGGCTATTACTGAATTTTCATCATGTTGCAGTAATAAAGCTATTCTTTGTTGTATATTACTTGTAGCCAATACTATTTTATTAGCAAGATGATTTGCTTTTGTATTTAGCTCTTTATATGTTACCGATTTATCATTGCATGTTACAGCAATGTGATCTGGATATTTTTTAACTTGTTTTTCAAACCTGTCTATAATGCTTTGTTCAATTTCAAAAGCTTCAAAGAAATTAAATTCGTTTACGGGCTTAGGATCTTCTTCTTGAAAAATAAATTCTTCAAAAACTTTAAACTCTCTAAGTTTTTTGTCGGTATCCTCTACAGATTGCTCTATAATAGAAAGATATGTATCTATCCAATATTTTACAGTTTCTTTTTTAAACAGATCCCTATTATATACACATTTTATCTCGTATCCATTGATAAAACTTTTCAAGTAACATTCAAAATCAAATTTTGGAGAAGCTTCTAAAGTCCCTTCTTGATAGTCAAATACATCTATACAATCCTCTGATTTAGCATCAAAATCGAGCATGTTTAAAAATATAGAACTTAAAGGGAATCGATTTTGATCTTTAGGTATATCGAGTTCTTCCAGTATTTGCTCAAAAGGATAATCTTGATATGCCAAAGCTTCCATTATTGTTTTATTTACTTCTAAAAGAAAGTTTTGAAATGTTGCTTTATCCTCTAATTGATCTCGTAACATCAAGGTATTTATAAAACACCCAACTATATTTTTTAATTGATGATGACTTCGATTGGCTACGGGTATACCTATAACAATATCTTTTTCTGCGGTCAATCTGTTTACTAATATCTTTAAGGTAGCTACAAAAACAGAAAAAATACTTGTTTTATTTTTTGAGGATACTTTATCTATTTTCTTTTTTAATTTTTCATCTAAAAAGATAGTGTAGTACGCAGATGCTGTTTTTGAATTTTTTACTTTATTTCCATAATCTGCTGGTAATTGCAGATATGGTATATCTCCTGATAATTTTTCTTTCCAATAGGATTCTTGCAAAAACATTTTGCCATACATTAACTTTTCATTTTGCCAATAGGTATAGTCTTTATAATGTGTTTCTAATACTGGAAGATTGGGTTCTAATTTTAAAAGTTTAGCTTGATAGATTTCCATCAATTCTTTGGATATAACATCCATAGACCAGCCATCGCTTATAATATGGTGCACATTAAAAAATAATGTAAAAGAATCGTCATTTTTTACCACCGCAATTTTAAACAACGGAGAAATATCTAAATCAAATTCGTGGGTAAATATTGCATTTTGTATTTCTGCTACATTATTTGTTTCAAAATAAGAAACATCAATAGCCTCGTAACTAAGTATTTTTTGTTTTGGATTTCCATTGTTCTCTACAAATATGGTTCTCAAAGCTTCATGTCTTTCTAAAATTACATTAAATGCAGATTCGAAAACTTTTATATTAAGATCCTTAGGTAAGGATAATTTACTATAGATATTAAACTCTTTTGATTTTCCTTGTATTTTATACAATAACCAAAATCGAATTTGTGATGGAGATAGTTTATAAAATTCTTGCTCTTCAACTTTCTCTATTTTATTCAGTTTTGTTGTTACCGTATTTGCCAGTAAACTAGCATGACTCTTTACTACGGTATTAGAATAGATTTGTTTTAGATCTATTTCTTTTTCAAAAACTCTATTATATTCGTTAATTAGTTTACTTAGCAATAAACTATGCCCACCTAGTTGAAAAAAATTATCTGTAATCCCGATTCCTTTTACCCCTAAAATATTCTGCCATATATTTATTACCTTTTCTTCTGTTGTGTTTGTAGGAGCTACATATTCCGTTTTTATAATATCGGCATTGCTTACTAACGGTAATGCTTTTTTGTCAATTTTACCATTTGGAGTTAATGGTATTTTATCTAATTGTATGTAATAACTAGGTAACATATAATCTGGTAATTTTTCACTCAACAGAGTGTGTATTTTTTGTTTTTCCAAATCTTTGTTACTTACCAAATAAGATACTATCACGTTATTATTTTCTACCTCTTGTACTACAACCACACTTTGCTCTATATACTCATAAGAAGTTAGTGCATTTTCTATCTCTCCCAATTCTATACGATATCCTCTTACTTTTACCTGATCGTCCTTTCTTCCTAAAAACTCTATATTTCCGTCGGGAAGCCATCTGGTTAAATCTCCTGTTTTGTACATAAGATCCCCATCAACAAAAGGATTAGGAATATACTTTTGTTGTGTTAAATCTGGCTTATTTAAGTATCCTTTGGTTACTCCTGCTCCAGAAATATATAATTCTCCTATTACTCCAACAGGCTGTAATTTCATAGTATCGGACAAAATATACATGGTCGTATTAGAAATAGGTCTGCCTATCGGCACAGAACGATCATATTCTTTTTCTACTCTAAAACAGCTACTATAAGTAGTATCTTCTGATGGGCCATAAAGGTTTCTTAATTCAATTTCTGAATCTTTAAAATGACTTGCAAGTGCTAAAGGAAATGGTTCTCCTGCCAAATTAATTGCCGCAGTATTATGAAAAGAAACTTTTTTATCTATAAGTGTTTGTATTACTGAAGGGACTGTATTAATTAAGACTTTTTTGTCTTTACCCAAATAATCCCCTATAGATAATCCATTTTCTAACAGTCTTATTTTTTTACCTATACTTAACGGATAAAACAGTTCATAAACAGATAAGTCAAAACAATGAGAAGTAACGGCATACAGATATTCAAAATCTGTATTTTTAAATTCTGTATTTGCCCAATGTAGCATAGAAACTGCATTGCTATGGGTTATCATTACTCCTTTTGGGTTACCTGTAGATCCTGATGTATAGATTATATAAGCAATAGTATCTGGGCTGGTATTGGTTATAGATAGTGCACATGATAAAGAAGGGGTCTCTTTATATAAATTTAGTAAGTAACCATCTATTATAACTTTGCAATTACTGTCTTCTTCAATATTTTTTATTCTTGCTTTAGGATAATTTGGATCTATTGGCACGTATGCGCATCCAGCTTTTAATGCTGCAAGTAAAGAAACAACTAGCCAATCTGTTCGATCTAGCTTTACTCCTACCAAATCTTCTGCTTGTAAATCAAAATTAGCAAGTAAATAATTCGCCAAATCACTAGATAAACTATCCAGTTCTCTATATGTTACTTGTTTATCTTCAAAAACAAGAGCTATAGCCTCTGGAGTCCTTTCTGCCTGTTCTATAAATAAGTCAACTATTGTTTTATTTTTTGGATATGTTATTGTGGTAGTATTAAATTCTTCTAAAATACATTTTCTCTCTCTATTGGTAAGTAATTCTATTTCTACTAAAGGAATAGATGGATACTCTATTATTTGATCAAATATATTCTCTAAATGTGTAAAAATCCCTTTAACAAATTCTTTTTCATAAATGTCTGTATTATAAGAAATATCTAAAGAGAGTCCTTCTCTTTCTATAAATGTAAAGGATAAATCAAATTGAGAAGATTCTCTTTCTAACTTATAATCCCTTATAGTTATGTCTGAATTTAATGTTTTGCTTTGAAAACCAGATAATTGTTGTTGATTTTGAAATACAACCATAACATCAAACAAAGGCGATCTAGAAACATCTCTTTTCAGCTTCAATTGCTCTACAAGTATATCAAAAGGGAAATTTTGATGTGTATAGGCATCTAATAATTGCTGCTTTTCTTTTTGAAGTACCTCTATAAAATTATCCTTATTATCTAACTGCGTTCGTATTGCTAATGTATTAAGGTATAATCCTATTTGAGATTCCAGGTCTGAGTGTTCTCTTCCTGCTATAGGAGTACCTATAATAATATCTGTTTGATTTGTGTATCTATAAAGCAAAGTCTTGATCACTGACATTAATGTCATAAATAAAGTTACTTGCTGTTCTTGCGAAAATCTCTTTAATTGCGATAAAACTTTTACTGGAAATTGATAATTTAATTCTTTACCTGTATAGGTTTTTATTAATGGTCTGTTTTTAAAGCTTGGTAGTTCCAATATTGGCAATTCTCCTTGAAAAGTATTTAACCAATACTCTCTGGATAGTTTTTGTGAATCTTCGAGATTAGCTTTTGTTAACCATGCAGCATAATCTTTAAATTGTATTTGTAGGTCTGGTAAGGATATAGTATTGTTTTTCTTTAACTGTATATAACTTTCTATAATCTCTGATGTTAAAACCTCTAATGACCATCCATCACTTATAATGTGGTGCATTGCTAAAAAGAAAATATATTTATTTTCTTTTACCTTTAAAAGTGTTGCTCTAAACAAAGGTGCATTAGATAAATTAAAGCCTTTGTTTTGCTGTTCTTTTATATAGTTTTCTGCAGATTGATCTGGAAACTGAGACATTGAAAAATCTTCAAAACAAAGGTTGAAATCGATATCTAATTTTGAAATTATATATTGATGCAGAACTCCTTGCTCGTTGTTTTTAAAATATGTTCGTAATATCTCATGCCTTTCAATTACATATCCAAAAGCTTTTATAAAGTCAGCCTTTATAACGTTTCTATTTATTTCTACAGCTCCTGTTATTTGATAGGCCTGACTATCTTCTAACTGGCTCAAAAGCCATAATCGTTGTTGAGAAGGAGTCGTTACATAACAATCTGCTTTGGTCACACGATCTATAGCAAAAAATTCTTGGTCTTTTAAAACATCCCTTAAGCTTTCTACAGTAGGATTGGTATAAAAAGTTTTTAATGGTACACTTTTATTTAGTTGTTTATGAATTCTATTAATTATTTGAGAAATCATTAAACTATGCCCTCCTAGCTCAAAAAAATGATCTCTTATACCTATATTTTTAACTCCTATTACCTCTTCCCAAATTGTAATCAAGGTTTGTTCTGTTTGATCTCTAGGTGCTATATATTCTTTTCTGGTGATATCTCCTTCGGTAATTTCTGGTAAAGCTTTTTTGTTTATTTTTCCATTAGGGGTTAGTGGAACTGATCCTATAACAACAAAATGGTTAGGAACCATATAAGAAGGCAACTGTTCTTGTAGACACACCCTCAATTTAGATTTATCTATAGAATCATTTTCAACATAATAGCATACCAGTACTTCTTCATTTTTTACTGTTTTAACTATTACTATAGCTTGTTTTATGTCTTTAGAAAATTTTGATATCGTATTTTCTATTTCGCCTAATTCTATACGATACCCTCTTAATTTTACTTGATGATCTTTTCTTCCTAAAAACTCTATATTACCATCTGGCATCCATCTTGCTAAATCCCCGGTATCATACATTTTTGATCCCTTAATAAAAGGATTGGATATAAATTTTTCTGTAGTTAAGTCTAACCGATTTAAATATCCTTTTGCTACTCCTGCTCCAGATAGATAAAGCTTGCCTATAACTCCAATTGGTACAAGTTCTAAATTATCATTCAGTATATATGCTTGTGTATTAGAAATTGCTTTACCTATAGGTACTGTAGTGTAAGAATTATTTGTTAACTTATAACATGTACTATACGTAGTATCTTCTGATGGGCCATAAAGATTACGTACTTCGATTGCTGTATTTGTAAATTTATTAGCTATATCTAATGGAAAAGGTTCTCCTGCTAAATTTAAAACAGTAACATTACTAAGATCCCCTTCATCGTCTAGTATTTTCTTGATTGTAGAAGGAACCGTGTTTAATAGAACCTTTTTATCTTTATCTAAATAAGATATAATATCCAAACCATTATTAAGAATCCTTATGGTTTTTCCTACAGATAGTGTGTAGAACATTTCAAAAACAGATAAGTCAAAACAGTGGGAGGTAGCAGCATATACAACCTCAAATACAGAAGCATCAAACTCTATTTGTGCCCAAGTAAGTAATGCTACAGCGTTACTATGAGTTATCATTACTCCTTTTGGATTACCTGTAGTACCCGAAGTATAAATAATATATGCCGGATCATCTGGTTCTTTAACTATTTCAATGTTCTCTTTTGAAAAATTTTCTTGCTCTTTCTTAAAATCTAGTAATAATTCTTTATCTATAACTAATCTACAGTTACTATCTTTCTCTATGTATGCAATTCGATCTTTTGGATAATTAATATCTATAGGAACATATGTTGCTCCCATTTTTAAAACTGCCAAAATAGAAATGATCAAATCCTCGTTCCTATCCAATTTAATTCCTACAAAATCATTACGAATTATGCCATGATTTTTTGATAAATAATTCGCTAATCTATTCGCTTGCTCGTTTAATGATCGATAACTTGTTGTTGTTTCTTTATATAAAAGTGCTGCGTGATCTGGAGTCTTTACTACCTGGGCTTCAAATACACTAATTATAGTTTGATTTCTATCAAAAATCACCTTATTATTATTAAATGCATGTAGTAAAATCTCTCGTTCCTTCTCGAAAACTATAGATATATCTTGTACAGCTTGTGTTATATATATTTCTAAGTTTAATAACCAAGTGGTAAAATTTTCTAAAAAATGTGCCGCAATTTCTTCTTTTATAAAATTGGCGCAAAAAGATATAGAAATTTCAAAATCCTTGTTTTCAAATTTATTAACTCGTAATTGAAATGGAAGTCGAAAAGATTCATTTTCGTTTCTATTAAATAGTAGTGCAAAGGAAGAGTATTCATCAAAAGATTTTTTTGTTATAGAGGTACTGTCATAGTTGCTATATTTATAAACATCTTGTACTTCTTCTTTTATTTCTTGAATATATGTCTTTAAAGTTCTTTCCTCTAAAGCCCCAATCGCAAATAACAATAAGGCTTCTGTTTGTTGATCTATTCCTTTAGAAAAAATAAGTTCACAATCTTCGAAATACTTTTGTAAAAGTGCTGCGAAAACAGAAAGTAAAACTGTAAACTCTACAATTTCGTTTCCTGATGTTATTCTATGAAAATAAGCTAAATCTTCTTTTTTCAGACACTTCTTTTCTGTAGAATTTATTTGGACATCTGTATAATCTACATTATCTCTATCCCCTATTTTACTTCTCCAGTAATTTGATGTTATTTTTTGTACAATAGTATTCATACTTTTCACACTTTTGTTAAGCAACTTCTGATATCTCTTTTAAATAGCAACTAGGTATAGTAGCTTTTATATTTTGTTGTAAAGATTTTACTCGAACAATGATTTTGTTAACATTGTTTACATTAAGAATTTCACATTCTACACCATTTAAAGCTCCGTATTGGATTTTTTTGATATCTCCTACTTTACAATTGTTATTATCTATTTCTATATCTGTTATATCTTTTTCTCCAACTATAAATTTAATTTGATCAATTTCTTGTTGTTTAACTATGGCATATTCACTACCAAACCTTATATATGCGCAAGCACCATCTACAGATAATGCTTTATATAAATCTAATGAGGACTTGATATTGACAAATACATAGGATGAAAATAATGGAATCTCAATTGTTTTTTTTCTATCACTCCAACTTCTAATTGTTTTAATCATCGGTACAAAAGATTCAATCTTGTTTTCTTTTAAAAGTTTATCAACTTTTATTTCATGACGAGATTTAACGTATAAAACATGCCATCCTATTTTAGAAAGTTTCCCCATGATAAATAATATTTATTAAGATGATTAGTAATGAAAAAGCTTACTATGATTGTGTGTGTGCTTACTAATAAAAAGCAAAAGATTTAGAAAAAAACCATAGCTTCGCTTCCCTGACTCACATAAAGTAGATTCCTTAAAAAAATTATACTCCGTAAAATCTAGTTCTGTTTATTTTGTATTACAAAACATATCAGTAAAAATAATTATTTAGTAAGGGGGATATTTCCCTTTTTTTATCCTAAAACCTGTATCTCTCAAATACGAATAAAAAACTAAATAACTTAAATAATAAAAACTATCAATTAGTTCATATCATCTGTTACAAACATAATTCAAAACAAAACCTATAAACAAGTTAACATAGTCTGTATTCGGGAATAAAGACCCTGTATTCACGGAATCAAGATCAAAAAAAACAATGATAATCAATTATTTATCAATAAGTTACAAAAATACAATCCATTATACACAATACCTCTCTCATTACATTATCAAAAAAGTCTGACTATACAAAACTTGTGATTTCATCCTATTTACCGAGAGAGTTTTTAAAATAAAAAAGTATGGGAAATTTCTAAAAAAAGAAGATTTTAAAAAAGCATACAACATACTTTTTTACTCTAAAACAGCAAAAATATTACTTCATTTTTAGATTTAGTCCTATATAAATCGCTATATTTATCAATCTCATAAAACGAATATCTTAAAACCTAATAACACATTGTCTTGAAATTTAGTAGTACTTATCCTTTTTTGAATCAATCTTATTTAAGAACTATTCCTCTTCTGTCATTGGAGTTTTATTACCCCTTTATTAAAAAAAAGAAAATATCTGTTACGAAATTTAAAAAATTCTGTTACGATACTATTTTTAAAGAAAATACATTTTCATATTTCTTTTCAAGCATCTATTTTATAAGGATAAAGGGATTTTATTGCCTAATGAGAGATTAAAAAAAGCAGTATAATTCTAATTGTATTTTATCTATTAGAGCATGAAAAAAATTATTCTTACAACTTCTGTGTTTTTTATTTTATTTACCCCTAGTTTATTTTATCCACAAAATATAAATCTAGCAGAAATAAGTATGCTTTCTCAAAAGCCCTATACAGAGCTATCAGAAGCATACAATCTACAAATAAATGATTCTATCATATCTCGAAGCTATGCTATTGCTTATCTTAAAAAAGCTAAAAAAAATAATGATATTATTAAAAAAGCTGATGGATATTATATGCTTGCTGAAATCTCAGAAAGATCAAAAGCATTATTATATGCGGACAGTATAATACAATTAACAACAAGTAAAGAAGGTATAAAATACCCTGCAGAGGCACACATCTTTAAAGCAAGATTATTAGGCTCTCAAGGACGTTACAGAAAATCAATGGAAGAGTTGGTTATAGCAAATTCTTATGCTAATAAAAATGAGAATATCGATCAACAATATAGAATTAAATATTTTATAGGGTTATTAAAAAACAATTTAGGAGAGTATAAAGAAACTCTTTATACTTTTAAATCTATTGAAAAATATTATAGAAGTAAGTTCGAGGAAGACAATTATAAAAACAGATATAATTATATTAAATCAATTTATGCATTAGGCAATGCATATAATGATAATAAAAATTATGATTCTGCTTATTATCAAAATAAAAAAGGTATAGACTTATCCTTAAAATCGCAGGATAGTATATTATATCCAAACTTTTTATTATCCTCTGGAGTAACAAATTATTATACAAAACAATACCAATCAGCTGTTGATAGTATTTCTAAATTCATATATATATATGGAAACGACACTAATATAAGTAAAATATACTTTACTACCAGTGATTTATATTTAGGTAAAATATATTTTGAACAAAATGAAATAGACAAATCAATCCATTATCTTAAAAAAGTAGATTCAACCACTTTTGCTCAAAAAAACTTCTTCCCAAATCTAAGATCTGCTTATGAAATACTAATCAAATCTTATAAACAAAAAGAGAATATAGAAAAACAACTATATTACATTGATAGGTTACTTAAATTTGATAGTATCTCTAGTAAAGAATTTAAACATTTATATAAAACAATTAACGAAGAATACTCAACACCCAATCTAATCTATAAAAAACAAGAAATTATAGATTCCCTTAAAAAGAATAATAAAAATAAAATTGTTGTAGTCATTATATTATCTTCTGTATCCCTTGTCCTTATTTTAATACTGTTATTTAATAATCGAAAGAAGAAGGTTTACAAAAAACGATTTTTAGAATTACTTCATCAAAATAACAATACTCATCCAAAAGAGATTAGTAACTCCCTAAGTACACATAAAAAGGAAGAAAAAAAAGACCCAACAGATATTGGTATATCTGATATTATTGTTTATGATATATTGAAAAGCCTAAAGGAGTTTGAAGAGAATCAAGGGTTTTTAAATTCTAATATTACTATAAGTGAACTTTCTAAAGAGTTTAAAACAAACTCTAAATACCTGTCCAAAGTTATAAACTCTCATAAAAATAAAGGTTTCAGTAGTTATATAAATGATTTAAGAGTAGATTTTGTTATCAAAAAATTAAAATCAAACTCAAAATTTCGAAAATATACTATCAAAGCTATCGCAAACGAAATTGGTTTTAACACTACAGAAGCTTTTTCTAAATCATTTTACAAAAGCACAGGTATTTATCCTTCTTTTTTTTTAAAACAATTAGAAAAAGAACTAAAAAATCTATAAATTCAGAAATACACATAAATAACTTACTATCAGATGCGTACGTTTCGTTATTCCTGAAAACAGAGAACTGAATTCCCGAAAACAGACCATCATGACCTAAAATGTACTACTAGCCTGATAATTAATGAATAGTTTAGCTTCAACAAAATCATTAATAACTAATTTAAATTCTTCTAAAAATGAAAAATTCAAACACTCAGAACAAATTAGGTAAATTAAGTTTAGAAAAACTTAAAATAGCAAAACTTAAAAATACGAATCATATCATAGGAGGTAATGCCAATAATAATAAAAGTGATGATTTGTCATTACCTACTTGGACAAAGCCAGCAGCTATTACGATAGTTTAATTTATAAGTAACCCTTCTTTTTTTATATTAAAAAAACTTTGAATCAAATTAATAATAATTTTAGTGAAGCTTAAAGAGCTTCACTAAAATTGACTATTCCTATTATGAATTGGAAATCATTAGTCATAATCTTATATATTACCCTATCTGGATGTCAAGGCAAAATAAACGAATTACCTTCAAAAATTATCACTGAAGAATGCCATGGTATAACAATTAAAGATCCATATAGATATGCAGAAGACACTAACTCATCAATAGTAAAAAATTGGATAGCTGATCAAAATAAAGTATCCAAGAATTTATTAAACAAGATAGAAAAGCGTCAGTATTTGATCGATAAACAAATTAGTTATGATAAGAAAAAAACATTTATCATATCAAAACTTAAAGTAACCGAGAATAATAAACATTTTTATCTAAAGAGATTACCCGAAGAAAATATTCCTAAACTCTATTACAGGAACTCATTTTCTAGTCCAGAAAAACTTTTGTATGATGCCAAACAATTTAAAACTAAAACACAACATACTTATATAATAAACTATATACAGCCTAACTGGGATGGGACTAAAATCGTAATTAGCCTAACTTATAATGGAAAAGAAATATCTGAATTAATAATTTTGGATGTTTCCTCTAAAAAAACACATCCAGAAGTATTAACCAATGCGTGGCCATCTAGCTCAGGTGGAATAAAATGGTTACCCAATAATTCAGAATTTATTTATTCTTATTATCCAATAATAGATCCAAAATCAAAAAAATTCTTAAAAAATACCAAAGCTGTACTTCATAATATAAATAAGCCCTCTTCGGGCTTTATCGAAATTTTATCTAAAGAACATAACCCTGATCTAGATATTGAAGAAGAGGACTTCCCTATAATTTCGATAGAAAATTCTAAAAGTAAATATCTTATAGGAAAAATAGCTGGCGGCGGTGGTCTAAACTACCATAACTCTTATTATCTTGATATTAATGATATCACTACAAAAAAATGGATGCCATTATTCAAAAAATCAAATCAAATTAAGGATTTTATAATTAAAGAAGATTCTATTATTTATAAAACCAGTAAAAAAGCTCCTAATTTTAAAATCTGTATCACTTCTATTAAAAATTCAAATTTTGAAAACCCAAAAGTTCTGATCCAAGAATATAAAAACAAAGTAATTACAGATTTTGATATAACCAATGAAGCTCTATATTTCGTTACAAACACAAATGGTGTAAAAGCAAAATTGTATAAGTACACAGATAATATTACAGAAGAGATTAAACTTGATACAAGCTATGGAAGCATTACCCTAAACGTAAAAAGTTCGAATCATTCTGAGCTGTGGGTTTCTGCACAAGGGTGGACTACAAATAATAAAAGGTATGAATATAAAAATGGTATCCTTAAAAATAAACACCTTAACAATTCTCTAGAAAATGAAATTCCTAATGACATTGTTGTTGAAGAAATTGAAATAGATGGGCATGATGGCGAAAAAATACCGCTTTCTCTTATATACAATAAAAGTATAAAAAGAAATGGTCAAAATATGGTTATGATGGATAGTTATGGTTCTTTTGGAATATCCATGCAACCTTCTTTTTCTTTAAGACGTTTATTGTGGGTTATGGAAGGAGGGATTTATGCTATCGCTCATGTAAGAGGAGGTGGAGAAAAAGGAGATACATGGCATAAGGGAGGATATAAGGCCACAAAACCTAATACTTGGAAAGATTTTATTTCTTGTACTGAATTTTTAATTAAAAACAAGTATACGTCTTCAAAAAAAACAGCTATTTGGAGTGGCAGTGCAGGCGGTATACTTATTGGTCGTGCAATAACAGACAGACCTGATTTATTTACAGTAGCAATAGTAGAATTTGGATCTCTAAACATACTTAGATCAATAATACATGCTAATGGTGATAATATTGCCAAAGAATTTGGATCTGTAAAAGACTCTATAGAGTTTAAGTATTTATTAGAAATGGATGCTTATCAACATATTAAAGACAAAGAAGAATATCCTGCAACTTTATTGACTGCTGGATTAAATGATCCTCGAGTACCTGTTTGGAATACCATTAAATTTGGAGCTAGATTACAAAAAGCTAATACCTCTAACAAACCTAATTTTTTATTAATAGATTCAGAATCTGGACATGCCAAAGATGATCCCAAGTTAAAAGAGTTTGAAAGGTATGCTAATATATTATCTTTTGCTCTCTGGCAAACAGGACATCGTGATTACCAGCCTAAATAAAAAATATTACAGCATTCATCGTTTTACCTTATTAACTACATATTTGCTTCGGGCAGCCAAAAAAATTTATGTAGATTCCTTACAAGAAAATTAAAAAAACAAGTGTGTAATAAAAAATCTGAATTTAATTTATTACACACTTATTGAATATCTTATTTAAAAGTATATGTCTTTTTTACAACTTCCGTTAATCTAAAATATCCATTAGCATAATTGTCAGGATTAGTTAAGTTGACACAATTCCCTTTTAAAGATACTGGAGTTGTCCCAAAAAGACCTACTCCTTCACTTTGTGCGATTAGAATACCTATAAAATCATAATATGCTTCAGAGATTCCTAAAACTTCAACATCTACGACATCCCCAGGTTCAAATACAAAAGTATTGGAGTCTTTATCATCTTCTTTTTCATATATAATACTAACCTCATTACCATTAATGAATTCATCTTTTACGTTAATAAACGTAGAAAAAAGATCTCCCCGTTCATTGAACTTAAGTAGGTAAAAGTTTTCTTCAGCTTCAGGATCATTAAAGGAGGTTTTTATTTCTAAAGCTTCATCGTCAGAACCATCTTCTCTAGACTGCGAAAGCTCAACATTATCAACCACAGACATTAAAGTCTCGGTTGCTGTATAGTTTTCTTCATTATAGATTACCTCTAGGGTATAAGATTGATTTATTATAGGAACAAATTCTGTGGTTATATAATTTCCATTATTTTGATCTGTAAATATAAATTCGTCTCCGTTACTATCATTTGTAACTTTTACTGATGCTCCTATAACACCTAAATTTTTCGTTGTATCAAAATAAGGCTTAGAGGTACTCAGTTTTATGGTTTGTTCATTACCTAAAGTTCCTTTTTCCCAATCTAAAGAAGCTTCAATGACCAACCTTGATGGCGCAGTTTGAACTTCTATATCCACTACATCTTGACAAGATGTAAATGTTACAATTAATATTAGTATTGTAAGTTTCAAATATGATTTCATAGTATTAGAATTTAAAGTTATAGGTAATTGAGGGTACTATACCAAAGATTGCTGTTCGTGTAGCTTCATTTACACCAGTTGCTATGTTTTGCTCAAAAGATATAGACGTAGCATTTTTACGGTTGTAAACATTATATATTCCAAATACCCACTCTCCTTTCCATTTTTTATTTGGTTTTCTATTAGGTCTGTAAGTTGCTGAAAAATCTAACCTATGATATACTGGCAATCTATCCGAATTTCTATCCGAATAACTAGCTATAGATAGCCCTCCATAAATATATTGACCGTTTGGATAAGTTACTGGCCTTCCTGTTTGAAAAACCAAATTGGTTCCTAATGTCCATTTTTCATTTAATTTATAAGCTCCTGTTAACGAAAAATCATGTGTCCTATCGTAAGCTGTGTCATACCATGCTCCATTTTCTATTCCAAGTCCCCCTGCACTCCCTCCTGGGGTACGTTGCTCTGATTTTGACAAAGTATAGGTCAACCATCCAGTTAGTCTCCCTTCGTTTTTTCTAACTAATACTTCAAGACCGTATGCCCTTGATTCACCATTAAGAATTTCTGCTTCAATAGCATTATTTGCAATAAGAGTTGACCCGTCGATATAATCTATACGATTGTCAATAGTTTTATAATAAACCTCTGCTTCTAAAGAGTATATTTCATTTTTAAAATTTTTAAAATACCCCAATGCATATTGATTAGATAACTGTGGTTTTATATACTTGCCACTAGGTGTCCAAACATCTAGCGGAGATACCGATGTAGTATTAGACAACAAATGAATATATTGTGCTACTCTCGAATATCCTGCTTTTATAGATGATGATTCACTTAATTGATAAGCTAATGAAAACCTGGGTTCCAAATTACCAAAACTTTTAACGGTTTCACTTTTTTCGAAATTAGTACCCTCTATTTCTACACCTCTCTGATAAATTCCTAAAAAATCATTATAAACTACCGGTTGATTATTTAAATAATTTTTTACCACTTGCCCTCCCAATCGGTTAAAACCACTATATCTTAAGCCATATTGTGCCGTAAGTTTATCAGAAAACTTATGTTCTGCATCCACATAAAGAGCACTTTCTACGGCTCTTTTTTGATCTAATTCATATGGATTTACTGAAGATTCGTCTGTGTTTGGCTTAATTTCTCCTGGTCTAAAATCATAATATATAATACTGGTTCCGAAATCTAATTTAAAACGTTCGGAGGCATAATATCTTAGGTCATATTTTAGATTATAGTTCTTAATAGAAGAAATCCAATCGTATTCTAATAGATTAATACCTAAATTGTAATCATAACTACTAAATATTGCAGAGGCATTTGAAAATAATTTATCATTAAAAAGATGGTTCCATCGCAGATTACCAGAGATATTACCATAACTAGCAGTAAGATCCTTGTTCAAAACAAAATTATCTCTACCTAAATACCCAGAAAGAAAAAGTTTATTGTTTTTATTAATCTCATAATTGGTCTTAAGATTAAAATCACTAAATCTAGCACTATTACCATTTAATTCTGATTTAAGAAGCAGATGTCCATAAGATGCTCTTCCTGCAAGTAAAAATGAGCCTTTTTCTTTAAAAACAGGTCCTTCAATCGCTAATCTACTAGAAATTAATCCTATTCCTCCTGTAAACGCAAAGTTTTTACTGTTACCGTCTTTTTGACGAATATCTAAAACTGATGAAACTCTACCTCCAAAACGAGCTGGAATCCCACCTTTATATAGTTTTGTGTTTTTAATGGCATCTGCATTAAATACGGAGAAAAAACCAAATAAATGAGACGTGTTATAAATAATAGCTTCGTCTAATAGTACTAAATTCTGATCTACCGCTCCTCCTCTCACATTAAAACCACTAGATGCTTCTCCAACATTAGATACTCCAGGAAGTAATTGTAGTGCTTTCATAACATCTACTTCTCCTAAAACTACTGGGATTTGTTTAATTGTTTTAATATTGAGTTTGGATACTCCTATTTCGGGTTTTTGTAACATTGCCCTTTCTGGTTCTTCTGATGTGATGACTACTTCATCTAATTGATTGGTTGACTCCTTCAATTCAAAATCTATATTCTGATTAGAATCAAGTGTAACCTCCTTATTAATTTCAGTAAAACCAATATAGGAAATTACTAATATATAGTTCCCTTTTGGTGCTGTTATAGAATAGAAACCATATTCATTTGTGATTTCTCCAATGGTTGTGTCTTTAAAAAAAATGGAGGCCCCCAAGAGTGTTTCTCCATTATTTGCATCCTTAATTGTACCACTTATAGTATAATTCTCCTGAGCGGACAATATGGTAGTAAATAAAATAAAGAATAGCAATATTATTTGATTATTGATTAATGGTTGTTTATTAGTGTTTTCTGCTTTTTTAAACATTTTTATTGGTTTTAAGATATCCTTGTGTTAGTCCAAAAAAATTAATAAATGACTTGATTACAACTCTTTACACAAAGAGCTGTTTTGGTGTTTTTTCTATTACTCTATTTTTACATAATTTTCATTTAAAGTGTTTGGAATATGTTTGAAAACTGTATAATACCCGCTTTCAAACATATTCTATAATTCATTTTTGGTTAAAATCTATCTATATAACTCATTATAGTCAGAATAGTTTCAAAAAAAAAATTCAGTCTTGTTCGAGATCATTTTAATCCACATTTTGGAGTTTAATTCTCTCGAGGCAAGCCTCGGAAAACAAAATATATTTTCGGAAGCATACCTCGTGAGCTTGCTCCAAGATTATTTTTTTTTTAAATCACTTCATTACATAGTTTAAAAAAAATAACAAAAAAAACCTGAACATAGATCTTAAAAATAATTGACAATATTACTTGTGATTCATTTAGATTTAATTTTTAATTTGTTCGTTACCTAAATTTATTTTTAAAAAAAAGAATTAAATCTCTAGCATTAGCCTCCTTCTTAATTTCATCGCTAAGAAAAAATTTAGCAATTTCTAATTGATCATCATTTGGATTTTTTGCTATATGCTTACAAAACGTGTTTAATTGTGTTTCATGAATAAAATTCCAGGTTATTGATATACTATCTGATTTACAGGTTACATCATGAAACCAACCTGAAGGAAAAAAGACAATTTCACCAGAGGATAATATATCTTCATAATCATGTGTAATATTCGAAAAACTAGGGAACTTAACATGATCTGGATTTGTAACATCTACAAAATCTCCATTATTCATTACATTAGATTCTTTATCTGGACTAAACAAAAATATTTTTTTCTCTCCATAAAACTGACATAAAACAGCATTACTAGCAAAAGGATCTTTATGAAGCCTTGTTCTGGAACCTTTTCCTGATATAAATAATCCTTTATATGGATAATGAAACTCATTCACATTCCTTTCCTCTGTTTCCTTATTACTAGGTATTACTAAAGCTTTATTGGGCACAAAATAAGGATGGCTCCACGCTTCTTTTAAAGCTTCGAAAACTTGATCTGACCAATAAAAATCTTCATCTTTAAGTTTTGTGTACCATCTCATGTATTGATTAGATAAACCCTCTTTTTCGTTTCTAAAAAAATTAGAATCTATATATTTTTCAAGCGTTTGAATTGTTTGTAAATCAAATAGGTCATTATATACTTGTACTTTTTCTTTACCAAATGTTTTTTTTAGGTAATCTGGAGTAAATTTTTTCATGTCCCAAGTTTCCATTCCATCTGTAACAATTACTGGCTTATTCCCTAAGATGTACTCTTCGACAAACCTTTCTTCGGTTATGTTTTTAATTCTTGGTATTTTCATTTTATTTTTTTTATTCTATTTAAGAAATGACTTCTGTTTTTAGGTTTTCGACGATTTTTTCTATATTATCTTTATCTAAAAGAGTAAGATGGTTTGAAGGTATTGAATGTACAATTACATCTTTGTTTGTATACTGATTCCATCCATAGTCAAATTCATTTTCATTATTATCTGCAACTCCCATTTCTCCCTCTTTTTCGTTTTCT
Organism: Aquimarina muelleri DSM 19832; assembly: GCF_000430665.1. Taxonomy (GTDB): domain Bacteria; phylum Bacteroidota; class Bacteroidia; order Flavobacteriales; family Flavobacteriaceae; genus Aquimarina; species Aquimarina muelleri. The sequence goes on along the minus strand of NZ_AUML01000049.1, from coordinate 1,109 downwards.
AATTCTACTGGAATATACATGGCTCTAAACAAAATAATAGTTGCTTCTAATTTTTCTTCATCCTTGATGAAATAAGTGTAATTTTCATTATTAAAATTAACCTCAAAACGTCCTCTTAATTCGGCTTCGTTTATTTTAAAATTTGATTCCTTTGCTAATTTACAAACAGCATCCATTTGTTCTTTTTTAGATTTTCCTTCAAGAGTTAATGCTGACCAATCAAATTCTTTTCCAAAGACTTTATTTATTTCTTCATATAACAAATCTCTAAACACTTGATCCTTATCTTTATCTTCAAGCTTACGAGTATTAGCATCCAAAAGAGAACTATCCAACATTAATAATTCTTCAACTTCAAATCCTTTATTTCTTAATTGTAATGCCATTTCATAAACTACTATTCCTCCAAAAGAATAGCCTCCTAATCTATATGGACCATGTGGATCTACTTTTTGCATTTCTGTAATAAAAGTAGAAGCCATCTCTTCAATAGATTCTGAAATTGGTAATTTTCCATACAACCCTGGGCTTTGAAATGCATATAAAGGTTGATCTTCTCCTAATTGTTTCGCTAACTCTAGATAACAATTAACGGTTCCACTACCTGGTGGCGCCAGATATATTGCTTTTTGGCTTCCTTTATCCTGTAAAGCTACTAGTATACTCTCTTTAAAAGGGTTTTCTGAATACATATTTTCAATAAACTCATAAATTGTCGAATATTCGAATATCTTAATAATACTTATCTCAGAATTAAATACCTCATTAATACGAGCAACTAATTTTATGACCAATAAACTATGTCCGCCCAACTCAAAGAAATCATCTTTTATTCCTATTTGAGCTAATCCTAACAAATCTTGCCAGATTTCTACTAACTGAACTTCTGTTGTTGTACGAGGAGCAACATATATTTTGGTTGATAATTCAGAACTATCTGGGTCTGGTAAGGACTTCCTGTCTAGTTTGCCATTGGAGGTTAATGGCATTACCTCCATCTCTACCCAGATCATCGGTACCATATATTCTGGTAAACTTAATTTTAAATGTTCTTGCAGCTCTTCTTTATCTAAATCTCCTTCTACAACTACATAACCTACCAAACGATT
>NZ_AUML01000048.1 GCF_000430665.1 Aquimarina muelleri DSM 19832 | reverse complement strand
GAATATATTTCTGGATGGAAAAATAGAGCTAGATAATAACAAAATAGAAAATGCCATAAGACCAATGGCTATAGGTAGAAAAAACTATCTATTCTGTGGATCACACAAAGCAGCACAAAATGCAGCAATGCTGTATTCTTTCTTTGGAAGTTGCAAAATGCAAAACATAAATCCAAGAGAATGGCTCGCTAATACCTTAGAAAAAATACCAGATCATAGCATACAAAAATTAGAAGAATTACTACCTGGATATCAAGAAAATTCTATACTGTAGTTGCTCGGATGCATACTCATATTTATGATAAGTTTCATGATTTCTTTTTTACCTTCTTTTAATACTTCAAAAGCTTCAGAAAACCCTTCTTCTACATCTATGCCAATATCTTCGACTTTATTTACAACGGCATCTTCTACTTTTCTGAAAACGCCAATGCCTTTATGACCTCGTTCTTTAGCTTTTTCTAATTGTTTTTCTTTTCTTGCCTCGAAAACAAAATATATTTTCAGAAACATTCTTATGAGCTTGCTCTGAGGTTATTGATTGAATAACCCATTAGTATCTTTGTCTTTATGTGAATATTGAATTAAAAGTACAATTTTTATCCACGTTATATTGAGTCTTGTGACAGGTTCAAGACAGGTTTTGTCGAGAGGTTAATATAAAAAGTCACTTAAATTGACTGTTTTTATGATATATCCGAATATTGCTTGAACTTTGGTTAATATGCTACTGGGAGAGATTTTATGAATTGGGTTTTGATAAAAATTTTCCAAAAAAACCTTTTTAAAAAAGAGTTATAATTGTTTTTAGTTATATTTATATCCCTAATTAATGTTAAAACCATGTTTAATTTGTGGTGATACATCCAATTCTTTAAGAATTCTTTAATGTATAAAATAGTGTAAATGCAATCTGTTAAAACTATAGATTCTATATTATGGGCAAAGATTAAATTAGGAGACTTAGATGCTTATAATCAGTTATATGACAGGTATGTAAATTCTCTTTATGATTTCGGGATTCAACAAACAAACGATAAAGATTACGTAAAAGATTGTATTCATGATCTTTTTTTAGATATATATAAGTACCGTAAAAAACTTTCTGATGTAGATAATGTAAACTATTATCTTTTGACATCTCTTAAAAGGAAAATTAACAGAAAATTTAAATCAAAAATTGAGCTATTCTCTACAGAAGAGAAGAAAAACGAGATTAAATCGGAATATTCATCAATAGAAGATTCCATTATCCAATCAGAAAAATCTTCTGAGATTAATAATAAACTTTCTGAAGCACTCACTTCCCTTTCTACCAAACAAAGAAAAGGATTATTCTTAAAATTTGATGAAAAAAAATCATACGAAGAGATTTCAATAATCTTAGGAATTTCTATAGAATCCGTACGAACACTTATCTACAGAGCTGTCAAAAAACTACGAAGTGAAATACAAGTAAAATAAAAAAAACACACTTTTTTTGTCTATACTTTTTGATTATGGTGCTTTCTTAATATAGTAGGCCTTTATTTTATGTAGTTTACTTTATGTTTTATTAAATATAATGATATAAATGTAATTGATATTAAACCCCCTCAAAATGTTAACAGAAGAAGACAAACGACACTTAAAATCTAGGATTGACACTTCTATTATTGCGCATAATTATAAAACAAAGAAAAGGCGTAGAAGATACCTTATGAGTGTAGCTGCAGTAATTGTGGTCATAATAGGTTCTACCATATATAATAGTATTAATCAAGACTACTCAGAGATTAAAAATTATGTAGATGTTTCAAAAATAGGTATTGATCAGAGTGGTGATGTTAAATTAGTTTTAAATAAAACAGATGAAATAAAAATTACAGAAAAAGCATCTAATATAACATACTCTAACTCTGGAGGTGAAGTGGATATTAATAACTCAAAAAAAGTAACTCAATCATCAAAGAATAAATTTAATACAATCATTGTTCCTTATGGAAAAAGAACTGAAATCACACTCTCGGAAGGGACTAAGGTATGGCTTAATTCAGGTTCAAAACTTACATATCCAGTAGTGTTTAATGGAAATAAAAGAGAGGTTCACCTTATTGGAGAAGCAATTTTTGATGTAAAACATAACAAAAAACAACCTTTTTATGTAATTACGAATAATTATGATGTTAAGGTTTTGGGTACAGTCTTTAACATTAGTAGTTATGATGATGATCCATATACTAGTACAGCATTAGAAAAAGGTAGTGTAGAAATAAACTACGAAGGCAGTTCTATTTTTGGTAAATCAAAGATTAAAATTACTCCAGGAACCCTTGCAGTATACGATAGTAGAACTAAAGTAATACATAAGGATAAGGTAGATGTTACTAAATATATGTCTTGGCGTGATGGTAAGTTTATTTTTAAAAACCAGCGAATGGATATTATTGTTAAAAAACTATCCAGATACTATAATACTAAGATTGTTATCGAAAGCGAAATTCTTAAAAAACAAACATTTTCTGGACATCTGAATTTAACAGATAATCTTGGTAAGGTTTTAGAAATTCTTAAACAATCAACAGATTTAAGCTATAAAAAACAAAATGAAGAATTTATAATTAATTAAAAAACAGAAAAGAATATGACATAGCTATAAACAATAACCAACTAATATACTTAATAAAAAAAGTCAGAAAATGCGGCAACATTTCCTGACTAAAATCAAAATATTGCGATATCGCAATACTTAACATGTAAAAAACAAAATTATGAATAAAAAAGTTAGTAGCGTTTCTTCTTTACCTAAAAAGAAGAAATTCAGTTTTTTATTAACTATTATGAGAGTTTTTATTTTATTTCTGTGTTTTGGATTAACAAGTGCATATGCGAATAATTCGTATTCGCAAACTAAGCTTGATATTAGTCTAAAAGGCGGAACTTTTGAAGAATTATTTGATCAAATCCATTCTAAGAGTGAGTTTATATTTTTTTATAAAGACGATGTAGTCAATACTAGTAATAGGATTACCCTATACCTTAATCAATCCACTATAAAAGAAATATTGGATGAGGCATTTATAAAAACAAACCTTACTTATAAAATCATGGATAGGCAGGTTGTTATATCTGTACAGAAACAACAAGCCAATATTAACAAGCTTATAAAAGATCCTTTGCAAAATATGTTGCGAGGTAAGGTGCTTACAGGATTAAAAGAACCCTTGCCAGGAGCAAGTATTATCATCAAGGGTACCAATAAAGGCACGCAAACGGATTTTGATGGCAATTATGAATTAGAGGTTTTAGAAGGAGATATCTTAGTGTTTTCTTATGTTGGTTTTAGCCCTAAAGAAGTCAAATACTCAGGGCAATCGATGTTAAATATTACATTAATAGAAGATACAAGTGAGTTAAATGAGGTTATTGTAACAGGGTATACCAAGCAAAATACCAGAAGTATCACAGGCTCAGTTTCTGTAGTAGAATCTAAGGATATAGCAGCAACTACACCATCAAGTATTGAACAAGCTTTACAAGGGCAGGCCTCTGGTGTAACAGTAGGGGTAGAGGGTGGCCCTGGAGGTAATGCGGCGGTACGTATTAGAGGGTACGGTACTATAAATGGTAATGATCCATTATACGTTATTGATGGAGTACAAACAGGGCAGGGATTAAGTGATCTTAATCCAGATGATATAGCTTCAATACAAGTACTTAAAGATGCCGCTGCAGCATCAATATATGGTATTGGAGCAGCAAATGGAGTTATCATTATCACTACTAAGAATGGAAAAAAGAATAATAAAGTATTATTTACCTATAATGCAGTTACAGGTGTAGACTTTATACCAAATTCGGTATTTCCAAAAATGGCAACTCCACAACAATTAGCAGATGCATACTGGCAAGCATCTGCAAATGATGGTATTGCTATATCACACCCGCAATATGGATCAGGTGCAACACCAATTTTACCAGATTATATACTACCACAAGGAGTATCTGGTACAGTAGACGAAAGTACATATAGTTATCCCGATAATAGAATTACAAGAGCAAATAAAAATGGAACAGATTGGTTTGATGAGTTTTTTAATTCGGCATTTGTGCAACAGCATAATATAGGAGTTAGAGGAGGTAGTGAGTTTTCAAAATTTTATGTAGGAATAGGAGTGTTGGATCAAAAAGGAGTAGCTATAGAAACAAGTTTTGATCGCTATAATCTTAGAGTAAACTCAGAATTTGATGTAAAAGATAATTTTAGAATAGGAGAAACCCTAAATGTATCTTATTCAGAAAAAATAGGGATTAGTGACCCTTTAAATGATAATGATAATCAAAATAACGATAGTCAACTTGCAGCATTATATAGATTGCACCCTATGATTCCTGTTTATGATATTGGAGGAAATTATGCAGGAACAGCAAATACACCCGGAGTAGGTATTGGAAACAATGCAGTTGCCATAGCTCATAGAAATAAAAATAATGTAACAGAAACACTTAGAGCAATAGGATCTATATATGCAGAACTAGATATTACTAATGATCTATTATTAAAAACAGTTTTTACAGCCGATTTAGGTAGTTCTAAATTTTCATTTTTTCAACCAATAGACTATGAAAATTCCTCAGCCAAAGCGGTTAATCAACTTAGAGAAACCTCTACAGATGTTATCAATACCAATTGGTATAATATCCTTCAGTATACTAAAAGAGTTAGAGATGTACATAATATAGACATCTTTATAGGAACAGAATTTAAGAGAAATAATTTTGAAACCTTTTATGCACAAGTCTCAGGCTTTCTATTAACAACACCCGATATTACTTTTTTAAACGCAGGTACAGGAGCATCAAATGTAGGAAGTGGTCAATCCAAATCTTCAAGTTTTTCAGTTTTTGGAAAAGCCGATTATGCCTATGATGATAAATATCTATTAAGTGCCACATTAAGACGTGATGAGTCCTCAAAGTTTGAAGGAGGAAATCAGGTAGGCACTTTTCCTGCAGTAAGTGTAGGTTGGAGAATCTCAGGAGAGTCCTTTTTACAAGATTCACCTATAATCAATAATTTATTACTTAAGCTTAGTTGGGGAGAACTAGGAAATGACAATATCCCTGCATTTAGAGGAGTAACTGCTTATGGGCCGAGCCTTAGTTTTAATAACTATAATGGGCAGACAGGGTATTTTTTAACCAACATAGGAGATCCTAATTTATCTTGGGAAACAACAACGACAACTAATCTGGGTATCGCAGGAACATTTTTTAATAATGCCATTAATATAAACTTAGATGTATACGAGTCTGTTACCAAAGATATGTTATTACCAACGCCAGTAGATCCCACAGTATATGGTAACACCGTAAATACTATTTATAGAAACTTGGGACAGATGACCAATAGAGGTCTTGATCTGGGAGTAACCTATTCTAATACGCCAGATCATAAATTTAAATATTCTATAGGAGTAAACGTATCGCATTATAATAATAATGTAGACTTTTTAGATAAAAATAATCCATCACCAATCCCTAATCCTGTTTTAGGATCACAAACCAGTTTTGAGACAACTAATACAGGTAGAGGAAATCCAATATCTTCTTTTGTAGGATATACATGGCAAGGAATTGATCAGACTACAGGTCGAGCTATTATTACAGGAGATGCCAGAGATGTTATAGGAAACCCCCATCCTGATTTTACCTATGGTATTAATTTTAATGCAGATTATAAAAACTTTGATATGTCCTTTCTTTTTCAAGGATCACAAGGCAATGATGTTTATAATCTTACAAAATTCTGGACTGATTTCTATAATTTTGAAGGAGGTAAGAGTATCGATTATATACAAAACTCATGGTCTTCAACGAATCGTAATGGATCACTACCAGCATTAACATTACGTCCAGATGAAGCCGTAGGATCTTCTTATTATATTGAAGATGGATCATATCTAAGATTGAAAAACATATCTTTCGGATATTCCTTAAATGAAAAAATTACTTCTAAATTAAAAGTAGGTAAAATACGATTTTTTGTACAAGGTAAAAATTTACTAACCTTTACAAAGTATAGTGGTTTAGATCCAGAAATAAACCTTACCAATTACACTAATCAACAGCAAGCAAATCTAGAAATAGGAGTGGATAGAGGAGCATATCCTGTTTCTAGATCATTGAATTTAGGCTTAAATGTTACATTCTAAAAAGAAAGAAAGATGAGAGAAGTATATAAATATATAAAAACAAGAAGGATACAGAATTTAGTATATATATCAGTAATACTAATTACAGCATTTCAGTCTTGTCAAAAAGAATTAGAAATTCCATTACAAGGGCAGTATAGTACAGATGTGATTACCTATGATGCTAATTGGGTAAGCGCCCAGCTTACTGCCGCTTATGGTATGCTTGATGGAAACTTGGATGCAGATGATATGTGGAGAGCAGCAGCATCTAACTGGGTATATGGAGAAGTAGCCTCTGATAATGCATATAAAGGGAGTGAATTTGGAGATCAGCCTATAATCAATAATATAGAACGGTATGCTGCCAATGCTAATGAGAGTAGGTATTATGGGTATAAATGGAATGCTGTTTTTGAAGGTGTTGCAAGAAGTAATGAAACAATAAGAGGAGTAAGAAAAGGATTGGAAAGAGAGGAGATTACCACCTCAGAGTCTATTCAATTAGAAGCAGAAGCAAGATTTTTGAGAGCACACTATCATTTTGAGGCTAAGAAAATGTGGGGTAATATCCCATATATTGATGAAACAGTAACCACTTCTCAATCTAATGTAGGGGTGGATTCTTGGGGAGCGATAGAAACTGATTTTATATTTGCTGTAGATAATCTTAAAGAAAGTTCCAGGTTTGTTGGAGCCGCAAACAGTTGGGTTGCAAAAGCATATTTAGCCAAAATATATATGTATCAATTAGATTATGCAGAAGCAAAACCATTATTAGATGATATTATAAATTCTGGACCATTTAGTTTAACACCAAAATATTCGGATAACTTTAATGCAGAGACAAATAATAGTGTAGAATCTATTTTTGCAGTACAAAATACAGTAGGAGATGGTTCTGCTGGAGACGATAATGCTAATTGGGGAGATGCTCTTAATTTTCCTAATGGAGCTCCCGTAGGAACATCACCTACAGGAAGCTCTTGTTGTGGTTTTTTTCAACCTTCACAAAACTTAGTAAATGCTTATAAAACAGATGCATCAGGATTACCGCTGTTAGAAACATTTAATGACGTAGATGTAGTGAATGACGATGGTATAGATTCTAATGATAATTTTACTCCGTATACAGGAGAATTAGATCCTAGATTAGATTGGAAAGTAGGACGTAGAGGGATTGATTTTAATGGTTGGGGAATCATGCCAGGGCAATCATGGATTAGAAACCAACCTAATGGAGGGCCATATTTACAAAAGGTAACTTTGTTTAGAAAAAGCCAATTTGAAAATGGTAGTATAGATGCCGGTTTAGCATGGGCTCCAGGAGTTAGTTCTATGAATACGAATATCATCAGATTTGCAGAGATACTTTTATGGAGAGCAGAAATAATGGCAGCAGAAGGAGAAGGAGATTTAGGAGTGTCATTAGTAGATAGAGTTCGCATACGTGCCGCTAACCCGGATGACTTTGTTCAGGAATTAGATATAAACGGAAAACCGACAGGAAATCCAGCAGCAAATTATATGATTAATACCTATGGTAATTTTGCTAATCAGGATCAAGCTATAAAAGCCGTAGCACATGAGTATAGAATAGAAACAGCTCTAGAAGGGCATCGATTTTTTGATTTGGTGCGAAGAGAAGTTGCAGCTAAGGTACTTAGCGCATACTTAAATGTTGAAGTAACAAAACGGTCTCATTTAAACAGTGCATCCTTTATTGCAGGAAAAAGCGAACACTATCCCATACCACAAACTGTTATTTCAGTAAGTAATGGAAAGATTAAGCAAAACAAAGGATACTAATTAATTTTTTTTGAACTTTTTAAAGAGCAGCGTGTTTGTATATAATACGTTGTTCTTGATATATAGTTTTATAGAGATATGCATAAATTTACAACCCTGTTTTCTTGTTTAATACTATTAGTTAATTGTTCACAAAGACATACATTGATTGATGAACAAATATTTAGCAACTTACCTCCCTCTACAACAGGTATTCAGTTTCAAAATATACTTACAGAAACGGATTCTTTAAATTATTTCACATACTCCTATCTTTATATGGGAGGAGGTATTGCAACAGGAGATATCAATAATGATGGACTATTAGATTTATACTTTACAGGAAATCAGGTTTCTAATAAATTATATCTCAATAAAGGAAACCTTAAGTTTGAAGATATTACTATTACCGCAGGAGTTTCTGGAGATGATAGATGGTATACGGGGGTGACTATGGTAGATATTAATAATGATGGGTTTTTAGATATATATTGTTCAGTAAGCGGAAAATTTGGTGTCAAAAAAAATCAGCTATTTTTAAATAATGGAGACAATACATTTTTAGAAAAAGCATCCCAGTATGGTATTGATGATGTAGGAAACAGTACTCAGGGAGTGTTCTTTGATTATGATCGTGATGGGGATTTAGATTTGTATGTAGCTAATTATCCACCAACAAAGTTTAATGCTCCTAATTTCTATTATAAATTTAAAATGTCGAATATCAAGGATATAGAAACAGATCATCTATATAGAAATGACGGAGATATATTTACAGATATTACAGCGGATGCAGGAGTTAAAAGTTTTGGGCTTACACTAAGTGCAACTGTGGGAGATTTAAATAATGATAGCTGGCCAGATATATATGTATCCAATGATTTTAGTACTCCGGATTATTTATACATAAATAATCAAGATGGGACTTTTCAAGAAGTTATAAAAAAAGCAACATCACACACGGCATTTTTTGGTATGGGAGTCGATATTGCCGATTATAATAATGATGGAAATTTAGATATTTTTCAAGTAGATATGGATGCGCAGACCAATCAACGTAAAAAAACTAATATGGCAAGTATGAATCCCAAACTATTTTGGAGTACGGTCAATTCTGGTTTTCATTACCAATATATGCATAATTGCCTCCAATTAAATACAGGAATAACCACGGATGGGATTCCTTCTTTTTCTAATGTATCTAGAATAACAGGCACTTCTTCAACCGATTGGAGTTGGGGACCTCTTTTTGCAGATTTTGATAATGATGGACGTAAAGATATATTCATTACCAATGGCACCAGAAGAGAGATTAATAACAATGATTATTTTAAAAATTTAGGTAAACTAAAAAATAAAAAGGATAGCTTATTACAGCGAAGCTTAATGATTCCTTCTGAAAAGATAGAAAATTATATGTTTCATAATGTTGAAAATTATAATTTTGAAGATGTTACTAAACGTTGGGGAATCGAGTATGAAGGTTTTTCTAATGGAGTGGTATATGCAGATTTGGATGCCGATGGAGATTTAGAAGTGATAACCAATAATATTGATGACTATGCATCAGTTTTTGAAAATAAGAGTTCAAAAAAAAATAATTATATCACCATCCAGTTTAAAGGAAACCATAAAAATAAGTTTGGGATAGGTAATAGAGTGTATCTAACAACAGATGGGCAAACTCAAATGCAAGAGCTTACCTTATCCAGAGGGTTTCAGTCATCGATTGCTCCAGAATTACATTTTGGTCTACAACAATCCAAAGTAATAAAAAAAATAAAAGTAATATGGGGAGATGGAAAGTCTCAAACCTTACATAATATATCTGCAAATCAGAAAATAGTACTAAAATATGAGAATGCCGTAACCTCTTATAAAATAAAAGATTTAGAAAAAATAACAACGTTATTTACTACAGAAAAAAGCCCGTTTTTTCCAAAACATAAACACCAAGAAAATGCGCATAATGATTTCTCTAAACAAGTTTTGCTTCCACATAAAATGTCAGCATTTGGCCCAGGAGTAGCCGTAGGAGATTTAAATAATGATGGATTAGATGATTATTTTGTAGGTGGCGCATCGGGATATTCTGGTCATGTGTTTTTTCAGAATACAAAAGGTTTTGAAAAACAAAATATTGATGCACTAGAAAAGGATAAACTTTATGAAGATATAGGTGTTGTTATTTTTGATGCGGATCAAGATGGGGATAATGATATATATGTAGTAAGTGGCGGGTATGAGTTTTCTTCAAAATCAGAATTCTTACAAGATAGATTATATATCAATGATGGTAAAGGAATTTTTTCTAAAGCAAAAAAAGAAGCTTTGCCAGTACTTTTAACTAGTGGATCTAGAGTATATCCAATAGATTTTAATAAGGATGGAAAACAAGATTTATTAGTTTTGGGGCGTCAGATTCCTGAGCATTATCCAGCTTCAGCAAATAGTTATTTATTACAAAATAACACGAATAACGGAAAAGTACAATTTAAGGATGTTACTACTGTTTTTGCCAAAGAGTTAACCAATCTAGGGATGGCTACAAGCGCTGTAATTACTGATTATAACCATGATGATTGGTTAGATTTTATAATTGTTGGCGAGTGGATGCCTATACGAGTTTTTAAAAACACAAAGACAGGATTTAAAGATGTTTCCAAAGAACTTGGGTTAACAATAGGTACCACTACAGGTTGGTGGTGGAGTATTGCACAAGGAGATTTTGATCATGATGGGGATCTGGATTACATAGCAGGGAATAATGGGCTGAATTATAAATACAAAGCTACAGAAAATGAAACCTTTGATATTTATGTTAATGATTTTGATAAGGATAATAAGGAGGATATTGTACTAAGTTATTATAATGATGGACAACAATACCCAGTAAGAGGAAGAGAATGTTCATCAGATCAAATCGCCTCGATCAAACATAAATTTAAAGATTATAAAAGTTTTTCTGAAGCAACATTAGTTGATGTGTATACCAAAAAATCCTTAGAATCTTCCCTACATTATCAAGTACAATCCTTTGCAAGTGTTTATATAGAAAATAAAGGAGATAAGTTTGTGCTTCATCCATTACCAAAAGAAGCTCAAACATCTTCGATTAATCAAATTTTGGTCAATGATTTTGATAAAGACGGTCATTTGGACGCTCTAATAGCAGGAAATTTGTATGCATCAGAAGTAGAAACTCCTAGAAATGATGCAGGATACGGTTTGTTTCTAAAAGGTAATGGAAAAGGAGGTTTTAAACCTGTGCCTGCTACAAAAAGTGGGGTGTTCATACAAGGAGATACTAAGGATATGGCTCTGGTAAAAACTAATAAATCGAAGTATTGTATCGTAGCTAAAAATAATGACTATTTACAATTTTTAAAAATCCATCATCAGGATCAGGATTGAGTTACAGACTCTCTGGAGTAGTATCGTTTGGTAGTTACAAGCTAGTTACTTTTATTTCTTGGCACTCAGGGGGTATTGCATAACACATCAAGGTTGTTTCCCGACACTCCGAAGGTATTTCCTGAAATTCAGAAGGTATTGCTGGGTACTCCGAAGTTGTTTCTTGACACTCAGGGAGTATTGCATAACACATCAAGGTTGTTTCCCGACACTCCGAAGATGTTTCGTGAGATTCAGAAGGTATTTCTTGGTACTCCGAAGTTGTTTTCTGGCACTCCGTTATTATTTTTTAGTGATTAACGATAGTTTTTGAATATACTAGAGATTCATTTAGGGGAGTTGTATTTTTGGTATATTGCTTATTCAATCAGAACTATTAAAAATGGATAACATATCAACAATTATTTTAGCTATATCTCTTATTATAATAATGTTAGGCATGGGGCTGTCTCTTGTTGTTGATGATTTTAAACGAATATTTATTTATCCAAAAGCAATATTAATAGGATTAATAAACCAAATATTGATTTTACCAATATTAGGATTTGCATTGGCATCCATATTTCCTATCCAACCAGAGATAGCCATAGGCATTATGATTTTGTCGGCATGTCCTGGGGGACCTACATCTAATTTAATATCCCATTTAGCAAAAGGAGATATCGCATTATCTGTTACTCTTACTGCATTGAGTAGTTTTGTTACTATTTTAACGATTCCTTTTATTATAAATTTTGCACTTCTTCATTTTTTACAACAAGAACAAATCATTAGATTAGATGTTGTTTCTACGATTATTCAGATACTAGTCATTACCATTATCCCTGTAAGTATTGGTATGTTAATAAGGCGATATAATGAGAGTTTTGCTGTAAAGATGGCAAAACCAGTTAGAGTAGCTTCTGGACTTGTTATTGTACTTGTTATTTTAGGAATTACTTTTAAGGAAAAAGATAATTTTGCATCCTATTTTCGAGAAGCAGGACTAGTCGCTTTATGCTTAAATATAGTTACGATGGCTGTAGGGTATTATTCGGCTAAATTATTTAAAATTAATAATAAGAGAGCTATCTCTATAGCTATAGAATCAGGTGTTCAAAATGGAACTTTAGCCATAACTATAGCAGTTATTTTACTCAATAATACTTCGTTTGCAGTTGCTCCAGCAGTATACAGTTTATTAATGTTCTTTACAGGAGGTATAGCAGTATATTTTGGTATCAAAAAAAGTAAGATCTCATAAATAACACAAGGTATTTATTCTTAGATATATACTCTTTATAAAGTTTTTATTATTTAAGTAATACCATTTACAATTTGAATTTACTGTAATAAAATGTTCTTTTTTTGCCTCAAGTATCAGAATAAAATAAACCGTAGCCCTGCTATGCTTAATACCAGATCGATCTTGGCACAAGCTTTTCTTTTTCACTGAAACAAAAAAATCTTAATTTTCTTTTCCAGTAAACTTAAACTACAAATGGTATAAAAGTTTATTAAAAAAATAGAATATTTGACTTAAACGATTTACGGATGAGAATTGCGTATAAATAATTGCAAAAGTTTTTCGCTAGATTGATGAATCAAATTAAAGAATAGTCATAGCTATTGTTTCATTTTATGAAGAAAATATAGTAGAAAAAGAATGCGATTATATGCGAGATTTTTATTCGTAAATCGTATTAAGTCTTTTAACTGCCCAAAATTGATTTTGGGCAGTTTTTATACGCTCTAAGATTATTCTTTTCAATTATATAAATATTTCTTATTTCAGAAACATTCGTAACCTTAATTTTACAATTAATCAAAGCTATATTAAATATTTCTTAAACTTCAAATATTTACAAATAGTAAAATAATTATCATTTTTGACTTATTAAATTTACTAGTTGTAAATATAAAGAAGATAAGGGTGAATAATTATATTAAGTGGGTAACCTTATTTTTGGTATGTATAACGTCTATGGTCATATCCCAAAACACCTAGAGATCTGTAATAATAATCTTGTTGTAACTAAACCTTTTAAAATGCAGACTAAGTCGTCTAACTTAAAATTTATAGTACATGCATCGATAGCCTCTTTTGGAGCTTACTTTTGTATGTACGCATTTAGAAAACCATTTAGTGTTGCAACTTTTGAAAACCTTTCTGTTCTTAATATAGATTATAAAATTATATTGATTATAGCTCAGGTATTAGGGTATACTCTGTCTAAATTCTTAGGAATAAAAATAATATCTGAGTTAAAAGCGGAAAAACGAGTACGGTATTTAATAGGATTAATCCTTTTGGCAGAATTAGCATTAGTGCTTTTTGCGATTCTGCCAAAACCCTATAATGTGATTGCTTTATTTTTTAATGGGTTACCATTAGGTATGATTTGGGGTATCGTTTTTTCTTATCTAGAAGGTAGAAAATTTACTGAGATCTTAGGAGTAGCACTATGCGCCAGCTTTATAGTATCTAGCGGAATTGTAAAATCTGTAGGTCTGTATCTTATGAGTGGATGGCAAATCTCTCAATTTTGGATGCCGGCAGTTACAGGAGCACTATTTATACTGCCATTGTTGTTTTTTGCATGGTTGCTAGAAAAATTACCAGTAACAACGCAAGAAGATAAGACAATGAGGTCAGAACGTTTGCCTATGTCTGCAAAAGATAGAAAACAACTTTTACTGTCGTTTTTTATACCTATCACTGGGATTGTGATTTTTTATACCGTATTAACAGCGTTTAGAGATTTTAGAGATAATTTTGCACGAGAGTTATGGGATAGTATAGGATATAAAGGAGATATATCTGTATATACAACCTCAGAAACTATTATCGCAGTAGTAGTACTTTTAATTTTAGGAAGTACATTTTATATCAAAAACAATGCAAAAGCACTTTACCTATACCACTTCTTAATTTTAACAGGAGTTTTGTGTATAGGGGGGGCTACACTTCTTTTTCAATTAGAATTACTAAATCCTTTTATCTGGATGGTTATATGTGGGTTCGGATTATATATCTGTTATGTACCTTTTAACTGCCTGTTTTTTGATCGGTTTATAGCCATGTTTAAAATAAAAGGAAACGCAGGTTTTTTGATCTATATCGCAGATTCTTTTGGGTATTTAGGCAGTATTACAGCCTTGTTATATAAAAATTTTGGACAAGCAAATTTAAGTTGGTTAGACTTTTTTGTGTACGGAGCATACACTTTAACCATATTAGGAGTAGTAATCATGCTGGGCTCATTACTATATTTTAAAAAAGCATACCGTGCTAAAGTAACAACTATACAAACAAAATTACATTATGAAAAAATATGACCTCGTTGTTATAGGAGGCGGAGTGTTAGGCACTTTTCATGCATACCATGCATTGCAAAACGGATTACAAGTAGCCTTATTAGAAAAAAATAAAATGCCCCAAGGAGCAACTACCCAAAATTTTGGGCAAGTAGTTCCTTCAGGAATGAATACCAAATGGCAAAAATATGGGCGAGAAAGCTTAAAAATCTATAAACGTATACAGCAACAATTTGATATAACCCTTCGGGAGAATGGATCGGTGTATCTTGCTTCTAATCCAGAAGAAGTACAGCTTATCGAAGAATTACATCAAATTAATAACCGAAACCAATATCCCTCGGTATTATTAACGAAGGAAGAGTGTCTAAAAAAATACCCGGGCTTACGATCAGAGTATATAAAAGCAGGGTTATTCTTTCCAGAAGAAGTTACGGTAGAAGCTCGCCAGATGATACACAGGTTACAAAGTTTTATGGTAAAAGATCTCAACTTAGATTATTTTACCAATAGAAATATAATTGCTTGTGAACAAGTAGGTACTTCTGTAAAAATAACTTCCGCTTCGGGAGAAGTTTTTGAAGCAGAAAAAGTAATTATCTGTAACGGTAGTGAGTTTAAAAACTTATATCCAGAGGTGTTTAATACAAGTGATTTAGAGGTAACAAAATTACAAATGTTACAAACCAAACCACAGTCTGCATACCAATTATCTGGTAATATTTTAACAGGATGGTCTATTAGGCGTTACGAAGCATTTGCAGAATGTGATTCCTTTGTAGATATTAAATTAAAAGAAAATACAGAGTCCTTACAAAAAAAGTGGGGAGTACATATCTTGTTTAAACAAGCTCCAGATGGATCGGTTATTATAGGAGACTCTCATCAATATGCCGATGTAAAAAATATAGAAGATCTGGGGTATGATTTAGATATGGATATAGACGATTTTATGATAAAAGAAGCACAAAAAATTATAGACCTACCAACGTATGATATTCAAAATCGATGGTTTGGTATGTACTCACAATGTAAAACCAAAGATATATTTCAAAAAACGATAGAAAATAATATCCATATCGTAACAGGAATAGGAGGAAAAGGGATGACAGGGAGTGCAGGATTTGCAAAAGAAAATATTACAAAAATTTTTAATATATAAATATGAATAAAAGGATTGATCTGGTTGTTTTTGATATGGCAGGAACCACAGTAAATGAGGATAATATAGTATATAAAACAGTACAACAGGTAATTAATGACGAAGGGTTTACTATTAGTTTACAAGATGTATTAGAACATGGTGCAGGAAAAGAGAAGTACCAAGCAATAATGGATATTTTAACAAAGGTAACCCCTTGCGAAAATCCAGAAAGTGTAGCCAAAAAAGCATTTTCTAATTTTAAACCAATTCTTAAAAAATTATATCAAAATCTGGAGGTAGTAGCTTTTGATAGAGTAGAAGAATTATTTGATGTATTAAAAAACAACAATATAAAAGTAGTTCTAAATACAGGATACGATTCAAAAGTAGCAAATCAACTTCTTAAAAAGATAGGGTGGAAAAAAGGAGTGAACTACGATGCATTACTTACAGCAGATGATGTAATAAAAGGCAGACCAGACAAAGAAATGATCTGCAAAGCAATGCAGATGTTTAAGATTACCGATGCATCCAGAGTATTAAAAGTAGGCGATTCTGCAATAGATATAGAAGAAGGTAAAAATGCAAATTGTGGCATCACTGTAGGAGTTCTTACAGGAGCACAAAGTAAAGAGCAAATAGCAAAAGCATCTCCCGATTTTATCATAAAAGAGCTAATAGGATTAATAAAAATTATATTCTATTAGATTAGCGTTTTAATTGTTTTGTTTAAAAACCGCCCTAAGGCGGTTTTTGCGGTTACAATAAAAATCATAAAATGTACTTTATAAAAAAATATTGTGTATAAAAGTATTATTGACAGTATTAAGACTGACCCTCTTTATCCAAAAAGAAATACAAAACAATCATTTTAGAAGACGTATTTCCTCGGTTAACAGGTACATGTGGGATTCTGCCATCAAAAAAAATAGAATCTCCCTCTTTTAAAAGAATCTCTTCTTCTCCTATAATATAAGAACACTCTCCCGTAAGTATATATTTAAACTCATATGCATCCGTTTCTACTTTGCCTCTTTCAGAACCTGGTTGCACCTCTAAAAAAACAGCTTCAAAGCCAATAGAATTAAGTTGTTTACCAAAAATATATTGGTAACTAAACCCAACAGCTTCATCCTCTTTTTCAATAACACTATATTCTGAAGCTCTTGTAACCAAAAATGTAAAATTAGTTTGTGTAGGGATACCATTAAAAAAAGTGGGAATTTCAATTTCGAGAGCAGTGATGATATTTAATAAAACAGGCAAAGAAGGGATCGTTCTTCCATTTTCAATTCTAGAAATAAGACCGTTACTAACGCCAGCCTTCGAGGCAATCTCATTAATGGTTTTGCTATTGCTTTTTCGAATCTCTTTTAAACGCTTACCAATACCAATTAAATAATCTTCCATCTGTTTGCAAATAATGAGTAATGCAAATATTACTAAAAAAGATCAGACTAAGGAAATATTTTGCGGCATATCCAAATTAAGTAAACTAAGCATCCTGTTTATTATTGTAATGTTCACATTTTATTAAAAAACAGCAAAGCATAAAGCAGATTTTTTATCCTATATTATAAGAGTTTAATCCGTTTGATAAAACGTAAACCGTTTAATTATATAAAGTATTTTGGATTAAGAAAATAAAATTAAGATCTTGTTCCTTTATTTAGATACAAATAATATCCATTTCAAAATGAAATAGATATAGTATAATCTAATATTCAATTTTAATAAAGTATTGTGTATACCAAAACCTGCTACATTAAACTATCCAAACCTATATCACTTAGGGTAACAGGTTATATAAATATAAAATCTCCTTTTTCATAATATTCTTAAAAAAGTCGTTAGCATCTTTTTCTGTTAACAACATTAAAACAACGAGTTGCAGACAGTAGCAAAAGGCAAACCACTTTAGTATAAGAATTCATATCGATTTCCATAATTTTGTATTCATATAAAATACAGAATTACAGGAGATATATAACCATTTTATGTAATTGAAGAGTAACCATGAATAGAAAAGAATTATTAGAAGCTATAGATAAAAAGTATACCGCAATGGGGCAGGATCCAGATGTGCATTTAGCAGGATTATTATATGCCGAACCTATGCAATATTGGGACTTCATACAAGTAGATGCCCTGTTAGGACTACAAACCCAGCGTACCCAATTGCCAGACGAAATGGTGTTTATAATGTATCACCAGATCAACGAGTTACTTTTTAAAATGATACTTTGGGAAATGAATCAGATTTCTCACACCAAAAATATACAACCCTCAAAGTTCGAAATGCACCTAATGCGAGTAAGCAGGTATTTTGATATGCTATCCAACTCCTTTGATATTATGAGTGAAGGTATGGAGATAGAGCAATACATGAAGTTTAGAATGACACTTACCCCTGCAAGTGGTTTTCAATCTGCACAATACCGAAAAATAGAAATAGCCTCTACAGAATTAATAAACCTAATAGACTTTAGATTTAGAAAAACCATAAACAGAGAAACTCCCTACGAACATGCTTTTGATTATATGTATTGGCAGGCAGCGGGCAAAGATCATACTACAGGAAAGAAAAGCAAACTCATGATTAATTTTGAAGACAAATACAAAAAAGAATTAATCGAATGGATGAAAGAATACAATACTGTAAACCTTTGGACTAAGTTTAAAGAATTACCAAACGAGTACCAGCAAAACAAGGACTTAATAAATGCCATGCGGCATTATGATCATACCGTTAATATTGATTGGGTAATGCATCATTATAACGCAGCAGCAAAATATTTAGATTCGGGTAACGTAAATGTAGAAGCAACGGGGGGGAGTGATTGGCATAAATATATGCATCCAAGATACCAGCGAAGGATATTTTTTCCAGAATTGTGGAGTACAGAAGAATTAGAAAACTGGGGAGTTACCAATCTCGAGGGATATAGAAAAAACACTTAAGAATATAAAAATTAAAATTCCCAAAGGGCAGCCTTTGGGAATTAAATTGAAAGTGTAAATAGTATAATCTCTACAATCCAAAAGGTAAATAACTTGATATTATTTACTTAACATCAATAATTCGTTACACACGATCTCTGTTATATATTGTTTTTGCCCTTTTTTATCCTCGTAACTGCGAGAGGTAAGTTTGCCTTGTATAGCAACCTCTTGTCCTTTATTAATATATTTTTCTACAATATCCGCAGTTTTACCCCATGCAATAATATTATGCCATTGCGTATCCGTAATTTTATCTCCTTGTTTGTTATAATAATAATCATTGGTAGCAATAGCAAATTTAGCAAGCTTTTTACCAGATTCAAGATGTACAATTTCAGGTTCTTGTCCTAGGTTTCCAATCAACTGTACTTTGTTTTTTAGCGTGTTCATAATTTTAGTTTTTCGTTTTAAACAGTTAATACAATTCCTCCATAGTAGGAGGCGGTTATAATTTATTAGATACATTTATATTGTTATGTAAAACTCATATAAAGAGTTGGTTACTAACAACACTACAAACCTATAGCACACCCTTTGGTAGATTCGGTTAAGAAACGCTTAGTTTCGCTTGTATCCGTTTGTAGTCGTTTATAATTGATTAAAAATACTAGCAATCAGTTGTTTAAAGGTTTTAAAGATTTTTATTTTTTTATGTAAAAGAGTGTCTTTTTGTTTTTGAATCAAAAAAATACGATGCAAAGCGATTTAAAAATTTGCAGTTTGCTACCTGTCAAACAATTATATTATGTATATTTCATCTACGGATAGATATTTGTTTAGTGAACAAGGAACAACATATTAAAAATAAACTCGGTCAGCGTATTATTCAACTAAGACATCAAAAGGGGTGGAGTCAATTAGATTTAGCTCAAGTATGTAATAAAGATGTACAATCTATTATCGAACTAGAAAATGGCAAAACAGACCCTAGTATGTATTTGCTTTTAGAGATTTCAAAAGCTTTAGGGGTTTCATTAAAAGAATTAGTTGATTTTTAACTCCTCTATAACAAGGTGATTACAAAAAACTGTCAGGAAGCCCGTTAAAATACAGAATACACCCACATATAATTTGATATGTCATTCCGTTGAAGAACGGAATCCACTTCCCATACTATTGAAGTAGACATTTACGTATATTTTATCCTGAGAATTTGTCGAAAAGCTGTCAAAATACAGAATACACCACACATAATTTGATTTGTCATTCCGTTGCAGAACGGAATCCACTTCCCATACTATTGAAGTAAAAGTTCACGTATATTTTATCCTTTATTTTCAATGAAACTATTACTCTAAGTAGCTATGCTGAGGTAGAAAGAGTCGGCTATCAGGGGGAAATCGTTAGCTATCGAACCCTGAGGCTCTCGAATGGGTGAGTTTTACCACAACGCTTCTTAAAAGTAAAATATGGGTAAAATTATCCCTCCTGTACGGGTTTCCGTAATCCTATTTCTAAAAAGTAATTTACTTTAGAGCTTTAAAAATATAGAGGTCACTATATTTCTAATAATAAAGAGATATGAGTACCTTGGTAATTATATAATGTTGTTAGCCTACATTAGGAAAAAATGAAGAAAAAGGAAATAAATTCAATTGACAAGTTTAAAAAGTCATTACAAACTAATTATGGTATTCAAGCTTTTGACTATATAATCGATGAACAATATGATTTAATATATCTTCAATTTCCAAAAGAAGACGAGGAAGAGATAGAATTCGAATATGAGCATTTAGAAAAATACATTGAAGATTTAGATTCAATTAAATTTCATAATTGCTTCAATAAAGTTACAACCAATCACATTACTCAAAGGTGTATCAAATTATCCGATAACTATAATTTTTACACTCTTTTAAATCTAGGGTTACTTTACAAGCAAGTTTCCGAAAACATATCTATTCACCTCATCAGTAATCCGATTTTGATTGGAATTGCTTCTGCTCATTTTGGAGAATATAATGACTATCATACTCCTTGTTCAAGCCATTTTGCTGTTGAAATACTTTATTCAGATAAAAAACAACGATTATCGGACGCTGACGAAGAAAAACTAATTAAAATTTTTATGTTTGAACTTTCAAATTCACATAAAATAAGCTTTGAGTTTTCAACCTACAAAATAAGCAAGAGTTTAGAAATCGAATCAATTAGAAAAGACATTTTAGAATCTTCGGATTTTATATACAATATCCCTTTAGAAGATTATAATTATGGAATGGACTTATTTATTAATTCAAACCAAAGATTAAGTTCCGATTTGAAGTTTTTATCTTACTATAAGATATTTGAATATTTCGGACCTGTCAAAGCGAAAATTAAAGCATTTGATTCTATGCGTTTAAAATTAAACTCTTCAGATGCTCAATCGCCAAGTGCTGATTATATTTCATCAATATTTGAATTAGCTAAAAACTATGATAAAAGTATTAGAGATGACGAATTAATAAAGTCTTTAATAAACTCTTCTTTTGATTTAGTAGATATCTACGATTCAATTCCGTTAAAAATTAGAAATAAATTAAAAGTAACTGAATTAAGATACAATTCAAAACAAGAAACAAAGGATAGAATTATTAACGAACTTGGAGATATATTGTATAGAACTAGAAATTCTATTGTACACGCAAAATCTAATTTTGATGACCGTGGTTTTTATTGTGATATCAATGACCTTGAACAATTGAATGAATTTATGCACAAAGCTTGTTATAGTACAATTAAATGGTATAATGATTTACCAAAACATTTAAAAATAAACGTAGCCCAATAACCAAGAAGCATACGGCGTGCCGGATAGGCCAACGCTATATGTCTTGTTGAGGGATCTGGGATTTGCAAATAAGGGGGAATCAAGAAGTTGGTAAGAACCTTAAAAAAATAACCGCATTTTTAAAAACACTTTACATCTTCTTTTTTTAGAATGTTACCCAACTGTGCGTTCATTCAAAATTTCGGAGGTTAAATCATTATAATATTACTTTGAAATTTTTATCCGTAACAAGTAAAATAATACCGGCAATACAACAATACAAAGCTGTGTAAAAGTATTTATAATCATTATGTGCGAAATGAACCATTAATGCACCAATTGCGAATGGCAATAACCATAAAGTTGATATGTTTTTAATTTGATGCATCCAAAATCCAATAAATAAACCAATTACACCCAACAATTCGCCATAACCAATAAATAGAGTCCATATTTTCCCGAAACCAAAATTGCTCATATTTCCCATCATACTTTCCTTTTGAAAAACTTTGAAAAGACTTGCATAACCAAATGCATAAATTAAATACCCATATGAAATCCAATGAGCTACTTGTACTAAAATTTTCATATCTATTATAATTTTGTTCAAAAGTAATAGTTATGTTTACAAATTGAAAGTACATACAAAATTGTATGATACTAACAAAAAAGTAAGAAATGAGAAAGACAACATCTACCAATACAATAAATAAGGAGCAATTAGAAGCAAATTGTGGAATTGCATATACAAACTCAATCTTAAGTGGGCGATGGAAACTTAGTATTCTAGCATTCTTATTGGATGAAAAAAAGTTAAGGTATAGTGAATTAAGAAATAGATTAACCGGAATTTCGGAAAGAATGCTAATAGCAAAACTTAAAGAATTACAAGCGGACGACTTGATAAATCGGATTTCTCATCCCGAAGTTCCACCAAGAGTAGAATATGAACTTTCCGAAAAAGGTAAGTCATTAGAAAGTATTTTAATACAAATGGCTAAATGGGGAACGAAAAATGCAACTAAAAACAGAAATACATAAAAAACGAATCACCAATAACTAAGCATATGGCATGCCGATAAGTCAGCGCTATATGCCTTGTTGAGGGATCCAGGATTTGTAAATAAGGAGAAAATCAAGAAGTTGGTAAGAACCTTAAAAAAGAATAACCGCATTTTTAAAAACACCTTACATCTTCTTTTTTTAGAATGTTACCCAAAGAGAACGTTTTTTAAGGTAATTTCTGTTTTTTTTGTGAGATTTTCTTTTTTTTAAGTCATTTCTTTAAGTTTGGGTACTAGTATGCTAAGGCTCATTTTAGGGCCATTTTTTAATGGTTAAATTTCACTAGTCTATGTTTCCATGATTTGTTTATAATTTTTTTGGTGGTCCACGACGGTCAAAGGTTAAAATTGTGATTACTGTTTCCTTTTTACAGCTTGGATAAATGCGATGTAACGATTTTTCTTGCATAATGAAGAACTCTATCGGTAAGTCGTATGAGCTAAAAGTTCACGTACGGTTTGATGAAAGGGGGGTACTGATAGTTCTAGTCTACTAAACAATTCCCCACATCAGAATCCAATTAATTCCTTTGATTAAAAAAGTACAAAATCAATATAAATGTTGGTGGAAATTGATAAATTTGACGTTAGTCTAGATTTAAAAAGACCTGTTAAACATGAAATTTAACCTATTTATTGGCTTAATTCTAATCAGTTTATCAACCTATGCTCAAGAACCCATTACTATAGGGCATACCGCTACTATACACTCACAAATACTAGACGAAGACAGATTATTGGAAATCTATCTACCTAAGGATTACGATACGTCTAATAAAACTTATCCTGTAATGTATTTACTGGATAGTTTTTTAAATTTTCGGCATGCAGCAGCCTCGGCTGAATTTCTATATTTTGACCAGCGTATTCCTGAAATAATTATTGTGGGTATAAGAAACACCCACCGTAATCGTGACCTTACTCCCGAATCCCCTAATCTCGACCCAAAAAATCGGGAACGATTAGGTAATATTGGTGGTGCTGATAACTTTATAGCCTTTCTTGAAAATGAATTAATGCCCCATATAGAAAATACCTATAGAACTGCTCCTTACAAGATAATTTCGGGGCATTCATTGGGTGGGCTTTTTAATGTATATTCCTTCTTTAAACATCCTGAATTGTTTAATGCTTATATAACTATAAGCCCAAGTTTGTGGTATCCAATAGATAACATCTTTAATGGATTTGACACTATATTCCCTAACCCTTCCAAAATGAATCAAACCTTTTATATGACGCTTGCCAATGAAATTAGTGGCAACATGCGTGGTAATGTTATTAAATTAAGTGGAGACTTCGAAAACTACATTAATACCAATAAAGATACAGGGCTCAGGTTTAAATACAACCCCATGCCAGAAGAATCGCATCTCTCTGTAGGTTTGCCTTCTATATTTTTTGGTTTACGGTACATATTTGAGCCTACGCAATACAAAAGGTCTAAAACCAAAGCAGCGATTATGGCTCAAGGCGGCCCTAAAAAAGCAATTGAAAATATCGTCACCTATTTTAATGAGGTTTCTAAAACCTATGGATTCGAAATCTCTAATGAAAGTGCCTTAATAGATTTGGGCTATGATTTAATAAAAATTGAAGATCTAAAACCCTATGCTGTAGATGTCTTTAAAGCCAACTTAGAAGCGCACCCCGATTCTTATGATGCCTATTCTATGTTAGGTATGGCTTACGAAAATATTGGCGAATTACAAAAAGCAAAAGACAATTATAAAATAGCCTTAAACATGGTTATGAAAACCGACAACTTCGAATGGGAGGCTTACAAAACCGACGTAGATAAAATAGAAAATAAAATAAAAGCAAAGACAGACAACAAGCATTGAAAAACTGTTTAAAACAACGATAACCACTCCACAAGTCTCTAATTTCTTATAAAACAATTCATTTTAAGCCTCTTTATCGAGGCTTTTATTATTAAGACTTAAAATATTTTATATTAAAAAAATGTTAACCAAAATCGCTACCTATTTTCTATTCGGGTTGAATTTGCTACATTAGGAGGAGAAACCATAAAACTAATGTTATATAAGTAATAGTATAACAGATACTCATTAAAACCAATGATATCTAACTCTCTTTTTGATCTACAATCCATAAAAAGCGATCTTACCACAGCGCTTGATTCTAGTTTATCAGATATAGGATGGGTACATAATAATATCAATTCTTGGGTAAAAGTAAGTTTGCAAGAAAAAATGGAAAGTTCTATAGGCGATATTGCTAGAAAAATCACTACAAATGGCAACGGAAAGATAGGGAATCCCCCAGGAGGAGGTTTTAGAGTAACATTTGGACTTCAAATACTAGTAGGTTATAAAATAAGAGTTAGAGGTAACGCTAATATTGGGTATGGTAAAAGATATGGTAATTTTGGAGCAACATCATCACTACACATTTCCGCATATAACGCAGGGCTGGGTAGTGGCGTGCATAAAAAGAATTTGGTAGTAGATCTAACTGCCGCAGTAAACCTTACGGTTGGAGCAGGGCAAGGAACACCTCTACAATCCTATTCCTTAAATTATAACTCACCAATACCAATGCTTAATGATTTTCAGAACTCTTTTAGTTATGGACAATTACTAACATGGAACTCTGCTTTACAAGAAAATCAGTTTTCGTTAAACCGTATACAACGAGAAGGAATGATTGGTTTTCGATTAGGCGATGTTAATGTAAGTTCTAATAATGATACCAAAAGAGTCTATTTTGGTGGAGGAACCGATATGGGATGGACTGGCGAGATATCGGTAGCAACTCCATTTCTCGAAGTTGGATTTCAAGATTTTTCTGGAGATTTCCTAAAGACATCAAAAACAGGAGGAGTAGAAGAAGAACGAAGAGAAATTATCATAGATGAAATTAAAAAAATCAAAAAGAATTTTAATTTGGATGCTCTTGATAAAAAAGATAAAATTAACAGATTAGAAAAAGAACTTGGGGTTTTAACTAATAATAGATACCATAATCAAACTTCTTATCAAAAAAAAATAAATAAAGCATCCACCTATATTCGAATTAATAACTCTAATGGATATAATGCAACAGTCGATTTAATTGGAGATGCTTGGCTACAAAATGCGATACATAAAGCAATAAAAGATTTTAGATTTGAATATAACTACAAAAAAACAGAGGTATGGAGTGGAAAAAGTTGGTAATGTTAATCAGTGTCTGTTCTATTCTTGTTGCATGTAAAAATTATTATCATCATGTAGATGGTGGCTATAGACCTAAAAAACCAAAGTTTACCTCACTTAAAAAACCTTATGAATTAAAAAAAGAAGACATACTGAATACAAAGAGCATTTATATTTCAACAGATACTTTAGAATATGGTAATAAAAAATATAAAAGTTTGTTTTTTATAAAATTTTATAACAATGGACGTAGTTTTCAAAGTAGTATTGATGCAAAAATAAATGTAAACGAACAAAAACTCACGCCCACTTATATAGGTTATTATACTATCAATAAAGGAAATTTGTTAGAAATAGAAACATTTTATGTTAAGCATAAAGAAAAAGGTGTCTATATTAAAGAATATGGTTGGATAAAACAAGACACTCTGTTTATGTTTAAATCTTTGCCTAAAAAGGATATGTTTCCTAATCCAGATAAAGGTAATAGTACTATATATGTACTAAAAAAAGTAGAATCCTTTAGTGAAATTCCAGATTGGTAAAAGAAAACATTTTTAATTTTCATAAAAACGTAATCAGGCTATTCAAGATTTTAGATTTGAATATAACTACAAAAAAACAGAGGTATGGAGTGGAAAAAAAATTCACATAAAAAAGCACAGATAGTTTTCGATAGATAGACGTATCTTTGAAATCGTGCATATAGAATTTGAGCTTATTAGTGCTATTTCAAAGTTAAAAAGGAAGTGAAAAAGAGTATTTTTATAGCGAATGGAAAAAAGTTAAAACCACTTCAGTATAAAAACTAAAAAAATGATAGAGGATAAATACAATTTAGGTTTCTTCCCTACACCCTTACAAAAGCTAGACAAAATATCGAAACTCTTTTCTGGGTATACTATCTATATCAAAAGAGACGACCATACAGGATTGGCCTCTGGAGGCAATAAGACCAGAAAATTAGAATACCTAATAAAAAAAGCAATAACCCAAGGTTGTGATACCATCATTACCGCAGGAGCCCAACAATCCAATCACTGTAGGCAAACAGCAGCAGCCTGCGCTATAGCAGGACTACAATGTCATTTGTTATTAGGAGGTAAAAAACCAGAAGTGTACGAAGGCAACCTTTTACTCTCCTCTATTCTTGGAGCAAACATTCATTTTACAGGAGATAATAGAAAAGGAGAAGATATACCTGCCTTAAAAAAAGATCTCGAAGAAAAAAACAACACCTGTTTTGTAATTCCATACGGAGGATCTAATATAACAGGAGCATTAGGATTTGTAAATGCCGTAAAAGAAGTAAAAGAACAACTCGTAGAACAAAACGTAAAAATAGATTACATATTTTTTGCCTCCAGTTCTGGCGGTATGCAAGCTGGATTAATTCTCGGTAAAGAACTATATTCATTAAATTCAGAATTAGTACCAATTAGTATTGATAAAGACGAAACAAATGGACAGTCTCTAGAAAAAGTAGTTTTTGATATCGTAAAAGAAGGAGCTAGTATATTAAAGATTAAAAAAGATTTTAAGCTGTCTGATATACATTTAAATAGAAACTACGATAAAGACGGTTATGGGGTAGTAACCCAAAACGAAATAAATGCTATGAACCAATTGGCAAGAAAAGAAGGCATATTACTAGATCCTGTGTATACAGCAAGAGCCTTTTACGGAATGTTAGACTGTTTACAAAACCAAAAAATACCAGTAAATTCAAATGTTCTTTTTTGGCATACAGGAGGACTTCCAGCTATTTTTAAACATGCAAACCAATGGAAATAGAATCATATAATACCATTTTAGCTTAAATTTACTGAAAAATAAAGGTAACGTTTCTAAGCTTTAGTAAAGGATGAAAATCAGTAAGAAAAAGGATTGTCAATCAGGTATAATGGTGACAGAAGCAAAGCCGAAGGATAACATTTTTATTTACTTCTGAAGTGGTGATAAAAAAAGAATAGGTAGGGTAGTACCGCAAATTAAAATAATAAACGATATAAATAATAAAATGAAGACAGCAATCAAAAAAAAATGGATACCGATTATTTTCTTTATAGGGCTAATTTCGGTTACCAGTTGTAAAACCCTTTTAGCACCAGAATACGACAAAGCCATTGTAGAAAGTGTTACCACGAACAGCCAGAAAACAATGAGTTTTTTAGAAAAAATTTCTGACGGAACAACTAAAGAAAATTATAAAGAGCGAGAAAAAGAATATAACGAATTAATAGGAGCTTATGATGCCCTAAAACTTCAGGCAAAAGCCAGACCAATACCCAATAATGTAGCGACAAAAAAAATCAACGAATTATTACAAGCCAAAAATAGTAGTGCTATATCAGGAGACTATCCTAGTGCCTTTGCGTTTCAAAAAATATCAGAAACATTAAAAAGGATGAAAACAGAAGACAAAGAAAAAGGAATAAAACCAACCGCTATGCAAGCCTTTAAAGGACAAATAGAAATTTTTTTGGATCAGGCAATAACCTACGAAAGCTTTTTAAAAAGATAATAACATGAACGAAGAGATAGTAAACATCGTTAAAGAAATAAAAGACATAGCTACCACAATTTTAGAAAAAGATATAGCAACCGTTAGAGGATTTAGCGAAAGACAGGTAGAAGCGATAGCAAAACAAACGTTAATTATTCAGAAAGGAATTTTGAATGGAGATATCGATGAAGGCTTAAAAGAATTTTTCTTAGATGGATTAGAAGCAATGGTATTAAACTTTGTAAATACATTAAAAGGAATTCTTTCTGTAACTATCGAAAAAATATGGAATGCAATTGTAGATTCCTTATGGAAAGCCATAGACTCTGTTATATAAATCTAGAACAACGATAGTAGTCTTAGGTATAGTAATTAATGGCTTTAGTTTATAGTTTTGAGATACATATTTAATTGATTTCAATATATTTGTCTCGCCCTAAGCCCTTCCCAAAGAGAAGAATTTTTGACTCCCTTCCTTTTGGGAAGGGCTGGGGATGGAATATGCTAAGTTTTGATAAAGTTATCGATGCTATTATAAAATAGAACCTAATCAATTAACCATATCTATCCAGGTTTCCATATAACAAGGTGTATAGATTTCGACAGATAACTGTATCTTTGGGGGAATACCAATTTAACTATACGTCATTAAAACATTAAATAGGTATAATACAATTAGCATTTTATAGAGTACATATAATGAGCACTACCAAAAAAAGAAACATTTCTGTCTTAGGACCAACAACCCTTACTGGCATCACCATAAAAGAACCCGCAACTTATGCAGCAGGATTGCCAGCAGTAAAAGTAGCATTACAACATGCCTTTAAAGAAATGGGAGTAGTAAAATCTATGCACATACTCTCTAAAATGAATCAAAAAGAAGGATTCGATTGCCCGGGTTGCGCATGGCCAGATCCCGATAGTCCATCAAAACTAGGGGAGTATTGTGAGAATGGAGCAAAAGCAATAGCAGAAGAAGCGACCAATCAAAGAGTAGATAACGAGTTTTTTGCCAAATACTCTGTAGAAGACCTGTCCCATTGGTCAGACTATCAAATAGGTAAAAGCGGTAGGCTCACACAGCCAATGCTCCTAAAACCAGATAGTATACATTACCAACCCATCTCTTGGCAAGATGCCTATACCATAATAGCCAAAGAACTTCATGCTTTAGATACCCCAGACGAAGCAGTTTTTTATACATCGGGTAGATCCAGTAACGAAGCAGCATTTTTATACGGTCTGTTTATAAGAGCATTTGGAACCAATAATATGCCAGATTGCTCCAACATGTGCCACGAATCTAGTGGAGTAGCACTAAATGAAACACTAGGCATCGGAAAAGGATCTGTAAAACTAGAAGATTTCGATAAAGCCGAAATCGTTATGGTAATCGGGCAAAACCCCGGCACCAATCACCCTAGAATGCTATCTGCATTACAGAAATGTAAAGAAAACGGAGGCAAGGTGATAAGCATCAATCCATTAGAGGAAGCAGGATTGATCCGATTCAAAAACCCACAAGAAATAAAAGGAGTACTAGCCTCAGGAACCGCACTAACAGATATACACCTGCAAGTAAAAATAAACCAGGACGTAGCCCTGCTAAAACTTCTTATTAAAAAACTAGCAAAACTAGATCAAGAAAAAGGAAACATCTTCGATCACCAATTTATAAACACCCATGCACAAGGATACGAAAACCTTCTTGCAGATGTAGAGCAATATTCAGAAACAGAACTATTAGCATCCTGTGGGGTAGACCAAAACCTAATACACCAAACCGTAGAACTGTTAGCAAGCAATAATAAAATTATTATATGTTGGGCAATGGGGCTAACACAACACAAAAACGGAGTCGATAATATAAAAGAGTGTGTAAACCTGCTGTTGCTTAAAGGCAGTTTAGGAAAACCAGGAGCAGGAACCTGTCCCGTTCGGGGGCATAGTAATGTGCAAGGCGATAGAACCGTTGGGATTATGCACCACGTTTCTCCCGCATTAAACACAGCAATACAAAAAACCTTCGGGTTTACACCGCCAGATAAAGAAGGATTAGATACCGTACACGCTATAGAAGCAATGCATCAAGGCAAAGCAAAAGTATTTATAGCATTAGGAGGTAACTTTTTATCCGCAGCATCCGATACAGAATACACAGCACAAGCCCTTCAAAACTGTGATTTAACCGTATCCATAAGCACAAAATTAAACAGAACCCATCTCGTTACAGGAAAAACCGCTCTAATATTGCCAACACTAGGTAGGTCAGAACTAGATACCAAAAACGGTAAACCAAGATATTTTACCGTAGAAAACAGTATGGGCAAAGTACATCAATCCAAAGGACTGTTACAACCAGCCTCAGAAAACCTAAAAAGTGAACCCGAAATCATAGGCGGTATTGCAGATGCCTATTATAAAGGAGATCATATCGTAGATTGGAAAAACCTAAGCGAAGACTACCAGCAAATCAGAGAAAAGATTCAACAAGTTTTTAATGGATTCGAAGATCTCAATAACAGATCCAAAGGATCAGGATTCTATCTGCCCAATAATGTAAGAGAATTAGACTTTAGTAAACTACCAAATCAAAAAGCACAGTTTAGTATATGCCATTTGCCAGAGCATAATATAAAAGAAAACGAATTTATATTAATGACCATTCGTTCACACGACCAATTTAATACTACCATTTATGGACTAGACGATCGGTATAGAGGTATATATAATGAGCGAAGAATCGTTTTAATGCATAAAGACGATATGAAAAAACAAAACTTACAAAAACTAGATCCAGTTAATTTGATAAGTCGTTATGATAATAAAGAAAGAAAAGCAAACAACTTTCTAGTGATACCTTATAATATACCCCAAGGAAATTTAGCATCCTATTTTCCAGAAACCAATGTATTAGTTCCATATAATCACTTTGCCGACAAAAGCAATACCCCAATTAGTAAATCTATAGTAGTTACTATAGAAAAAATATAATATACAGAAACCAGGTTATTGGGCATTCTTGCGTACCACATTTAACCCTGTCGAAATGAAAAACGGAATCCATAAATACAAAAAGTGTTACTAAAGAGCAATAATTGTAGTATTCCTGTTTTCTCTTTTTATATATTATAGTAGTATTTTTTTTATAGCGTGTCCCTTTGGGTCGGGCTATTCGATACAACTCCTCGCATTTCGTGCCTTCAAGCTGCGGGGTTTCCTCTGCTATCCCTCACGCAAGTTTTTAATTTGGTCTTCGTTGTAAAATAAAATCAGTAATTTTTAAAAGCATTTGGATTTTTACGATAAGAACCCTATTCTATATAAGTAGTAGGTTGTCTGGTTTTTTTCAGAAGCTATATCGGGGTAATTTCCGCATAATAGCTATTAGAAAAAGCAATAAAAGGGTAGGGGATAAAGTAAATAGGGATGTAATTACAATAATATCAGCAAGTTGTTAATTTATTGTAAAAAAAAGGTAAAATAATAGTTGTAATAGGATAAAACAGTTGTATGTTTG
>NZ_AUML01000047.1 GCF_000430665.1 Aquimarina muelleri DSM 19832 | reverse complement strand
TTTTAATTTCTTAACTAAATCACTTACTTTTTGAGATGGACGATACTCTAAATGCATATGAACGTGATCTTTAGAAATCACTCCCTTTAAGATTTGAATATCCTCAGAATCACATATTTGTATCAATAGAGAACGACAGCGTATCTGAATATCACCTTTCAAAACATGATAACGATATTTTGTACTCCAAACTATATGAACGCTCAACCGAGAAACACTATGATCATTTGACCTTTGTTCTTGCATAAAACAAAGATAAAGGTTTTTAGAAGCTAAAGCGAAATGCACTAAAGTACATAGTTTTAACTATTTTTGAGACCAATAAAGTCTTTTCTCATACATTAGACAATAGTTAAAAAAAGGATTTTCTATAATTCCTCTCATCTTGTTAAAGGTTTACTAAAAAATTCTTCATATATTCTGCCCCAGGAAAAAAACTTAAAAAAAAATGGATTTCACCAACCCCCTCGTATATGGAGTACCCTGTTTTTTAGGGCTAATTTTATTAGAACTTACCTATAGCAAAACTCATGACCATAAAGATCTATATAATTGGAAAGACTTAACAGCTAGTCTTACTATGGGAGTAGGTTCTGCACTATTAGCTCCACTAATCAAAACTATCTCTGCTATCGTAATATTTAATTTTGTTTACGAAGTTTTTAATCCAGAAGTTAATGGTATAAGAACAAATATTATGGGCTGGGAATCTTTTGGATATGCTTGGTACGTTTGGCTCATCTGCCAACTTGCAGATGATTTTACTTATTATTGGTTTCATAGACAAAATCATATGGTAAGAGCACTATGGGCCGCGCATATTGTGCACCACTCCTCTGATAATTTCAATTTGGGTACTGCTGTCCGTAACGGCTGGTTCACCATCTTATACAAGCCATTGTTTTACATGTGGTTACCTGCTATAGGGTTTCCTCCAGAAATGGTTGTTGTATGTTTAGGTATAGAAGCTTTATGGCAGTTTCAGTTACACTCTGTATATATTCCTAAAATGGGATTTATTGAAAAAATATTCAATACCCACACAATGCACCAAGTTCATCATGCAAAAAACATAGAATATATGGATAAAAATCATGGAGGATTCTTGAATATTTTTGATAAAATATTTGGCACATGGAAAGCTCTTGATGAAGATATACAAATACAATATGGAGTTACACATGCTCCAAATTCATATAACCCATGGGTTATCTTAACTCACGAATACAAAGATATTTGGAAAGATACCAAGAAATCAAAAAATTGGTATCATAAATTCATGTATATCTTTGGCCCTCCTGGTTGGAGTCATGATGGTAGCACTGTGACTGTAAAACAAATGCAGCGAGAACTTAATCTAAAAGAACAAAAAGTATAAAAATACTTTTTGTTCTTTTAGATTACTTATTTTTTATAAGAATTCTTGCTTTATAATCCTTTAATTAAGAAATTAAGTAGTACTGTGTGTCTCTAGATTTTTATATTTAAGGAAACATGTTTTTATTCCAAATACACAGTTTTATCAAAGTGTTTGTATTTCTAATATTTTCAAGAATATTGCACCTATGAATTATCAATGTATTATAGATCAACAGCGGCATTTTTTTAATACCAATACTACAAAAGATATCCCTTTTAGAATAAAACAATTAAAGCATTTAAAAGATATTCTAAAAAAAAATGAAACGCTACTCTATGAATCCATATATTCAGATTTTAAAAAATCTGAATTTGAAACTTATACTACAGAATTATCTATAATTTATCACGAAATTGATCTTGCTATAGCAAAAATAAAAAAGTGGGCTAAAAAAAAGAAAGTTTCTACTGGACTTGCAAACCTACCCGGTACAAGTTATATAATACCTGAACCTTATGGAACTATTCTCGTAATAGGAGCATGGAATTACCCTTATCAATTATCTCTTTGCCCAGCAATTGCTGCAATTGCAGCTGGATGTACTGTTGTTCTTAAACCTAGTGAGATATCATCACATACCTCAGCAACAATGGCAGCATTAATCAATCAAAACTTTGATCCGTCTTTTTTTAAAGTCATTGAAGGGGGAGTAAAAGAAACGACCAATATTCTAGGTGTAAAATTTGATAAAATATTTTTCACAGGAAGTGTAAATGTAGGACAAATAATCTACCTAGCTGCTGCAAAGCACTTAACACCAGTAACCTTAGAATTAGGAGGTAAAAGCCCTGCTATAATTACAGAGGGTATTGATATCGACATGACTGCAAAAAGACTTGTTTGGGCAAAATTCCTTAATGCTGGACAAACATGTATAGCTCCTGATTATGTTTTAGTTGCATCTACCATACTTGATCAATTTTTAGTTGCTGTAAAAAAACATATTAAAAATGCCAACTATGGTATATCTAATCATAATTACACCCAAATCATTAATGATAAAAACTTTAACAGGCTTTATAATTTAATTGACCCTAATAAAGTCTATTTTGGTGGTGGTAATAATCCAAAAGAAAGAGTTATTTTTCCAACTGTTCTGACCAACATAGAATTTTCAGACAAAGTTATGCAGGAAGAGATTTTTGGTCCTATTTTACCCATACTAACATTTCAAAATATAGAGGATGCTATTAAAAAAGTAAAGTCTCTTCCCAAACCTCTTTCTTGCTATATATTCACTAAAAATAAAGTTATAAAAAACAAAATACTAAAAGAAATCTCCTTTGGTGGTGGCGCAGTAAATGATGCTGTAATGCATTTTGCGGAACAATCACTCCCTTTTGGAGGAGTTGGAGATAGTGGAATCGGAAGTTATCATGGAAAATATGGTTTCGAAACATTTTCACACTATAAAAGTATTTTACAAAAATCCTTTTGGATAGAACCCAATTTAAAATACGCTCCTTATAGCTCTTCAAAATTGAAATGGTTAAAATGGTTAATTGGTTAAATTTAAAAAATAATAATAAAAACCATCTTTAAAAGTCATTGAAGTACATAAACTTCAGTATCTATTTTACATTTAAACACTACTTTTTTTATTAAACTATGGTTTCCCGTAATAATTTCTAAAAAGCCTTTAGTACTTTAGATGTCAAAGAGTTTATATTAAAATATACACTGGCACTTGTACTCTTTTATAATGTGCATTACTACGAATTAAATATAAATACACACGGAAATTTACTATCATTATCTATTAATAGTTTAATTTAAAAATCGTAAAAATGGGCTTCAACAGAATTGCCAAAAAACATGGTATAAGTATAAGAGCTCTTAATGATCTTAATAACGGAAATATAGGAGAAAGTATCGCTAAAAAACTTGGTGTTTCGATTTACTCGTTACAAATATTTATTGATGGTAGTACCAGTAATGGGCTTGCTGCTAAAATAGAAACCACCCCCTCTAGTTTACAAAGACTTAGAAATACAATTGGACGAAAAGGCGCAATAGGGTTAATTTTTGGATTATTAATCCGTGAGCGAAAATATTATAATGGTTTTGAATTTTAAATAATTAACACATCCTATAAACCATATTTTTAAATTTTGCTTTTTTTCTATAATTATATGTAATAAGTCTTTCTGAAAAACGACATATTACACATGATCAAAGAGTTTAAAGAATTTTCTACAGAAGCCCTTCTAAAAGTTGCAAATGAAGAGCTATTACAGTTATATAAAAAATCAGAACCAATAGGCCTATATACATTTATTTGGTCTAGAAACAGTGATCTAAATATAGAGATTGATGGAGTTACAGCAACCATTGAAAAAAATAAAATTGTAGTATTAACTCCTGAGCAATATTTTAAGTTTACTAACGGATCAGATATAATTGTATATCAATTTAACCGAGAGTTTTATTGTATTAAAGATCATGACAAAGAAGTGAGCTGCATGGGAGTTCTTTTTTATGGCAATAGCGCTATATCTGTAGTCGATTTAGACGTAAAAGAGCAAAACAAACTCGATCAATTACATAAAGTTTTCTTAGATGAATTAGACACAGTAGACACTATACAAGCAGAAATGCTACGTATGCTAATGTCTAGATTTATAATAACAACTACACGTCTTATTAAGCAACAAAACAATTATAATAAGCTTGGAAAACAAATAGATCTACTTAGAAACTTCAACATTTTAGTAGAGACACATTTCAGAAAAGAGCATACTGTAGGTTTTTATGCTGAAAAATTATTTAAATCTCCAAAAACACTATCCAACAATTTTTCAAAATTCAAAAAAAGCCCTTTACAAGTAATCCATGACAGGATAATTCTGGAGGCAAAACGTCTACTTATTTATACAGATAAATCTGCTAAAGAAATAGCCTATGAAATTGGTTTTGAAGACGCTTCTCATTTTAGTAGGATGTTTAAAAAGCATACAACTATCTCTCCTTCAGACTTTAAGAAACAATTAAAATTAGAACCATCAAAACAATATGGATTACGCAATATTCGATAGTAATAAAACAATTATCCAAAATCATAATAGCATAACAATTGTATATAGATAACAAATAATATAAAAACTTATCTTTTTCATATTAAATTCATAACAAAAATTTAACACATTAATAACAAATACTTTAAGTGTTTATTAAAAACAAAATTTTAAGCTCTAACAATGAATATATAAATATAATATACTAGTAGAATTGTTTATTAAATTTATAAAGAATACATTTAGTTGCAAAAAAGATGTTTTACCCATATTTTTATGGTGTATTTACCTCACGTTTCACAACAAATACAATTACCTAACATGAAAAAGATTTTACCCCTATTGTTACGAATTGTCGTAGCAATAATCTTAATTCAAACTCTAAGGTTTAAATTTACTGCACATCCAGACAGTGTTTATATTTTTACAAAAGTTGGCCTAGAACCTTATGGCCGAATAGGCACTGGAATAACAGAATTAATCGCTGGCATTTTAATTTTAATACCAAAAACTGCATGGATTGGCGCCATGCTATCTCTTGGAATTATTGGAGGCGCTATCATGATGCATTTAACAAAATTAGGTATCGAAATCAATAATGATGGAGGCGCTTTATTTATTACAGCAATAGTAACCTTTGCACTAAGTGCAATTGTTTTGTGGATTAAAAGAAAGGAAGTTAAGTTTTTCTAATCTATAAGAAAGAATACCTTCTTCAACTACCACTATTATAAGTAATCTTTAATGTTGTTTAAAAAACAAACTAAATCCGTTTGTTTTTTAAACAACATTTTCTATTATTTCTGGGAAGAATCGACATGCTCTCGGGAAAAACAACTATTTCCTTCCTTTTACTTATAATAGATCTTTGTACTGTTAATTTAAAACCAAAAAAATGACAGTACCAAATAAATCAATTTTCAATCTAATTGAAATTTTTCGTCAAGGAAGAAAAAAAGTAATTCATTCTATTCCTTCAAAAAAACATTGTGAAGAAAAAGGAATTCATGATTTTTATTGTGATGCAGAAAAACCTTTTTTCCAAAAATAAACCCTAAAAAACTAGTCGGGAAAATTTGACAAGTAATCGGGAAAAACAACTATTCTATCCCTCCTATTTCAACAATATTTTTGTAATAGACAATTTTAAATTATAAAATAATAATAAATAAAAAAATTATGAGCACATTTAATGTACCTACAAGAGAGGAAGTAAACACTAACAATCAAGCAATATTCGATAATCTTAATAAAGCATTAGGATTTGTTCCTAACTTATATGCAACATACGCACATAGTGAAACAGCTTTAGAAAACTACCTTAATCTTGCTAATGCAAAAACATCACTTTCTTCAAAAGAAAAAGAAGTTGTAAACTTAGCAGTTAGCGAAGTAAATCAATGTATCTACTGTTTATCTGCCCATACTGCTATCGGAAAAATGAACGGATTTACAGATGAGCAAATATTAGAACTTAGAGCTGGTAACGCATCTTTTGACTCTAAATTTAATGCACTAGCTAAATTAGCAAAAAATATAACCGAAAACAGAGGTAAAGCAAGTCAAGATGTAATCGAAAACTTTTTTAGTGCAGGATACTCTAAGGGAAACCTAATTGACACTATTGTACTAGTAGGAGACAAAACAATTTCTAATTACGTACATAGTACAACTCAAATCCCTGTTGATTTTCCTGTTGCGCAGCCACTTGAAACTTCAAAAGTATAACACATAATGAACAACTTTAATAAACTTTATAGCTAATAAATTATATAATTTCTAAACCCATTAAAGAATACAATTAAAATCATGAAAAAATTAATCGCAATATTCTCATTACTTTTAGTAATCACTTTTAGTTCTCAGGCACAAGAAGTTAAGACAGTATCTTTAGAACAAACCAAAGGAGAATTCACTCAAAAAGGAATCACATTATCTGAAGGCAGTTATGTTTTCAATATTTCTAACAATAATGTAGGAACTGATGTTGGTTTTGTATTAGTTCCAGAAGGAAAAGATGCTTCTGATGCTAAAAATCATATTAAATCTGCATATGTTACCAAAGTAGTAGCAGATGGCAAAACAGAAAGTTCTCAAACAGTAGCACTAGAAAAGGGAACATACAAATATTTCTGTCCTTTAAACAAAACACCACAATACACTTTGGTTGTAGAATAATCCCTTTTATTTATTACTAAAGCTTAAATCCTTGTTAATCTAATTTAACAAGGATTTTCTTTTTATACTTTAGCCTAAAAACAGACTAATCTGTAATAAAATTAATGCCATGAAAAAATCTTTCATTTTTTTAGTAATTACTTTAGTACTTATAGCTTGTAAAACAGAGGTTAAAACAGAGAATAAATACGAAGAGGACATAGAAACAAGAGATCCAAGTCCTATTATAGAAAAAAACGAAGATAAAATACCAACTACGTCAGAAGCAATAGCATATACGAATGGATTAGAAAACTGGAGTAAAGTAAAAGAAATTAAATACACTTTTAACATAGATAAAGATAGTACACATTATCAACGATCTTGGATCTGGAAACCAAAAAGCAATATAGTTACCCTTATTACAGATGAAGATACTATAACCTACCATAGATCCAAAATAGATAGTATTTCAAAAAAAGCAGATCAAAGATTTATCAATGATAAGTATTGGTTATTAGCTCCTTTTAATTTGATTTGGGATGCCGATAGTTTCACCTCAGAACATCAAGTAAAGGCTATATCTCCTATAAGTAAAACAGAAATGCAGAAACTAACTATCATTTATAAAAATGAGGGTGGTTATACCCCTGGAGATGCTTATGATTTCTATTTTAAAGGAGATTTTATCATCAGAGAGTGGGTGTTTAGAAAAGGAAACCAACTAGAGCCCTCCTTAATTACTTCATGGGAAAATTATGAAAATTTTAATGGTATTAAAATAGCCAAAATGCATAAAAGGGATCAAGGCGAATGGTCTCTTTATTTTACAGATATCAAAGTCACCACTATACAATAAAAACTTTATTAATTGCTTTCATAAATTTAGAGTAAAAAATTTAAAGACTTCTCAAACTTAATGATAGTTAAACCTTAAAATCAAGGTTTTAAAAACCATCACATTTATTCTTGGGCTTACACTCTTTATACCCCCTTATTCATATCAAAATAAAATTATTATTTTTTCTTATGGTTTTATTTTTGTATTTTTATGAAACGCTGTTTCAATTATTAAA
This sequence comes from Aquimarina muelleri DSM 19832, assembly GCF_000430665.1. Classification (GTDB taxonomy): domain Bacteria; phylum Bacteroidota; class Bacteroidia; order Flavobacteriales; family Flavobacteriaceae; genus Aquimarina; species Aquimarina muelleri. The sequence goes on along the minus strand of NZ_AUML01000047.1, from coordinate 27,058 downwards.
ACACTAAAAATGATCACAGGATTAAAAGCTAGTTTAGAGTATGCTAAAGAACTAGATAAAAAGGATAAAATCTCATATTACCGAAATCAATTTCATATCCCTAAAGATAAAGATGGAAAAGATTGGATATATATGTGTGGTAACTCTTTAGGATTGCAACCAAAAACCACCCAACAATATATTCAACAAGAATTAAACGATTGGGCTAATTTTGGAGTAGAAGGTCATTTTGAAGCAAAAAACCCATGGATGCCTTATCATGAATTCTTAACAGATGCTATGGCAAAAGTGGTTGGAGCAAACCCATTAGAAGTAGTTATAATGAATACCTTAACAACAAATTTACATTTGTTAATGGTATCTTTTTATCAACCTACTAAAACTAAATATAAAATAGTAATAGAAAGTGATGCTTTTCCTTCAGATCGGTATGCAGTAGAATCACAATTACATTTTCATGGATTTGATCCTAAAGAAGGTCTAATAGAATGGAAACCACGAAAAGGAGAAGAACTTTTACACATAGACGATTTAGAAGAAATTCTCGATCATCAAGGCGATGAAATAGCATTATTATTAATAGGAGGACTTAATTATTATACAGGACAATATCTGGATATTAAAAAAATTGCAGATCTGGGACATGCAAAAGAATGTATGGTAGGTATTGACCTTGCCCATGGTGTTGGTAACATCCAACCAAAACTACACGATTCTGGGGTAGATTTTGCAGCATGGTGTACCTATAAATATTTAAATTCTGGTCCTGGTAGTTTAGGAGGATTATTTGTGCATGAAAAACATGCCTATAATAAAGATCTAAAACGCTTTGCAGGCTGGTGGAGTCATAATAAAAAAACACGCTTTAATATGCGTCAAGAATTTGATGTCATGCCTGGGGCAGAAGGATATCAATTAAGCAACCCCCCTATCTTATCTATGGCTGCTATAAAAGCTTCCTTAGATATTTTTAATGAAGTTGGAATGGATACCCTAAGAAAAAAATCAATAGCACTAACAGGGTATTTCGAATTTTTAATACACCAAATAGATACCGACAGGATAAAAATAATCACGCCTGATAATCCAGAAGAAAGAGGATGTCAACTATCCATTCAAGTTAAAAACGCAGACAAAAGTTTACATCAAAAACTCACAGATCATCATATAATAACAGATTGGCGAGAACCAGATGTGATACGATGTGCTCCAACCCCACTATACAATAGTTTTGAGGATGTATTTAAAATGACAGAAGTCTTAAAAACAGTACTTTAATGCAAGAAAAAGAAAACATACTTATCATAGGTGCTGGTCTTTGTGGTGCTTTATTAGCTTTACGTTTAGCGCAAAAGGGATATAATGTAATTGTTTATGAAAGTAGACCAGATCTAAGATCTACAGATATATCTGCTGGACGATCTATTAATCTTGCATTATCAGATCGTGGATTAAAAGCCATGGCAATGGTAGGTATTGAAGATAAAGTAACCCCGCTTTGCACACCCATGTACGGTAGATTAATTCATGATAAAGAAGGAAATACATTTGCCTCTAATTACTCAGGAAGAGAAGGAGAATATATAAATTCTATCTCCAGAGGTGGTTTAAATGGAGTATTGTTATCTGAAGCAGAAAAATATGATAATGTAACTATTCATTTTAATAAAAAATGCCTTGACGTTGATATTGAAAATACAATAGCAAAATTTAAATGCTATACTACTAATGAAAAATTTGAAGTAAACGCGGATATTATTTTTGGTGCAGATGGTGCTGGGTCTTCTCTTAGAAAAAGCTACTACTTAGAAAAAAAGTTTTTATTCAGTTATTCTCAAAACTACCTAACACATGGATATAAAGAATTAGAAATCCCAGCAAATAAAATAGGAAAACATCAAATTAGTAAAGATCATTTACATATTTGGCCTCGTGGAGAATACATGCTTATTGCCCTGCCAAACCTGGATGGAAGCTTTACAGTAACTCTATTTTTATCCTATGATGAAGGAGAATACAATTTTAATAACTTAACTACTATAGATAAAGTTACCGAGTTTTTTCAAACACAGTTCCCCGATGCCTTAGCTCTTATTCCAGATATACATAACGAATTTTTCAATAATCCTACAGGAGCACTTGGCACCATAAAATGTTCTCCTTGGTCTTATAAAGACAAGACTCTTTTAATAGGAGATGCTGCTCATGCTATTGTACCATTTTACGGACAAGGAATGAATGCTTCTTTTGAAGACGTTGTAGTTTTTGACACCATACTAGAGCAACATCAAGGAGACTGGGAAGCCACTTTTAAAGCATATGAAAAAGCTAGAAAAGAAGATACCGATGCTATTGCAGACCTTGCAGTCGATAACTATTATGAAATGCGGGATCATGTAGCGAATCCATTATTTAAAGAAAAAAGAAAACTAGAGATGGATTTAGAAAAAGCCTTTCCTACCTCCTATTTCTCCAAATACTCTATGGTTACATTTGATGAAAATATAGGGTATGCAAAAGCAATGAAAATAGGTAGGGCACAAGATAAAGCTTTACTAAATCTAATAGCGGATCGTGAAATTGATACCACCAAAGATTTAAAGAATATATTAAATCAAATACAAAAAGAAACCAACGAAATATTGGATGAAGATAAAATTGCAGGTTTAAGATAACTGTATCTTTTATAGCACGATCATACCTTCTTAATCCTAATATCTCAAAACTCTATACTAATAAAGTATGAATAAAGGAAAATTAATACAAGGCAAAGCTACTCCAAGAGGAAAATTCCCTCATGTAAAACGAGTAGGAGATTTTATATATGTATCTGGCACAAGCTCTAGAAGACCAGATAACACTTTTGAAGGTGTAGAAGTAGATGAATTTGGAACCACAAATCTGGATATCAAAGCACAAACAAAAGCTGTTTTAGAAAATATTAATGATATTCTGAAAGAAGAAGGTGCTACTCTAAAAGATATTGTAGATGTAACTTCCTTTTTGGTCAATATGAATGATTTTGGAGGATACAATGAAGTATATGCAAAATACTTTGATTATGAAGGCCCCACCAGAACCACTGTGGCCGTACATCAATTACCTCACCCACACTTATTAATCGAAATTAAAGTGGTTGCATATGTAACACCTTCAAGGTTTTGAAAACCTAACACCTTCAAGGTTTTTGAAACCTTGAAGGTGTTACAATACATATATATGAACAACACCAATAACAAAAAAATCCTAAACACATCTATTGAAAAAGCTTTCAAAATTTTAGATTGCTTTTCTACGGATACGATAGAACTTGGAGTTACTGAAATTGCAAAAAAAATAGGCACTAATAAAAGTGCAGTATACAGGATGTTAGCCACTATGGAAACGTTAAATGTAATACAACAAAACCCAGAAAACGAAAAATACAGACTAGGACTTAAACTATTTGAATTAAGTCAAAAAGTAAGTATTCATAAAAATTTTATTTCAAAAGCCAGACCTTTTATGGAGGAGTTAGTAAAACGTGCAGGAGAAACTGCTCACCTTGCTATTTACAAAAACCGAAAGGTTTATTTTTTAGACAAAGTGGTAGGCAGACATGATTTACAAATCAACTCACAAATTGGAACAGAAAAACCCCTACATTGTACAGGACTAGGAAAAGTCATGTTAGCTTTTGCAGAACAGGATTATAAAAAAAATATCGAAAATATTCAACTGGAAACGATTACAGAAAATACAATCACAGATAAAAAAAAGTTGATTACAGAGATAGAAAATATAAAAAAAACTGGCTTTGCTTTAGATTTAGAAGAAAATGAAATAGGACTGGTATGTGTTGCCGTTCCTGTTTTTAGTACTAAAGGAAAATTTATAGCTGCTATAAGTACTTCTGGCCCTTCTGCAAGATTTAATAAAAATGAAATCAAAACGTATACAGGAGATTTAAAACAAACAGCAGAAGAATTAAAACATATTTTCAGTTAATAGACATATATAAAAATGGAAAAGATATTGAACTATATTAATGGCGAATTTAAAAATCCTATACAAAATCAATGGATAGATAATTATAACCCTTCTACTGGTGAGATATATAGTTTAATACCCAATTCATCTGCTGAAGATGTACAAACTGCCTATGAAGCCGCAGAAAAAGCTTTTTTAGATTGGTCCGAGACAACTTTACAACAACGTAGTGCTATTTTGACAAAAATAGCTTCTTTACTAACAGAAAGCTTAGAGCTCCTTGCCAAAGCTGAAACTATGGATAATGGCAAACCTTTAAGCTTATCTACTAGTGTGGATATACCCAGAGCATCTTCTAATTTTCAGTTTTTCGCTAATGCGATTACTCAATTTGCCAGCGAAGCACATGAGAGCGTTGGGCAAAACGCATTCAATTTTACCTTACGCCAACCTATAGGAGTGGTAGGGTGTATCTCCCCTTGGAATTTACCTTTATATCTTTTTACATGGAAAATTGCCCCTGCTCTTGCCGCAGGAAATACCGTAGTAGCAAAACCTAGTGAAATAACCCCAATGACAGCATATCTTTTAGGAGATATTTGCAATAAAGCTGGGTTACCAAAAGGGGTTCTAAATATAGTACATGGATTAGGTAAAACAACAGGACAAGCTATCGTAGAACACCCTAAAATCAAAGCAATTTCTTTTACAGGAGGAACAGCTACCGGAGCACATATTGCCAGAACAGCTGCTCCTATGTTTAAAAAATTATCTTTAGAATTAGGAGGCAAGAACCCCAATCTTATTTTTGCAGATTGCGATTATGACAAAATGCTAGAAACCACTCTAAAATCCTCCTTTTCTAATCAAGGACAAATATGCTTGTGTAGTTCGAGAATATATGTAGAAAGACCTATATACGAGAGATTCAAAACCGATTTTATTGCAAAAACAAGAAATCTTAAAATAGGATCTCCACTAGATAAAGAAACCAACATAGGAGCACTCGTTTCTAAAGCACATCTGGAAAAAGTTAAATCCTATATTGATATTGCAAAAGAAGAAGGCGGTACAATACTTTGTGGTGGTGATTATGTTACAGTAGAAAATCATAAAAATGGGTATTACTTACAACCAACGATTATAGAAGTTACTGATCCAAATTGCAGAGTAACGCAAGAAGAGATTTTTGGACCAGTAGTTACTATTATGCCTTTTGACACCGACGATGAAGCTTTATCTCTGGCAAATAACGTTCGTTATGGATTATCATGTACTATCTGGACAAATAATCTAAATCGAAGTATGCTATTATCTAAACGCATACAATCTGGTATCGTTTGGATAAACACCTGGATGATGCGTGATTTACGCACCCCTTTTGGTGGCATAAAAGACTCTGGTATTGGTAGAGAAGGTGGTTTTGAAGCACTACGATTTTTTACAGAACCTAAAAACATTTGTATACAATATTAAAAACAAAATATAAACTTTAGAAACATCTATAATGCATCTAGATTTAACTCATAAAAACGCACTAGTTTGCGGTAGTACACAAGGTATAGGAAAAGCTTCAGCTAAACAATTAGCAGAGCTAGGAGCTAATATTACCTTAGTAGCAAGAAATGAAGATAAGCTAAAAAAAACCTTAAAAGAATTAGCTACAGATAAAGGGCAACTGCACCATTATATTGTTGCAGATTTCCAAAACCCAGAGAACTTACAACAAAACATTTCTAAAACAAATAAAACATTTCACATCTTGGTAAATAATACCGGAGGACCAGCAGCAGGACCAGTATTTGATGCCTCTTTAGAAGAATTTGAAAGTGCTTTTACTCAACATTTAAAAAGCAATCATGTCTTAGTGCAAGCTGTAGTTCCTGGAATGAAAAAAGAAGGATTTGGAAGAATAATTAATATAATTTCTACTTCTGTAAAACAACCTTTAAACGGGTTAGGTGTATCCAATACTATACGTGGTGCAGTAGCAAACTGGTCGAAAACACTATCTAATGAATTAGCTGCATTTGGAATTACTGTAAATAATGTATTGCCTGGGGCAACAGCAACAGAAAGGCTAAATGAAATCATTAACAACAAGGCAGAAAAAACTGGAAAAACTATAGAAGAAGTTTCTAATGCTATGAAAAATGAAGTGCCTGCAAAACGATTTGCTAAACCAGAAGAGATAGCTAATGCTGTAGCATTTTTAGCATCACAGGCAGCATCTTACATCAATGGTATAAATCTACCAGTGGATGGAGGAAGAACAAAATCCTTATAGTTAACTATTTGTTATTACTAAATAAGGATTAAAATAATTAAATTTAATACAGAATACGCTTTACAAGCAAGAAAAAAATAATACATCTAAATCAAAACAAGCATATGAGTAATCTAGTTTCGCCACTAAACTTTAAAGCCTGGATAGATGAGCATCGTCATCTATTAAAACCACCTGTAGGTAATAAATGTGTATGGAAAGATGGTGATTTTATAGTAATGGTAGTTGGTGGACCAAACAATCGAAAAGACTATCATTATAATGAAACTCCAGAGTTTTTTTATCAGATCGAAGGAGATATGATTTTAAAAATAATGGATAAAGGAGAGCCAAAAGATGTACACATTAATGAAGGAGATATCTATTTATTACCTCCTAAGGTTCCGCATTCCCCTCAAAGAGGGGCTAATACGGTGGGATTGGTTATCGAATACCCGCGTCAGGAAAAAATGCTGGATGCTCTGGAATGGTATTGTGAAAACTGTAACACCCAATTGTATAGAGAAGAATTTGCATTAGATAATATAGAAACAGACATGCCAATTATTTTTGACAAATATTATAATGACAAAAAAAAATGTACTTGTCCTAATTGTGGAACAATAATGGAAGCTCCTAGCAAAAAATAATTGTTTACGCTATTTATTACAGACATAAAAATTACAATAAAGAACATAACAAACACCAAAGTACTAGAGAATACTATTTAATATTAATTGTATTTATCGACCATAGAAAAACAAACATACCCATGAAAAGAAAACTTCGAATAAACGGTCACTCACATCTACTACCATATCCAGAAGAGATTCCTAAATTCATGAAGGATAAAGAGATTTTTTGGGTAGATGATGAACGCAAATATATGTTACAAAAAGGATGGAAACGTCCTGTAACACATTCTAGTTTTTTCTTAGACGACAAACTAGAATGGATGGAGCACTTTAAAATCGATCATGCTGTTGTTTTAAATCTTTCACAATTATATGGCAATGGTTTACGCCTGGAAGAAATGAAACATGCTTTACGATTTCAGAATGATTTTAATGCTCGTATACAACAAGATCACCCAGATAAATTTACTTGCGGTTTTGTGGTACATCCTGGATTTATAAATGGAGCACTTTGGGAGATGGAGCGTTGTGTGGAAAAATTAGGGATGCGTGTATTATGCTTACCAACTCATTTTATGGATTCAATTGGGCAGTGGCGATGTATTTTTGACGAAGAAAACGATCCCATTTTTGAACTAGCTGATAAATACAAATTGGCAATAGAAGTACATCCATATGATGGGGATAAAATGATTAAATTAGAAAATGTCTCTTGGCGTTTTCATTTGGTATGGATGCTAGCACAATGTGGCGATGCTTATCATTTTTATACTCTTAACGGAATGCAAAGCCGATATCCAAATATAAGAACATGCTTTGCACATGGGGGACAGTTAGCACAAATGAACCTTGGTCGACGCATACAAGGTTTTGACGGAAGACCTGATTTATTTGAAGGAAAGCACCACCCAAGAAAAGCTGTAGGGCATCCGAACATATATTTTGATACTCTTGTACACGATACAGATTCGTTAAAACTAACTGTGGATCGACAAGGAAGCAAACAAGTTATCATGGGACTAGATGATCCATATCCTTTAGGCGAAATGGAAAGCTTACCTCAATCCTCTTACCCTGGTAAAATTTTAGATTTGGCACTGGATCGCAAAATAATAAATGAAAAAGAATATGATGATATATGGGAAGACAATGTTTTGCGTTGGTTATTTGGAGATAACCAAGATGCCAAACAAGATTTGACAGATAAAATCCTTGGTAAAGTAAAGGTGAAATAATCATCTTAATAAAAAAATATAATCTTAAAAAAAGAACCTCTATTAGAAATTAAAAAAATCATTCAAAAAAAAACTTTATAACAAAACTTAGCCATGCATTTTATTCCAGAAAAACTCGATGAATATGTAGTTAATCATAGCGAAAAAGAGCCTAACCTACTACAACAGCTTAATCGGGAAACAAATCAAAAAATTTTACAACCCCGTATGCTTAGTGGACACTATCAAGGTCGGGTTTTGAGTATTTTATCAAAACTTATACACCCAAAAAACATTCTTGAAATCGGTACATATACAGGATATTCAGCATTATGCTTGGCAGAGGGGTTACAAAAAAATGGAGAATTACATACTATTGATATTAATGAAGAGTTAGAAAGTTTTCAAAGAAAATATTTTGACCTTTCTGATCATGGAAAACAAATCTATCAACATATTGGGGACGCCTCTAAAATTATTCCTAATCTAGACTTAAAATTTGATTTAGTATTTATAGATGCTGACAAACCTAATTATCCGCTTTATTTTGATCTAGTCATCGATAAAATGAACTCTGGAGCTGTTATTTTATCAGACAATGTATTGTGGAATGGTAAAGTAATTGAACCTGTAGAAGAAGAAGATATTTCTACAAAAGCACTTTTAGAATACAACAAACTTTTAATAGAAGATAAAAGAATAGAAACTGTAGTACTTCCTATTCGAGATGGATTAACTATTAGTCGGGTGTTATAGTTCTAAAAAGAAACAAAAGTGGAGATCATATATCCGAATCTCCACTTTCAATTTCTTATATGTTTTTTTTTATTTTATTGTACTGCTTTTAATGCATTGATATTACCATAACCAAATTTGCTATTACGATTAGGATAAAACTCTCCTGACTTTTTTAATTTGTCTAACACTTGAGCCCTTGTCATACTTGGGTTACGTGCCCATACCAAAGCTGCTATTCCTGCAACAGTTGCTGTTGCAACAGAAGACCCTCCTACATAAGATTGTGTTCCTGTATTAAATCCTATTACGGGTACATGTTTATCACTTTGTGCTTTTTCCATTACAATAGTAAAATCTATTTTTGCTCCATAATGACAAATATCACATTCATTATACCCGTTATCTTTTATTCCTGTAACAGCTACTGTTTCAGACATGTTAGCTGGAAAAATAACTCCATACCAATTAGTAAATGAAGTTGAAGTTCCTCCTGCTGCAATTACCAATTTACCTTTTCCATGAGCGTATCGTACTGCATCCTTTACAATACCAATAGACCAAGGATATCCAATAGACATAGAGATGATTTTAACATCTGCTCTATTTCCTAATGCTTTTAGAGCATCACTAACACCTTTACGCTCATCATAGCTATTTAACACAACATCTTCAGTCCCTCTATAAGCTACTAAATTACAGTTATACGCTACTCCAACAGGCATAAAATCATCATTACGAGGTGATGCTATTGCTCCTGCCATAGAAGTACCATGACCACATTGGTCATTTGGCGAACTGGTATAAGTTCCAAAACGCTCTACTGTTCTTCCATTAGAGTCTCCATCATTAAAACCATTACCTAACAAATTCTGGCTTGCAGAAATCCCTGTATCTATTAAGCCTACAGTAATTCCTGTTCCTGTACTATAATTCCATGCTTGTGGCACTTTATGTATATCAAAATTCCAAGGCAATCTCGCGTTAGGAGATATTACTCTATAATCTCCACTGTTAATAGTCTGATTATTTTGACTACATCCTGCAGATTTTTGTTGATTAGAAGTGTCTTCTTCAAGATAAGATCCATAGCCTACTGGATCCAAATATCTTATTTTAGATGCTTTTTGTAATTCTACAATTGTTTTTAAACTATTTATCTGTACTTCAATAACATTAAGAACCTCATCTTCAGACACAAGTGAATTTGATTTACTTGCTCCTTCCACAGACTGTATGATTCTGTATATATTTTCTTTAGCGTTATTTAAACTAGAAGTTTTTTGTGTAGAAAAACTTTCTCCTTTCTCTCCATATCCTACACTTAAAACTTTTCCGCCGTGCATTACAGCACTCCACAAAACAACTGCGGGTGCTTTTGTCCAGTCCACATCATTGTTTTGTTTTAATTCAGTTTCAATATATCTATTTATTTCAGATATAGAAAGTAGTTTTTGAGTTTCAGAAAATTGAACTCCAGACTCTTCGGTTTCATTAAGGTTTTCTTTAGAGCAGGAAAATACAAGAGTTAGCCCCAAAGCAAGAATAATAATTTTTTTCATTTTAAAATAGGTTTTATGAGTTTTTTGTGTGAAAATCAAAAAAATAAAAAATTCGAAAAATAACGAATAATTATCATTTTTATGATCTGACAGCTAATATATCAAATTATATATAAACATTTTACAATAACACTATCATATAATCAGTAAAAAATCAAATATTATGCTTGCATAAGACTAAATTATTATATCAAAAAATGTCAAAACTCAGCATTGGTGGGAGGTATAATCCTGCTACTTTAAAACAAAAAAATAGTTCAAAAAAAAATATTTTTTTTTGAACTATTTTTTTGTTAAAAGGAAAATTGATTAAAAAATGAGATTCTCAAAAAATTAACGTTGACGTTTAATAGGTCCAGTAACTTTATCGATATCTTCTTTAACCTGATCTATTTCTTTTTTTATATCTGAAGTAATAGAGGAAGGGAGATTAGTATCAATACCATGCTTTTCTGCACTATTGGTGATCTCAGTTTTAATATCGTTTGTAGCATCTTTAATTATACGCATTCCTTTACCTAATCCTCTTGCTATTTCAGGAATTTTATCTGCACCAAATACCATTACTAATATAAAAACAATAAAAGCTATTTCGGTTCCACTAATAAATAAAGGTAGTACTGTCATAATGGTACAAATATAATTAATATTACGCAGAAAAAAGCCATCTCAAAGTTTTTCGAGATGGCTTTTTTATCTTAATAAGAACAATGCTTTATTGTCCTTTTACTTTATTTTTAAATTGTTCGAACTTTCCTAATTTATTTTGTTTAGGCCAACTATTATTAGACAAATCAATGTCTGCTGTTTCTTGTTTTGGGTCTACTATAATTTTAGTTATTGTTTTTTCAGATGCAATTGCCCTTTTAATTTCTTCATTATTCTTTCTCCAAATCTCTGCAGGATAGGTTATTGTTTCTGTAGTTCCATCTTCATAAACATATTCTACTATTAACGGCATTACTAATCCTCCTGGTTTTTCAAAAGTAATTTCATAGAAAAACTTTGGTTGTTTTAGATTTTTACGTTCTTCAGGAGAAAAATTATCCATTAAGTATTCTTTTAATGATGTAGCATCTTCAATAACACCTCCATTTGCTTTAATTCTATTATAATCATCACTTCCTTCTTCAACCATAAAAACTAAATCAGAAAAATTAGCAAATCTTAAACTTCTATCAGATGCTGCAAATTTTTGTGCTTTTAGCGTAGGGACTTTAGAAACCACATATTTCTTAACATCTTTTATCCCGATATCTGTATAATCTGTAGTGTAGAACCATCCTCTCCAGAACCAATCTAAATCTACCGCAGAAGCATCCTCCATAGTTCTAAAGAAATCCTCTGGTGTCGGGTGTTTAAACATCCATCTTTGAGAGTACGTTCTAAAAGAGTAATCAAAAAGATCTCTACCCATGATCGTTTCTCTTAAAATATTTAATCCAGTAGCTGGTTTAGCATAGGCATTTGGTCCAAACTGATGAATATTATTAGATTGAGACATTATTGGTGATAAAAAGCTTTGATCTCCGCCCATGTAAGGTACAATTTTGGCTGCAGGACCTCGTCTTGAAGGGTATTTTTTATCGCTTCCTAGTGCTTTTGGATACCATTCTCCAAAATCTTGTTCTGCCACGTATTGTACAAAAGTGTTAAGGCCTTCATCCATCCAAGTCCATTGACGTTCATCGCTATTAACAATCATTGGAAAGAAATTATGTCCAACTTCATGTATAATAACACTCATCATTCCATATTTTACACGGTCACTATATGTTCCGTCGGTATCTGGTCTTCCATAATTCCAACAAATCATAGGATATTCCATTCCTTGATTTTTTGCGTGTACCGAAATAGCTTTGTGATATGGATAATCAAAAGTCATTCTACTATAAGATTTTAAAGTACTCGCTACTACTTTTGTTGACCAGTCTTCCCATAAAGGATTTCCTTCTTTAGGGTACATAGATACAGCCATTATATTTTTACCTCCTATTTTTACAGCCATCATATCCCATATAAATCTCCGAGAAGTTGCAAAACCAAAATCTCTAACATTTTTGGCTTTTAATTTCCAAGTTTTTTTGGTTTCTGCAAATGTTTTTTCTTTTGCTACTGCTTCTTGTTGGGTTACAATAACGACTGGAGTATCATATGATTTTTTTGCTTTTTCATAACGGCTCATCATATCATTTGTAAATACGTCTTTTCTATTTACTAGCTCTCCTGTTCCATCTAGTATATGATCTGCTGGAACTGTTATATTTACCTCAAAGTCACCAAATGGTAATGCAAACTCTCCTCTACCCCAAAATTGATGATTTTGCCATCCTTCCACATCATTATATACAGCCATACGAGGGTAAAATTGAGCAATAACATATGCCCTGTTTCCATCTTCAAATTCTTCGTACCCAGATCTACCTCTACCATTAACATGATCATTAATATTATACCACCAGTCGATAGAAAACACAAACTTTTCGCCAGATTTTAGATCCTGAGGCATTTCTACACGCATCATAGTTCTATTAATAGTATGCTTAAGTGGTTTTCCATTACTATCCTTTACCGCAGTTATATTAAAACCTCCATCAAATGGCTCTGCTAGATATTTTGTTAGAAAACTGTCTGTCGTAGTAGCTGGTTCTACCCCTCCTCCATCTATCAATGGTGTTTTAGAATCCTTTGCTCGCATATTTTGATCTAATTGCACCCAAAGAAATTCTAAATTATCAGGGGAGTTATTGGTATATGTTATGGTTTCTTTTCCTGTAAGTTTTTTATTTTTGTCATCTAATTCGACATCCATCTTATAATCTGCTTGTTGCTGATAATATGCTGGACCAGGAGCTCCTGAGGCTGTTCTAAACATATTTGGAGTCGCAAACTCATCATACATTTGTTTAAACTTGTTCTGATTAGTGTGTCCTAATTCTCGAACTTTTTTAGCCTCTTCTTGATTTTGAGCATGTAAAATACCTGATATCAAAAAAGTCACTGAAAGGACTAAAAGTATTTTTTTCATTATAATAATTTTGAGTTAAATGTTACGAATTTGCAAAGTAGTTGTTTTTTAAAAGCTTAATAATTTATTTACTAAATTTTAACAACCCTATATTGTTTTCCTTCTCAAGGATAAGGCTTTTACGCTGATTTTCTTTTTTTACATGTATAATATTTTGTTGTTCTTCAAAAAGATCCATCAAAACTTCATTTGTGATTTCTATGGTTTTTAAGGAGGAAACATTTTCTATTTCTAAATAGCAAATCATAAGATCTTCTTCATATTCTTTACCGATAAAAACAAAATTTGCTTTTTTACCATTTACCATAAAAACCAGCTTTTGATTAAGATAAGTGGTTAAGTATTTATCTATTACTGAGTTTTTCTCTTTTTCATCAAAATCTATAGATAAACTATACCTTTCTTTTAAAAGATCTTCGATATCGTCTATAAAAATTCTGGATATTATTTGTAGAGTTTGTTGCTCTTTATTGTACTCTACTTGTGTTACACTTACATAAAACTTATGCAAAGTAGTAAAGGAGCTCAATGTAATAAGCATTACAAAAATAAAAGGCATTATATTTTTACGCATATATCAAATCTTACTAAATAGATGAAAATTACACAAAAAAAGTGCTTATTTCATTCTTTAAAACTTGTAAAAGGCTAAAAGTAATTAATTTTAAGATTATGATTCAAAAAATTATGCCAAACTTCGAATCATTAGAAATAAAGAGTTAAAATCTGTTCCTGTACTATTGAAATTTAATTATTTCCATAAATATACTCATTGTTTTTTCACTATAAATTCTTTTCGTTTATCCGAGAATATTTTTAATACAACATTGTGATTTTCTTTACTAAATTCATATTGAATGGCACTCGTCTGAATACATAATAATAAAAAATCATATATTTTCTCTTTGGGAAGGTTGTATACTGAGGATAAAAATTGTTTTCCATAAAAATTCTGGATAATCTCTAAACTATTATTTTCTTTATCTAATCCTCTTGTTTTTTTTAAGGTTTTATAATATCCAGATAGGTTTTTATAAGTTGCATCAATATCTAGTCGAAATCCCAAACTATAAAACATAATAGCTTTATGCATAGGTATAATTTCCTCCATCTGAATTCCCTCATAAACAGGTATTCCAACATCTTCAGGACTAAACAATTCTTCTGTCTTTATATCTTTAATATCTGCATTCAAATTACCTGATAGTTGTACCCCTACAATTACTTCATCTAATTCATTGAGGTTTTCTTTTAGCGTAAAATTAAATTCTTTATTGTCATATATATTTTTATTTACTACAATAACCTTTAAATCGTATTGAACAGATGAAATAACGAATACATCTCCAATAGTTGCTTCTATAAAGAACACTCCTTCTTTATCTGTAATAGTAAATAGATTGGCTGTTTTATTAATTATATGAACTCCTTCTGAACTATCATTTTCTACTATCCCTTTTATCATCTTTCTTTGGCAGAAAACCGTAAGAGAGAAGAAATAAAAAATTATAGTTAAGTATTTTTTCTGCAATTTATGGTTGTTAAAATTTATTATTAAAGACAAACTATATCCAATTATGTTGCCTATATGATTTTTCAAAGCTTTTTTTTTATAAATCAAACTTTAAATCATAATAAAAAGTAACTAATCTAACTCTTTATGCTTTTTGTAAGAAATTACTTTTTTTTGAAAAAATTCTACTAGCGTAAGTTTGTTCGAATTTTCTATACGGTTTTTAAAATAATCGTCTTTTGCGCAATAATACATAAAATCAGGTATTAAATTTTCTGGCAATTTTAGTTCGTTTATAAAAAAAGAGGGATCGAATGTTGTTTCTCCTTTTTGAACTATCTTGTTCAAATCGTCTATAGCTTTTATTTTTTTTAGCTTTTTCAGTTTACCGTTTAAGTAATTAATAGGCAGGTCTAATATCCCAGATCTTGCTGTATAAATTCTTCTTTGTGCTAGTGTTGGTTGTGGTTTATCACTAAATGGGAGTCCTAATATTTGGTTATCTACAAAAGGGCTTAAATCTAATGTTTTCAAATCCGCATCTAAATACCCTGACAACTCTACATTACTTACTTTTACTTGGTCTAACTGCTGTATTACTGGTGTTAGAACAACTGTAAATCCGTTTTCTAAAAATTGATTTTTGTGAACTATAATAGAACGTATCTGATATTGTACAGATGAAAAAACAATGGAATCCCCTGGGTTTGCTGGTATTTCAAAAAAACCATTTTCATCATTTGTTGTTCCTGTTTTTTTTGTAAAATTTACGATATTAATAGCATAACCTTGAAGAGAATCTGCTATAATCTTTCCTTTCAAAATTTCGGATTGCCCGTAAACAGATAATGATAATAGTATAAAAATAAATAATAAAAATTTTGTCATAAAAATTTTGTAAAAATAACCTTTCTTATCTCACAAAGGATAGTCTATTTTATTTCCAAAGACGATATATTTTTTATAAAATTACATAGAACTACATAAAAGGAGGAGAGAGATTACTTTTTTTGATATACTTTACTTTGATATGCTAAAAACTGTAACAAATCTAATTCTTTACCAGGTTTAAAATATTCTGCATTCAATCCATTATCTTCAGCAAAAAAAATAAAATCATTTATCTGATCGATATCTAATGCTAAATAGTCTTTAAAAAACTGATCGTTATACATATTTCTAACCTTAACATCTATATCTTTAGGATTCTTTTCTGTCTTAGCGTTACTTTTAGTGTTGTATACTAATCTAAAAAGATTAACAAAATTCAACCCATTAATCAATCCTTCTTCTGAAAATTTCGAAAAATCCTTACTATTAATATCCGATAAATTGTCTGGGATAAAATCATAATCCGCATCATTAATTCTTGAAGATGTTTCTTCTGCAACCTCTCCTATTCCACTTTTATTATATCCTATTTTCTTGACATCTACAGTTATATTACCTAACAAATCATAAGGGGTAACTACTACTTCGTCTAATTGATTTACGGATTCTTTAAGAAAAATATGCAACCTTTTATTATCTACTATTCCTTTATCTACCAGCACTATAAAGTGTTGGTATTGCATCGCAACCACTTCAATTCGATCATTAATCCCTGCACTAATTACGAATAACCCATTAGCATTTGTAATTGTTCCTTTATTAGTACTACGATTATAGACCACTACTCCTTCGGCATCATCTCCTATGGGTACACTAACTTTTCCGTTAACCAAAACTCTTGAGGTAATCTGGGCTGATACCGCAATGCATATAAAACAAATAAAAATAATAGATAATTTCAATTTCATAACAAACGAGGTTAAATTTATTCTTTAATATACTACATTTTTTTATTTTCACAGAAGATTTCAATAAAAGAAAACGTTAAACTACCTTTATAAAAAAATTACATGAAAAACTGTATAATTGCAAGTACATCCACTGTTCACGGAAGTGAGCCTTTAGCCTATCTACAAGAAGCTTTACTAGATTTATATTCTGATGTTGAAGAAATACTTTTTATTCCTTATGCTCGTCCAGGAGGAATATCACATGATGAATATACCCTAGGAATTAATAATATTTTTAAAAAAATAAACAAAAAAATAGTTAGTATCCACATGTTTTCTGACCCTATCGAAGCTTTAAAAAAAGCTAAAGGAATTTATACTGGAGGAGGAAATACATTCCTATTAGTAGATCAGCTATACAGAAATGGTATCATAGAGTCTCTAAAAGAACTGATAAATTCTGGAGTTCCATATCTAGGCACAAGTGCGGGAAGTAACATTTGCGGTTTAAACATGAAAACAACAAATGATATGCCAATTGTATATCCTCCTAATTTTAAAACATTAGGCATAGTTCCTTTTAATATAAATCCACACTATTTAGATCCTGATCCTACATCAACACATAAAGGTGAAACAAGAGAAACACGTATTAAAGAGTTTCACAATTTAAATTCACAACCTGTAGTAGGGTTAAGAGAGGGAAGTTGGTTAAGAGTTTATAAAGACGATATTGTACTTAGAGGAAATCTAACTGCTAGGATTTTTGAAAAGAACAAAGCTCCTTATGAATTACAAACTAATAGTTCTTTATCTGAACTAAATTAAAAGTTCTTATATGAATTATCAAAAGATAATCACCTCTATACAAAATCAACTTTCTTCTATACAGTATACAGGAAAAGTGGCTTCTTACATTCCTGAATTAGAAACAATAAAAGCTACTAAATTCGGGATGCATTTACACTGTATTAATTCTGGGCATTACCATTTTGGAGATAACACAGAGAAGTTTTCTATACAAAGTATATCTAAAGTTTTTGCCCTTACTAAAGCAATGTTACTGTTAGGAGATGAATTATTTGAAAGAGTAGATGTAGAGCCATCTGGAGATCCTTTTAATTCTTTAGTACAATTAGAATATGAGAGTGGAATCCCTAGAAATCCCTTTATCAATGCTGGTGCTTTGGTTGTGTGTGATGTTTTAGTCTCTAAATTAGAAAATCCTAAAAATGATCTTCTTGATTTTATACAAAAACTTGCAGATAATAAAAATATAGCAATAAACCGTAAAGTTTTTGACTCTGAAAAAAAACATAGTTACCGTAATATGTCTTTATTAAACTTAATGAAATCTTTTGGTAATATTAAAAATGATATTGATATTGTTTTAGACCTATACATTCATTTATGTTCTATAGAAATGTCTTGTGAAGAGTTATCCAAAGCATTTATGGTATACGCCAATGGAGGCAAATTATTATACAATCAAGAACAAATAATACCTTCAAGAAAAGTAAAACGTATCAATGCTATTATGCTAACTTGTGGTTTTTATGATGAGGCTGGTGAGTTTGGCTTTAGAGTTGGACTCCCTGGAAAAAGTGGAGTTGGCGGAGGAATTGTAGCTTTATATCCTGGACAATACACCGTTACTGTATGGAGCCCTCCTTTAAATCCTAAAGGAAACTCTGAATTAGGAATGTATTCCTTAGAACAGTTAACTACTTTAACAGGTCTTTCTATTTTTTAAAACTGAATAATAAATATAATATTCTATTTAGAACTATTTGACTCTTTTAAATTATTATTATAATATTCATAAATCAGTCCAAAAATAATTACTAAGACAAAATACAGGAAAAGCGAATTATACGTGGTTCCTTTGCCTGAATGAATAAGAATTGAGGTAGCTGACAAAGGAAGAGAAATTACAATAAGACTAATAAAATTCCACCTCTTTCTTTTGAACAAAAAGTATAGCAAAGGTATCAACAACCAACCTAAATAAGGAACTGGTATTGTTGTTGTTAATGTCTTAAATATTCTTTTTATTACAATAGTAACAAACCACAATGGATCATTTTTTATATCACCGATTACTTTATCTTTAATAACTTTTTCGTAGTTTGAAAGTTCTTCTGGTTTTTTATAATATAATTTAGACGTATCATAATAATCATCTGTTATATATTTTCCAGAATAGTTAATTTGCATTCCATAGTCTTTTTTCAAAATCGGAATTGCATATTGATACGCTATAACATCATACCATTCATACCCATATTTGGTATCAAAATCTCCTAATCCACAAAAGATGGGATGCCATAAATTATGGCCACTTAACCTTGGTCCGTTATAAATATGGCCATTATTATTACCAACAAGATGCATTGTTTTTTCAAATTTTAAACTAAAGTAATCTCTAATAACGGTCTTACTTGCATTAAAAAAGAAAATAGCAATAAAAATAAAAATGATTTTTGTTCTTATTTTAATTTTTGTTGCTAATGTATAAAGTAACAGTAATGAAACAATAACTACTGAAATTTCATTCCTAAACTCACTAAAAAAACCTATTAAAAGCCCTGAAAAAATAGCCAAAACCCCATATTTAAAAGAATTAACTCTAGAAAATAACAGTGGTATATTAAGCCCTAATATTATAAAAAAGCATGAAGCTAATAATCCGAAGATGTTTTCATGACAATACACCTCATAAATAAAAAAGGGAGTACAATTGATTAATAATAATAATAAAAACCCAAATAGTGGTTTTCTTACCTTCCAAAACCCAAAAAACAATGTAAAAAGACTAATTGTAAATATAATACTATTAAATAATTTAATGGAAGGGTTTTCTGGAGAACCTTTCATGTAAGCATTAGGCATATATGCAAAAACCCTCGCAGACTCTCCTAGCCTGGACCAATGCATATACTCCATTATTAAATCTTCTCCTCTTTGATCTATTTCTTTTTCCGCTCCTTTTTTAGAGTACTCTAAATTGGTATTTAATGTAGCTAAAGGATAATGACCCAGATAATAAAAAAAATACGCAAATCGATATGCTTTATCATGAGAAAATCCAGCAGCATCTTTACGAGCTTGAATTTCTGGAATTTTCTTATACTCTGTTTTAACATATAAAAATGTATTAAAAAACAATACAGAAAGTAAAATAACTAGTAGTCCTTTTTTACTTTTTAAAAATAACTCATAACGATTCATAGCCTCAATAAACTGCCTCATCTTAATCGTTTTTTTGTTTTATTATATAGATAGGTCGTCTACGCATTTCTTGTATAAGCTTTTCAAAATAGAGAGATAAAACCGATAATGTTATAAATAAAATAGAAAAAGATGCTGACATAAAAATAATTATAGTTGTGTATCCTGAAGGTCCTTTTGATATATAAAAGTAAGTATAAAAAGTATATATTATCATACCTATTGTAAACAGAACAAAAAATACAGATAAAAATATACTTATTCTTAAAGGCTTATTAGAAAATGAAAAAATGGCATTAAAGGCAAGTTTTACAAGACTTAGGTAAGAGTAACTACTCTCCCCATATTGCCTGGAAGGAGCATTAAACAAAAGAGTCTTTTTTGAAAATCCTAAAGATTGAATAAAACCTCTTATAAATCTATTTTGATCTCTAAAATTGTCCCCTAAAACTTGTTTTATTTGCCTTGAAATTAAGAAAAAATCTGTTGAGTTTTCTTCAAAACGAATGGTGGATAAAAAATTTATAATCTTATAAAAAAGCTTAGAAAATTTCTTTTTAAAATAGCCATTATCATTACGGGATACTCGCTGCATCAAAACAATATCAAAACCATCTACATAAGCTTTAATCATTTTAGGGATTTCTTTAGGAGGATGTTGCCCATCAGAATCTATACATATAACGGCATCACCAGTAGAATTATCTATCCCTGCAATCATAGCAGATTCATGTCCGAAATTTTTAGAAAACTCTATAGAAACGTGCTTTATATTCTCTACAAAATCTTTTTCTCTGATTTTATCAATTAATACTTGTGTCCCATCAGTGCTTCCATCATTGACCCATATGACTTCAAAAAAAAAGCCGTTTTCTTTAAGTAATATTTCTTTTAATAAACCCCAAAAATGATCTACTCCATCTACTTCATTAAACAAAGAAACTATTATCGAAATATGTGTTTTTTTCATCTTTAAAACAACCTTTTATTAGTAAAAGCATTGTAGAATATTATATAATCCATAAAAACTTAAAATCATTAAATAATTTTAAAATGAATTAAAAAACCTCTACAACATAACAACCTTTACATAAAAGTTGTTTTTTAGGAAAAATAATTTTACCACTTTTAGACAAAGAGATTCTCAAATATAATATAATTCATTTTTTTGTTTACTCTAACGATCGTAATAGTTTATAAAATATTTTTTGCTATTACATTATTTAAAAATCACTAAATTAGTTTCGTCCTTTATAAAACAAGCAAAAAATTATATTTTAAAAATACAAAGACAACTTAAAACTACTATATTTAATCCCAACTCTTCTTTTTATTAAAAAGGATTGTAATATTTTTTAGAAGGTATATATTATTTCTTAAGATAATTTACTTTTGTTAAAGTGCAAAAAATTATAAATAGCAAATGTTTAAAAATTTCACCCCAAGAAGAATTGAATTCATAATTTTAGCAACAATACTTTTTGTTACTCTATTGGTTTATCTCAATCACTTTGATAATCCTTTTTTCTTCGATGACACCCATACTATTTCTGAAAATGAATCTATAAGAAGTTTAAAAAATTGGACAGATTTTTTTACTAATGCAGACACTTTTAGTTCTCTTCCTTCAAATAGAGCATATCGCCCAATGGTTACTTTTCAAAATGCAATAGACTATTATTTTGCAGGAGGATTAAATCCAAAATATTTTCACTATCACATTTTTTTCTGGTTTTTAGTTTTAATAATACTATTTTTTCATTTATCAAAACACATTTACATACAATCTGACTCAAAAAATAAATTAATCGGCACCACTGCTCTTTTTGCAACAGCATGGTTTGCTCTCCATACTACTAATGCAGAAACCATTAATTATATATGCGCCAGATCAGATTCCTTTTCGACTCTATGTATAGTAGTTTCTTTAATATTATACATCCATCCTTTTGGTAGAAAATGGTACCTTTATATACCTACAATGATAATAGGAATTTGGACAAAACAAACTGGAGTAATGTTTTTTCCTATTCTTTTCATATACGTTCTTCTTTTTGAAGAATATGATTTAATTACTGATTTTAAAAAAGATACAAAGTTCAAAATAATCAAAATATTTAAAAAAGTATTCCCCGCAGGAATTATTGCAGTTATGCTTTTTTTATTCAATCAATATTACTTAACTCCTAAATCCACAGATTCTACTAATTTTTTGGTAACAAAATTTGAATACATTAGTACGCAATTTTATGTTATTATACATTACTTGGGTAATTTTATACTACCTATAAATCTAAGTGCTGATCCAGACATAGCAATTATCAAACCTTGGTATGATATTAGAATACTATTTGGGTTTCTCATTATAATAGGATTACTTTTTATAATGTTCAAAACTGCTCTTATAAAAAAAACGAGACCAATAGCATTTGGAATTGCATGGTTTTTCATAGCCCTATTACCAACTACATTAAATCCGTTATTTCAAATTGCAAATGATCATAGAATGTTTTTTCCTTTTGTAGGCCTTTTTATTGCCGTTCCTTGGGGAATTTTAGTTATTCTGGAAAAATACAACCTTCTACAAAAAAGCAAAAACTCTTTAAAAATAGCAACACTATTCATCATTATCATCAGTGCATATTCTTTTGGAACAGTTCAAAGAAATAAAGTATGGAACTCTTCAGATTCCTTATGGCTAGATGTCGTTGTTAAAAGCCCTAAAAACGGAAGAGGTCTTATGAATTATGGTTTAACCCATATGGCAAAAGGAAATTATGAGGTTGCTCTCGAATATTTTAACAGAGCTCTTGAGTATACTCCTAATTATTACACTTTATATATCAACCTTGCTATCCTTAATGACGGAATGAACAATCATACAAAAGCAGTTGAGCATTTTAAAGCTGCTTTATCATTAAACTCATTATCCCCAGCACCAGAGTTTTATTACGCAAGATATTTAATAGATCGGCAAAAATTCAGTGAAGCTGAAATCTATTTGAAAAAAGCTATTCAAAAAAGTCCAAATCACACAAAATCCAAAGAGTTACTGAATCTTATTTCTGGTAATTTAAAAACCGCAGAAGAAGAAATAGAAGAACTAACAGATTTGATTAAAAAAAACCCGTCTCCAGATTTGTACTTAGACCTCAGTTTTACATATTATAAAAACAAAAAATTTAAAATGTCTATTGCTGCTTGTGAAGAATTACTGAAATTAGATCCAAATAATGCTGATGCATATAACAATATGTGTGCTGCTTATAATCAATTAAAAGAATGGAAACGTGGTGCAGAAGCCTGTGAAAAAGCTATTAAAATCAACCCTGATTTTCAGTTAGCCAAAAATAATCTAAAATGGGCAAAAGACAATATTAATAACTAAAAGACCAACCCCAAATGCTTAACAATAAAACAATAGCAGTAGTAGTCCCCTGTTATAACGAAGCTAAACAAATAAAAATAGTTTTGGATAGTATGCCAGATTTTGTTGACAGAATAATTATTGTTGACGATGCATCTATAGACGACACTGCTGGTGTTGTTATGAAGAATCTTAAAGAAAATAACTCTCCTCTTTCTATAACATCTAATATTACAAAAGAAATTGTTCCTAACCTATACAATCGTGCAGATATAGAAGTGAAACAAAAAAGTATTGATGAAATCAAAAAATTTACTCCAATTGAAATTCTTAATACAAACCCAGAAAATGAAAAAACAATAGTCATTAAGCATTTAGTTAATGGAGGTGTTGGTGCAGCTATCGCTACTGGTTACAAATGGTGTAAAGATCATGATATTGATTGTACAGCAGTAATGGCAGGTGATGGTCAAATGGATCCAGATGAACTAGAATCTATATGTAACCCCGTAATACAAGAAGGAATAGACTATGTAAAAGGAAATAGATTAATCCACAAAAGCGCATGGGTTATAATTCCCAGAGTTCGATTTTTAGGAAACTCTATATTAAGTATACTTACTAAAATTGCATCCGGCTATTGGGGAGTTTCAGACACACAAAGTGGATATACCGCAATATCAAATAATGCTCTAAACTCTGTTCCTCTTTATGATATATACAAGAGATATGGTATGCCTAATGATTTATTAGTAAAACTTAATATAGCTTTTTGCACTATTCGAGAAGTAAAGATTAAACCCATATATGGTGTAGGAGAAAAATCCAAATTAAATATAATAAAAGTATCTTTACCCATTCTTCTTCTACTTATTCGCTCCTTTTTTAAACGCTTACAAACAAAATACTTATATAGGAGTTTTCATCCATTATACCTTTTATATTGGACTTCATTTATCATAGCAACAATAAACATATATTTCTTTTACCAATTAGTAGTTAATTTCATTAATCCAGATTCTAAAACACCTACAGATTATTTAATCATATTCATCTTCCTTACTATTTCAGGATTTCAATCCTTTCTTTTTGCAATGTGGATGGATATACAAGACAATGAAAGATTATCCAAATAAATTAATATCTCTTTTCATTATTTTAAATTTTTTAACTGATTAAGGTCAATAGGAGAAAGATAGAACCATATTGCTCCAGGAACAAAAGAAATGATTTGCAATAAAAAAACAATCAAAGATAAAGCTATTGCGTCTTGAGAAGGAAGGTCATACATCTGAAAAATAACCACTAACGATGTTTCTCTAACTCCTATACCTAGAATTGTAATCGGTAATAAGGTCAATACACCTAACACAAAAGTACCAAGAAATAACCCTATATGATTAATAGGTATATTCATTCCCCATGCTAAATAATTAAAAACCCCATAAATTAATATCACACTAAGAGTAGTAAGCACAATGGCTATCCAAAAACTCCCTGTTTTAAGATTATGAGAATTAAAAACCTCCCACCAAGGAATTACTATTTTTTTAATTTTCTTGCGAAGTAAAACAAAAAGAAGAATTCCAAATATCAAAACAGCAACCCATATACCTAAAGACCAATAATTATCATTCCATTTTATAATATCAAAGTTTAACTGATAATAAAAAAGAGCTATAACACTAAAAAAGAGCAAACAAATTAAATCAAAAACACGATCCATTATAAGACTAGACCATCCAATTTTTGGATTAGGTATTTGATCTTTAATATAAAACAACCTGCCAAAATCTCCTAATTTACCAGGAGTAATATTAGCTAGAAAAATCCCAATAAAAAACACTTTAAATGCTTGACTTCCTTTTAAAGGGATTCCATAAGAATTAGATACAATCTTCCACCTAAGGCTTTTTAAGTAAAACGCTATCCAAAAAGCAAAAAGTGATATAACTAGATAAATAAGAGGAGTTTTTTTTATTGAATCAATAGTTTCTCTCCATCCAACTTTATAAAGTAAAAGACACAAAAGAATAATTCCTAAAAATTTTATCAAAAAACTAAATCGTTTCAAAATAGAAAACAAATAAAATTAAACACCACTCTAATATTATTCAGATAACTTTACATCTTGTTTCTCTCTTTCCATATCCCCAATAAAAACTAAATCTCCATGAATTTTTTCACAAGTATAAAATTTCATTTTCATTTCTTGTTCCAACATCCATTTATAAGGAAAGAATCTTACATGTTCATCCAAAGTATAATAATATGCTCTTTGACAAGGAACCACAACACATAATTTGTGTTTTGTTATACGCTTTAATTCTTTTACTGCTTTTTCGAAATCCAATACATGTTCCAAGGTATGTGTAGCCATAACAACATCAAAAGAATCATCTTTAAAAGGTAAATTTTCAATATTAGCCTGATAGTAATCGCTATGTTCAAAACTTTTTCCATCTATAATATCACACCCTGTTGTTTTAAAACCTTTTTTAGTAGCATAATCAAGTAAAAATCCGTTACCGCAACCCACATCTAAAAGAGTATGGTTATCACATACAATATTATCAAAGACATAATTAATACATTGGCTAGACATATCCGTTACTCTACTATTAGAAAATCGCGTATTCCTATTCGAATAAAAATCTGAAAATTCTTTATCCGTCCATTTAAAAATAACAGATTTCAGATTCATTATTGTTTTAATATCTTTTCCTCTATAAGCATAGTAATAAAAAAGATACATAAAAAACTTAGAATCTCTAATTGCAGGAGGCAACCATTCATCCATGAAATATCTTATAATATTCGTAAAATTTCTACTATTCATTTTTAATTAAATTTTATCAAAACCTATTTTTAAATAATGGATAATAACGAATATACATATTACAAGTTAATCCCTTATGTAAATAGAAAAAAAACAGCAATTATAAAAAAAGAGGTCTTATTTATTAAAATAAGACCTCTTTTAGAGCGGGAGACCAGGTTCGAACTGGCGACATTCAGCTTGGAAGGCTGACGCTCTACCAACTGAGCTACTCCCGCTTTTACTGATGCAAATGTATTTATATTTTTCACATTAAAAAAAGAAAAGTTATTTTTTTTTAATGTGAAAAATATTTTAAAGAAAATCGTCTTTTGTCGTTAAAAATTGTTTTTTATCGAAATTGTTATATCTTTGTTAAGATAATTATGTTTTAACACTTTAACATTTTATATTTATCTTGTTATACTCAACAAATAGTTTTTTAAACTAAACTAAATGTTATAGTTATACCATAATTACAATAAGTTTTACCCCAAAACAAAACATAAATATGAAGATAAAATTACCACTTCTATTCTTATTTTTATCTTTTTTGTATACGCAAGCACAGGTTAAGATTGGTGACGATCCCAATCAAATACATCCTTTTTCTGTTCTTGAATTAGAAAGCATTGATAAAACATTCGTACTTACTAGAGTTACTACTACTCAAATGAATGCTATTACTCCTCTAAATGGAGCTTTAATCTATAATGTAGATGACAACTGTGTTTTTCAATATAATAATAACAGCTGGAGTAGTTTATGCAATAGCAGCGACAATCAACAACTATCCTTTAATCCTGTTACAAATATTTTAAGCCTTGAAGACGGTGGATCTGTAGATTTATCCTCTTTATTAACCTCAGGCCCTAGAGGTCCAACAGGTGCAACGGGTAGAACTGGATTTACAGGTCGTACAGGATTCACTGGCGCAAC
>NZ_AUML01000046.1 GCF_000430665.1 Aquimarina muelleri DSM 19832 | reverse complement strand
ATTTTTTAGAGATATAAAGCAACAACTACATATTAAATCTTTTATCGGAACTACCCAAAATGCCGTGATGATACAAATTTGGACTGCTCTGATCACAATTCTTATCTTAAAAGCGTTAAAAACACAAGCAAAACATCCTTGGTACTTGTCTAATTTAGTAGCCTTCATAAGACTTAACCTTTTTGTAAAGGTTAACCTCCATAAATGGCTCGACAATCCGTTTCAGAAAAAGCAACCTCCGCCAAATCAATATATACAAGGGGTTCTTTTTTGAATATTTACTTAAATATAGCGATAGGTATGTAAAATGGCTAAAATTTTTATGATACAAATTTATTTAGGACAGGATTGTTTCTATTTATTAAAAAAAGTCGTGAAAATATTTTTTGTTTAAAAAATATTTAATATTAAAAATCTAGACCTAAAAAAAAATAGAAAGCACTCTATTAAAAGGGTTAACCATTGAATAATTTGGGTAATACCATCTATAAAATAAATAATATAATAACTATTCGGATTTATACGAAAAACATACAAATTCGATGGTGTCATACACCTCGTACTTAGAGTATTTTTAATAACTTTATTAAGTCTTATAACCACATTAATTCAAAGGACAATTATGAAGCTTAAAATAAGAATTGCTGGTTTATTGTTTGTCACTGGAATAATTGCAGGTGTTTTTAGTATAGTCCCCGCAATTGACTGTCCGCAATATTTAACCGAAGCAGCGAAGAATAATACTGAAGTAATAATGGGTGCTGTTTTTCAGTTTATTATCTCATTAACGTATTCTGGGATTGCCTTTTTGTTATATCCTATTTTAAAAAAATATGACACTAGTTTAGCTCTTGGTTTTTTGACCTTTAGAATAATTGCTTCAACGCTTCTAATTATCGGAACTATTGTACTATTATCTATTCTTGTTTTAAGTGAAGAATTTACGAAAATCCCACATAAGAATACATTAAACATTGAGGTTCTCGGTAATGTATTAAAAATGACTAGAGATTATATAAATCATGTGTTTATGATTTTGGTTTTATGTACAGGAAATTTTTTATTATATATACTAGTATTCAAATCAAAATTACTTCCACAATGGTTTCCTATTTGGGGAGTAGTAAGTACTCTACTATCCGCTATTGCAAGTTTTTTAGTATTATTTCAGGTTATAGAAATTATCACTACTGAATATTTGATCTTAAATGCACCAACTGCTATAATTGAGTTGTCTTTTGGAATGTGGTTACTATTCAAGGGGTTTGACAAAAAAGTTTTATTAGTTAATGAATAATACCTATTAATTATGAAATGTTGTATAAAAAATGAAATTGCTTTTTTGTTTTTATAACACTGTAATTGATTTGCATAGCAGTAGCTATCGGAAATCACGAACAAGAAAATAAAATAGAAAATGAATAAATTTAGATGTGAATTTTTAAGATTAAATTGGTATAGATTATAACAGAAAAAATCATACTGTATTTACCTTATAAGAACCTAAATACTTAAAGTATGCTTACATCTAATAAATAACCTAGAAAGAAACTTACAAGCTACGCTTCCAAAAATATATTTTTTCTCTAGACAAGTATCGGGGGGAGGTTAAACTAGATGTGATTTGTAAAAGTTTACTTCATGCATTTTAAATGTTGATAGCTTACTAGTTGTTAACGCCACACTATAGCCGCTAGTAAATTCCAGCTCATTTACAAACCATAGTTTTTCCTCGAGTTGTACGGTATTATTTTTTACCTCAAGTTTATCCAATGGGATATAAAACCCTCTTCCGTCTGCCTTAATCACACTCTCTTTAATTGTCCAATATTTATAAAACATTTTTAATGAACAACTTGATCGATTAATTTCATCCCACTGATCAGGAGTCATTATATTCCAGAAACGCTTAAAGTCTACATCTCTGTTTTCTTCGATATCAATACCTAATCTTACATTTTTACCTATAGCACAAATTACAAAATCACCAGAATGTGATATATTAAAATCGTATCCATTTAAGGTCAAATATGGTCGATGATATGAAGTATACGCTATATGCTCCCAAATATCCTTTTCTACTCCATAAATTTTTAACGCTTCCATAAGCAATAATCGTCCAAACAAATGGGCATGTCTATTTTGCCATCGAATGTAACGTAAATTTTTTTCTCTTAACTCTACAGGCAATAATGATAGATAATCTGAGAAAACCTCCTGATCTAGTGGTTTTTTAAAGGATGTGAAAAATATATTTATTGGTTGCATTACTAGATTTTTTCAAACTCACTAATAGAGACTATACCAAATAGTTTTGAGAATATCATATCAAATATTTCATTAATAGTATCAATCTTTAAAAAGTGATGTGCTTTATTACCTATTAAAATAAAAGGAACTGGATTTTTACTATGACCTCCAAAAGACAGATCCTCAATATTTCCATGATCACTAGAAATTAAAACTTGAACGTTTTCAGATTTATTATAGATGACTCCTTCTAAAAATTTATCAAACATTTCCAAAAACATAATAGATTTATTCATATCCTTTCTGTGACCAATTAAATCGGGTAAAAAACATTCATACAAAACCAAATCATAGTCAGTGGTTAAATTTTTCAAGTTTTCACCTGCTGTAAACGGAGTTATCAAAGGTACCTTATTATTTGGAATATCTTGCAAAGTAACGTTTGTTATATCCCAATGTACAGCTTTGTTTTCTACAAGATCATCTAATGTATTAAATTTATTTTCGGCTGCTAAAACACAACGGGTCGTCACACTATAATTAGGTGAAGTGCTATCAAAAGATTTAAAAAATTTGTCTGTATAAGAATTTGCAAAAATACTCTTGATATGGTTTTCTTTGGCATATTTAAAAATTGATCGTTTATTGATCAATGATATTAATTGATCGTTTGGGTACGCCATTAAATGATACCCCAAATGTCTCTGAGCATTATAACCAGTAAACAAAGATGTTTGCCCAGTTGCACTTTGAGGAACTCCCTCAATTTCTAAACAAGCATCAATACCTTTTACCAAGATATTTTGCTCAGTAACATTTGTTGTATTCGTTAATTTCTCTCCAATTAGATTAAATATTGTTGGCATAAACGCTTTAGTAAATGGATTTGAATCCACTTTTTCGCCTAAACCAACCCCATCTAAAAAAATAAATATTAATTTATTTTTCATCTGTTTATATATATTGTTTTATAGACTAGGATGTCATCTGAAATAATCAAAACAATTCTTACTTTATACTTTTAATTTTTTTTCTAATCGTGCTGGTTTTTCATACAATACTACTATTGTGCAGGTCTCACTTCCCTCAGATCAAAATATCCATTATAATTTTTCATGTATACTGCTGCCCGATGGCCGAATAACATCACTGCTTCTGTTCTGGTTTCTAATTCTGTATCATAAAAATCTGAAATCACTTTGGTTCCTATTGGATAAACTTGATTCCATTGCTCAACAAGCTCGGCTGGATCCAATTGTTTCTTTTCCTTGGCTTTTGTTTCTGAACTACTTTTTTTATCTGATTTGGTCTCGATATCTTTTTCTGCAACAATCTTTATTTTTTCTTCTGACTGTGTATTGGTTTTTTTTGTATAATCCTTTTTGATATATCCTATCAATTTGGTCAACACATCTCCTACTCCAAGTTCTTCAAATTCCATTTCCCCTTGATCTAATAGATATGTCATACTTTCAGACCATCTTACACTATTAGACAACTGGTCCGTTAGGTGTTTACCAATATTTTTAAACCCATAGACTTTCCCTGTTACGTTCGCTATTACTTTAATTTTTGGTTTAACAAATCTAGTTTTCTTTATTAATTTTTCAAACTCAGCAGCTGCTTCTTTCATATAACGAGAATGAAATGCCCCACTGGTGTTTAAAGGAATAAACATCGTATTGGCTTTCTCAAAGTATGGTTGTGCTTTTGCTATATCTTCACTTAAACCAGAGATAACAATCTGAGAAGGTGCATTTAAGTTTGCAATATCAATAGCTAGATTAGCTTCTTTTAATATTTCCTTAATTTGCTCCTCTGAAGATTTTAAAATAGCAGCCATTCCTCCATTCTTAGCCTTACTCATAAGCTCTCCTCTCTTCTTTACCAGCCTAAGTCCACTCTCAAAACTAAATACTCCTGCTGCTTGTAATGCATTATATTCCCCCAAACTATGGCCTGCTAAAAAATCAGGTTTCTTTTCTCCATCCTTAATTTTCTTCTGATATGACAGAGCATTTACTACATATAATGCTGGCTGGGTATACTGAGTTTTATTCAATTGTTTATTAGGATCTTCTAAACAAAGTTCTTTTATAGAATATCCTAATATCTTATCTGCCTTTTTTGTTAGTACAGGAAATTCATCAAAAAGATCTCCTCCCATTCCTTTTCTTTGTGAGCCCTGCCCTGGGAATACAAATGTTTTTTTCATTTTTTTATATTTTATATATTAGTTTTATATCTTTTAATTTTATCCTCTCTTTAATACTACAGAGGTGTTTATTCCGCCAAATCCAAAAGAGTTACTCATCGCAACATCTATATGGTAATCCAAAGCTTCTGCACCGCAAAATTGCAAATCATCACAAATAGGAACTTCGAGATTTTTATTCGGATGTAAGAATCCTTTGTTCATTTGTTCAACTGTCGCAATAAGTTCTACTAGTCCTGCGGAATATAAACAGTGTCCTGTTAAACTTTTTGTTGAGTTTAACCATAAATTAGACGTATGGTTTTTAAACACCTTTTGAATAGCTTCAGCCTCCGTTTTATCTCCTAAAGGAGAAGAACTCCCATGCGTATTTATATAATTAACATCTGAAACTGATACCCCTGCTTGGCTTAGCGCTGAAAGCATAGTTCTTGCTTCTCCATCTACATTTGGATTGGCAGAACTATTACTATCCAGATGAAATGCACTGCCTTTAACTTCTGCCAGAAAAGGAATACCTCTATTAATAGCACTGGATTCTGATTCTAGAATTACACATGCACTGGCCTGACCATAAATAAAACCCTCATGTTCTTTATCAAAAGGACGACAGGCTTTTTCTGGTTGGTTTATATATTTTTTGCCACCCATAGCTCCAATATTTATAAAACCTTGAATATCCATGGGCGAAAGATCTGCAGCAACACCAACCACCATACATACATCAACTATACCCGAAAGAACAAGTTGGGAACCTTTAATTACTCCCACATTTCCAGTAGCAGAGGCTCCCCCCACAACAAATCCTTCTCCTTTTATATCAAATAATTCACTTAAAACCCCCACTTGATTGGTTTCTAAAAACTCAAGTGCATAACGAGGAGAAAGGTATTCAGGATCTTTTTTGAATTTTGAAATCAAGTCATATTGATAATTTTGAGTACTATTTTGGCCCGCAACAATAACTCCTATTCGTTCTGGCAAAATCTTGCCATCATACAGTCTGGCACTACACCAAGCCTCTAAAGCTGATAGGATGGATGTTTGAATAACAAAAGGAGCTCTTCTTCCTAATCGCTTGGCAAGATGATATTTTTTATCCGATACATTTTGAAAATGATCTATAGAATCTGAAAAGGAAAAATTTTCTATTTTAGCCGCGATATCAACAGATACTTTTGGTTCTTTTAAGATTGCTGCTTGCTTAATTCCAGATGTACCGTTCCTTAAAGAATTACTAAATGTAGAAATATCGTTGCCTATCGAAGAAACGATTCCCATACCAGTAATTCCAACTTTATTGGTTGTAACCATTATTTATTTCATTTTAATCCCAAATCAAAATAATTAGCTCAGTTTTTTGTTAATTCATTAGTATTACTCTGTACTAGTCTAATTACTTTCGACAGAGGCCACATAATTATCTGTTAATACATCGACCATGCCTTCAATATTACCAACTTGGGCAAAACTCATTAATGGTATTTTAAGATCTAATTCTTCCATCGACATGGTAACAATCTCCATCCTATCAATCGAGTTAGCTCCAAGATCTTTCAAACTTTTTTCTATGGAAACCTGATCTAATTCTACATCAGGAAGTACTTCCACTATGATATTTTTTACTACTTCAAAAACATGTTCTTTTGACATAATTTCACTTATTTAATTTAAATATATTATTATATAATGTACTAATTTTTGACTTTTATATCCTTACTTAAAATCGAAAAAGCTTACTTTATTCTGTCCTTTCCTTAAACGATAAGCTGTAAAATCATTTTTATTATTAAATTGTAGATATATATTATTTTTCAACACGTATGAAAACATTTGACCAGGTGGTCTTCCATAACTATGTCCTGGAAAAATGAGCGTTTCTGGCTTTAGTCTATTTTTTAAATATTCGATACTTTCAAACATATCATGTGCAGACTGTATATCTGGACATAAACCACAACCTTCTATAAATAATGTATCACCTGTAAACAGACTATTTCCTATTAGGTAACACATTCCTCCAGGTGTATGACCTGGCGTAAATATAGGTTCGATTTGTATTTGTCCAACAGACCATGGTGTTTTATCTATACCAACTAATTGGGGAGCACTAAATCCAGAATCCTCTATTTCTTCATTTGACATCCATATCGGACAATGATATTTTTCTGCTAATGGTCTGGCTAAATGAATATGGTCAGGGTGAGAATGAGTAAGTAAAATTCCCCTCAGAACTGTTCCTGTATCCTCTAACGTTTGCTCTATTTTTTCCATATCCCAGGCAGGATCTACAATAATTGCCTGATTATTAATATGATCTAATACCATATAGCTATAGTTCACCATAGACATATATGTTATTCTAAGTATAACAACTTGTATTACACCGCTATATCCAACATCTATATGTTTAATATTCATTCTTAAATTTTCAATTTTTATGGATGTGTAAATTTGTACTTTATTATGATTTTTTTAGAGGCGCCGAGTGGATTCGAACCACTGAAATAAAGGCTTTGCGAGCCTTTCCCTTAGACCTCTTGGGTACAGCGCCGTTTCTCATAATTATTCTGTGAAAATTTTTAATTTTATAACAACTAATACTGCTAGCACAGACAAGTTTTTAATTTTTCAATAGCATTCAAATCTCTTCCAAATTGATTTATCATCTGTAAAGAAACTGAAGTAGAATTTGATGAAAGTATATATTTAACAAAAGTTGACAGAGTTCCACTTGGTCCTATATCTATAAAAACATAATCACCTGTTTGTTCTATTTTTTTAACCGTTTGTTCAAAATTGACAGGATATCGGATAGCTTTCCATAAATAATCACTGTCTAACTCCTGAATTACCCCTTCTTTTAATGACGAAATCATAGGGATTTTGGTGGTTGATATATGGATATTTTTTATACGTTTTTTAAAGTCCTTTTCTATTGGATCTATGAGCTCTGTATGAAACCCATAATTAACTGGTAATATTTGAGACATTATATTCTTTTTCTTCAAATTTTCATGAAGATCTTTTATAGTATGCGGTAACCCACTTACAACAAAATTATCCTGAAAATTCTCTGCTGTGAGCCAGCAATTATGAAAAATGTCTGAAAAATCAGTTATTATTGATTTTGATCCCATAATGGCTAACATGCTCGCAGGTTTGGTCTTTTCATTAGTAAGTTTACCAATATCAAATGCTAGACTAATCCCATCCTCTAAGGAAATAGCCTCCGAAACAACGGCTGCATTAAGCTCCCCTATACTGTAACCCATTAAGAAATCTGGTTGAATATCCATTTCCTTAAGCAGATTAAACATACTATATTGTATACACAATAAGCTAGGGTTCGTATAGAGAATGTTATCAAAGGGTTCACTTTTTCCCTTTCCTCGATAAAGAACATCAATTAAAGAGGTTTTTATTAATGGAGAAACCATTTCATTACAATGATCCATCCAATATCTAAATTGTTTATGCTGTTCGTAGAGCTCTTTACCCATTTGGTAGTATTGAGACCCTTGCCCAGAAAACATAAATATATTCTGTTTATTCATTTAATAATTTTGTTTTATAAAAACAGTTTTTTGTAATTCCGTCTCAACGCTTAACCTAACTTTCTTTAATGAGCGTTATGAAAATCTATTGGTTATCTGACAAAAAACTACTCTTCTATTTTTATTTGAATTTTTTCAGATTATTTGTAATATCTCAAGAATATTATAGATAGACTAAATATAATCTACTAAAGCTGGTATAAAACCCTAAAAGCGAATTGTTTTTGATCCCGATACGGATAAAAACCACTTTTAACATCATCGGTGATGGGAATAAGTACATCACAATTTAATGTAATATGATCATTCCAATTATAGGAAGCGGATAATATATTAAAAAAGTTGGTATAAGGACCATTATACATAGAAGCCCAGCTAAGAGCTAAATCATTTTTCATTAATTGTTTGCTCAAGGCTAACAACAATATGTGATTATTTCTGGGAATGCCCTGAATTTCATCTGTCCAATTCATTATATGGTAGTTTACGGCTTCCATACTTAATGTAAAGGTACTGTTGGGCGAATAATCAATCCCGAATGATGCATCTAGCGCATCTTTTTTTACCATCTGAAACGATGCATCATTATATGTTTTTTGTGATTTTATAGCTACTTCCCCTTTAACCAGAAAATTATTTATTGCTCGATTGAAGGTCGCACCAGTCATAAAAAAACGTTCTTTACTTCTAGATATAAGATTAGGAGAAATCATCGTTAAAGCATATTGATTGTCTATTAAACTAGCTGCCATAATACTAATATCACTCTTACCAAAAGTTTTCCTCCATCTTAAACCATATTCAAAAAAATTTTCATCTTGTTTTTTCTTTTCATATTCAACATTTCCATCAAAAGGATCATAATAATATCCTGTTCCTTTTCTTGGTTGCTCATTAAATTGTGGATAAGGCACAAAAAAACCACTCCAATTTCCGAAGGATGTATACTGATCAACAGTAAGCATTGGTTGACCAATTCTTAAATCATCTATATTAAGACTTAACGGTTCTCTATAGTCTAAACGGCCTATTTCATTTGTAACAATCGCATAATCCGATTCTCCCCATACGATTACTTGGATTCCTGCTTTTATACTTGTTTTATTAAAACTAGCCTGTAAATAAGCTTCCCTTGTCCTTCCTTCAAACGACATTATATCCTCTTCACTTTTAATCCTATGATCATTTTTAAAAAAAGTAAACAACTTAGTATCCACATGAAGTGAAAAATAATCTAAGAAAGCTCGAGAATATTCTAACCTATATGAAAGCCTATTATTCATTATTTTGTCTGGTTTTTCAAATTTATAAGCTATATCATATTGGATTCCTAAACGCGTACCTTTAAATATACTAGAACTCCATGAAGGAGACTTGTTTTTTTCTTGATTTATAGAAGGTTCTATATCAATCATATTAAAATCCTCCCAACCTCCTATAGAATCCTTTTCAACGGGAATCTGACTATAAGAAAATGAAAAACAAAAAAATGAAAAAATAATACTATATATACTATGCTTGACGAAGTTGGAGTTACCCTTCATACTTTCCTTAAAAGTAAATTATAATGATTTATATTCTTTGCGTCTGTCTAAAATCTATCAAAAAATTATTTAAAATAGAATCTAAAAAACTATATGGGTTTGACTTTTGCACACTTAAAAAAACATTAGTCAAACCCATTTTATAGAGAATTCTATAGCAATCTTATCTGGAAAAATTACATCCAGATAAAATATTTACATTCATTCCCAAGGAAACTGTCCTGTTTTTACAAACCTTGATATTTTATCCAAGTTATTTTGATCAGAAAACACTTCAATATTAGCAGCCAGAGCATCTGGTTTAGAAGCCTCATGAAAATTGTTTAGTTTGTTTATGTAACTTTTATAACGAGTAACCCCTTGTTTTGATAGTAGTCGTAGTCGTAATAAATGTTTTCTTAACAGATTCTCGCTATTCTCTTCATATGCATCCACCAAGCCCCATTCATGTGCTTGCTTTGCCAATACAGGCTGTGTCATCAATGTCATATAGTGCGCTTTAGAAAACCCAATCCGGCGAATCAAAAAAGGTAAAACACAAGCAGGCATCAACCCAAAAAGAAGTTCAGATAGACTGAATACTGCTTTTTCTTCACAGAGTACTATATCGCAAGCAGCTACAAACCCAATACCTCCAGCATTAGCTTTTCCTCTAACATGTGCAATAGTAATGTAGGGTCCTGAGGACAGTTTAGTCCACAGATCATACATTAATTCTGGGTTTTGTTCCTGATGTAAAACACCGTTTTCAAGACTTTCCTGAATACTTTTAAAATCCGCTCCAAAACAGAACACTTCCTCAGAACCTTCAATAACTACTATTTTAATCTCCTCTTCACATAAATTAAGTACATTAGTAAATTCTTCGACTAGACTATTATTAATTGCATTATTAGCCTCTGGACGATCGATTTGAATAAAACAAATATCGCCTTCGAATCTAACTTTTATAGTTTCGTAAGATGTTGTGTTACTTATGACCTCCATTCGTATATTCTTTTAAATTCCTTAATTTCCTTCAAAAAAAGTGTCTCTTTACCAAGTGCTTTTTTGGACTGGGGAATAAAATCAGCATCCAAAGTTACATTACGTGTGCCAAATTTTACTGCATTACTACCAACTAACAGATTTTCGTACTCATCCATTGTTAATTCATATCTCTTATCAAATTGCTCTTTTATATTAAATTTCTGCATACTTTTCTGACTTTCTTCACTAACTATACCACTAAAAAACTCAGAACAACAGCCCGACCCATAAGAGAAACAACCTATTCTTTGTGGTCCATCAAAACTACCATTCTCGATAGTACTAGCAAGAGACATCATGGCTGTAGCTCCCATAATATTACCAATCCGTTGACAGTAGATTAATCCAGGAACTACACGGTTCTCAAAATCTATTTCAATATCCTTAGTTTTTGCTTTTACCGTTTTACGCATTAAATTACGATGGGCGCCCTTGACCATTCCTCCAAAGGGAGTGTGAAATGCCAAATAACTAAAAGTTTTGGCGTAATCTGCCTCAGGAACACGTTTTTGATATTCATAAAAAGCATTCTCACTACAATCTAAATAAGAAAGTAATGACAAATCTGAATCCCCAGCTTCGCCATCTGTAGTCGGTCTACATGTATCCATAACCTGATAACCATAATAGCCATTAGCCCCAATATCTACTTGGAATACATGGGGTTTCTGGCTAACCAACATAGCGACAGCACCTGCTCCTCCACTGGGTTCCGCAAATGACCATTCCATGGTGAGTGCATCTCCACCTTCTTCAATCATAAAACGAGATACATCCGTTGCGATAACCAAAGCTTTTGCTCCAGGAGAAGTTTGAGACAGAATAAAATTAACTGCCATTTGAAACCCTGCTACTCCAGAATAACATGCATTTTTCACTTCAAATAAACGACAGTTGCGACTTAAATCTAAAATCTCATGGAAATAAGTACTCATTGATTTACCGAAATCAAAGGACGATTCTGTGCATGAAATTACTAACTCAATACGATCTTTTTCTTCTGGGCTAAGAGCATCAATAATGGGTTTAGCCGCATTTACTCCAAAAGTAACTGGGTCTTCGTAAGGTAATGCTACGGTTTTCTCCTTCATAAGAAGGTTTTTAAATCGGGATGTATCCAATTTACGATGTTCTGCAAGCTTTTCTACATCCAAAAATGTTGTGCCTGCAAAGACATTCATCGCTTCAATTCCTGCTATTCGCATATATTTTTCTATTATTAAATGATTAAAAATTAAGTTTTTTTGACGGTCCTTACATCTTTACATATATGGACTAAGTACCCGTACAGATAAATAGTTCTTAAAAACATAAGGTATCCCAAATGATTTGTAATGATTCATGATTGAATCTGTTTTTTTTTCCAACAAAATGTTGAGCCATATTTAGCCTTATTAATCATCAAATATTAGATCAAGTCTAATTATCATTTCCTGATAACTACTGAACAAATAATGACATATCCTCTTAAAGGCATAACCATGGTTATGCCTCATTAAGATCATCAAGTAAAGTATCTCTTTACTTGATTGAAAAAGACTAAACTGCTAAATTACAAGTAATAAGCACTTACAATACTATAGAGATGAGACTGTTGCTTTTTATAAACATTTGTATCTTATTAAAACAACTATGCATAGACTCGTTGGATTGCAGCTTTAGAAAACTTATCTAATTGTTTTTTAAAATCAGACTCTACTTGGGCAGTTGCTTTCTTTTGATCACTACTAACTTTTCCTTTGGGCTGATTCGTTATCTTATTTAATACATCTATCAAGGTATCAATATCCTCTTCTGTATTTTCTATACCAAGACTAACCCTTACAACCCCTGGAAGCTGGGTCTTAGGAGATACGGTTAGCACAGCACGTTGAACCTGTTCAAGTACAGGGTGAGTTTTAAGCAAGTTTTTGATTAGTAAATGAGAGCAATGACAACCGTAACGTACACCGATCCCTCCTTTTTGAAACATCTCTTTAGCTAACTTATTGTGTAGAATTTCTCTTGTTTCGAAGACAATAACACCTATTTTTTGATCAAATTTAGGAGAATTCAAATCCTTTATCCCGAAAACTCTAAGGCTTGGTATCGTGGACAAGCCTTTCAATACTCGTTTGGTTAACATCTGTTCTTCTTCATGAATCACATCCAGACCAATACGTCTTAGCAGTACAAGTGCTTTTCCTAATGAGGCGATACCTCCTATATTTTCTTCTCCAGAGGATTCGATTTGTTTTATTTCATCTGGATTATAATTAAGTAATCCCTTTTTAACAACCAATACTCCTGTGCCAAATGGAGCATATACCTTATGAGCTGAGAAAGCCATGTAATCAATCTCATCTTTTTCCATTTCAACTTTACGATGTGCAACTAACTGTGCTCCATCTACTAACAGTTGTGCTCCATATTTATGAGTAATAGAACTGATTTTATCTATATCATTACATGTTCCTAATACATTAGAGGCACCGCTTATAGCTACAATTTTAATTCGCTTCTTTCCGTATTTATGTTCTTGATTGTGCTCACGTAGATTTGTTTCTAACTCATCCAAATCAATAAAACCGTCCGCATCTATTCCCAATCGAATCAGTGACATTTTAGATGCCATACGCCATGGCAAATCATTAGAAGAGTGTTCTAATATTGATATTAGGACTGCAGGATCAATATCCTTTTCAGTTTCATTAGCTAAGTTTTCGGACACAAGATTGATCGATTCTGTAGTGTTTTTAGTAAAAATAATATCATAAGTATCTAATGGTGCCCCAAGGATTTCACTACAAATAGTTTTTACCTCCCGAACCAAATCTTGTTTTCTTTGTTCTGGTAAACGAATTGCGTGACGGAAAGCGTTCCATATTGGAATAAACGTAGGAGTACTCGCACTATTATCTAAGTTTACAAATTGCTTTTCACCTTCCATTGTTGGTACAATGAACCCACGACCTATTAAAGTCTCTCTAAGTTGCTTCATAAGTTCGACTCCAGAGTATTTCTCCAATTCATCTTTATAAAGCAATTCTTTTATATCTTGGTCTGTATTAGGTAATTTCTTAAATATATCTTTTCCGTATTGTTTTAACAGTAAAAGCGACTTACTAAATGCAATTACATTAACAATAGCTGGAGTACCTGCTTCAAATTTATCTGGTCCATTGTTCCAGATTACCCAACCTGCTGCAACAAGTCTTGCTGTTCCTCCTCCACATTCAGATGGACTACCTTTTGGCAATGCTTTTTTATCTATAGCAACTGCCGTTATACCTAGTGGAATTCCCACTTCTTGACTTGTCAAAGATTGGTAAGTTCCTGGTTTAAGTTGAGATTTCAGGTTTTTTGTTCTTTTTGAAGAACAGAAAACAACAATATATTTTTCTTCATTCAATCCCATATATTCTAAGGCTATATTTCTTGCTTGATCATACAAACATGAAGACACCATCGAATTATGCCCGCTCCCCCGATGTACATTAGAATACGTTTCTAACGCTGCATATACACCTCGCTCCAACTCAGCAAATGCTATTTCTGATTTACTATTTTTTTGCTTGTCTTTTTCTTCTTGTTTAGGTTGACTAATCTCTGATGCCCCACCCTCATTATTATACATAGTTGTTTCCATATTGTTTTTTTTAATTAGTTTTTTGTGTGTTTTATTTTAATGATATATTATCACAAAATCTTTTAATTCTTTTTTGCTACAATAAAATATTGTTGTCCTCTTTTTTGTAAACATTCACTTTCAATAATTTTAAAACCCATATTTGTAATGGAGCCTTCTAATTCAGAAATATTATATGTTTTGAGGCTTGGTATTAACCCTATTTTACTAAAAAAGGATAACGAGATACCTGTAAGGGATCTTTTCCCTAAACAAGGTGTTACAGAAATAAATAATCCTCCAGGTTTTAACAATTCATGTATTCTATTCATTGCTTTAGGCATATCTTCTAACAAGTGAAGTAAATAAACTCCTAAAATTACATCAAAGGTTCCTGACTTATAGTTTTCATCAAATATTGTTGTATGCGTATACTTTACATTTTGAATATCAAGTTTACTAGCATTGTTTTTTGCAATTTGGATCATTTTAGACGATATATCCATCCCATAAACCATTTCTACATCACCTGCTATTTCATTTGCTAATATTCCAGTTGCGCATCCATAATCTAAAACATTATCCTTTTTTTTAAGGTATTTTTTAGTTTTTTCAAGGATTTTAATTCGTACATCTCGATCCTTCATTTCTTCCTTATCATACCCATTTGCGCTCTTATTCCAAAACTTTTCGGATTTATCCATTTTTACACATTTAAATTTTAGTAATCGTTTAATATCTCTCTAATTATAAAATAAAGAACGAGAGTAAACACTTCGTTTCTGCATTAATAAATTTAATCAATTACTTCTCAAAAGTTGGTGTTTAAATTTCTTAATACTCGTTTCAATCTTTCATTATTTTTTATTTGAATAATTATGTTTAGTCATCTATAGTCCAGATTCTTTAAGTTTTACAAGTGAATTTAATTCTTTAACGTTTTTTTCTTCTAGAATATATTGTTTCATCACCTTTAAGGCATATTTGATATGCTTATCTTTTGTCTTTACGCCAAAACTTATTCTAATAGATTCCTGTGCTTCGTCATCTGTTAAGCCTATAGCTTTTAAAACATGTGATGGTTTGTTTGAAGAAGCACTACATGCTGATCCTGAAGAAACCGCAACCCCTTTATAATCGAGCATTTTCATCAATTCACCGCTGCTAATACCAGGGAAAGTTAAATTAATGGTATTCACTAAACAATTGTCTATTGGAGAATTAACTATTAAATCCTTTTTTATTTCTTTTAATTCCGTAATAAACATCTTCTTAAGAGGCTCATTTTTCATGGAAAGGGAAATAAGTTTATCTACATGTTTACAAGCTTCCCCAAAACCTGCTATATTATGAATAGATTCGGTACCTGCCCGCATTCCTTCTTCCTGACTTCCTCCATGTATATATGGCTCTAAGGGACAACTAATTTTGGCATACCAAGCGCCAACACCTTTAGGACCATATAGTTTATGAGCAGAAAACGTTGCATAATCAACCCCTAATTCCTTTACGTTTATTGGGATTTTACCTAATGCCTGGACACAGTCTGAAAAAACCAACGCATCTTTGGCTTTTGCCATTGCAGATATCTTTTTAATATCCTGAATTGTACCAATTTCATTATTTGCCAACATACAGCAAACAAGAAAAGTTTTATCATCGATCATTGCTTCAAGTTCTTTAAGCACTACACGTCCAGAACTATCTACCGGGCAATATTGAACATCTATTCCTTTAGTCTTCAAATACTCTAATGTATTAGCTACCGATGGATGCTCTATTGGTGTGGAAATGATTTTGTTTTTTTCTGGATAGAAATGATTACTTACCGTTTTTAATAAAGCATTATTAGATTCTGTTGCACAACTCGAAAAATATACCTCATGTGAATGCGCCCCTATTGCAGCAGCAACATTTTCACGAGCTTTTTCGATAATTTGCGCTGACATTTTTCCTTTTGCATATCCAGAAGAAGGATTTCCCCAATAAGATTTTAAAACTCTGTTCATTACCCTTCTTACACGAGGTGCTAGGTAGGTTGTTGCGTTATGATCGAAATAAATATTTCGTTTGCTCAATAACTGTTTTAACATGATACTTGTATTTTAAATTATAATGCAGCCAATGCATCGATGATCTTCTTGCAGCCTCCGCTTTTTATATAATCAGAATGATCATCTATATCTTTAAATTCTTTGTTAGTAATCTTGCTACATAATACCTCCGAATCGGTTTGAACATAAAAAGCTCTTAGCATTTTTTTAGTTTCCTGACTATCAAATGAAGATGGGGATTTACCTGGATTTTTTTTGATCCAATCTACCATCTTATACCAAATCGCAGCACTTAATGCTCCACATTCTTTTCCGCTTAAACCAAGACCTCCAGCATATCCTGCCACCATAAGCATTTCTTCATCTGTAGCTCCCATTTTTTTCACCACCTCTGAAGCACAACTCACAGATCCTGGACAAAAACTTACAGTTTCATCAGACAAGCCCTCATCGGCTGACTTAATAGCATCGGGAGCCCACTTCCCTGCGAGTTTCATACAAGTAAATGCTTTACCTGTTACTAATACTTTCAGCGGGGCTAATTTTCCTGACAAATCCATTTCGGTTATATCTCTACAGCTTATAGTATTTGTCTTTTTTTTAAAAGATTCCATAAGATGTTGTGTAGCTGTTATGGCCATTGCTATAGCCTCTCCAGTATCTTCATTTCTACGGTATGATTCTGCTCCGGCAGCCAAAACAGCTCCTCCTATCATTCCGCACTGGAACCCTCTATTAAGCAACCCTCCTGCAAAAGGGGATGCGGCAATCTCTGCTATTTCATTTGGCACACCATATTCGCTGTTTAATAGTGAACAAAATGCTGTACCACAAGTTCCTCTGGATAATACCTTTAAGCCTTCTTTAATTGCTTTCATAAATGAAAATTTTAGTGAGTTTTTTTAAATTAAGTATAGTAACATAATCCTCTCTATCTTTTTCTATCAAAAGAGTTGAATTATGTGTATTGAAAGAAACCCTTTATTACTGGTTGAGTACTTTCATTGGTTTCTTTTCAAAACCATCATTGTTTTTTGGAATATGATTTATGTTGTTATTTGAACTCTCTATTTTACCGAATTTTAAAACATTCTTATTATAAACTTACAGAAAGAGCCATGTTATTTACTTCTATCTCCAAATCATCAAGTTTATCCACCTTTCCAAATGCTCTTACATAAAAGTTTTTAATCTCGACTAAAACATCTCCTGCTTCATTGATGATTTTTATAGTAAACTTTTTGATATCTGACGAAGAGCTACCTTCTACATTAACCCTTTGTACATATGCATAGCATGTTTGAGGTAAAGAACGGAATATCTCAATTTCATCTATCGCAAACGGCACATGTGGAACTGCAGATTCTGTCTGACCAATTAATCCTGCAACAGTTTGTAAGGCACCATCAACAATAGAAGGATGAAGAGTGAAACGATCAAAATCAACCTTTAAATGATCTGCCAGTTTTAGTTTTGACAATGCAAAAGATTCATTGACATAAAATTCCTGAATGGTCTTAAATGCTAATCCATAATTAAAACCTGCC
The DNA here is from genome assembly GCF_000430665.1 of Aquimarina muelleri DSM 19832. GTDB lineage: Bacteria > Bacteroidota > Bacteroidia > Flavobacteriales > Flavobacteriaceae > Aquimarina > Aquimarina muelleri. Next base: position 21,435 of record NZ_AUML01000046.1, on the reverse strand, counting down.
TGATTAAAAATATTATAATAATAAGAACTCTCCAGAGGCTCAGGACATTGTTCTTTAAGTTTTTGAACCGAAATGTTTTCGACACTTGTTGAAGGATTATTATTATTTTGAAAAAACAGCTTCCCTTCAGAATGTACTATTTGCTCGTTTTCATCATCATGAGAAGTGATCTTAAATTCAGTACCACTACCATTGGGTTTAAGAGATGTCTGAATAAATTGTGGCCCTTTCTTAAAACTTAATGGGTGAGCCCAAACAATATCTCTGATTTTGCAAACTTTTTGCTCCCCTGCCAGATTTCCTGAAATATTTGCAATTTCTATGAATCCAGAACCTGGAAAAATCTTCTCTCCATTTACTTTATGGTCTGTTGCATAAAACTCGCTGTCTGATAATACCGAAGTAAAACGAACTTCTCTTAATGTAGATGAATTATATGAAATCAAAGGATGTAATTGACTTCTTATTGGTTCTGCTACTATCCTTTTTTCTTGGGTTACTTTATCTGAAACCCAATACCTCTCTTGAGCAAAAGGATAGGTTGGTAGTGAAATTCGACTGGGTTTATTTCGAGTATATAAACTCTCCCAATTTACTTCTATACCAGTGATCCAAAGTTGGGCTAACTTATCCAGGTTTCCTGTATTAAAAAAGGTCTGGAATTCCTGTACTTTATCTATAGATTTCTTTCTCCTCATACCAAGATCGAGTTTTCCTTGATAAATATGTTTATCTGTATTATGCTTCTGCCAATCTTTCAATCGCTGAATTAGTTCTGCTTTATCTGAAAAAATAATTGCCAATCTATCTGACATAGCCTCTCGACCCACCTGTAATGTGAAAGACAAGTTTGCTAGATTTATATCCTGTTCTTTTTCTAAATACGTGAGTATATGATTCGCGTATTCTATAAGGAGTTCTTCCTTTTTTGCAGAAAGTACAAACAGATATGGGCCAGATTCCTGATACTCTTGTATTATTTTTGATTTTTTATATTCTTCCAGTACTAAACATGCATTAACTCCTCCTGCTCCAAATGAATTTATAAGAGCTCTTCTGGGGTGACCTGTTGAAGGTTCCCAAGGAGTAAGCTGATGCTGAAGATAAAATGGGGATTCTTTAAATTCGATATTAGGGTTTACCTCATCAGAATTAATAGATGGTACTAACTGTTGCTGTTTCATTTGCAAAAGTACCTTTGCAACACCTGCGATTCCTGCTGCGGACTCTGGATGTCCAATATTAGCTTTAACTGAGCCAATAGGAATAAATTGTTTTTTCTTAGTATATTTTTGAAATGCATTTGTTAAAGCAACAATTTCTAGACTATCTCCTAATTGTGTTCCTGTGCCGTGACCTTCTACATAACTGATAGTTTCAGGATGAATTTTAGCTTTTTGAAGGGTTTGTTCGATTAAATTTGCCTGAGCATTTGGGTTAGGGGCAGAATATCCATTAGATCTACCACTATGATCAAACGAACTTCCTATTAGTGTACCATATATGTGATCCCCATCCTCTATAGCTTTACTAAGTGGTTTTAATAAAACAGATCCGATTCCTTCACCGGGAACAAAACCATCATCCCCTGCTCCATAACTATAACATTTCCCGCCAAGGGATATCATTCTATTTTTACATAAAGAATGGTACTTAGACGGATGCAAATATAAATTTACTCCACCTGCAACAGCAACCTGACACTCTTGTTTTCTAAGACTTTCGCAGGCAAGATGCATCGCTACTGAAGAGGATGAGCAAGCTGTATCAACAGGCATACTAGGTCCGTTAAAATCGAATAAATAGGAAACACGATTCGCTATTGACCAAGGGTGTGCGCTGGGGACTGTATTTCCTTTGCTCCAGTTTTCTGATGCTAACAGATTATATGTATTTGTTGTAACCCCAACAAATACGCCTACATCAGCACTTTTGGCTTTTGGGTGGTGCTTTTTTAAACTATCTTTTGTATACCCCGCATCTTCGATGGTAGCCCATACAGATTGTAAAAAAAGTCGTTCCTGTGGGTCCATTATTATGGCCTCTTCTGCAGTAATATTAAAAAACTGAGGGTCAAATTTATCAACATCGCTGATAAATCCCCCTGACTTACAATAAATTTTTCCTTCGGCTGCCTTTGCCGGATCTTCATCATAAAATTCCTTATAATCCCATCGGCTTTTGGGAACCATATCTGTTACATCTTTTCCTTCTTTTAGGTTTTCCCAATAGGTATTTAAATCTTTTGATTTAGGATAGCTTCCATGCACTCCAATAATTGCGATAGGCTCAAAATCTTCATATTTAAAAGGTTCACTAATTTTATCTCGGGACTCTACCTTACGCTCTCTTATAGATGTATCTGGAGCTTCTACTTTATAATTTTGCAGATCGTGATTACTTGAATTATTTACGGAATACTCTATGTTCAAGAACCCAATCAACGCCTCCTGTTCTTTCTGTATCAGATAGTTTGCTAATTCTTCTATCGTTGAATATTCGTAGAATAAAGTTTTAGGTAAAGTACCTAAATCTCTCTCCAGATTCATATTTATCTGACTTATAATTATAGAATCAATACCAAAAGACTCAAACAATTCTGTGGTATCCATCCGCTCTGGATCAAGTTTAATCTCATTTCCGATCAGAGTTTTGAGATATGTTTCTGTTTTTTCAAGAAGAATTTCTGTATCTATAGAATTAGAATTAATCCACTGGTTTTTATCCAATTCTTTAGCAACTTGAGTTATGTAAGGTCGGATTTTGGATGAAACCCCATAAAGAGGAATACCTTGTAATAGATCAGACGACAAAAACTCTTCCATGAATTTTATACCTTCCTTAATTGGTATGGGACAAAGACCAGTCTGCTTTTCAATTAGAGTAATTTCTTCATTAGAGATATGCATCCCACCTTCTTCCCAATAAGGCCAGTTAATAGATAATGTTTTGCCAAAACGTTTTTGTTCTTTCACTAAACCATCTCTGATTTCTGCAAATGAATCAAGAAAATGATTACCATAAGCATAATCACATTGCCCTATATTACCCATTATTCCTGCAATTGAAGAAAACAGAATAAAGACATCTAAATTTTCTCTTCTCGTTGCCAGATCCAAATTAACTGTTCCATAAACTTTTGGGGCAAGCACCTTATTCATCTCTTCTGGCGATTTCTTGAAAATAAATGAATCTTGATTAATACCTGCACTATGAATAACGCCATTGATTTGTGAAAAATTGGTTTTTGCAGCTTTAACAACTGCCTCCATATCTTCTAACTTTGAAACATCGGCTTGTAAATAAATAATTTGAGTGCCGTAGGTTTTGAGTTTCTCGAGTTTTTCCTGTTGAACTGGTTTAATTACTGACCGTCCAAAAAGGATTAAATTACACTGGTAATTTTTCACCAAATATTCGCTAAAAACAAGGCCTAATCCACCTAAGCCTCCTGATACTATATAAACTCCATTCTGTTTTAATGGTAAACGGTTTTTATTACTTTCAACATGAGGCAACTGTACTAATTCTTTAATATTACGGACATAGGCTTGATTTTCTTTTTGAAATTTGTACCGAATTTCATTTTTCTTCCAGTTTATATCATTGAATTCATCCTGAATGATACGGACTTTCTCTTTTATAGATAGTTGCTTATTATCCAAACCATCCTGAATCTCTATAACTTTTGCTTGGTAGTATGGGTTCTCCAGAGCGAGAGTTTTAAAAAACCCTCCCAATGCGGCGTTTAGTGAATTGGATAAACTCATATCCCCTAAGAAAACAGATAATATCTGAAGGGATATATGTTCTTTTTGTTCCATCAAAGCTTTACATAAATGGAACAGTGTATAGATGCCATAATTTAGCTGACGGGTTATATCTTCCTTTTTATCAAAATTGCCTGCTTCTAATCCACTATGAATAATTCGATAAGGAAGCTGTCCTTTTGCACTAAGGTTTTCTACTAATTGTTTAAAATGTTCTTTTTGTTGAGGATCAATAGTAAAAATTGAGGGTTCTACTTCTTCATAAACATGTCCAGGTTTTACCAAAATATACGAATTCCCTTCTGTATCTTGTTTTGATTCTTTCTGTAACGTAAGAAACAACTCATCTGTGGTATCAAAAATTAAAATGTAACCACTTGTAGGTTTTTCTTCTGAAAGACTTAGATTACCCTCTACCCATTTAGGATAGTAATGCAACTTTTGTTTTTCTTCTATAGAGACCTCCTCTGTATAAAACTCTTGTGTAGCGACATTATCTGTAGTTACAGAAATTTTTGGTGTATTAAACCAATATCTCTCTTTAGCAAAAGGATATGTAGGAAGAGAAATACGCATTGGATAAATATCCTGATAGAGCATAGACCAATCAATATCTGCTCCAGAGATCCAGAGTTTTGCTAATTTTTCCAGATTTCGGGTATTCATTATTACTTTTAGATAAGCATTACCTTCCTCTCCTTCTAATAAAGCTCTGGTATTAGATGGAGCATCTTTAATGTTAGCATAGTAAACCCCTTCTGACTCCTCTGTATTTCTTTCTAATACTTTAGAACCTTTTGTCTTATGAATGTGTAACCACTGCTCTAGTTTTTCCTCAAGTTCGTCAGTACTAGTGGCAACTATTACAAGACGTTCATTCATTGGTGTTCTCCCCACTTGTGAAGTATACACTACATCTGTTAGTGAAATATCTTTATTACTTCTAAGAAAATCTATCATTTTTTCTGCGTACTTTAAAAGTACACTTTGATTTTTAGAAGAAAGAACAAACGCTTGTGGCGTCTTATTAGTGGATTCGCTTACTGGTCTATTTATTCCATTATATTCTTCTATAATAAGATGTGCGTTAGAACCTCCAGCGCCAAAAGAACTAATACTTGCTCGTCTTGGATGTGTGTTAGAAGATGCCCAAGGTGTTAATTTTTGCTGTACATAAAATGGGGATTCTTTAAAATCTATATTTGGATTTAATGTTGTTGAATGTAATGAAGGAACCAATTGTTTATGCTTTAACTGGAGTAACACTTTTGTAACTGCTGCTATTCCTGCTGCTGATTCCAAGTGCCCTATATTTGATTTAACCGAACCTATGGGACAAAATTGTTTTTGTGATACAGACTCTCCAAAAGCTTTCTTCAATCCTGTAATTTCAATTGGATCTCCCAAAGCAGTACCTGTACCATGAGTTTCGATATAGCTTAGTGTTGAAGGATCAATTTTAGCTTTTTTAAGGGATTCAAAAATTAAATCTCCTTGAGCATTGGGGTTCGGTACAGAATATCCATTGGTTTTTCCTCCGTGATTAATTACATTGGATTTAACTACTCCATAAATATGATCTCCATCCTCTATTGCTTTATCAAGCGACTTTAGTAAAACGGCACCTACACCTTCGCCAGCTACATATCCATCACCACCTTCTCCAAAACTTCGGCATCTACCATCACTCGCTGCAAAATTTCCCTGACTTAGCATAAGATATTTATGAGGATGTATAGAAACGTTAACTCCCCCAGCAATGGCCGCCTCTATTTCGCCTTTTCGTATTTCTTCACATGCTTGATGAATAGCTGTAAGAGATGAAGAACACATAGTATCTAAAGCAATACTAGGCCCATGCAGATCTAAATAATAAGAAACTCTGTTCGCTATGGAAGCATAAGAAGATCCAGGAACAATTGCATTGCCTGCCAACATAGCCTCAGCTCCGTAAAGTTGATATTGTCCATACATAACTCCTACATATACTCCTACCTTACCTATTGCTGAAATACTGTCTTTACTATATCCTGCATCCTCAATAGTTTGCCAGACCGTTTCTATAAAAAGTCGCTCTTGCGGATCCATTAATTCCGCCTCTTTAGGAGATATGTTAAAAAATAACGGATCAAATTTATCTACATCGCTGATAAATCCTCCCCACTTACTGTAGCTTTTTCCAGTTTGATTACTCTTAGAGTTAAAAAACTGCTTGGTATCCCAACGCTCTTCAGGAATTTCTGTAATACAATCCCGACCATTTTTTAGATTTTCCCAAAATTCTTGCAAATTCTCTGCTTGAGGATATTTACCACTTAGACCTATAATAGCTACTTCTCGTTGCGTATTTACCTCTCCACTAAAAAAACGTTTGCTTGAATGTAACGCAGAAATCAATGGTTGTTTCTTGGTATTATTCTCTGGCAATTCTACTGTTAAAGATGCTCTGTGTTTGATCCCAGCTTGCTCTTGAATAATTTGAGGGTATGTTTTTGCAAAGAACCCAGCCAGGCTTTTTATCGTTTGGTATTCAAAAAATAGTGTTTTAGAAAGAGATCCAAAGGTTTCCTCGAGTATATTGGTCAATTTCATGGCCAGAATGGAGTCTATACCATAATTTTCTAAAGGAGCTTTTGGATCAAGTTCCTGAACAGAAAGTTTTAATGTTCCTGCAAATAATTTACGTAAATAAACTACCGTTTGATCTAGAAGCGTGTTTGAATCTATTTTAAAATCTGGTGAAGGTTTTGCCACCATTTCATCTATAATCGCTGATGAAGATTCTGTGTGATTAGTCTGGTTTGGAAGCAGAATATGACGCATTTTCTCCATATCGCCTTCCATAATCAATGTTTGGCTATTTTGTAAAGCCATACTTCTATAAAATGCCTGAATACCAGATGTTGTTTGCATAGGCTCTATACCTGTTGCCTGTCGTAGTATATCTATATTCTTCTCAGAAATGCTCAAATTACCTTCACTCCATAAAGGCCAATTGAGAGAAATGGTTCTCCCTTGTCTTAATCTTTGATCTACCAACTGATTGCGATACATAGCAAACTGATCCATAAACGCATTTGCTGTTGCATAATCTGCTTGCCCTAGATTACCCATTGCTCCTGATAAGGAAGAAAACAATACTATAAAGTCAAGGTTAACATCTTTGCTCGCCTGATCCAGATGATAGGTTCCATTTACTTTTGGAGTCAGAACCTTACTAAATTCAACGCTAGTTTTCTTAAGGATAAAATTATCTAATATCATACCTGCACTATGAATAATGCCGTTTAGCTGCTTTTCTTCCTTTATAATTGTACCTATAAGAGCATTTACCTGATTAGGATCACTGAGATCAAGTTGTTTATACACAACCTGATTAGTATTTACCGACAGTTCGTTTATAATTGCCTGTTTTTCTTCTGTTAGTTCCGAGCGTCCTGTTAATATTACTTTTACCTCCTTGGTTTGTTGTAAAATTTCCTTAGTAAACAAAATTCCTAAAGCACCGAGTCCTCCAGTAATTAGATAAACACCATGATCTTTAAATATAATTTTAGTATTATCTCCTTTTGGCTGCACTTCCTTCCAACGTAAAACATAGGATATATCTTTTTCATATCTAATGAAAGATTCTTCAGGTCTGGTTTCTGCTTTCTTCAGTTGTTCGGCAAGTTTCTCTGTATTTACATCTGATTTTGTGATAACTATTTGACCTGTTAATTTAGGGTTTTCCTGAGCTGCAGTTTTTAATAACCCTGACAACCCAGAAAAAAGTGCTTGTTCCTTAATGTCATCAATAACAATTTGGATAAGGATCTTTTCTTCGGGTTTACTCTTTATTATCTCCTGAACCCTTTCAAAACAAGTCAATGCATGTTCTTTATACCTTTCTGCTATATTTTTTTGTGATGCTTCAAGCGGTATACAATGACTATTATGAATTAATGCTTCTAACTGGCTGGCATTTGCTCTAGGTATTTCACATAGTATAATGTGTTTTTGCACGAATTCATCTTGTCTGCTTTCTGATTCCTGAACCATTTCACATATTTCCCAAAAAGGATTCGCTAATATCGTTCCGATGCTCCTATTTTGTACTTCAACGATATCTATACTTAATTGCCTAGAGGATAATCCTCTAATCTGCACAGATATATTTCCTTCCTGATCACATAAATCAATATCCAGTTTGGTAATTGAATCCGTAGGTTTACTTCCTTTTGAGTAACGAATCCAAGCAAACATGGTTTCTGTACTGGCAGATATTATACGTATGGTATCCAACGCAAAAGGTACTGAGGGTTGTGAAGGAAGATTAGAGAGATCTTCAATCAAGCCAAAAGCAGCTTGTAATGAGCTATCCATCATACTGGGATGTAACAGGTAGTCATTTTTATCTCTTTCCTCCACAGATGGTAAACTCAATTGTGCAATAAGTTGTTTTTCGCCTTGATAAACTTTAGTGATTCCTTGATAAGCAGGACCATAAAAAAGCCCCATAGAGTTAAAAATAGAATACAAACTGGCAGCTTCTATACTACCCTTATTCATTTTTCTTTTAAGTTGCTCTACATCTAGTTTTTCTGGTAAAGGAAGTGTACTATAACTAGCTATTCCTTGACAATGAATAGTTTCTTGTTCCTTATCTTTACTGTAAATTTCATAATTAATCTGGTCATTATTCTTAACAGATAAGGCTATTTCTACTTGCTTTTCTTCTGCTACTACAAGCGGCTGAGCCCAAGCGGTATTATGCAATTCTAATATACCTGATCCTGCTGTAACAGAGGTAGCTTTCTCTACTGCTACTCGTGCCATTTCAAGATAAGCCACTGCTGGTAGTACCTTGCTAAAATATCCTTCTTTAATTTTTACTTGATGATCTTTAAGGAAAAATTCTTCGCCGCTAAAGATAGAACTATAACTCTGTTTGCTGAGGTCTGAAGTATTACTATGAAGTAAGGGATGAAGTACCGATGTCGTCTTTTCATTACCCTTATTTTGTTCGCTTATTTTAATATCAATCCAATACCGATCTCTGGCAAAAGGATATACAGGCAGACTTATACGTTTGGGTTTATGGTCCCCGTAGAACTTATCCCAATCCAGATTCAAACCTTTAACCCATAGATCCAAAAGTTTAGATATTTTTTTTCTAGCTATCCATTTATGAACCGTTTGCTCAAAATCTGCATCTGCATTAAACCAAGATAAGGTGTCTTCCTCCTGATCTATTCTTCCTTGATAGATATCTTCGATATACTCTTCCTCATCAATATACTTTTTAAGTTTTTCAATTAAATCATCCAAAGATTTAACCATAAATGCAAGTCGTACATCCATAGCTTCCCTACCTACCTGAAGAGTATATGCCATCTCTTCCAAATCAAAAGAGCTACCAGTTTTTTCTACTTTTTTTACTTTTAATTTCTTAAGAAAGTCAAAAAGATCAAGGGTTTTTTGGTGAAGCTGTTCTGGTGTTCTTGCGGATAAAGGAATAATTATTTTTGAATCTAAATCCTTAGAAACTATAGGTTTACTTACTTTTATTGAAGGCTCATATTCCTGAACAATAATATGTGCATTCGACCCACCAGCTCCAAAAGAAGAAACACCCGCTAATCTAGGTTGTGAGATTCCATCAACCATAGGTTGTTCCCAAGGTTTTAAGGTTTGGTTCACTATAAATGGAGTTTTCTCAAAATCGATATTAGGATTTAAACTTTTTGAATGCAAGGACGGAACGATTTGTTTATGTTTTAATTGTAACAATACTTTGGTTAAACCAGCTATTCCTGCAGCAGACTCACAATGACCTATATTGGATTTTGCAGAACCAATCAAGCAAGATCCCACATCAGATGTATTCTTTTGAAATGCCTGACTTAATGCCACAATCTCTATAGGATCTCCCAATTTAGTTCCTGTACCGTGCGCTTCTATATAGCTTATATGACGAGGGTCTACATTTGATTCTTTTAGTACGTTACTAATAAGGTTTGATTGTGCTTGTGGATTAGGCACACTATAACCATTAGTCTTACCTCCATGGTTTAGCGCACTACCTTTAATAATTCCATATATATGATCCCCATCCCGCTCTGCCTCGGATAGTCTTTTTAATATAACTACTCCCACTCCTTCTCCTGGAATATATCCTTCACCTCCTTCACCAAAACTTTGACAATGACCATCGCTTGAAATGTATTGTCCTGCACTGATCACTAAATATTTATTAGGATGAATACTAACATTTACTCCTCCTGCAATTCCCAAGCTCGTTCGCCCTTGTTGCAGATCCTGGCAAGCTAGATGAATAGCTGTTAATGAGGAAGAACACATGGAGTCTACTGTCATGCTGGGGCCGTGTAGATTTAACACATAGGAAACCCGATTGGCAATACTGGCATAACTACCAGGAACTCCCATTCGCTGACCTTTTTTGCTAGCCTCAATTCCAAAAAGTTGATATTCACTATACATAACTCCTGCATAAACTCCAACTTGTCCTGCCAGTCCTTGTTCGTGAGGTATTTGTAATCTCGATCTTGTATACCCTGCATCTTCTATGGCCATCCAGGTATGTTGTAAAAATAACCGTTCCTGAGGATCGAGTATCTCTGCTTCGAGTGGTGAAATATTAAAAAATAAAGGATCAAATTCATCTACTCCTTCAATAAAACCACCCCATTTGCTATAATGATATCCACTTTTACTACGGTCTTCATTATAATATTCTCGCCAGTCCCATCGGTTTTTTGGCACCTCGGTAATACAATCTTTACCATCCCGAAGATTATTCCAATATGCTTCAATATTAGCAGACTCTGGATAACGACCACTCAAACCGATGATTGCAATAGGATCTGCATCCATTTTATTTTTTCTTTCCGCAGAAATATCAATGTGTCGTTGGCGCTTAATAGTTCTTGAATGAACTTGCTTGGTTTGAGTTTTAATAGGTGGAGCTATGGACATCTCCTCCATTTTTTCTTTACCATTTTTTATAGAAACAACAGTAAAAAGCGAAGTCAATTTAGCTACATGTGATTTTATAAAATATCCCGTAAGCTCATGAATCGTTTGATATTCAAAAAAGAGTGTTTTTGGCAAAGAACCAAATGTTTTTTCTAATTGGTTGATTAGATTCATTGCCAGAATAGAATCGATACCATATTTTTCTAAAGGAGCATACGGATCTATCTTATGGGATGGAAGTTTAAACAATTCTGAAAGTTGTTTTTTAATGTAGTCCTGAGTTTTATCTTCAAGACTTCCCGAATCCATTTCAACAACAGGTTTTTTTTCCTCTTCAGTAGTAACTTCAGGAAGAGATACCTCTGCTGTATCTGTAGCAAATAGTGTATGATGCAATTGTTCTAAATCACCTTCCATCACAAACAACTGATTTTGAGTCCCCTCTAAACTACTATAAAATGCATGTATCCCTGTCTTTGTCTGCATGGGATACATACCCGTGCTCTGGCTTATTATTTCTTGTTTTAACGGATCGACTTTCATCCCTCCTTCTTGCCATAAAGGCCAATTAACTGCAATCGTTTTCCCTGTTCTTTGTTTTGCTTTAACCAATTGATTTCGGTAAGCCGAAAACTGATCCATAAAACTATTAGCTGTAGCATAATCTGCCTGGCCACTATTTCCTGTTACAGATGAAACAGATGAAAATAATGCCATAAAATCAAGATCAATATCTTTAGTGGCTTCATCTAAGTTATAAGTTCCCGTAACTTTAGGGGCAAGAACTTCTGTAAACTCTTTAGAAGTTTTTTTCAATATAAAACTGTCTGAAATCATTCCTGCACTATGAATAATTCCATGAAGATGTTTATATTTCTTTTTAATTGAAGTAATCGTTTGTTTTACCTTATCCAGATTGGTAATATCCAATTGCTGATACATAAGCTGGCCCGTATTAACTTCCATTTCGTTAATTAAAGCTTGCTTTTCCTTAGTCAACTCTGATCGTCCCGTTAAAATAATTGTAGCATTCTGAGTTTGTTGTAAAATTTCTGTAGCAAACAGTTTCCCTAGTTTTCCTAATCCTGCCGTAATGAGATAAACCCCATTATCCTTAAAAGCAATTTTAGGTTCGTTACCTTCTACCTTTATTTCTTTTAGACCTAATGTCTGTCTAGTGCCTTGCTCGTATTTTATGATTACATCTTGTGTTCTAGTTTGGTTTTCTTGCAGTTGCACTGCGAGTTCTTCTACTGTTATTTTCTGACTTGTAATGATAACCTGCCCAGCCAACTTAGAGTTTTCAAGAGTTGCTGTCTTTAATAATGCAGAAAGTCCTGTAAAAATGGTTTGTTCATAATCATTAGTCATAACGATCTGAATACCTATTTTTCCTTGGGGTTTATCAGAAAGTATTGCTTGGATCTGCTCAAAACAAGTTACTGCATATTCATTAAATCGTTCTGCAATATTTTTGTATTGTTTTGCCTGTAAATGAACCACATGACTTTGTGCAAGTAAAGCTTCCAATTGTTTCCCTTTTATCTTGGGCATCTCACATAAAAACACATATCGTTGCTGCAAATGATCTGCTGTATTGGTGCTAAATTGTTCTTTATCTGTAGTATCTTGCCATTCAGGAGTTGCAAATACAGCTCCTGTTTCTTTACTAGGTTTTTTAATAGTTTCCTTATCTGTATGAAGTAAACGTGAGGAAAACCCTCTCATTTGCACAGCAACCATGCCCTGTTCGTCACACAAATCTATATCTAGTTTGATAACCTTGTCTGTAGATTTACTTCCCTCAGCATACCTTACCCAAGCATACATTTCTTTAGTACAACCTGAAAAAACTTTTAATGATTCTAAAGCAAATGGAAGTGAAGGGTGCTCTGGTATTTGATCCAGCCCACCAAACAAACCAATGGCAGATTGCAAAGCGCTATCCAACATGCCTGGATGTAAAACATATTCCTCTGCCTCTGTTATTGCTGGTAAATTTAATTGTGCTAGTAATTGTTCATTACCTTGAAATATTGTTTTTACACCTTGGTGCGTTGGTCCATAGTTCAAACCCAACTTAGAGTAAACTTTATAGATATCTTGTGATTCCAGCTTTCCTTGCTGCATTTCTTCCTTCAACTTATCTATATCTAGTTTTATGGATGTTGATATATTATTAAAGACAGCCTGCCCCTGACAATGGATTATTTCTTGAATGTTATCTTCTGTACCTATGCTGTATACTTCATAATGTATCTGCCCCTGATCTATTTCAGTTTCATCTGCAAACAAGGCAATGGTTATTTCTTTCTCCTCATTAACTATAATGGGTTTTGCCCATATAACATTGCGTAATTCTATGACAGATTCTTTCTGAGAAGGCATCGCTTTTCTAACAGCAGCCTGCGCCATTTCTAAATAAGCAACCCCTGGCAGAACCTTCTGTTCTTTAATTTCATGATCCTTAAGAAAGAATTCATTACCATTAAATGTAGAAGTAAAACTTTGCTGACTCAAATCCGACGTGTTTATGTGTAACAAAGGATGTATAACTGCTGAATTGGAATGAGCTTTTGAGCGATTACTAAATTGCTTTATAAGGTTTAGAGCATTCGCTTTTGATAGTCTCTTACTCTTTAATTCTAAAACTACATATTCTATGAAATCTATCATTATAGTACTGTGCTATTGAGATTATTGGTTTTAAGATAAAATGGAAGTAAAGCCGTTAGATCTGTTTTTATTGAAAAATTTTTGATGAAATTGTATCACCAATTTCACAATCTGACAGAAATTTTTCTTGTCCTACTGTTTTTGTAAAATACATTACTGCTAATTCATTAGGTCTGGCTTTAAATACTACTGCCGAGTCTAATGGAAATGCTTTTTTTGAATCATACAAAGGAAGATGAAGTAATTGCTGGCATTTTTCTAAATCATGGCTTTCCTGAAAATCACTCCAACTACTAATCAAACTGAACTTACTTTTCATAGCTTCACGAAATTTAGGAAGGGGTTTAGCAGTAGAAGGAACTGGTAATCCTGCCTGAAAAGATTTACGGATTTTAGTTGGTTGAGAACTTACCTCATTATCAAATAAAAGCCCACCTGCATAGTTTCCGGCATCATTACTGCCAATATCTTTTACCCAACTTCTTAGGTTAACTGCCATAATACAAATACGAGAATCGGTAGCCTTTGCAAAACTTGAGCTTAGAATATCATTCGTTGAAATAAAATCTACCCCAGATGCAGGGCTTTCCTTAACTTGACTTTTAACCTTACTGATCTTTTCTGGATCCACATAAAACCCATGAGGCTTAGTCTTTTTACCAAAAATTGCTCCATTTAGTAAGTTTAAAATAAAAGGTGCAGAGTGGAAAAACTTAAACGATTTCTGCCCTACAACATCAATTATCTTATCTGCTGCATCTTGCTTTCGTTTTACTTCCAAATATTCAACAGGTTTATCTGTAAATAATTGATTGAATATCTTATAATAGGTATATCCATCAGCCACAACGTGAGAAATGGAAAAAATAAGCGCAAATCCTTTTTCTGGGGAATGTATATCTGGAACAATAGTAAGACGAGTAATTGGATCTTGCTTGTTTATTAACTTTATCCCTTTTTTTACTATTGCAGATTGTGCTTCTTTAAACAATTCCTCATATCCCATTTTAGATCCTATTTTAATCGAGGATGGGTTATCATGAAAAATAGGTTTCATCTTATCCTCTGACAAGGTTCCAGAAGGATACGCTAATTGTAAACTTTTATGTTTCTTATTTTTAACCAGTCGTCCCGCCAACCATGGATTGACATGAATAATCTCCTTTAATCTGGCTTGTAAAGAAGTAAATGCACTCGACTGGTCCCCTTCATAAAAGGTTATAGTTGTTATCCCGTTTTCTCCTTTTATTATAGTAGATGATTCTTCTTTTAATAAGGGAATTATAGTTTCGTTTATACCTTGCATAATTAATTTATCTTAAGTAAGTATTTATTTAGTTTATGCTATATTTTTTTAATAAATGGATAGCCTGATCTGTTTCAATCGATTCATTTTCAATCTCATTAATAAGATCTTCCAAAATTTCGTGATTTTTATCTGCCTTAACAAAGTCCCTATCCTCCACTTGTTTTGAAATTGGTTTTTGTATCCAATATCGATCTTTGGCAAATGGATATTTTGGTAAACTAATCAACTTAGGCTTGGCTTCTCCATAAAGTTTGTTCCAGTCTAATTTTAAACCTTTTACCCATAGCTCCAATAATTTTGAAAACTTTTTATTTTCTATCCACTTATCCATAGTTTCTTGTAAATCGGTATCTGCATTAAAAATAGATATGGACGTATCGTAGTGTTTCACTTCACCTGTATAAACTCCTTCAAGGTTTCTGTCTGCCTGCAAATAAGCTTTTAGTTTACTTGCCAATTCTTCAACAGAACTTACTATAAAACCTAAACGAACTTCCATTGTTTCTCTGGTTATTTGTAATGAATACGCTAAAGAAAACAGATCTACAATTTGATTTTTAGTATCTATAAAATCTAACAGGTCGCTTGTCTTTTGTTGTAATTGTTCTGTTGTTTTAGAAGACAAAACAATGATTACTTGTGAACCATCTGAAAGATTGGTAACAGGAGAAGTTTGTACCTCTACTGGTGATATGTATTCTTCTATAACAACGTGAGCATTGGTACCACTTCGACCAAAAGAGCTTATGCTCCCCATACGAGGTGTATTGGATTCTTTTTCCCATTTTTTTGTGGTTTTATTGATATAAAACGGGCTGTTATCCCAGTTTATGTAATCATTTTCATCCTCACAATTAATAGTAGCAGGTATTTTATTATACTGCAATCCTTTTAACAAACTAACGACGCTCACTAATCCAGAAGCTGCCATGGTATGCCCCAAGTTACTCTTACAACTAGTTATAGCACAACTATTTATTTGCTCTGAACGCGATTGCTCCTTGTTAAGTTTTTTGAAAGCATCATTCAATGCATTAATTTCGATAGGATCTCCTAATTTTGTTCCTGTGCCATGAGCAACAACATGTGAAATATCCTGAGGATTAATATTGTAATTTGTATATACTTTTTTAATTAATTCTTCCTGACTTTTACCACTTGGTGCAGTAACTCCATTTGTCTTTCCATCAAAATTAATCCCACTGGCTTTAATAGTTCCATAAATAGGGTTACCTGCTTTAATAGCTGCTGAAAGTGGTTTAAGCATGAGTACTACAACTGCCTCACTTGCTCCAATACCATTAGCTTGTTTCGCAAAACTATAACATTGTCCATCTTGTGAAAGCATACCTGCCTGGCTCATCTTTACATAAAATTCTGGAGATAAGATTAAAGAAGAAATACCCGCAACTAATGCTGATTCACATTCTCCGTTTCGTAAACTCATGATTGCCTGATGTAATGCCACTAATCCTGAAGAACAAGCTGTATTAGTTGCAATGGTAGGACCATGTAAATCCAGATAATAGGAAAGCCTAGAGGATATCATAGCATTACCACTATTTCCTACTCCTTGTTCGTCTGAAATAAGCTTGTCATACTGGCTTTCTTCCATCCCAACAAAAACACCAACCGATGTTCCTCGTAACGATGATGGAGCGATTTGAGCGTCTTCTATTGCCTTATAGGCTTCCATAAGAAGCATTCTTTGACCAGGGTCTGTAGCTTCTGCTTCTTTGGGAGTAATTTCAAAAAACAAAGGATCAAACTCATCTACATTATTAATAAAACCACCTTTATTCGTGTTAATTTTATTATTAGGATCGCCAGCTGCTTTAAAATAATCCCGCCAATCCCAACGGGATAAAGGGACTTCACTAATACCGCTCTCTCCTTTTTCTAGTAATGACCATAATTGATCTACCGTATCCGCTTTTGGAAAACGTCCTGACATACCTATTACTGCAATAGGTTCCTGCACCACGCCTGTAGTATATAACTTACTATTGGGTCTGGTTTGTAAGAAACGTTTACGCAATGATATTTGATTAATAACCGGTTTGGTAACTGTTGTTGTTTCTTTATCCTTCACATCACTTTGAAGCTTACTATAAAATTCCTCTATATGCTTAAGATAATCCTGAGTAAAATAATCGCTTAATTTTTCAATTGTTGGGTAACTATATAATAAAGAAGGAGTTATATTAATTAAAAAATGTTCTGCTAATTCTTTAGAAAACGCAGTTAAACTAATCGAATCAAATCCATAATCTACCAGATTTGTTATTCCATCTAGTTTTTCAGATGGTATTTTTAAACTTTTAGATACTAGCTTGATAAGATCTGAATACACACAATCTTTTAAAGAAAAATCTTGATATTGTATCTTCCAACCTTTACCTATATGAGAAGGTAGTTTTTGAGTATTTGATTCCAATTGATCTGGCTTTTCCACTTCATAAATCCTACGTAAAAATTGTTCAGTGCGAGTTGGTTTTCCTTTGATTACCAATGTTTGTTTCTGATCTGACTTAATAATATCGTGCCATATCTCTATTCCTTCTGATGTTTCAAGAACTTCTTGACCACTACTTTTTAAATAAAACTCAGCCTGCTCAGAATTCCCTCTACCCATGCCTCCATCTTTCCAAAACGGCCAGTTAATAACTATGGATTTTCCTTTATTACTACTTTTCTGCTCACGGTAATGGGTATACCCCATTAGAAAACGATTAGCGATGGCATAATCACAAGATCCAAAATCTCCCAAAATAGCTGCCGATGATGAAAAATAACAAACAAAATCCAAAGGATGCTCCTCTAATATTTCATCTAATAAAATAGTACCTGTAGATTTAGACTGAAGAACCTCTTTGATACTTTTTGTCGTTTTTTCATGAAAAACCTGAGTAGCTTCCACTCCTGCTGCATGAATTATCCCCGACAATTCAAAAGGAAGATTTTTTGCCCAAGATGTTATTGATTTTTTATCACTAATATCTACAGACTCATAATATACTTCTTGCGCTCCTGCATGTTTCAATTGTTTAATCTTTTCCTCAATATCAGCAGTGTTTGGGCTTCTACCAAGCAATACTAGTTTTGCCTTATATTCCTTAGCTAAATAGTGCGCAAACTTAAAACCTAATTTTCCAATGCCTCCTGTGATTAAATAACTTCCATTCTCTTTTAGTATGGGTTCTTGGGCTACACTATTCAAATCATAAGACTCAAATGATAGTATAAACCTTCGTTCACCTTTATACCAAATTATTTCAGGATTATGTATCGCATCTAATAATTGATGAGGAGTATAAACAGATTCATTCGTATAAAGTAGGGATATCTTTACATTAGGTAGTACTAGTTTTAAAGATCGCTCAAATCCAATCCAAGAATGATCCCAACAAGTATCTACAGATAAAGGCTCATAATGGCCCATCAAAGTGACATCGATAGGTTGATTAAATTCTTTAATGGCTTTGAACAAATTAAACAAGGCAAGAATGCCTGTTTCTTTACGATCTTTTGCCCAAGAATACATTAATGCTATAGATTCATTGGATTTATTGGCTGCACTATGAAGTAATTTTTGAATATCAGACGCATTATTGAAACGACAGTGGTAAATACTATCAGATACTTCTTTATATTTCTGTCCTTGGAATACATAAATTGCTTTAGTTAACTGCTTAGCATCATCACTAGTCATTATTTTTTCTCGAAATTCTTCATCTGCAAAAATTATAATTTGCTTGTTTTCTGATATCGAATTATTGGAATCAAATGGCTTGTCTTTCCAGTATTCCTTAAAAAATAATTGTTGAGATTCTTCTTTTGATTGTGGGGTTATATTATCATAAGTTACATCAAATGAAATCGTGTCTTTTTCGATTTTTTCAAGAATATCTGTATCTATATTAAATTCTTGTAAACACAACCCTTTTATTTGTATGCATATATTGCCTTCTTGATCACAAAGATCAATATCCAATGAATGGTTAATTGATTGCTTTTTATTACTACGTACCCATACGATCATATCCTTGCTACAAGCAGATATTATGTGTATAGAATCCAACGAAGCAGGAAATACTGGTTGATTCAACGAATCCAAATCATTCATTAAAATTATAGCTGCCTGTAAAGCTCCCTCCATTATTGTAGAGTAAAGTATCAGTTCCTCTTGATCCTTTTCCTCAGAAAGTGTTGTACTTAATTCAGCTAATAATTGATTATGTCCTCTATAAATAGTTTTGATTCCTTGAAAAATCGAGCCATACGTAAACCCTATTTGGGTTAAAACCTTATAAATATCTTTGGATTCCAGAACAACTTCTTTCATCTGCTCTTTGAGTAATTCGATATTGATTTTAGCTGTTTCCTGTTGTTGTCTATAAATGGCTTGCCCTTGTAAATATGTTATCTCCTGATCTGTTTCCGTTGTGTATATTTCAAAATCTATTTGTTCCTCATTACTATTATCTGAATCCCTTGCAAATAAGACTATTTCTATTTCTTTGTTTTCTGTTACCGTAAGTGGTTGTATCCAGAAAACATTGTTTAATTCAATGACTGTAGATTCTTCATGAGATGAACTAGCTAACATTACAGCAACACGAGCCATTTCCAAGTAAATCATTGCTGGTATAACCTTATCTTCTTTAACCTTGTAGTTTTTTAAGAAAAATTCTTCTCCGCTAAAAGTACTGTTATAGCGTTGTTGGCGAAGATCAGAGGTGTTTTTATGAACTAAAGGATGAAGTCTATCTATTATCTCTGGCGTCTCTTTATCTTGCTTATTTGGAGTTGCTTCAATCCAATATCGTTCTTTAGCAAATGGATACAAAGGCAGGCTTATACGTTTAGGTTTATGATTACCATAGAGCTTGTTCCAATCCAACTCCAGACCTTTTACCCATAAATCCAGTAATTTTGATAATTTCTTTTGACCTATATATTTCTCAACAATGGTATCTTTCATATCATCATCACTAATAATACTAATACCTTCTTTACTATGTTTTACATGTCCATGGTAAAGATCCTCAATATAATTTTCTCCTTTAATATATGCCTGAAGCTTTTCTTCTAATTGTTTAATACTAGCTGCCATTAGACCTAGACGAACATCCATAGCTTCCCTACCTACTTGTAGCGTATACGCCATTTCTACCAGATCAAGGTTATCCCCTTCTTTTTCAATAAATCTCAACAAATCTGAAGCTTTTACTCTTAATTGCTCCTCCGATTTTGCCGATAATGGAATCATAAGTTCTGAGTTTTGGGTAAGCCCCTGAACAGAGTTTTTAATGGCTCTCTTAGTAGTATACTCTCCCAAAACCAAATGCGCATTAGTGCCACTAAAACCAAAGGAACTTATAGCAGCTTGACGGGGTTGATTTTCATCTACCTTCCAGTCTTTTAATTCTGTATTCACATAAAACGGACTCCCCTCTAATCCTATATGTTCGTTCAATTTTTCAAAGTTAATTGTTGGAGGCAACTGTTGGTGTTTTATAGCCTGAAGTACTTTAATAAATCCTGCTGCCCCAGAAGCCGTTAAACAATGTCCGATATTACTCTTTACTGATCCTAAAGCGCAATATGCTTTTTCTTCGGTATATTTTTTAAAAGATTTTCGTAATCCTTCTACCTCAATAGGATCTCCTAGCTTAGTACCAGTACCATGCGCTTCTATTAACTGAATATTATTAGGATCTATATCGAATTGGTCATATACCTGTTGTTCTAAAAGTGTTTGGGATTCTGCGTTTGGTGCTGTAATTCCATTTGTTTTACCATCCTGGTTAACACCCCAACCTTGAATAACCCCAAGAATAGTATCCTGATCCTTTTCTGCATCTTCGAGTCTTTTTAGCATAACTACCCCAACGCCTTCACCTGGCACAAAACCATTGGCTCGTTGATCGAAGGTATAACATCTACCATCTGGAGAGAGCATCCCCGATTGCGAACTCATAATATGCATCGAAGGTGTCGGCATCACGTAAACTCCTCCTGCTAAAGCAGAATCAATACTACCAGATACCAAACCATCGCAAGCATTGGCGATAGCCACCAATGAGGAAGAACAAGCCGTATCGATAGAAATGCAAGGGCCTTGTAAATTTAAAAAATAAGAAATTCGTGCTGCTAATATTGAACTAGCAGCGCCTGTGAACCCCTGTGCACTTAACTGATGTTTTTGTGATTGTTGAAGATAATCTCCCGACGCACATCCCACATATACCCCACATTTACTACCCGATAATGCACTCGAGCTATATCCTGCATTCTCTATAGTATGCCAACAGCTTTGTAAAAACAAACGTTGTTGTGGATCCATACTTTCTGCTTCCACCGGAGAGATCGTAAAGAACATTGGATCAAAAAGATCATATTCTTCCAAGGCTCCCATCCATTTACTATAAGTTTTTCCAGAGACTACTTCTCCTTCGCTGTAATGTTTATCTATATCCCAACGCTCTTTACTAACTTCTCTGATACAGTTTTTACCTCCTGCTATATTTTGCCAAAACTCCTCTACATCCTTTGCCTCAGGAAACTGTCCCGCCATACCTATTACCGCAATAGCTTGCGATGAGGTACCCCTCTTACTTTTAGATGCTGTTCTTACCAATTTTGAACCATCCCGCCAAGAAATAAGTTTCTTTTTCTTTTCTATTTCCTTTCTGGAAA
>NZ_AUML01000045.1 GCF_000430665.1 Aquimarina muelleri DSM 19832 | reverse complement strand
GCTCAACGTGGATTTTGATGGAGCTTTGAGCATCCCTAAATGATTCAGATTACCCGTTGCAGAACGAAGACCATTACTTATATCACGTACAGATTGGCTATTAGCAAATTGACAAAATAACATTGAAACCAAGTGAGACCAGCTAGTAAAACCTTTTTGATGTTTGTCGCTTTGGTGAGAATTAACTAGTTTTTTGAATCTTGATTTATCTAGTTTACTGATTATTTGAGAAAACAAAGTTATATTTAGCATCGGAGAAAGGTGTTTTTTGTGTTGCACCACAAAGGTAACTTTGAGGAACAAATTTCCCTTTCTCTTTTTTACGTTTAGGACGCTATTGGCTTTGTTCTACAAAACAACTGAACCACTAATTATTTAATCGATTACTATCCGTTTTGGTACCTGAAGTTGATTTTTTAATCAAAAACTATTATGCTTTTGACACAAATCTTCAAGCTTTTCCAAAAACCTTGAAGGTTTAAAAAATTGATCGGAGTATTGAAAAATGTTATTGAGATACCAAGAAATACGCTCGGAGTGACAAGATACAACCTTGGAGTTACAGGAAATAACCTCGAAGTACCAAGAAATAGACCCGAAGTGGCAAGAAACAACCTCGGAGCCACAGGAAATACCTTCGGAGTGTTAGGAAATAAGTTCGGAGTGTTGAGAAATAACCTCGGAGTACTAAGAAATATCATCGGGGTACTCAGAAATGTCATCGTAGTGTCGAGAAATATATATAAAGTAGTAATAAACAAATCAATAACCTCGAATCAAACTCACGAGGTATGCTTCCAAAAATATATTTTGTTTTCGAGGCAAGCCTCGGAAAATTAAACTCCACAATGTGTTTTAAAACCTCCCTTTTTGTCCTTTTTTTTATGTTTCAGTATGAAATATATGCACAATTCCATTCCTGTACAATAATACCAAACAACCCTATATCTAATTCTACAGGAGCCTATTCTCTCTACAAGCCAGCCAATAAAATAAATTTTTCACTTTCAGAATAAGTTCTCTTATACCTATCGAGATAGTAATTCTAATAACAAATCTCATCCATTTAAACCTTCGAGGTTTTTGAAAAAACCTTGAAGGTTTGTGCCAGATTCGATCTGGTATTAAGCATAGCTGAGCTACGGTTTATATTTATTCTGAAATTGAGGTATAAAAAGAACATTTTATTCCAGTAAATTCAAATGATAAATGGTATTAACCCTAAAAAAACCTCATATTGCTATGAGGTTTTTCCGAATTAATACACTTTTAAAAAAAATTATCTAAGCATTATCTTCTCTGAAATACTTTGATTGCCATCTGTTATCTTTATAAAATAAATACCTGGAGTTAGCCCCTCTACATCAATCATGTTAGTAGAAGTATTTCCTGATTTCACTACACTACCCTGCATGTTAGTCATTACAAAAGTCGTATTTATATTATTTTTTACCTCTATTTTAATATATGTTGTAGCAGGATTTGGGTATACTTTGGCAGAAAACACTTTTTCTTTATTTTGTAATTCTTCGTTTACTTTTATAAAAGATGTTCCTTTTGTTTTAGCCGAAGCAGCCCCTATATTTACGGTATAATCCTCTACCTCTCCATATCCAAAAGTTTCGCAGGATGTACCAGTAGAATTCCATTTCATAGCAACACGCATTCTGGTTGTACCAGATACTGCAACAGAGGGTACATCAAAGGTATAAGATAAATTATCTGAGCTTGAAGAAAGTTCATTTACTACCTTTTCTGAAGCTTCAAAAGTTCCGTTTTTATTAAAATCAATCCATACAGACCAATATTCATTATAAGGTGCACTTGCAAACCCAGCACTTACTACAATAGTATTAGTACCATAAGATAAATTTGCCACCTGTGAGGTAAAATCTCCATACCCTCCATTTGCAAGAGTAGTATTAGAAATACCTCCTATTCCTACAAAATCTATATACTCATAATCAACTGTATTCCCTTTGGATGAACAATATGGAGTAGCAATAACATCTTGTGTAGTTATTGTTACCGAATTACTTTCTGCAGATACATTTCCTGCTGCATCATAAGCATACACTTTAAAAGAATACGTGGTCCCCGAACTAAGACCCGAAATATTATAATTATTTACAGAAGTAGTTGTAAGTAAAACAGCATCTTTATAAATAGAATATCCTTCTACACCTATATTATCTGTTGATGCTGTCCAAGAAACTTGAGCACTGTTCTCTGCTATATTAGAAGCTTTTAAGTTTGTAGGAATGCTTGGAGCTTTAGTATCTGTAGTAGTACTACTGCTACTAAAAGAATGTTTTCCTAAATCGTCAAAGGTATTTTGAGAATACGAATCCCATTCTACAACCTTATAAGTAGTGGATGGCGAGGATATTCCTGATTTTCTTCTAAGTGTTTTATCTTTAGCAAAATTAGATGACCCTCCGTTAAAAGTTCCTATAATGTCTATCAAAACTCCATTTTTAAATAAGCCAACTGGGTCATTACCATTAAATGTTAGAGCTGCTGATGAAGATATTAAATCTGCATTGTTTTTAACTACGCTAGTAGCCGAGTTATTTGCTATTACATAAACATTGTTATTTGCTAAAACCCCAGAAAGATTTAATGCTGTAGACCATGATCCAGAACCATTGGTTTGTCTTTTTATAGAGTATCCAGAAAGATTAATGGATCCTCCTGTATAATTTGCTATTTCTAGTGCTTTATTATTAGAAGACCCCTCTACATATTCAGAAAAAAATAATGCTGTAGCATCTCCTCCTGTTGCTATATTTTGGGTAGTTACATTAATTGTAGTACTGGATGCTGAAACATTACCCGCCGCATCTTTTGCTCTTACATAAAACGAATACGATGTATTAGGACTTAAGCCAGAAACGGTATAATTTGTTGTGTTTGCAGTACTTACTAGCGCATTGTTTCTATATACATTATATCCTGTAACCGCTGTATTATCTGTAGAAGCGCTCCATGAAAGTATGGTAGAGGTTGTTGTTGTATTAGCTGCTACCAAATTTGCAGGTACCGTTGGTGCTTGTGTATCGCTTCCTCCTGTAGTTCCAAATCTGTTTTCGGCTTGTGGTCCTCCCCATATTTGTGTTGCAAATGCAGGGTTGTCTATAAATGGATTTCGATTACCTTGTAGGTTTTCCAGAACAGGATTACGTTGTAACTCTAGTGCTGATACAGGATCCTCTGCATTCCATTCTAAAAATAATTGCAACATATTACTATCATTGGTAGCTTTAGAACCAACTCCTACATTTTTTGGCAAACAACGATTACCATAACGAATGTACATATACATCATCATTCGTGCAACATCTCCTTTCCACTCATCTCCTGGATACCAATATCCTTGAGAAGTTGTTCCAGAGTTACCAGAACCATCTGCAAATTTTCTACTACCTCTGGATGAGTTTCGTCCTACATCTGCAGGTCTTAAGTGATGTGCATCTGCTCCTGGGCCTGATGTTCCTAAATTTGGATTCCCTAAAGATTTTGGATACACATGCTCTCTGTTCCAATCCGTAGATCCTCCTCCGTTATTATTAACCCCTCTTGTTCTATCGTTATTAGAGTTTCCGTCTGTATCGTTATATCCATATAACAAAACTACTTTAGAAGAATTAGATGGAGCTAAGTCTGTTTGCTTTAAAGCGTTCCAAACTCCTGGAGTATATGACAGAAATGTAGAATGCGTATTGGTTACTTTAGTACTTAACTCGCTTTTTAAAGTTGTTCCTGTTGCATTAAGGTTTACATCATTATAATATGATGGTATTTGACTATATCCTAATATGGGTATAGCGAGTAATAAGAGTATAATTTTTTTCATTATTAAGGTTAGTTTTTATTAAGAATAATTTGATGGTTCCGAAACTAAAATTATTTTATCAAACACCCTATAGCAAAACGTTACCAAATTGTTACTTAGTATGTTGAAAACCTAAAATTTCATAAAAAAAAGTATAATAAATATTTTAAAATCAATAAATTACAAAAAAAACTACTGTTGATAAGTTATTTTTTGGAAGCATATCTGGCGAGCTCGCCAGATATGCTTCCAAAAATATATTTTGTTTTCGAGGAAAGTCTTGGAGAATTAAACTCCACAATGTGGATTGAAAACCTTTATGTTTTGTAGAGAGGCTATTATATAATCCAAAAGAGAACAATACCTCATATATTTAAAGGGTTTTACGCATCTGAATTTCAATAATTTATACTAAATTTAAGTCTAACATAAATTCAAAAAATAATGAAAAAAATTTTAAACTTAAATGGGGTTCAAAAATTATCTAAAGTAGAACAACAAGAAATAAGAGGAGCTGCTAGACCAAGGGTTTATTGTGGTGGTCCAAGAAGATGCTGCTTTCGCCTTGCTAATGGTAACGAATTCTGTGATCATGGATATTGCCAATCTAATGGGACTTGTATGTGGGCATAACCCTCAAAAAAAATAGATATCGAAGCATTAGTCATCTATTTTAAAACAACAAAATAGGATTTCTAAAAAGTGATAACTACAACTTTTTAGAAATCCTATTTTTTTAGTCTCGACAATCTCTTAAATCGATTAATTTCAAAAAACTACTCTAATAATTTTATGATAATAATTTAAAGGATTGTTTTGCTATCTCTAATTCTTCATTAGTAGGAATAACCAAAATTTTTACTCTGGATGTAGACTTACTAATATCCCGTATGTCTTTAGATCTTATATCGTTTTTATCGGTGTCTAACTCTATCCCGAAGTAATCTAAATCCTTACATACCAAATTTCGTATTACATTAGAATTTTCTCCAATTCCAGCTGTAAAAACAATAGCATCTAATCCATTCATAACCGCAGCATATGCTCCAATATATTTTTGGATACGGTATGCATTCATTTGTAGTGCTAATTGGCAATCTGTATTTCCTTTTGCTGCCTCAGACTCTATATCTCTTAAATCACTGTATCCTGTTAGCCCCAACATTCCACTTTCTTTTTGTAACAGTGTATTTACTTCGCTAAGAGAATACCCTAAAGAGTTAACCATATAAAAAATAACGGCAGGATCAATATCTCCACAACGGGTTCCCATAATTAACCCGTTCATAGGTGCAAAACCAAGAGTATGATCCACGCTTTTACCATCTTTAACGGCTGTCATACTACAACCATTACCTAAATGGATTGTAATTACTTTTGAATGTTCTTTAGCTAAAAAATCGATTGCTTTTTCTGAAACATACTTATGACTAGTTCCATGAAAACCATATACTCTTATATTGTTTTCTTCTAAAAACATATTAGGAATAGCATATTTATATGCTTCTACAGGAATAGTTTGATGAAAAGCGGTATCAAAAACTGCAATTTGTTTGGCTTTAGTAAAAATTTCTTCGGCTACTATAATCCCTTCTAGATTTGCTGGATTATGCAATGGTGCCAAAGCAGATAACTTCTCTATTTTTTGTTTTACTTCTTCAGTAATCTCTACTGTTTGTGCAAAAGTACTCCCTCCGTGCACTACACGATGCCCTACAGCTTGTATTTCTAATGCAGATTGAATTACCCCCACTTCAGGATCCATCAAAAGGCTTGCTATTAAATGTAATCCATCCTTATGTGTATTTATCTTTTCTTCTTTTTCTAAAGATTTATTTTTAGATGTATAGGTAATATTTGACTGTTTTAAACCAATACGCTCTACTAATCCCGAGCAAATAACCTTTGCCTCTGGCATCGTAAATAACTGAAACTTAATAGATGAACTCCCTGAATTTAATATAAGTATTTGCATAGTTTTTTTTAAGGTGTCTAATCTCCATAATTAGAAGTAGAGCTGGCTATTTATATCTTTTTTATAGGTTTAATCTTTTACTTATTATAATCCTTGTGCTTGAATAGCCGTTATAATCACCGTATTGTAAACATCATCTACAGTACATCCTCTACTCAAATCATTAACTGGTTTATTCAATCCTTGTAACATAGGACCGATTGCTAAAGCTCCTGTTTCTCTTTGTACTGCTTTGTATGTATTGTTACCTGTATTCAAATCAGGAAATATCAACACACTAGCCTGCCCTGCTACTTCAGAATTAGGAAGTTTACTTTGTCCTATTTGCATATCGACTGCTGCATCATATTGTATAGGCCCTTCTATTTTAAGATCGGGGCGTTTTTCTTTAACAATTGCTGTTGCTGCTCTTACGATTTCTACATCTTCGCCCTTACCCGACGTTCCAGAGGAATACGATAGCATAGCTACTTTGGGTTCGATCCCAAATGCTGCTGCAGATTCTGAAGAAGAAATAGCTATTTCTGCTAATTGTTCGGCATTAGGGTTTGGGTTGATAGCGCAATCTCCAAAAACAGATACTCTATCTTCTAAACACATAAAAAATACAGAAGATACTACTTTTACTCCTGGTTTGGTTTTAATAAACTGTAGAGCTGGTCTTATAGTATGTTGCGTAGTATGTACTGCTCCAGAAACCATTCCATCTGCATGTCCTTTATAAATCATCATCGTTCCAAAATAAGACACATCTGCCATCATATCCTTTGCCATATCTAAGTTAACATCTTTATGTTTTCTTAGTTCATAAAAGGTTTGCACATAATCCTCATAGTACGGGGACTCTGTAGGAGAAACAATATTTAATTTACTAAAGTCTATAGGAATATCTAGTTTAACTACTTTACTTTTTATTTTCTTCTCATTACCAATTAAGGTAATATCTACTACTCCTGAGGCCAATAATCTGGAGGTAGCTCTTAAAATTCTTTCATCAGAACCTTCTGGTAAAACAATATGTTTTTTATGTTGTAAGGCACGTCTTAGCAGGTTATACTGAAACATTCTAGGGGTTAAACCTTCTGACTCAAAAGTTATTAAACGATCTGCCAAATGATCTTCGTTTACGTATTTTGCAAAAGTGCTAATCGAAGTATTAATTTTTTGAAGGTTATCTAAGTAGATTTTAGATTTAATAGATCCTATTTTATTGGTTACAGAAAAAGTACCTTCAGGCACTGATATTATAGGAAAAGATAAAGATACTCCTTCTATTAACTTAAGTATTGGTTTCTCAGGAATGATTCCTCCAGTTAATATAATTCCTGATATTTTTGGGTAGTTATCCGAGATATTTGCTTGCAATACTCCTAAAATAATATCTGCACGATCTCCTGGTGTAATTACAAGACTATTCTCTTTGAGATGTGTTAAATAATTTCGTAGCTGCATTGCTCCTACTCCAAAACTTCCTGCTTGATTATTTAAATATTCTTTACCAAATAAAACGGTACCATGTAATTTATGTACAATCTCTTTTATGGTAGGATTAATTAAAGAATTGACTTTTGGAATAATAATACGATCTACATTATTTTTAAATTCTTTTTCAAAATCCTTTTCTAAGTCCTTCTCACAGCCTGGTATAACCTTATTAGCTACCATAGCTAAAACCTCTACATCTTTACCACTAAAAGTATCGAACGCTAATTTAAAGTTAGCAACAAGCTCTTCATTTTTTTTATCAATACCACTGGCTACAATAATAGCTGGAATTCCTAAGTTTTTGGCAATTATAACATTGATATCAAACTCTATAATACTTCCTTCATCCGAAAAATCTGTACCTTCCACCAATACAAAATCAAATTTTTCTTCCAGATTTTTATACTTCTTTATGATTTCATCTATGATCTCTCCAGATTTACCTTGATTATATTTCTGAAGCACCTCGCTTCTGGTATATGCATATGCGTTTTTAAAATTAATGTCTAGTTCAAAATGGGATATAACAGTGTTTATATGGTTATCTACTTCCCCTTCTGCAGGATCATCAATAATTGGTCTAAAATACCCTACTTTAGCAATTTTACCCAATAGCATACGCATCATACCTAAAACAACAATAGATTTACCACTGTTAGGCTCTATGGTGGCAATATAAACAGCTTTACTCATAAATATAAATTTGGTGCGACAAAGATACGTTAATAGGCTAATCTAACATAAAATACACAGGATATCCAATCCCTTTATATCATACTCCTAGAATATTAACAATTCGGTTCTTTTTTCATTAAAAAAAGGCTTAGAACTCTTCTAAACCTTTTACTAAACTAAATAAATTTTAATGACTTTAATCTGGTTTTTTTTCTTCTTTTAGTAATTGCTTTATAAAACTATCAAAATCCTTTTTGAAATCTATATATTTTTGACCGGTAGCTGGCCCATTAAAACCTGTATGTATTTTTCGAACTTGTCCTTTTTTATCTATTATAATCGTAGTTGGATACGACAGTACATGATTTAGCATTGGTAATTTTTCTTGTGCTTTTTCCTTATCAGAAGTACCATATTGGGCCAGTAAAATCGGATATTCTACTTTTAGTTTACTCTGTAATCTTTGTATAGAAGTAAATGCTTTTTCTTTGGTTTTTGCATATTCAAAAGCCAAAGCTACAAACTCTACATCTGCATTTTTGTGGCTATTATAATAATCTACATAGTATTTAGTCTCATCCATACAATTAGGACACCATGTTCCCATTATCTGTACAACAACAACCTTGTCCTCAAATTTTTTATCTTGAAGCGATACTTTATTTCCTTTACTATCAGGAAAATTAAATTCGAGTGTTTTATACCCTTCTTTTAAAAATGTTAAAGAATCTTCTAAAGGTAATTCGTAGTGCTCATTTTTTTTAGCTACAAAAGGTTCTTTCCAGTGATTACCAGAATAAAAATACCCTTTTAATGTATTACCTGTTATTTGCCCTGTAAACAAAAATGCATGTGCTCCATCAAAAGTAGATAATTGTAACTGATCTTTGTTTATAACTCCTTCTAAGTATCGATAATCTCCTGTTGTAGTTCTAAATGTTCCTGTTACTATATTCCCATTTTGAGTAAATATGCCTTTTGCTATATATCTATCTGCATCCTTATCTTTACTAAAAACGGTTTCCCAATTGCCTGTTATATTATATTTTGGTTTAGAAAGAATATCAAATCGATCCTGTTCTCCATATTTTGCTTCAAAAGGCACTATTCTATCTTGGCTTTCTTTAATAAAACTTCCTGTAATTGTTATAGAGTCTATAAATCGAGCCGCAATATACCCTTCAAACACTGGGAACTTAATTTTTATAGAATCTCCTTCTATCCAAACTTCATCAATGTCAATGATTTCTTCTGCATTAAATATTTGTAATGTTTGGTCCTCCATCACTTCCATCAAAAAAGGCAAACTTTTATTATCTTGAACCTTTAGCGTAGCTCTCCAAGGACCACTTTTAAATTCGGTATTCTTTATTTTGTTGTCTTTCTTACAAGAAGAAAAAACAGTTGCAATTATAAACAGTGATATTACTATTCTTTTCATTATATTTTTTAATAAGTGTTCGAAAGTTTGTATTATTTCGATAGGATTAAACAAGATAATTATATGTTTTAAAGAAAATAAAAATAAACTAAAACTACTAATTACCTCCTAAAATAAATGATTTGTATTTTTATTATTTGCTCTCAAATCTAACTTTTAGATAGTTGCAATATTATCATAAAAAAATCCAGAAAGCTATTTATAACTTTCTGGAAAATCTGTCTTTTTTTATACTTTACTAAAAAAATCTATTTTTCTTTTATGTATAGTTTTTCTAATTTTTCTTTTCCTGCTTTTAATTTTTCTTTCCCTTTAGAAATTGCTTCTTTCAAAGCATTTAATTTTATTTCTGCTTTAGCTATTTTAGCTTCTTTTTCTGTGATTTCTTCGGGAGTGAGTGCTTCTTCTCCTTCTTTTTCTTTAGCTTTTGCTAAGCGTTCTTTAGCAGCTTCTATTTTTTGCTTTCCTTTTGTTATTCTTTCTTCATTTTTCTTAATCACTTCACTACGCTTTTCAATCATTTCTTTAGCTTCTCCTGCTCTAGCTAGACCAAATTCTTTACCTACTAAACCTTCTTTATTTTTACTATACGCTTTTTCTTTGGTTTCTTTTTTAGCTTTTTTAAAAGCTTTTTCGGCTTTCTCTTCTGCTTTTTCAATCTTTTTTGCTACTTTTTCTCTTACCTCTTCTGTCTTTTCTTTTACTTCATCTTCTAATTCTTCAGCTTTTTCTTTTCCTTTTTGTTTTACATCTTCCACTTTTTCTTTACTTTCTTTCAATTTTTCTTGCCCTTTATTTTTATTATCAAGAATCTTTTGTTTGGCTTCCTGAGATTTTCCTTGGGCAAAAGTTGTTGAATTCCCTAAAACGAAAATCAGCATCAATATCATTATTAATTTAAGTGGTTTCATAGTTTTTTGTTTTGGTTAATTAATGATGTTATAAATGTTTTTTTAAATACTATCCAAATCTTCTAAAGACTCTTCTAACTCTTCTACTTTAGATTCTACTTCTTCAGAAATTTGTTCTAGTTCAGATTCCACTGCTTCAATTTTTTCAATAGCAACTTTTGTTTCTTCTGCTTCTTTTTTCTTATCGGTACAAGAAAACATTCCTAAGAAAAGTAGTAAAGCAAATAATTGGATTGTTGTTTTCATAATTATGGGTTGTTCTTTAGTATAAGTGAAATAGTATTATTTAATCCACATTGTGAATTTAATTCTCCAAGGTTTGTATCAAAAACAAAATATATTTTCGGAAACATACCTCGTGAAATTGCTCCGAGTTTATTGATTTTAAAAAACTTATGTTGATATTTTATATAATATATTTTTTACAGTACGATAAAAAAAATTAAATTCTTGATCATTACATAAACCTATTATTCTTTAATCTTTACCGCTTTTCCTTTTTTTAATTGCTCTAGTTTTTCAGAATCTCGTATTACTAAAATATTCGTAGTATTAGTCTCTTTTTTACTTTTTACTTTTAAGTTTTTAACATTTTCATCATTCAAATAAAATACTTCATCTCCATCTTTTGTTTGGTGTGATTTCAATATATTGGATGTCATTTTTTCTTTTCCCTGTTTCTTTTTTTTAATAGACATAGGAATACTAGACTTAGTAGGCAAACTTTGAGTCTCTAAACCATCTTGTTTTTGAACCTTTTTATTCTTAGATTCTTTACTTTTTATTTTATCTGGGTTTTCTGTTTTTTTTTCTTGCGAAAAAGCGGTATTTCCAAACAAAATAAAACAAACGACTAATAGTATATATTTAAGGGGATTCATCATTATATATTTTTGTATATATCAAAAATAATAAAAAAACAGGTCTTTAAATCATGAAAATCACTTTATTACATACTTTCAATTTCCTTACAATGAAATTATTAAAAAAAATTACTTTCTTTTTTATGAAGATAAGATAGTTCTAATTTGTATCCTCTACCCAATATAGTATCTTTACCAACTGAATTTTAGAAAGAGTACCGATGAAGATTTCATATAACTGGCTAAAACAATTTATCAAGACCGATTGGGATGTCGAAAAAACTGGTGAACTTCTTACCGATTTAGGTTTAGAAGTAGAAGGAATAGATGCTTATCAAAGTGTAAAAGGAGGATTAGAAGGTGTTGTCGTAGGACAAGTTATTACCTGCGAAAAACATCCTAATGCAGATAAATTAAAAATTACAAAAGTTGATTTAGGTAATGGTCAGCAAGTACAGATAGTTTGTGGCGCACCTAATGTTGCTGCAGGTCAAAAAGTTCCTGTAGCTACTATTGGCACTAAGTTATACGATGAACAAGGAAAGGAATGGGTAATAAAAAAAGGGAAAATACGAGGCGAAGAAAGTCATGGAATGATCTGTGCAGAAGATGAATTAGGTTTGGGAAAAAATCATGATGGAATTATGGTTTTAGATACAGATATCTCCGTAGGCACAAAAGCTTCTAAAATATTTGATATTGAAAATGATAAAATTTTTGAAATTGGTCTTACCCCAAATCGTGCAGATGCTATGAGCCATTGGGGAGTTGCTCGTGATCTTAAAGCTGGACTATCCCAAAAAGATATTAATTTAGAACTTATTACTCCTTCAGTTAGCAGTTTTAGAGTAGAAAACAGACTACATAAAATTGATGTGGAAGTAAAAAAACCAAATTTAGCTCCAAGATATTGCGGTGTAATAATTTCTGATATTAAAGTTAAGGAATCTCCCACATGGATACAACATAGATTAAAAGCTATTGGAGTTACTCCTAAAAATAATGTTGTAGATGTTACCAATTATGTTTTACATGAATTAGGGCAACCTTTACACGCTTTTGACGCGCATAATATTGAAGGAAATAAAATTGAAGTAAAAACAATTGAAACAGGTACTAAATTCACAACATTAGACGAAGTAGAAAGAGAGCTACATCCAGAAGATTTAATGATTTGTGATGCCGTAAAACCACTTTGTATTGCTGGGGTTTTTGGAGGTGTTAACTCTGGTGTAACAAAAACTACCACTTCTGTTTTCTTAGAAAGTGCATATTTTGATCCTGTTAGTATTCGAAAAACTGCTAAACGACATGGTTTAAACACAGACGCATCTTTTAGGTTTGAACGAGGGATTGATCCAAATATCACAGAATACGCTCTTAAAAGAGCCGCTTTATTAATACAAGAATTTGCAGGAGGAGTTATTTCTAGTGAGATTATAGATTTATACCCTAAAAAAATAGAAGATTTTCAAGTATTCTTATCTTTTGAAAATACAACTAAATTAATAGGAGAAGAATTACCACCAGAAACTATTAAAAAGATACTTACCTCACTAGACATTAAAATTAATAGTGTAACAGAATCTGGTGTTGGTTTAACCATACCTGCCTATAGAAATGATGTACAAAGAGAAGCAGATGTTATTGAAGAGATACTTAGAGTATACGGCTATAATAATATTAGTTTCACTCAAAAATTAAATGCTTCGATATCTAATATTGATAAATTTGCAGATCATAATATACAAAATACTATTTCTAACCAATTAGCAGCCCAAGGGTTTAATGAGATGTTAGCCAATTCGCTTACATCTCCAGAATATACCTCCCTAAATGAGCAACTTAAAAGTGAAAATGATGTAGTGATGCTAAATCCTCTAAGTAATGATTTAGCAATATTAAGAAGATCTATGTTGTTTTCAGGATTAGAGGCAGTATCTTATAATATTAATAGAAAACGTGCAGATCTTAAATTATTTGAATTCGGTAAGACCTACCATAGCTACGAAAGCGGAAGAATCGAAAATAAACATTTAAGTGTTCTTATTTCTGGTAACAGATCACAAGAAACTTGGAATATTAATTCAAAAACCAGCGACTTCTTTTATTTAAAAGGAATTGTTTTATCTATTTTAGATCGTTTAGGAATAACCAAACTAAAAACAACACCTATACAAAATAACCTATTTGCAGAAGGTATTTCATTATATATAGGCAAATCTAAATTAGTAGATCTTGGAATTGTAAAAAAGCGTATCACAAAACATTTTTCTATATCACAAGAGGTTTTATTTGCAGATTTTAAATGGGATACTGTTTTAGAATACACAAGATACAATAAAGTAAAATATACTGATATCTCTAAATTTCCTGAAGTGCGTCGAGATTTTGCCCTTTTATTAGACGAATCTATTAATTTTGAAGAGATTCATACCCTTGCAAAACAAACAGAAAAATCATTTTTGAAGGAGGTTAGTTTATTTGATGTCTATCAAGGAAAAAACTTGCCTAAAGGTAAAAAATCTTATGCAGTAAGTTTTACATTACAAGACGATAAAAAGACTCTTACCGATAAGCAAATTGATAAAATCATGAATAAGTTACAATATAACTTTGAAAGTAAATTAGGAGCAGAATTACGCTAAACATAATACTTCTTTATTTTTACTATTAAACTGAGAAAAAGGTAATACTCCATTTAAAGGGTATTACCTTTTTTAGTTTCTAATACCATTTATCAAAAAAAACATAAAGTTAATGTTTTACTATATCTAAACAAATTCAATGAAAATCCAGTGAATCAACTTAAATTAAACCAAATTTTAAATACTGATTATGAATTTTAGTGATGATGAGTTAAAAGAAATTGAAAAACAGCTATCTAACCCTGAAGGAGAGTTTGGAATTAAGATTGCTGAAAACATGAATGAATCTAATATTCAAATGACAATTTCTTCTATTGATTTTTTAAATTTATCAGAGTCTGATATTATCTTGGAAATTG
The DNA here is from genome assembly GCF_000430665.1 of Aquimarina muelleri DSM 19832. Lineage (GTDB taxonomy): Bacteria > Bacteroidota > Bacteroidia > Flavobacteriales > Flavobacteriaceae > Aquimarina > Aquimarina muelleri. The sequence continues at coordinate 25,250 of NZ_AUML01000045.1, read as the reverse complement.
GTCATGGAAATTGTGCCCATCTCAAAAAAATATTCGACAAAATAAAAAATGTTCAATATTATGGGTTAGAAATATCAAAAACAATGAAAGATGAAGCTGAACGAATTAATAAAGAGCTTATACTAAGAAATGATGTTAATTTTGATATATATAACGGAATCAAAATTCCATTCTCTAAGGATTCTTTTCATAAAATATTTACAGTTAACACTATCTATTTCTGGAAAAAACCAGCAGCTTTTTTAAGAGAAATTCATCGAGTTTTAAAAAAAGACGGGATCTTAGTTTTGACATTCGCTCAGAAAGAGTTCATGAAAAACCTTCCTTTTGTAAAAGAAAAATTTAATCTTTATGACAATAAGGACTTACACCAACTTATAAAGAAAATAGATTTAGAAATAATAGAAATTGCTAATAAAACCGAAAGAGTGAAAAGTAAATCTGGTGATTTAGTCGACAGAAAGTACTCTGTAGTAAAAATAAAAAAACTATAATAAACTAAATAGCCCTGTGTTTTTACACAGGGCTATTTAGTTTATTATTAGAAAGGTAGCTTATTAATTACCTCCTTCTAAAGCTTTAAGTTTATTTTTCATTTCATCAGCTTTAGGATCATCTAACTGATAAAAGATATTCATTAAAGTACGTATAGCCTCAACATTATCTGGTTGACTCTTCAAGGCTCCTTCTAAATACGGAACTGCACTTTTATATAGATCTTCTCTTGCAACTTTAAGTTCTTCGTATCTTTTATTATCTTTTGAAGATGTCCCAAGAGCATTCATTTCATCAACAATTTTAGTTTCTCCTCCTAAAAGAATAGAAGCTATATTTATTTGAGCTGAAGCATAATCTGGTCTTAATTCTAATGATTTTTTATAATAACCTAAAGCCTGATCATTATCTCCCAAACGAGATGCGCTAACCCCTAAGTTGTATAATAAATCTGGGTTTTCAGGATCGTTAGCAACTATTTTTTCCATAATCTCTTTATACTTTGCTATATTGCCTAATTTGTAATAAAGATCTGCTTCTGCTTGCATTAAAGTAGAATCATTAGGGTTTTCTTTTTTTGCGTCTTCAATTGCAGCTATCGCTTCTTCATCTTTTCCTTCACTCATATAGATCAAAGCTATGTTTTTAGCTATTTCTCCTTTTCTAGATTCAGATTTACGTAATTCTGGTTTAATATATGTACCTGACTTTACAGAAAAATCTCTTGTTTGTTTTGAATCAAAAGGTTCTACTTCTCCTGTTTCCTTATTAGTCGCTACGTATTCTTCCTTTACTCCACTAAAACCAAGATCTTTTAACTCATTGTAATATTTTAGAGCTTCCATGTAGTGCTTACCATTAACCGCATTACTCGCTGCATAATACAAATAAGTAGTATCTGCTTTATTTGTGGTATATGCTAAATAAAGTTTTTCCGATGCTCCTTTATAATTTTTTACATCCTGATCTTTTATTGCTTTTTCAACCAAAGACTGGCGTATTTTCTGTATTTTCTGAGTTGCATCTGTACCATATTTAGATCCTCCACCAGCTTTTTCTATTTCAATTGTTTTATTATACGCATTAGCAGCACCTTCTATCTTCGCCAAAGAATCTCCCGCAGAAGAAGCTAAAACCTGTCCTTTAAGAAAATAATATTGTGCTTTTAATTTTTCATCGGCGGCACTTAATTGCCCTTCTGCTGCTTTTAATGCTTCTGCCGCTATATCCATATTACCAGACTTTAGAGCTTTGGAAGCTTCTTTTAATGCTTGTTTTTGAGAAAATCCAACAGCACTAAATGCTAAGAATAGTACTACGATAAATTTAGTCTTCATTACTTTATTTTTTAAAATTGGGATTTGTTTATTATTCTGTTTCTTTATCAACATTCGTGCCATCTATAGAAATATCTGGATCTTCAGTAGAAGCGTCTACATCTTCTATAATATCATCTTCTACTATTTCATCATCATCGTGCATAACTTTTGCTACTGCAGCAATAGAATCTTTCCCTTTAAGGTTAATCAATCGTACCCCTTGTGTTGCACGCCCCATTACTCTTAAATCTTCTATAGCAAGTCTAATAGCTATTCCTGATTTATTAATAATCATTAAATCATCTTGATCTGTAACATTTTTAACAGCTACAAGGTTACCTGTTTTTTTAGTTACAGAGATAGTCTTTACTCCTTTACCACCTCTATTGGTTACTCTATAATCTTCTAACTTTGAACGTTTACCATAACCATTTTCTGAAACCACCAAAATATTACTGTCCATTTCATTTACAGCAACCATTCCTATTACTTCGTCTTTGTCATCTGCTAATCGTATTCCTCTTACCCCAGATGCTCCACGACCCATTGGTCTCGTTTTTTCTTCTTCAAATCGTATTGCCTTACCAGATTTTACAGCAAGCATTACCTGACTCTTACCATCTGTTAATTTAGCCTCAAGAAGTTCATCACCATCCTTTATCGTAATAGCATTTATACCATTAGTCCTTGGTCTAGAGTATTGCTCTAATGATGTCTTTTTGACCTGACCTTTCTTTGTTGCCATTATGACATAATGAGAATTAATATACTCTTCGTCTTTAAGATCCTGAGTACAAATAAAAGCTTTCACTTTATCATCACTATGTATATTAATTAGGTTTTGAATAGCTCTTCCTTTAGATGTTTTACTACCCTCTGGAATTTCATACACACGCATCCAGAAACATTTCCCTGTTTGCGTAAAAAATAACATATATTGATGATTTGTTCCTACAAATAGATGTTCAAGAAAATCTTCATTACGTGTTGTACTTCCTTTTTGTCCTACTCCCCCTCTATGCTGTTTTTTATATTCATTAAGAGATGTTCTTTTAATATATCCTGCATGAGAAATAGTTATTACTACTTTTTCATTCGGGATCATATCTTCAATACTTAAATCTCCTCCTGCATATTCGATTTGAGAACGGCGTTCATCTCCATACTTTTCTTTTACTTCGATCAACTCGTCTTTGATGATTTGCATTCTACGATCTTTCTTATCTAAGATATCTTTAAGATCTTCAATAGTTTTCATCAATTCTTCATACTCTGCACGTAATTTATCCTGCTCTAGTCCAGTAAGCTGGCGTAAGCGCATTTCTACAATTGCTTTTGCCTGAAGTTCGGATAATTTAAATCTTTCAATTAATTTTTCGCGAGCTTCATCTGCATTAGAAGACGCTCTTATTAAAGCTATTACCTCGTCTATATTATCCGATGCAATAATTAAACCCTCTAGAATATGTGCTCTTTCTTCGGCTTTCCTTAATTCATATCTTGTACGGCGAATAACAACTTCGTGTCTATGTTCAACAAAATGATAAATCATTTCTTTCACATTTAATAACTGTGGTCTGCCTTTTACTAAGGCAATGTTATTAACACTAAAAGAAGATTGTAATGCTGTATATTTATATAAAAGATTTAGAACTATATTAGGTATTGCATCTCGTTTTAAAACGTACACAATACGCATACCATTTCTATCAGATTCATCTCGAATCGTAGAGATTCCGTCTATTTTTTTATCATTTACAAGATCGGCAGTCTTTTTAATCATGTCCGCCTTATTTACCTGATAAGGAATTTCTGTTACGATAATAGACTCTCTTCCATTAACTTCCTCAAAAATAGCTTTGGCTCGCATTACAATCCTTCCCCTACCTGTCTTAAAAGCTTCTCTTACTCCATCATATCCGTAAATTGTACCTCCTGTAGGAAAATCAGGTGCCTTGATATGCTGTATAAGTTCATCTATTTCAATATCATTATTTTCAATGTAAGCAATAGTACCATCCACAACCTCACTTAAATTATGAGGAGGCATATTGGTAGCCATACCTACTGCAATACCAGAAGCACCATTAATTAATAACCCTGGTACTCTTGTAGGGAGAACTGTTGGCTCTAATAATGTATCATCAAAGTTAAGAGTATGATCTACAGTTTCTTTTTCAATATCAGCTAGCATATCCTCAGATATCTTACGCATTCTTGCCTCTGTATAACGCATTGCTGCAGGACTATCTCCATCTACAGAACCAAAGTTACCCTGACCATCTACAAGCATGTACCTCAAACTCCATTCTTGAGCCATACGAACCATAGTGTCATATACCGAAGTATCTCCATGAGGGTGATACTTACCTAATACCTCTCCTACAATTCTTGCAGATTTCTTATGAGCACTATTTGCTTTAACACCCAATTCATACATACCAAACAAAACACGTCTATGTACGGGTTTAAGACCATCTCTAACATCCGGAAGAGCTCGAGAAACAATAACAGACATTGAATAATCAATGTATGCAGATTTCATCTCATCTTCTATATTGATAGGTATAAGCTTTTCTCCTTCTGCCATAAAAAATTTTTTTATTCTAAAATTAATTAATTAAACGCGCTAATTTAAACAATCTAAGACTGTTTTAACACCTATTCATCTATGTAATATACGTAATTTATTAACAATAATAAGGATATATATAGTTAATAAGTCTATTATTATAGGTTTTGATTATTAAAGCATTTTTTGTCTATTTACAATATAGAAGTAAAAAACATTAAAATTATATGACAAATTACTTTTTATATTAAAGGTATATGTTAATCATCGATTAAAAAGAATAGTTTTTTGTCAATATAATTCTAAAAATTACTATTTTAGTTATAAAGAAAAAAGAAAGAGAATAATTTTATGGATGATAATTTTTCTCCCAGAGTCAAAGATGTTATAGCATACAGTAAAGAAGAAGCACTTAGATTGGGGCACGATTTTATTGGCACAGAACATCTTATGCTAGGATTGCTACGAGATGGAAGCGGAAAAGCGATAAGTATCCTTGATGCTTTAGATATTGATTTAACAAATTTAAGAAGAAAGGTTGAAATCCTCAGTCCGGCAAACCCTAGTGTGGCAGTCGCTTCAAATGAGAAAAAAAACTTACATTTAACTAGACAAGCGGAAAGAGCGTTAAAAACTACGTTTTTGGAAGCAAAACTATTTCAGAGTGCCTCTATAAATACTGCACATCTTTTATTATGCATTCTAAGAAATGAAAACGACCCAACTACAAAACTTTTAAATCGTTTAAAAGTAGATTATGATAACGTTAAAGACCAATTTAAGTTTATGATAACCAACGAAGAAGAGTATATCGATAACCCTAAAGCAGAATCCTTTTCTGAAGACGATGATGATTTAACGGGTGATTCTAAAGAAAACCCTTTTAACTCCCCTGGAGGAGCTAAAACAGGAAAAAAATCAAAAACTCCGGTTTTAGATAACTTTGGACGAGATTTAACTGCTATGGCAGAAGAAGGTAAACTAGATCCAGTAGTAGGTAGATCTAAAGAAATAGAGCGGGTTTCTCAAATATTAAGCAGGCGCAAAAAAAATAACCCATTACTAATAGGAGAACCTGGTGTTGGTAAATCTGCTATAGCAGAAGGGCTAGCTTTGAGAATAATTCAACGAAAAGTTTCAAGAATCCTATTTGACAAAAGAGTAGTAACCCTAGATTTAGCTAGCTTAGTGGCTGGAACAAAATACAGAGGGCAGTTTGAAGAAAGAATGAAGGCGGTAATGAATGAATTAGAAAAGAACGATGATATCATTCTTTTTATAGATGAAATCCATACCATTGTTGGTGCTGGTGGCGCAACAGGAAGTCTGGATGCTTCAAACATGTTTAAACCTGCACTAGCAAGGGGAGAAATTCAATGTATAGGAGCTACCACCTTAGATGAGTATAGGCAATATATAGAAAAAGATGGCGCTTTAGAAAGACGTTTTCAGAAAGTGATTGTAGAACCTACAAATATCGAAGAAACTATAGAGATCCTTAACAATATTAAGGAAAAATACGAAGAACATCATAATGTTATTTATACTCCCGAAGCAATTTTAGCATGTGTAAAATTAACGAATCGATACATGACAGATCGCTTTTTACCCGACAAAGCTATTGATGCTTTAGATGAAGCCGGATCCAGAGTACACATTACTAATATTGATGTTCCTAAAAAAATACTTGATCTAGAAAAAAAATTAGAAGAGGTAAGAGAGCTTAAAAACAGTGTAGTTAAAAAACAAAAATACGAAGAGGCTGCAAAACTTAGAGATGATGAAAAAAATCTCGAAAAAGAACTAGTTGTAGCTCAAGAACAGTGGGAAAAAGACTCTAAATTACATAAGGAAATTGTAAGCGAAGACAATGTTGCTGATGTGGTTTCTATGATGACTGGCATACCTGTAAATCGTATTGCACAAACCGAAAGTAACAAACTTGCTGAATTACCTGATTTAATTATGGGCAAAGTAATCGGTCAAGAAGAAGCTGTTAAAAAAGTAGTTAAAGCTATACAAAGAAATCGTGCAGGACTAAAAGATCCTAATAAGCCAATAGGTTCTTTTATATTCCTAGGACAAACAGGTGTTGGTAAAACACAATTAGCAAAAGTTTTAGCAAAAGAACTCTTTGACAATGAAGATGCTTTAATACGTATCGACATGAGTGAATACATGGAAAAGTTTGCTGTATCTAGACTTATAGGAGCACCTCCTGGATACGTAGGGTATGAAGAAGGAGGGCAACTTACAGAAAAAGTCAGAAGAAAACCGTATGCCGTAATTCTATTAGATGAAATAGAAAAAGCACATCCAGATGTTTTCAATATGATGCTTCAGGTATTAGACGATGGGTATCTAACAGATAGTTTAGGCCGAAAAATTGATTTCAGAAACGCAATAATCATCATGACTTCTAACATAGGAGCTCGTAAGTTAAAAGATTTTGGTCAAGGAGTTGGTTTTGGGACTACCGCCAAGAAAACTCAAGCAGAAGATTATGCAAAAGGAGTTATAGAAAATGCTTTAAAGAAAGCCTTTGCTCCAGAATTCTTAAACAGAGTCGATGATGTAGTAGTTTTTAATGCGCTAGAAAGAGAGGATATTCATAAAATTATAGATATTGAACTAGATAAATTATACGGAAGAATAAAAGATCTAGGATATGATTTAACACTGAGTGAAAAAGCTAAAGATTATATAACAGAAAAAGGTTTTGACAAACAATACGGTGCGAGACCACTAAAAAGAGCTATCCAGAAATACATCGAAGACGCTCTTGCTGAAGAAATAATTAATGCCCAGCTTCAGGAAGGAGACACTATTTTTATGGATATGGATAAAGATTCCGAAGAACTGACAATCACTATCAAGAAAGCTGAAAAGTCTACAGAATCATAACTTTAACAAAACGAGCAGTTTTTTTACAACATAGAGAGAGGAGTTATCCTTACAACAACCTAAAACAAACCTGTAAAAATTATTTTTACAGGTTTTTTCATACACTGAAAAGCTATATTTATAATGAAAAAACTAACAGAAACACAAGACTACCATAATAATCCACAGTTTTTTGTATATTAAAAGTCGGAATTAGAGAGATTTTATTTTTTATGCAGTTTTTACCATCTAAAATAAAATCAAAAAGCAAATAAACACCCAATGATAACCTCTTATGATTTTTATTTTTGCCATATAGAAATATATGAAGATTATGTCAAAGCCAAAATGAAAGAAGGTGTTACAGTCTCTCCCGATCATAACAATGTTTTATTACAAATTGTGGAAAAACACTTTAAAAACAAAGCTTTTGTATATATCTCTCATCGTATTAATTCTTACGCTGTAAACCCCACTGTTTACCTAGATACTTCTAAAATAAAAAATTTAGTAGGTTTTATCGTAGTATCTAAAGACCCTAAACAAAAAATGCAAACTAGAGTAGAAAAAATATTTTTCGAAAAAGAGTTTAAACAATTTAATACTATGAAAGAAGCTTTAGCATGGAAAAATATGATTATACAGAAATATAAAGATTAAAACCAGGGCTATATTCTAAACACAACAAAGCGATGCTATTTTAATAGCATCGCTTTGTTGTGTTTATTTTAAAAGAATTTATTTTGCAATATTAACTGCTCTGGTTTCTCGTATCACAGTAACTTTTACTTGACCAGGATACGTCATATCTGTTTGTATTTTTTGCGAAATCTCAAAAGAAAGACTTGCTGCTTTTTCATCATTTACCTTTTCGCTTTCAACAATTACACGTAATTCTCTACCTGCCTGAATTGCATACGCTTTCTTTACACCTTCAAATCTAAAAGCAATACCTTCTAAATCTTTCAATCTTTGTATATAAGAATCTAAAACTTGTCTCCTTGCACCAGGTCTAGCACCACTAATGGCATCACAAACCTGAACAATAGGTGATATCAAAGAAGTCATTTCTACTTCATCATGGTGAGCTCCTATTGCATTGCAAACTTCTTCTTTTTCTCCATATTTTTCTGCCCACTGCATCCCTAGTATAGCATGAGGAACTTCTGTTTCTGTATCTGGCACTTTACCTATATCATGTAATAAACCTGCTCTTTTTGCTAATTTTGGATTTAAACCTAACTCAGCCGCCATTACTCCACATAATTTTGCAACTTCTCTAGAGTGCTGTAAAAGATTCTGACCATAAGAAGATCTATACTTCATTCTACCTACCGTCTTTATCAATTCTGGATGCAACCCATGAATTCCTAAATCAATAACAGTACGTTTACCTACCTCTATAATCTCTTCATCAATTTGTTTTCTGGTTTTTTTCACCACTTCTTCTATTCGAGCAGGATGAATCCTTCCATCGGTAACTAATTTATGTAACGATAAACGAGCTACCTCTCTTCTTACTGAATCAAAACAGGATAAGATAATAGCTTCTGGGGTATCATCTACTATAATTTCAACTCCTGTAGCGGCTTCGATAGCTCTAATATTTCTTCCTTCTCTACCTATAATACGACCTTTAACATCATCGCTTTCAATATTAAATACAGAAACACAATTTTCTATCGCTTCTTCTGTACCTATTCGTTGAATAGTATTAATTATAACTTTTTTCGCTTCTTGCTGAGCTGTTAGTTTAGCTTCTTCAATAGTACCTTGAATTAGTGCCATTGCATCTGTTTTAGCCTGACCTTTTAATGATTCTACTAATTGATCTTTTGCTTCTTCTGCAGACAATCCAGAAATGACTTCTAATTGTTGTACTTGACTTTTATGAAGTTTTTTAAGTTCACTTTGTTTCTTTTCTAAGTAATCTTGACGCTGATCACTCTCTTTTATTTTTTGTTCTAATTCTGTACTAAGCTTTTTATTTTTAGATAACTCATTAGATACCTGTGACTCTTTATCTCTTATTCTTTTTTCAGCTTCAGCTATTTTTTTATCGCGAGACAATATTACTTTTTCATGTTCCGATTTTAATTCTATAAATTTTTCTTTTGCTTGTAATATTTTATCTTTTTTAATAGTTTCTCCTTCACTTTTAGCATCTCGCAGAATACTTTCGGAAGTTTTTTTAGCATTTTTAATTATTTCTGATGCCTTGCTTTTTTCCAAAACTTTTGCGATAATAAACCCTATCACCAGTCCTGTTATTCCAGCAATTATCAAAAAAACAATATTATTATCCATAATTTATGTGAGTATTTATATATAAAAAAAGCCTACACTAGTAAAGGTTTTGTATAAACTCTGTAAAAACAGGTTTAGGGCTAACAAACTGCTCAAGAATCCGCTCAAGGCGGCGCGCTTTCACAATTTAAACTCACCCTTTTTAATTAATTCTTGTTGAGTTTATCAAAATAACAACTAGTGTAGGCAGTAACCTATTTATTTTAAAAAGAACTTTATGATAAGTGGTTATAAAGCAAATCGTTTAAGTCATTCAACCTATTTGCAACATTAACCATATCCCCTTCTTTATCTATAGTTTTTTGTTCTACTTGTGCCGCAAGTTGCAAAGCACACATTGCTAATACATCTTGCTTATCTCTTACCGCATAACTTTGCTCAAATTGCTTAATCATAGTCTCTATTTTTTTCGCTGCTTTTCGTAACCCTTCTTCCTGATCCGGATTAATCGTTAATGGGTATATACGATCTGCAATAGATAATTTAATCTTAAGCTTGTCTGCCATATTAATTTACTCAGAGAGCTGTGCTATACACATATCAATCTCTCTTATTAATGCATTTATTTTGAGCTTGGTTTCCCTTTTATGTTCGTCACTGCCTAGCATTGCGTTAGCATTCTTGAGCGCACTGAATTTTTCTTCCCACTGCCTTAATTGATCTATCTGAAGCTCTGAATTGGATTCCAATCTCGCTATTTTCTCTTTTAAATCTGCATTTTGTTGTTTCATAAATTCATATTTATGAAGCAACTTATTTATCTTATTTTCAAGAGAATCAATAATTTCAATCAAATCGCTCATTGTAAATTTCACGCAATACTTCGTTACACAAAGTTAACATACCAATTGAAAAAACCCAATAGTTTTTTAACTAATTTTAAAGTTAGTTTTTATTACTACTTATCCTTTGATATTTCACCTACTTTAGCCAGAGAAGATCCGATTATTTGATGCATATCATAATATCTATATTCTGCCAATCTACCTCCAAAAATATAATTTTCAGATAGCTTAGATTCTTCTCTATACTTTTTAAAAATCGTTTGATTTTTATCGTTATTAATTGGGTAATATGCTTCCTTATCTTTATTCCAGTTTTCTGGATATTCTTTGGTGATAATTGTTTTATCTTGTTTACCAAACTCAAAATGTTTGTGTTCGATTATCCTTGTATACGGATAAGATGTATCATTATAATTAACAACCGCATTACCTTGATAATTATTCATATCATGTAATTCATGTTCAAATCTTAAAGATCTATATTCTAATTGTCCATATTTATATTCAAAAAACTCATCTATTTTACCAGTATAAACAACCTTATCTGCTAATGATTCTAACTCTTCTCTGCTTTCAAAAAAATCTACTCCCACTCTAGTTTCAATATCTCTTAACAATCCATCAATAATAGTGTTATACCCTCCAACTGGAATCCCTTGATATCTATCATTAAAATAGTTGTTGTCATAAGTAAACCTTACAGGCAAACGCTTAATTATAAAAGCAGGAAGCTCTGTAGCTTTTTTGCCCCATTGCTTTTCTGTATATTCTTTGATAAAAGTTTCATAAATATCTTTACCTACTAAGGACAATGCTTGTTCTTCTAGGTTTTTAGGGGATTCTACACCATATTCCTGTATTTGTTTATCAATTATTTTTTTGGCCTCTGTAGGTGTTTTAGTTCCCCATAGTTGATAAAATGTATTCATATTAAAGGGTAAATTATATAATTTACCCTTTGATAAAGACAAAGGAGAGTTTATATAATTATTAAAAACGGCAAATTGATTTACATAATCCCAAATCTTTTTATCATTGGTATGAAAAATATGAGCACCATATTTATGTATATTCATCCCTTCTTTTTGCTCACAATACACATTACCTCCTAAATGATCTCGTTTATCTATTACCAAACACTTTTTATTACGTTTAGTCATTTCATGAGCAAATACGCTCCCAAATAGCCCTGCTCCTACAATTAGGTAGTCATATCTTTTTTCTTTCACTTATATATTTCTTTAAAATAGAATTTTTATAACTTTGGTTGTCAAAACTACTGTTTTTAATAATATTTACTGCTATACTATTTAGAATCGGCTTAACGAAACTAATAACTTTGTTATTTCAATAAAAAATCAAACATATAAATTAACATCTATTTCTTTGGATATATGTTCAAAAAAATAAAATGTATGTATCTTGGCATTTTTTAAAATTATGTACTCATATGGTAGGATATTTCATTTCCAGAAATTATAAATCTCTTTTTAATGCTGCAGGTAAAGCAAAAACGGATTGTGAAACTATTTTAAACAATATTGGTTTTAAAAACCTTGGATTTAAACAATCTTCAATTCCAAATTCTGCGATTGGTACTGTTAAAAATTTTTTAGGAATAACTTATGCGTTATTACGTTTACCGTACAAGAGTACTTTATGTACGCAATATCCTTTAAACAAGTTTAGAGGATACGTCTTATTTATTGCCCAATTAAAAAAATGCAAAATCATCACTATTGTACATGATGTAAGGTTTTTAAAAGGTAGAACAGGAAATGCTAATAAAGAACTTCAAAAAATCACTCCATCTTCTGCTATTATAGTACATAATAATGCAATGAAGAACTGGTTTTTAGAACAAGGGGTGACTATACCTATCATAGTATTAGGTATTTTTGATTATATTTTGGATAAAGGATTGCCTAGTCAAAATAACAATTTTAAAAAAGAAGGTAATTATGAAATTGTGTACGCTGGTGGATTTGGCGAAGGAAAAAACTCATATATATATGATTTAGATCTATTAAGTCAAAAAGATTTCAAAATGAATCTATATGGTATTGGATTTGATTACCAAAAGCTAAAAACAGAAAAAGAAAATTCTGTTTTATCTTATAAAGGAGCTTTCACTTCTGATGTTGTCGCTTATGAAATAAAAGGGTCTTTTGGTTTAGTTTGGGATGGTGTTTCTACAGAGCAATGTAGTGGACAATATGGACAGTACTTAAAATATAACAATCCTCATAAAACTTCTTTATATATTTTATGCGGTCTTCCTGTAATCGTATGGGATAAAGCTGCCATAAGTACTTTTATAAAAGAAAACAATATTGGTTTTACAATTTCAAATTTGGATCAATTAAGTGATAAACTTAATAACCTATCCATAGACGATTATAAGACAATGAAAAACAATATTGATAAGGTTAGAACAAAAATTATTTCTGGAGGATATTTAAGTGATGCTATTAATCAAGCTCTAAAAAAGGCTTAACCTTCCAAAAAAATAAGTAGTTTTATACATCAAATACAAATCATTCATACAGATTCCTCTTTTATGAGAAAATTTATTTTTTTCGCTTTACTTAATTTTTCTTTTTGTTATGGACAGAAAGACTCCGCTAAAAAGACTTTTATCCATCCGTTAGATATTCCAATTATTACCTCTGGAACATTTGGTGAATTAAGATCAAATCATTTCCATTCTGGTTTAGATATGAAAACTAAAGGAGAAGAGGGGCTTAATGTTTATGCTTCTGCATCTGGAAGAATTAGCAGGATAAAAGTTTCTCATGGTGGTTATGGCAAAGCTCTATACATATCACATCCTAATGGTTACTCCACTGTTTATGCGCATTTAAAAAAATTCTCACCAGAGATTGAAGCTTTTGTAAAAGAAAAACAATATATAAAAGAATCTTATGAAATAGAGCTTTATCCAAAATCTGAATCTCTATTAGTAAAACAAGGAGATATTATAGCATACAGTGGTAATACAGGAGGTAGTTCTGGACCTCACTTACACTTTGAAATTAGAGACTCTAGATCAAGACCTATGAATCCTATGGCTTTTAATATAGAGGTTCTGGATACTAAAAAACCAATCGTAAATAGTTTGTGGGCGTATAGTCTTAATCAAAAGGCTCATATTAATAGCGCACAAAAACCTGTAAAATTAAGATTGTCTGCACAAAAAGACGGAAGTCTAAAATCTGAAAGCATAGAAGCCTTTGGTAAAATCGGTTTTGGAGTATCTACTATAGATAAGCAAGATTCAGCAAATAACAACAATGGTGTTTACCAAATCATTACAGAAGTTAATGGTCAAGAAAATCTAAAATTAGAAATGAATCGTTTTTCTTTTGCAGAAACACGATATATTAATAGACTTATAGATTACTCTTATTTTAAAGAATATCGAAGTAGAATTACTAAGCTTTTTGTAGAAAAAAATAATCCACTGACTATTTTTAAGAAGAAAATAGAGAATGGAATAATCGAAATACAAGATAGTCTTTCTTATAACTACACTATACACATTAAAGATTATAAAAATAATACCACTACAATACATATACCAATACAAGGAAAATACACTGAGGTTATTACAAAAACAGATCTTTTAAAAACAGAAGAGCACGCTAAAGCCAATGAAAATTACACCTATAGTTCTGGTGTTTTTGATCTTTTAATACCCAAAGGAAGTTTATATGAAGATACTTATTTAGACATATCTGTTACTGGAGAGACTGCTAAAATACATAATAGCAAAACGCCTTTGCATAAAAATATGACACTTGTTTTTGATGTATCCCGATATAAAGAAGAAGACAGAAAAAAACTATTTATAGGACGAGTTAATTCATCTGGCAAATCATATTATTCTACTACTTCAAAAAAAGGAAATAGATTCTCCACAAGAACAAGAACATTTGGCACTTACTCCCTTTTTAGTGACACTCAAAAACCTACAATTGTACCTATTAACGTATCCGAAAGAAAATGGATGTCTGATGCTACTCACCTAAAAATTAAAATAAATGATGCTGAATCTGGAGTAAAAAGTTATAGAGGTACCATAAACGGAAAATTTATTTTATTAGAATATGATTATAAAACAGGAATGTTAGTATATGACTTTAATGACAAAATAAATAATAGTTCAGAAAATAATTTTAAACTTGTAGTGTTAGATAATGTAAATAATAAAGCAACATTCGAAACAACTTTTTTTAGAAAACCTTAAATACTCTTACTTCCTTGAAAAACCAACTTTTCTTTCTCTTGATTTCCCTGATTTTAATCAGTGTTTCTTCCTCAGCCCAAAACGCAATTTTAAAAGGCGTTATCCTAAATGAAAATAATACACCTGTTCAAGGAGCAAATATTACCTACAAAGATACAGGTACTCAGTCTGATAAAAATGGCGTATATCAGCTTACTATCCCTACAAATCAAGAGGTTGAAATAACCATATCGCATATTAGCTTAAAAAACATGCAATTCACTGTTAATCTTGAAGAAAATCAAGAGTATGAGTTGAATCCGATACTAAAAAATGATATAGAACAAATTAGTGAAGTAATTATATCGGGCAGAGAAAGAAAAGTAGTAGAAGGCATAACAACATTAGACCCTGAAACTATTAGAACAACACCTTCCGCAAATGCAGGAGTTGAAGGGCTTCTTAAAAGTTTACCAGGAGTTAGTTCCAATAACGAATTAAGCACGCAATACTCTGTAAGGGGAGGTAATTATGATGAAAATTTAGTGTATGTAAATGAAATTGAAATTTACCGACCTTTTTTAATTAGATCTGGTCAGCAAGAAGGTCTTAGCTTTGTGAATACGGATTTGGTACGCAATGTAGATTTTTCTGCAGGAGGTTTTCAAGCTAAATATGGCGATAAGCTTTCTTCGGTTTTAGATATCACTTATAAAAGACCTACCAGATTAGGAGCTACAGCAGATTTTAGTCTTTTAGGAGGCAGCGTTTCTGCTGGAGGTATTTCTAAAAACAAAAAAATGGCAGCTATAGTAGGGGCTCGATATAGAGATAATAGTTTGCTAGTTGATGCAAAAAAAGCAGAAACCAATTTTCAACCAAGATTTGCCGATATACAAACTTACCTTTCTTATAATTTTTCTAATAAATTTGAATTGGGCTTTTTGGGTAACGTAGGAATTAACACTTACGACTACGAACCATTAAGAGAACAAGTAAATTTTGGAACTTTACAAACAGTACAAGCCTTAACTGTATTATATGAAGGTCAAGAAAAAGATAAATACGAAACATACTTTGGCGCATTAAAAGGAACCTATAGAGCTACCGACAATTTAACTTTAAAATTAATAGCTTCTGCCTACCATACACAAGAACAAGAATATTATGATATACTTGCTGCCTATGCGCTAGGAACGGTTAATACCGATATTGGCAGTGAAAACTTGGGAGAAGTAGAATTTAGTGAAGGTATTGGTTCTCAATTAACTCATGCCCGTAATGATTTGGATGCATTGATTTTAAATTTGGAGCATAAAGGAACTTATATTGCCGACAAACATCAATTAGATTGGGGTGTTAAATATACTTCTGAGGATATTAGAGATCGTTTACAAGAATACGAAATCATTGATTCGGCGGGTTTTTCTATAAGACCCCCTTTATTTGATTTTGTAAATAATCAGCCTTATTCTCCTTTTGCTACTCCAATTGTTCCCTTTACAAATACCAGAGCTATAAATAATGTAAAAATTGACAGAATATCTGGATATGCTCAATATAGTATTCGATCTACTATAAAAGAAAGTGAAATTTGGGCAAATATAGGAGTAAGAGCACATAACTGGAATATTTCTGGGAGTACAGTTAACAGCGCAGATTCTCAAATAGTTTTTAGCCCAAGAGCACAGGTTGCTATAAAACCAGATTGGGAATCGGATATGATATTTAG
Organism: Aquimarina muelleri DSM 19832; assembly: GCF_000430665.1. GTDB lineage: Bacteria > Bacteroidota > Bacteroidia > Flavobacteriales > Flavobacteriaceae > Aquimarina > Aquimarina muelleri. The sequence continues at coordinate 8,929 of NZ_AUML01000045.1, read as the reverse complement.
AGTATCTGGTGGTTTGTATCACCAACCTCCTTTTTACAGAGAACTAAGGGATTCTCTAGGTGTTGTTAGACCTAATGTTAAAGCACAGCAGTCTATACATGTTGTTTTAGGAAACGATTATAGTTTTTCTATGTGGAAAAGACCTTTTAAATTAACCACAGAAATATATTATAAGAAACTAACGGATGTAAATCCGTATACTATCGAAAATGTTAGAATACGATATCGTGCCAGAAATAATGCGGAAGCGTATGCACAAGGAATAGATTTAAGGCTTAATGGGGAATTTGTACCAGGAACAGAAAGTTGGGTAAGTGTTGGATATCTGAAAACGGAAGAAAATATTGATAACCGAGGCTATATATCACGACCTACAGATCAGCGATTAAAAATAGGAGTGCTTTTTCAAGATTATGTACCAACAATACCAAGTTTAAAAATGTATTTAAATATGGTATATCAAACAGGAGTCCCAGGAGGATCTCCCAGCTATGCTAATCCTTATAATTTTCAAACCCGATTACGAGATTATAGAAGAGCAGATTTAGGATTATCCTATGTATTAGTAGACAAAGATAAAAGACTAAGAGAAGGTCATTTTCTTAATGTATTTAGAGAATTAAACCTTGGTTTCGAAATCTATAATATATTTAACAATCAAAATGCCATTACTAATACGTATGTAAGAGATGCTGCTAGCAGAAGACAGTTTTCTATCCCTAATTACTTAACTCCTAGAGTTTTTAATGTACGATTAGGAATGAAGTTTTAAAAAAAAATAGTATCTAATTTGTAAGAAATATAGATACTGTTTTTTTTTTTAAACTTGTAATAAGCTTTTTGTAATACTTCAAGATTACTCCTCAATAAATTTCTTTAATACATCCACTACATAATCTACTTCTTCTTTTGTATTATATTTCGAAAAAGAGAAACGTATAGATGGTTTTTGTAAATCTTCATCCGAAAGGATTTCTGTTAGTACATGAGACCCTTTACCGCTTCCGCTTTGGCATGCGCTTCCTTTAGAACAGGCAATCCCATTAATATCTAAATGAAATAATAATATACCTGCTTTTTCTACAGAAACAGGAAGGCATACATTGATCAACGTATAGGTACTATTTTTTACATCACAACAACTAGCATTAAATTTTACACCTTCAATATTACTTTTCAGTGTATCTATAAAATACTGTTTTACATCTTGAATATATGCTTTTTCTTCTTCTAGATTCTCATAAGATAATCGTAAAGCCTCGTCCATACCAGCAATGTTATGCACACTCTCTGTTCCTGCACGGTAACCACGCTCTTGCTCTCCTCCAAAAATTAGTGGTTTTAAACCAGAGTTTTTTCGAATATATGCAAAACCAATTCCTTTTGGCCCATGAAATTTATGAGCGCTTACTGCAGTATAATCAACATCTATTTCGCTTAAATTAACTTCGTAATGCCCAACAGACTGTACCATATCACTATGAAAAATAGCTTCATATTGCTTACAAAGTTTTCCTACACGATCTATATCTAAAATAGTTCCTACTTCATTATTTACATGCATTAAACTCACTAAGGTTTTTTCTTTAGACGAATTTAACAAAGATTCCAGATGCTCATAATCAATAGTTCCATCTGGGTGTATCGCAACATAGCTTACCAGTATATTATTACGGGATTCTATTTCTTGTACTGTATGTAATACAGCATGGTGTTCTATCTTTGATGTTATAATATGGGTAACTTTTAAATCTCTAACAACACTATTAATAACTAGGTTATCTGCTTCTGTACCTCCAGAGGTAAAAATAATTTCTGAGGCTTTTACTCCTAAATAATTAGCAATATTTTTACGAGCTTGTTCAATATGATTCTTCGCAGACCTACCATACCCATGTATTGAAGATGGATTTCCAAAATCTTCTTTTAATACTGAAACCATTTTTTCAATAACTTCTGGCCTAACCTCTGTGGTAGCAGCACTATCAAAATATACCTTTTGCATATAACAAAATAATTAATTATTTAAAAAGACAAGATTTAAAGATTCTTTAAAATAAACCTATTTTTTATCAAAAAAATCCTTAATCGACACTACAAAACTAGTTTAAATAAAATTATTTTCGACGAGACACGTTATAATCTTTCAATTCCTTTACTTTTGTCAAAAAAAATACTCATTCTGACATGGAAAAGCTGTTTTCATTTCTATTTTTATTATTCTTTTTAATTTCTTGCGATGATGGCGATATTGTTATTACCAGTTTCGAATTTAATGACTCTGATTTACAACTATGTAAAGGTGCGAAAGAAAATGAATTTGTTTTTTTTAAAATTGGAAAAACCGTTAACGAGGCTATTTCGTATAATTTTATTAATGAAACATTCTCTGATACTATTATAAGCCCAACTCCTTTACAAATTGAATTAACAGAAACCTCCAGTAATTTAATTTACCGAAATTTTGATATAAAAATAACCAATGACTATTTTTGTTCTAATGTTCCTCCTAATGACATTACCATAGTAGAAGAACTTGTAGGAACTAATGGATCTGCCGAAATAGACACCCAAATTATTTTAGAAGATGATGGTGATGGTATTCCAGCAGAAGATGAAGATTTAAATGGAAATGGTAACCTTGAAGATGATGATACCGATGGAGATGGTATCCCTAATTATAAAGATCAAGATGACGACAATGATAATATTTTAACTAGCGTAGAAATACCAAATGAAATTCCTGACAATGATAACCCAAGAGATACGGACGGAGATGGAATACCTGATTATCTTGAGGAAGATGATGATAATGATGGAATTTTAACCCGAAATGAAGATGCTAATCTAAATGGAAACCCAAGAGACGATAGGGACCCTGAATCTGGAAAGTTATTTTATTTAGATCCTCAATCTACCAATACTTCTGTTAGTGTAGATCCCAAGCTTGATAACACTATAAAAACAACATTTAGAACTACTGTATCTATAAATGGACTTATTTTTGATGGTAATAATCAAAATTTTAAAGACAAAAACTTTTCATTTGGTTCTAGAGATGTTACCATCCCTAAAACAACAAAAAAAATGTAGCTTATTTTATCCTATATTATGAATAAATTTATTTACCATATACTTATAAGTACACTGATAGTTAGCTGTAGTGAAGGAGATATTATTAACAATGATATTACTAATTTTGATGCTCCATTAGAAAACTGTGCTAATTTAAATAAAAATACTTTCGTTTTTTTTAAAGTAGATAAAACTACTAATAGTACTATATCTATGAGCTTTAATAGCTCTACATTTAATATTCGTCCTAACACCAGTGACATTTCTACAACCGAACCTACTACAATTGCTCTTAACGGAGATACTAATCAATTAATATACAGAGAATTTAGCTCTAATATTTCAGGATCAGACTATTTTTGTTCTATTGTACCTCCAAACAATACTAATGTAACTAAAGAACTAATTAGTTCTAATGGTACACTTGAAATTAGTTATGAAGAGCTAGAATCTACTAATAATACTCAAAAAAGATTTAAACGAACATTAACAGTTCTTAACCCTACCTTAGAGAGTAATGATGGTATTTCAATTAGAAATGAAATATTAGTTCTTGGTAATGACACTATAGAAGCTGACATATCTATTGGTTTTACAGGAGAAATAAAAAATTGCACAGAAGCTCCCCCTAATACTTTTACTATATACAAATTAAACGAAGATAGAAACAAGGTCATTACTATAAATTTTGTAAATGATTTTTTTGACATTATTCCATTATTAGAAAATATATCTGAAGAAACACCTACTAAAATTGTATTAAACACAACCACTAATAAAATCACATACAAAGAGTTTGATTCTGCTATTCCAGAAAACAATATTGTAGAATCTTTTTGTAATAATAATATCCCGCTTTCTATTAATACTACTAGAAAATTAATAGGCAATAGAGGTTCTATAGAAATTAGTTATGTAAAACTAACCCCTCTAGATGGCAAAGAAAGGTTTAATCGATCTTATACTCTAAAAGATATTATTTTAGAAGGTACAGGCTCTCCAATACAAATAGATGCCTTATTATTAGATACTGAAGAAATTATATTAAAATAGTCATCTTATTATTTTATCGACAACAACCAAAAACAATTATTTTGGATTTTGTATAACATATACTTCCATTGCTCCTAAACCATATTTTTTATAATCTGCATCAGAAACCTTTATATTATCATATCTTCCAAAAAAATATTTTAGTTCTTCTTTTAACACTCCTTGCCCTACTCCGTGAATAAAAATCACTTTCGGAATACGTTTACTAATCGCAAAATCCAATTGTCTTTTCGCTGTGTCTAACTGTAGTGTAACTATATCATGATTAGCCATTCCTTTAGTAGTCTTCACTAGTTTATTAATATGCAAATCTACTTCCATTGGCGCAACATTCCTTTCTTTTGGTTTTACTACTGCTCTTTTAGGTTTCTTTTTAAAGACTTCTTTTTCTTGCAGATTTTTATATACATCTTCATAAGAAGGAAGAATCATCTCTCCTGTTTCAATTTTTACTACTTCTTTAATAAAAAAATCAAGCTCAAAACCATCTTCAGTCTCTATAGTTATTTCGTCTGAAATAATATGAACAACCTTACCTGTGATCGGTTCATCTAAAACAGATACCGTATCCCCTATTTTTATTGTACTCATTCTTCTTCTTCTAAAGATGGATCAGATTCAATATTTTTTTTTGATTTTACGGTAGTAGTAACCATAAATAAGCCCATCATTAATAAAACAATTCCTATACTTTGAATATAATAATTTTTATCCTCAAAAAATGTTTCACTTATAATTGCTGTACCACCAACTATTATAAAAAGCACTCTTATTATCTTTTTTGTTTTTTCGTAATTCATCTATTACCTTAATTTCTTTATTAGCTACATAAGAACTAATTATAATAACTCCTATATACTGTTCTTATTAAAATAGTATAGTTTTTTAATATCGCAAAAGTATTAAATAATAGATTTCTTAAGCTCTAAAAGCTTTAAATAACTTAATTATGTATATTGCACCTCAAAAATTATAAAGATTTTCGACTTTGGAGACTTATATGTTGCCGTGCCTAAACAAAAAAATTTTTGGTGTTGAATGTTTAGGATGCGGTATGCAAAGATCTATACTTCTTCTTTTTAAAGGAGATTTTGTTGCTGCATTTTATATGTACCCAGCTATTTACCCTCTTTTCATTCTACTTCTTTTTTTGGGACTCAACTTTTTTATTAAATTTAAGTATGATAAGTATATTAAAATATTTTTAATGATACTTACGATACTTACTATGCTTATAAGCTATATAATTAAAATGAAAATTATTTTTTAACTAATCAATTAAATCATGGAAAAACAAGCATTACCTAACTCTACCTTAATTTTAGTTCTTGGAATTTTATCGATTGTAGGATGTTGTTGTTATGGTATAGGAATTATTCTTGCTATTATAACTTTAGTATTAGCAAAAAAAGCTACAACTTTATACAATGAAAATCAAGAATTATACTCAGGATTTCAAAATGTGAAAACAGGTAAAATATTAGCTATAGTTGGTATTGCTCTTGGTGCAATATACCTTATATATGTTATATTTATATTTGTAACCATTGGTATGGATGGTTATATGGAGATGATTGAAGAAATGAAAAGATCTGCAGGAGCATAATTTTAATCTTATTAAAGAAGTAAAGAAGCTGTTCGAAATATTATTCTGAACAGCTTTTTACATAAATACTAATTAGATCAATATATTTGGAAATTTTAATTAACCAATTAGAATCCAGTACTCTAAAATGCCCTGGAAAGGAATTAATTGGCTTAAATTGTCTTGGCTGTGGGCTTCAACGTAGTTTTATACTACTTTTAAAAGGAAACTTGATAGATTCATTTTTAATGTACCCAGCACTTATTCCTATTATAATAATGTTTGTATATTTAATTGTACATCTTTTTTTAAACTTTAAAAAAGGCGCAAAAACTCTTCAATATTTTTATCTTCTTAATACTATACTTATCATTGCAAATTATATTATAAAATTCTAATATATTTTATGGAAACTAAACAACAATTACCAAATGCTACTTTGGTATTAATATTTGGTATTACATCGATTGTAACCTGTTTTTGTTACGGAATCTTAGGACTAATATTTGGTGTTATCGCATTGGTTCTTGCAAAAAAAGCTAAAGATCTGTACTTAGTTAACCCCGAATTATATTTAGGGTATGATAACTTAAAGGCAGGTAAGATTTGTGCTATAATAGGTGTAATACTAAGCTCTTTATATCTTTTTGTTATTATTGGCTATATAATTTTTATGGGAGCAATGTTACCTTGGTCTGAGATCTTAAATTCTTAGAAAAATATCATTAAAAACAATATTTTTCAATAAGTAAAAAACTAATGACTACCAAAAATAGATTGTCTGAAAAGTAACCTTTCTTTGTAAAACTGAGCTTGTATAAGTTTTTAAATCGCTAACAATTAAATACATAATAACAAGACCAGGTTAGCAATTTAGTTTTGATTTTACTTTTCAGACAGCCTCTTTTTTATAGATCATTGGCTCTGATTACAAATATATACAATAAATTACTGTTTATTCTCTTGCAATAATATTATGGTTTCTTTCTACAAAGCCTCTAATTTCCAATTAGGTCCAATTTTGGATCCATTTTTAATGGCTCCTATGATTACTTCATAATTTCCACCACGCCCCATTATCAAAGCAGGACTATTGGTTTTGAGTGAAAAATCTTCAGTACTTAAACTAGAAAATAGTGGATCAGCAATTTTAGAATTCAGATCAGGATTAAAAGCCAATCCGTATTCTGGCGCAATAGTATTTTGCCAGTCAAAAAAAGAATTTATATCAATAGTATTAGGTCCATCACGCTCTAACACCCAATTTTCAGCTATATTAAAATAAAGATTATTATCAAAATAACTAATTCCATTTTTAAATGTTGTTACACCAACGGTAGCTCCTGTAGAAAAAACAAGTGGCATATTGGTATTAGAAGACCATTTAGGTTTATTACCAAAAATGATATTATTAAATATTTCTATACCTAACATTTCCTGGATATAGCCTATACTTCCACAGTTTATCAAAGTGTTGTTGTAAATCAAAATACCATCTCCTTGCTCCCCTACATCTTGTAAAGGGATAGAAACTGTAGTTTCAACATCAATAATCAAATTATTATAAAATTCTGCATTTAAAGGAGCTGGTAAACCACTTCCTTGTATCTCCATCACAAGCCCCTTATTAGCATTACGAATAATATTATTTCTGACTATATGCGATTTTTCATGAGTTTCATCCGCCTGTTTTTGAAAAATAGCTTTATCTACATTATAGATGAGATTGTTTTCTATAATACAATTAGATGGTTGATATCCATGAATACCAGAGTGTAATGCATAAGGGCGATTTGTTATTGGGTTACTGTTTGAGTGAGTATCATAAATATCATGTATAATATTATTTTTAATCACACAACTATCACAGCCATCTAAACGAATTCCACCTACATTATCAATTCCTATAAGATCATGGATATGTAAATCTTCAAACACCATTCCTTTATTTGGTGGATCATGATCGGGGTTAGTAAATATTCCTGATCCAGACAAATTTGCAATTTCAAAATTCTTGATGACCACATAGCTTGTAGTAAAATCGGCAGCAAAACCACTATAGTTAGGATTAGATTTACCTTCTTCAAAAGTTGAAAATCCAATTTTAGGACGCTCTCCAGGGTAACCAGAAATTGTAATCGGTTTTTCTACTGTACCGCTTTTGGTTACAAAAAAAGCAGTAGCATCAAAGGCATTTGTTACTACTGTAGGAATATATGTTCCTGCAGATGCTCTAACATAACCTATCTCTCCTCCTTCTAATGTATTTAGCATTTTTTGAATTGTTTTCCATGGTCCAGTACCTCCATCTTTTTTATAGTGCCCATCATTTGTGTCATTGGCATCAACGTGATCCTGATCGACATAAAATGCATCAGGATCTATTAGTATAGGGTCTGGATCTGGATTATCTGGTTGAACTATATCTGACACTGAATCATCTGAAGAATTACAGCTATTAAAAATTATACTTTGAAATAATAACAAAGTAACCACTACAAATAGTTTTTTCATAGGTTTAGGTTTTATATATAGATTTCATAATTTAACATTAACACAAATTAATATTTCTTTTATATGTATTCAATATTTGTTACCCCATACTACTAGTCATGCTTATATTTTTAATTCGCTTCTTCAAAGTACCTTCTATACTTATTTATTTTGCACATATTATGTTAAAAAGGTAAAATACATTCTTTCTCAATACCCTAAAAACTACAATATAAGCCATTTACACATATATGAATTGTAATCTATTTAATGTATATTAATATTTTTGAATATTATAAATAAATAATAATAATCAAACACTGCATTCCGTGAAAAACCCTCCTCTTGTTTTCAGAGGAATGAATACTACCAATAAGTCTTTAACCCAGTTTATGCGTTAGAATATACAAAAGGAGGGTTCAGATTTTTAATTTGACTAAATAATCCGTCCATCCAAGGTCTCTTTTTAGCAGGTAAAGCAATCTTCAACACCTTTTTATTAGCGTGTTTAACCTGCCAAGCTCCTAATGCAAAGCAATAGACTTTTAAGGTTTTTAATGTTGCCCGATTATGATGGTTTAGTGCAAAATGTCGGAACAAACTCATCAGATTATAAGCCATCATTATACATCTAAATGAAGCTTCAGTAGCCCAAAAATCTTGGAGACAAAAGTTATCTAGTCCAAAATCTTGTTTGAGTTCTTTAATTCTGTTTTCACAATC
>NZ_AUML01000044.1 GCF_000430665.1 Aquimarina muelleri DSM 19832 | reverse complement strand
TAGCATCTGCTATCGTAATATCTGGCGCTGCATCATCATCTAATATAGTACCTGTAGCAGTATCGGTAGTATCTCCTGCTGTTCCAGAATCTACGCTACCTACTCCTATAGTAAAAGTTTCGTCTAACTCATCGATAGTATCTACAGTGGTAGGAACTACTACACTTGCAGCAGTATCTCCTGCTGGTATGGTAATCTGGATATCGGTAGTTGTATAATCACTACTTCCTGCTGTACCATTAGTAAATGTAAAGGTTACTATTAAATCTGTGGAACTTGCATTGCTTAAAGTAACAGGAAAAGTAATATTTCCTCCTTCTGTAATACTAGCATCTGCTATCGTAATATCTGGTGCATCATCATCTATTATAGTACCCGTAGCAGTATCGGTAGTATCTCCAACTGTTCCAGAATCTACACTACCTACGCCTATAGTAAAAGTTTCGTTTAACTCATCGATAGTATCTGCTGTAGTAGGAACCACAACATTTGCGGTAGTATCTCCTGCTGGTATGGTAATCTGGATATCGGTAGTTGTATAATCACTGTTCTCTGCAGTCCCATTGGTAAGTGTAAATGTTAGTGTTATATCTGTAGTACTTGGATTGCTTAAAGTAACAGGAAAAGTAATATTTCCTCCTTCTACAATACTGGCATCTGCTATCATAACATCTGGCAGCACCCTTTCTAAAACTAAGTCATCTACAAAATTCCATGTATTTTGGCAAGTTCCTCCAGATGTAAATTCAAAAGAAAAAGTACCACTAGAAGGTGCTACAAAGGTAACCGTAGGTCTCTCCCATACATTTTCTGTATTTAACGTAGGTACAGTAGTCATTACCGCACCATTTAATCTAATATCTAATTGAGGAACACAAGATGCTAATCCTGGTCGAGTTTCTATTAAATAATCAAAAGAAAATGAATATTCTACTCCCCCAACTACAGTTATATTTTGAGATATCCCTTCTCTGGTATTACCATACATTCTAAACCCAAAGTAGCACCCTCCACTGGGCGATGCTGCTCTTGGCGATTTAACAATGTACCAAGCTCTTTGCGTTTCAGTAGACCTATCTGGTGTGTAAATTTTGTTCCAACCATCTGGCGCTAAATTATCTGCTGCATTATCTGTAGTACAATCCGTTCCAGCAAAATCAAGATCTGGATTGGTTAATAAATTTTGAGCGTATATGTCACTAAAAAAAAGTAACATTAAAATAGAAATAATCCTTATCTGTAAAGAAAATTTTTTGTGTGAAAGTTGAGTAAAAATTATCATGCGTGATATACTAGCCAATTAGAGTTGTGTGAATTATTTTTTGAATCGCAGTGTCTAATCAAAACTTTTTCGCCTTGACAAATGTGTAAATTAATAGAGAGTAACTCTATTATATCACTAAACACTTTTGAGTAATCAATTTTTAAATAAGGGGAAAGAAAATATTTGTTGGTTTTTTCAGAAAACAGAAAAACCAACGAAGAAAAAACATGTATATACAATAATTGTACGTACTTATGTTTAAAAAAAAATAACAGCGAAGTATTTTTTTTCATTTTGACAATGTGTTTATGGTTGTACTGTAAAAACCTAGGGGGATGTCGTTTTTACAAATATATCTACAAAAACCATAATTTAATTATGGTTATAACGTAAATATAAGTTGATACAAATATGATAATAGATTTCTGTTTTTTTATAATTTTTTATTAAAAAAAGATATCTTTTCGACAAAAAACATAAAATATCGACAAGAAAATAAAAAAAATACACCTTTCGTACGAAAAATATTATGGAAAAACAGCTAAAAAATTACTTTATAAAAACATTCTAAACCTATATAATATAATTTTACAGATTAAATAGCATCGTACTTTTTGTATTCTATTGCTTTGCACTGTATTGTATATTTTAGCACTATATTTGCATCCCCTTTAGTTATATTTAGGTTGAAATATATCTTTAATTTTACCTCTAATGCTTTTGAATATTTTACAAAAGGGGGATAGTTACTAAGTAATATCTATATTCTTATAAAAAACAGGAATCATATATTACAATTAGAATAATAAAGAGAAATAGATGAAATTTACAGACGAAATACGAAGAAGGAGAACCTTTGGAATTATCTCACATCCAGATGCCGGAAAGACAACATTAACAGAAAAATTACTTCTCTTTGGAGGTGCTATTCAAGAAGCTGGCGCGGTAAAATCAAATAAAATTAAAAAAGGTGCTACTAGTGATTTTATGGAAATAGAACGTCAAAGAGGTATATCTGTTGCCACTTCCGTTCTTGCTTTTGATTACAAAAATATTAAAATAAACATCTTAGACACTCCTGGACATAAAGACTTTGCAGAAGATACATTTAGAACACTTACTGCAGTAGATAGCGTTATTGTGGTTATTGATGTAGCAAAAGGGGTCGAAGAGCAAACCGAAAAACTAGTTTCAGTTTGCCGAATGCGTAATATCCCAATGATCGTTTTTATTAATAAATTAGATCGTGAAGGAAAAGATGCTTTTGAACTGTTGGATGAAATTGAACAAAAACTTGGACTAACGGTTACACCTTTAAGTTTTCCTATAGGAATGGGATATGATTTTAAAGGTATTTATAATATTTGGGAAAGAAACATTAATCTTTTTAGCGGAGATAGCAGAAAAAACATAGAAGAGACTATTAAAATATCTGATTTATCCTCTCAGGATCTTAACAGTATTATTGGAGATAAGGCAGCAGATACGTTACGTGAAGAATTAGAGTTAACCGACATATACCCAGAATTCGATCAAGAAAAATATCAAAACGGAAGCTTACAACCTGTGTTTTTTGGCTCTGCATTAAACAATTTTGGTGTTAGAGAGTTATTAGACTGTTTTGTTACTATTGCCCCTCCTCCAAGGCCTAAAGAAAGTGACACAAGAATTGTTTCTCCTGAAGAAAAAGATTTTACAGGGTTTGTTTTTAAAATACATGCAAACATGGATCCTAAACACAGAGATCGACTAGCATTTATAAAAATTGTATCTGGAATTTTTGAAAGAAATGTACCATACTTACACACACGACATAACAAAAAGCTTAAGTTTTCAAGTCCGAACGCTTTTTTTGCAGAAAAAAAAGAAATTGTAGATATATCTTATCCTGGAGATATTGTAGGGTTACATGATACTGGGAATTTTAAAATAGGAGACACACTTACTCAAGGCGAAATTTTGCAATATAAAGGAATTCCTAGTTTTTCTCCAGAACATTTTAGATATATTAATAATGCTGATCCAATGAAATCAAAACAATTGGCAAAAGGAATAGACCAATTAATGGACGAAGGTGTAGCCCAACTTTTTACTTTAGAACTAAATGGAAGGAAAGTTATTGGAACTGTTGGTGCTCTACAATATGAAGTAATTCAATATAGATTAGAGCATGAATATGGAGCAAAATGTACTTATGAAAATCTAAATGTTCACAAAGCATGCTGGGTAAGCCCAAAAGATTCTGAAAATGATGAATTCAAAGACTTTAAACGTGTTAAAAGCAAATTTTTAGCAAAAGATAAACAAGGGCAATTAGTATTTTTTGCAGATTCTTCTTTTAGCTTACAAATGACACAACAAAAATATCCTTCTATTCAATTTCACTTTACATCTGAGTTTTAATATTTTTAAACAAAAAGCAATAAACCTTACAGAAAACAAAAACCGATTAAAATAGAATTATTTTAATCGGTTTTTGTTTTAGTAAAGGTAAGATCTAAATCCTTAAAAAATACGATCGATCCATAACTATTTTATTTAAGCCTCTCCTGTTGGCCCAAAATTCATAGGTATTGGTGGTTGTTCATAATCTTTTATTTCTCCATGAGCAGATTCAAACCTATTTACATTATCATTTAATGCCTTTAGTAATCTTTTTGCATGTTGGGGAGTTAAAATAATTCGGCTCTTTACCTTACTTTTAGGTCTGCCAGGCATTATATTAACAAAATCTACTACGAATTCTGAAACTGAATGGTTAATAATTGCTAGATTACTGTATACTCCGTCAGCAACTACTTCATCTATTTCAATATTTAACTGGTTCTGGTTTTGATTTTTATTTTCTGCCATATTCAATAATCCTTTTAGAATCTTTTTTATAAAAAAGAAAGCCTGCCTAAAAAGGCAGGCTATTTCTATTAGTTATAATTAACTTCTCGTCGTTGTTCCATTCTTTCTTCAAACTCTTCGTTGGAGCCTACAATGATACTTTCGTAATCTCTCATACCTGTTCCTGCAGGGATTCTATGCCCAACAATTACATTTTCTTTAAGACCTTCAAGATCATCAATTTTACCACTTACAGCAGCTTCATTTAATACTTTTGTAGTTTCCTGGAAGGATGCCGCAGAAATAAAGGATTTGGTTTGTAACGAAGCTCTTGTAATACCTTGCAGTATCGGAGTTGCTGTAGCAGGAGAAACATCTCTAGCTACTACCAAATTTTTATCACCTCTACGTAAAACTGAGTTTTCATCTCTTAAATCCCTTGGAGAAATAATTTGCCCGGCTTTAAGATTATCACTATCTCCAGCGTCCTCTACAACCTTCATTCCAAAGATCTCATCATTTTCTTCAATAAAATCAGCTTTATGTACTAATTGATTTTCTAAGAAAATAGTATCTCCTGGATCCTGAATTCGTACTTTACGCATCATTTGACGTACTACAACTTCAAAGTGCTTATCATTAATCTTTACTCCTTGTAATCGATACACTTCTTGCACTTCATTCACCAAGTATTGTTGTACCGCTGAAGGTCCTTTAATCTTAAGAATATCTTCTGGTGTTATAGATCCATCTGATAATGGCATTCCTGCACGCACATAATCGTTCTCCTGAACAAGAATTTGATTAGAAAGCTTAACAAGATATTTTTTAATCTCTCCTATTCTCGATTCTACAATTATCTCTCTATTACCACGTTTAATTTTCCCGAAAGAAACTACACCGTCTATCTCACTAACTACAGCAGGGTTAGATGGGTTACGCGCTTCAAACAGCTCAGTTACCCTTGGAAGACCTCCTGTAATATCTCCTGCCTTAGCAGATTTACGAGGTATCTTAACCAAAATCTTACCTACTCCAATCTTATCGCTATCATCAATCATAAGGTGAGCTCCTACAGGTAAGTTATAAGAACGTAATACTTCATCTCCTTTTCCTAATACGTGAAGCGTTGGTATTTTTTTCTTATCTCGAGATTCAGAAATTACTTTTTCTTGGAATCCAGTTTGTTCATCAATTTCTACTTGATATGTTATACCTTGCTCTATATTCTCATACTTTACTTTACCAGCAAATTCTGAGATAATCACACCATTATATGGATCCCACTGACAAATAACTTGATCTGCTTTTAATATGTCTCCATCTTTAATATACAAGAGAGAACCATAAGGAATTAAGTTAGTACTTAAGACTATTTTAGATTTTGGATCAATAACTTTAATTTCAGAAGTACGAGAAATTACTACATCTACTTCTTTCCCTTCACTATCTTCTCCTTTTACTGTTTTTAGTTCTTCTATTTCAACTTTACCAGCAAATTTAGACTTTAATTGGTTTTCTTCAGAAATGTTACCCGCAATACCTCCCACGTGGAATGTACGTAAGGTAAGCTGTGTACCAGGCTCTCCAATAGACTGAGCAGCTACAACCCCTACGGCTTCCCCTCTTTGAACTGTTTTACCAGTTGCAAGATTACGACCGTAACATTTTACACAAATTCCTTTTTTAGCCTCACAAGTAAGTGCCGAACGAACTTCTATAGATTCCAAAGGAGAATTTTCTATAATTTTTGCTGTTGCATCATCTATCTCAACACCAGCTTCTGCCAGCACCTCTTGAGTTAATGGGTTAACAACATCTACTAATGAAGTTCTACCTACAATTCTAGCTGCAAGTCCTTCTATAATTTCTTCATTTTTCTTTAATGGAGATACTTCTACCCCTCTAAGCGTTCCACAATCTTCAACATTAACTATTACATCTTGTGCTACATCTACTAAACGACGAGTTAAATATCCTGCATCGGCAGTTTTAAGTGCGGTATCTGCAAGACCTTTACGAGCACCGTGAGTAGAGATAAAGTATTCAAGAATCGAAAGTCCTTCCTTAAAGTTAGAAAGAATTGGGTTTTCGATAATTTCTCCACCTGCAGAACTAGCTTTTTTAGGTTTTGCCATCAATCCACGCATACCTGTTAACTGTCTAATTTGTTCTTTAGACCCCCTTGCTCCAGAGTCAAGCATCATATACACAGAGTTAAATCCTTGTTGATCCTCTCTAATACGCTTCATAGATAACTCTGTTAGCTCTGCGTTAGTAGAAGTCCAAATATCAATTACCTGATTATAACGTTCGTTATTCGTAATTAACCCCATGTTATAATTTGCAACAATATTATCTACTTGTGCATTTGCATCAGCAATCATTGTATGTTTCTCTGCAGGAATAATAATATCCCCTAAACTAAAAGATAACCCTCCTTGAAAAGCAAAATTATATCCTAAAGTTTTAATTTCATCTAAGAATTCTGCAGTTTCAGGAACACTTGTTACCTTTAAGATATCTCCAATGATGTCTCTAAGTGACTTTTTGGTTAAAACTTCATTAATATACCCTGCTCTTTCTGGAACTTTTTCATTAAACAAAACTCTACCTGTGGTAGTTTCTATTATTTTAGTTACTAATTCTCCATTCTCATCAATATCCTTAGTACGAACTTTAATATTAGCATTAATATTAAGTCGTTTTTCGTTATATGCAATGATTACTTCTTCTGGCGAATAAAATGTAAGGTCTTCTCCATCTATTTTTAATTCCGGAGTAGATCTACGAGACTTTGTCATATAATATAGACCAAGTACCATATCCTGAGAAGGAACTGTTACTGGAGAACCATTTGCAGGGTTAAGAATATTGTGTGATGCTAACATCAACAATTGTGATTCTAGAATTGCCTCTGGCCCTAATGGCAAATGTACCGCCATCTGATCTCCATCAAAATCCGCATTAAATGCAGTACAAACTAATGGGTGTAATTGTATTGCTTTACCTTCTATAAGTTTAGGTTGAAACGCCTGAATACCTAAACGGTGAAGCGTAGGAGCACGGTTTAATAGTACAGGATGCCCTTTTAAAACATTTTCTAAAATATCCCAAACTACTGGCTCTTTTCTATCTATTATTTTCTTTGCAGATTTTACTGTTTTTACAATACCTCGCTCAATTAATTTTCTGATTACGAATGGCTTGTAAAGTTCTGCTGCCATATTTTTTGGAAGACCACATTCAAATAATTTTAATTCTGGTCCTACAACAATTACCGAACGTGCTGAATAATCTACACGTTTTCCAAGTAAGTTTTGACGGAAACGCCCTTGCTTACCTTTTAAAGAATCGGATAATGATTTTAATGGTCTGTTAGAATCTGTTTTGACAGCTGAAGCTTTTCGCGTGTTATCAAATAATGAATCTACAGATTCTTGAAGCATTCGCTTTTCGTTACGTAAAATAACCTCTGGAGCTTTAATTTCCATCAAACGCTTTAAACGGTTATTACGTATAATTACTCGGCGATATAAATCATTTAAATCTGAAGTTGCAAAACGACCTCCATCTAATGGTACTAATGGGCGTAATTCTGGTGGAATTACTGGTACAGCTTTAAGAACCATCCATTCTGGAAGGTTTTCTCTGTTTTTATTAGCATCCCTAAAAGACTCTACAACCTGAAGTCTTTTTAAAGCTTCTGTTTTACGCTGTTTAGATGTTTCGTTATTCGCTTTATGTCTTAGTTCATAAGATAATGCATCTAAATCTATTCTTCTTAGGATTTCGATAAGACATTCTGCACCCATTTTAGCAATAAACTTATTAGGGTCTGTATCATCCAGATAAAGATTTTCTTGAGGAAGACTATCTAATATATTTAAATATTCTTCTTCAGTAAGGAAATCCATTTTCTGCACGGCCTCTCCTTCTTCATTTTTTGCTATACCAGGCTGAATTACTACATAACGTTCGTAGTAAATTATCATATCTAATTTCTTAGACGGAAGACCTAATAAATATCCTATTTTATTTGGTAAAGAACGGAAATACCAAATGTGAGCCACAGGAACAACAAGGTTAATGTGACCAACACGGTCTCTACGCACTTTCTTTTCGGTAACTTCTACCCCACATCGATCACAAACAATACCTTTGTAACGAATTCTTTTATATTTACCACAAGCACATTCAAAGTCCTTTACAGGTCCAAAAATACGCTCACAGAACAAACCATCACGCTCAGGTTTGTGAGTACGATAATTGATAGTTTCGGGCTTTAGCACTTCTCCTTTTGATGCCGATAAAATCGACTCGGGAGATGCTAAACCTATAGAGATTTTATTAAATCTCTTTACTGTATTCTTATCATTATTTCTTGCCATAATATATGGTTGCTAAAGAATTATTGTAATTTAAAATTGAATAGTACAAATATAAATTTGTACCCTTTGACTTAACTAAAGGGTACAAATGGATCCTACTATTCTTCTAATCTGATATCCAGACCAAGACCTTTTAATTCATGCATTAATACATTAAAAGATTCTGGTAATCCTGGTTCTGGCATAGGCTCACCTTTAACAATACTTTCGTAAGTTTTAGCTCTTCCTATTACATCATCAGATTTTACAGTCAATATCTCACGTAAGGTTGCTGAAGCACCATAAGCCTCTAATGCCCAAACTTCCATCTCTCCAAAACGCTGACCCCCAAACTGTGCTTTACCTCCAAGTGGTTGCTGAGTAATCAATGAATATGGACCAATAGAACGTGCGTGCATTTTATCATCTACCATGTGACCAAGCTTAAGCATATATATAACACCTACTGTTGCTGGTTGATGGAAACGATCTCCAGTTCCTCCATCATAAAGATATGTATGTCCAAATCTTGGAATTCCTGCTTCATCAGTAAACCCATTGATCTGATCTAAAGAAGCACCATCAAAAATTGGAGTAGCAAATTTTCTACCTAATTTTTGTCCAGCCCATCCTAAAACAGTTTCATAAATCTGTCCAATGTTCATACGAGATGGTACCCCTAGTGGATTTAACACAATATCAACTGGTGTTCCATCTTCTAAAAATGGCATATCTTCTTCTCTTACGATACGAGCAACAATACCTTTGTTACCGTGTCGGCCTGCCATTTTATCTCCTACTTTTAGTTTACGTTTTTTAGCGATGTAAACCTTAGCTAGTTTTATGATTCCTGAAGGCAATTCATCTCCAACAGAAATTGTGAATTTCTCTCTTCGTAGGTTTCCTTGTAAATCATTTTCTTTAATCTTATAATTATGAATAAGATCTGCAACCATACTATTTAAAGTATCGTCTGTAGTCCATACTCCTTTGGTAAGATGTGCATAATCATCAACACTGTTAAGCATTTTCTGAGTATACTTTTTACCTTTAGGAAGTACTTCTTCTCCTAGATCGTTCATAACACCTTGAGAAGTTTTTCCACCAACGATAGCAAACAATTTATCTACTAAATCATTTTTTAGTAACTCAAATTTGGTATCATAAGATCGTTCTAAAATCTCAATATCCTCTTTATCCTGAGAACGTTTTCTTTTGTCCTTTATAGCACGAGCAAATAATTTTTTATCAATTACGACACCATGCAATGAAGGAGAAGCTTTTAATGAAGCATCTTTAACATCTCCTGCTTTGTCTCCAAAGATTGCTCTTAATAATTTTTCTTCTGGAGTAGGGTCACTTTCTCCTTTTGGAGTAATTTTTCCTATAAGAATATCTCCTGGTTTGATCTCTGCTCCAACTCGAATCATTCCATTTTCATCCAAATCTTTAGTAGCTTCTTCTGAAACATTAGGAATATCATTAGTTAATTCTTCATTCCCTAATTTAGTGTCTCTAACTTCCAAAGAATATTCATCTATATGAATAGATGTAAAAATATCTTCTCTTACTACTTTTTCAGAAATAACAATTGCATCCTCAAAATTATACCCTTTCCAAGGCATAAAAGCTACTTTCATATTTCTACCAAGGGCTAACTCTCCCTTTTCTGTAGCATACCCTTGACATAAAACTTGTCCTTTTTTAACACGATCCCCTACATTAACGATAGGTTTTAGGTTAATATTGGTACCTTGATTCGTTTTACGGAATTTTATTAATTCATACGTTTTAGAATCACTATCAAAGCTTACCATTCTTTCTTCTTCTGTTCTATCGTACTTAATGGTAATCTTTTGAGCATCAACATACTCAACAACTCCGTCTCCTTCTGCATTAATTAAAACTCTTGAGTCTGAAGCCACTTGGCGCTCTAATCCTGTTCCTACAATTGGAGCATCTACTCTTAATAAAGGTACAGCTTGACGCATCATGTTTGATCCCATCAAAGCACGGTTTGCATCATCATGCTCTAAAAATGGAATTAATGACGCTGAAATAGAAGCTATCTGATTAGGAGCAACATCAGCATAATTTACATTGATCGGATCAATTACAGGGAAATCCCCTTCCATTCGAGCAATTACTTTATCGGCTGTAATATTTCCTTCATCAGTTGTAGGAATATTGGCCTGAGCTATCAATTTTTCTTCTTCCTCCTCTGCGCTTAAATATCTAAACTCTTCTATATCTACTTTACCATCTGTAACTTTACGATATGGTGTTTCTAAGAATCCCATCGAATTTACTTTAGCAAAAACTGCTAAAGATGATATTAATCCAATATTTGGACCTTCTGGGGTTTCAATAGGACATAAACGTCCATAATGTGTATAGTGTACATCTCGCACCTCAAAACCTGCACGCTCTCTAGATAAACCTCCTGGCCCTAATGCCGAAAGTCTACGTTTGTGTGTGATTTCTGCTAATGGATTTGTTTGATCCATGAACTGAGATAACTGGTTTGTTCCAAAAAATGAATTAATTACAGAGGATAGAGTTTTAGCATTGATCAAATCAATAGGCGTAAATACTTCATTATCTCTTACATTCATACGTTCACGTATTGTACGTGCCATACGAGCTAAACCAACCCCGAACTGCTGTGACAATTGCTCTCCTACAGTTCTTACACGACGGTTAGAAAGGTGATCAATATCATCAATTTCAGCTTTAGAATTAATTAATTCAATTAAATATTTTATAATGGTAATGATATCCTCTTTGGTAAGTACTTGCTTATCCATGGCGATATCCAATCCCAATTTCTTATTCATTCTGTAACGTCCAACTTCTCCAAGATTATAACGTTGATCAGAAAAGAATAATTTATCTATAATACCTCTTGCAGTTTCTTCATCTGGCGGTTCTGCATTACGTAATTGTCTATAGATATGTTCTACTGCTTCTTTTTCTGAGTTTGTAGGATCTTTTTGTAACGTATTATGGATAATCGCATAATCTCCTTTTTGATTATCTTCTTTATGTAATAATATAGTTTTTGCTCCAGAATCTATAATCTCATCTAAATGATCTTTATCTAAAACAGTATCTCTATCTAAAACAATCTCATTACGCTCAATAGATACTACTTCTCCAGTATCTTCATCTACGAAATCTTCGTGCCAAGTATTTAATACACGAGCAGCTAATTTACGTCCTAAGACTTTCTTTAATCCAGATTTAGAAACTTTTACCTCTTCTGCAAGATCAAATATTTCTAAAATATCTTTATCTCGCTCAAAACCAATTGCACGAAAAAGTGTAGTTACTGGTAATTTTTTCTTTCTATCGATATAAGCATACATTACGCTATTAATATCGGTAGCAAATTCTATCCAAGAACCTTTAAAAGGAATTACCCTGGCAGAATACAATTTGGTTCCATTTGCATGAAATGATTGTCCAAAGAATACCCCAGGAGAACGGTGTAATTGAGATACCACCACACGCTCTGCACCATTAATACAAAAAGTACCACTAGGTGTCATATAAGGAATTGTACCTAAATACACGTCCTGAACAATAGTCTCAAAATCTTCGTGCTCTGGGTCTGTACAGAATAATTTTAGACGTGCTTTTAATGGTACACTATAGGTAAGACCTCTTTCTATACACTCCTGAAGATCATATCTTGGTGGATCTACAAAGTAATCTAAAAATTCTAATACAAATTGATTACGAGTATCCGTAATCGGGAAGTTTTCCATGAAGGTATTATATAGACCTTCGTTTCCTCTTTCTTCAGATTTTGTTTCTAATTGAAAGAAATCCTGAAAGGATTTGATCTGAATATCTAGGAAGTCAGGATAATCAGGTCTATTCTTTACAGAAGAGAAATTCAATCTTTCAGTTTGCGTTGCTAACATCAATGGACGGAATTAAATTAAAATTTAAAAAAGGTGCGTATTTTAACACTTAATGTTTATATACGCAAAATGGTTTAGACCACAGAGATCATTCTCTGGGTCTAAACCTATATGTAATATATGGTAAGCTTATTTAAGCTCAACCTCAGCTCCAGCCTCTTCTAATTGAGCTTTAAGAGCTTCAGCTTCATCTTTAGCCACTCCTTCTTTTACTGCTTTAGGAGCTCCATCAACTAATTCTTTAGCATCTTTAAGTCCAAGACCAGTAAGTTCTTTTACTAATTTTACAACTGCTAATTTAGAACTACCTGCAGCTTTAAGAATTACATCAAATTCTGATTGCTCTTCTGCAGCTTCACCACCACCAGCACCAGCAGCAGCAACAGCTACTGCAGCAGCAGCAGGCTCGATACCATATTCTTCTTTTAATATATCAGCTAACTCATTAACTTCTTTTACTGTTAAGTTAACTAATTGTTCTGCGAAATCTTTTAAATCTGCCATTTTCTATCGTTTTAAATAATTTTTTTAATTGAAATATAATTTGTTAAAAAGTGCGTAAACTACAATGATTATCCTTCTTTTTCGGATAATGTTTTAAGGATACCGGCTAACTTACCTCCACCTGACTTTAACGCAGAAACTACGTTCTTAGCAGGAGATTGTAACAGACCGATAATATCACCGATAACTTCTTCCTTAGATTTAATATTTACTAATGCATCTAGGTTTTCATCACCAACAAATACTGCCTCTTCTACAAATGCTCCTTTTAATAAAGGTTTTTCAGATTTCTTACGAAATTCTTTAATAACCTTTGCAGGTGCATTACTTGTTTCAGCAAATAATATAGACGTATTACCTTTTAATACACTTGGTAAATCTCCAAAATCTTTATCTGAATTCTCCATAGCCTTAGCAAGGAGTGTATTTTTAACTACTTTTAATGATACGTTGGCTTTATAGCAAGCTCTACGTAAATTTGAAGTTGTTCCTGCATTCAACCCTGAAATATCTGCTAAATAAATAATAGAATTTTCAGCAAGCTGAGCAGTTAAGTCTTCAATTACCAATGATTTTTCTTCTCTTGTCATAATGGTTTATCTTAATTACCCAGCAAAGCTTTTAGAATCAACTTCGATTCCCGGACTCATAGTAGAAGACATATAAATAGATTTTATATATATTCCTTTAGAAGTCTGTGGTTTTAACTTTACTAATGTTGTTATTAATTCTTTAGCATTACCTTCTATTTTTTCGGCTTCAAAAGAAGATTTCCCGATAGATGCATGAATAATACCTGTTTTATCTACTTTAAAATCAATTTTACCTGCTTTAACATCAGATACAGCTTTTGCTACATCCATTGTTACAGTTCCTGTTTTTGGGTTAGGCATTAATCCACGAGGTCCTAATACTCTACCTAATGGTCCTAATTTCCCCATAACACTTGGCATAGTGATAATTACATCAACATCTGTCCATCCATTTTTGATTTTATCAAGATACTCATCAAGTCCAACAAAATCTGCTCCTGCTTCTTTAGCTTCAGCTTCTTTATCTGGTGTTACTAATGCTAATACTTTAACGTCTTTTCCTGTCCCGTGAGGTAATGTTACCACTCCACGTACCATTTGATTTGCTTTACGTGGATCTACGTTCAAACGAACAGCGATATCCACAGAAGCATCAAAATTAGTGCTTGTTATTTCTTTTACTAAAGCGGAAGCTTCATTTAATGAATACGCTTTATTCTTATCGATTTTAGCGTTTGCTTCTTTTTGCTTTTTGGTTACTTTTGCCATTTTGTAAAATTTTTTGGATTAAAAAGGAGCCTGTCCTTTTACAGTTACACCCATTGAACGAGCAGTACCAGCAATCATTTTCATAGCAGATTCTATAGTAAATGCATTTAAATCTTGCATTTTATCTTCTGCTATAGCACGAACTTGATCCCAAGTAACACTTGCTACTTTTTTACGATTAGGCTCTCCAGAACCTTTTTTCTGTTTTGCTGCTTCCAGTATCTGAACCGCTGCTGGTGGAGTTTTTATAACAAAGTCAAAAGACTTGTCTTTATACACGTTAATTACAACTGGTAACACTTTACCAGCCTTATCTTGCGTTCTACCATTGAATTGCTTACAGAATTCCATGATATTTACTCCGGCAGCACCTAAAGCAGGTCCAACTGGTGGAGATGGGTTTGCCGCTCCTCCACGCACTTGTAATTTTACTACTTTACCTATCTCTTTAGCCATTTTTCTAATTTTAAATTAGAATTGTTCCATAAGTGGAAGCAAAAGAACAATTCTGGATCTATAATGTAACAATTATTATACTTTCTCTACTTGCATATAACTTAATTCTAATGGTGTTTTTCTACCAAAAATCTTTACCATTACTTCAAGTTTACGCTTTTCTTCATTTACTTTTTCAACAGTACCATTAAATCCATTAAATGGACCATCTATCACCTTCACTGTTTCTCCTATATTATAAGGTATAGCAAGGTTATCTGTTTTAACAGCTAGTTCATCAACTTTACCTAGCATTCTATTAATTTCGGATTTTCTTAAAGGTACAGGATCTCCTCCTTTTACTTCTCCAAGAAAGCCAATCACACCGTTAATAGATTTGATTATATGTGGTATTTCTCCAGATAAGTTTGCTTCAATCATTACATACCCAGGAAAATACACTCTCTCTTTGTTTATTTTTTTTCCATTTCTAATTTGCACTACCTTTTCAGTAGGAACAAGGATTTGGGAAATATAATCTTCAAGTCCCATATGTGCGATTTCTCGTTCTATGTAGTCTTTAACTTTATTTTCCTGACCGCTAACGGCTCTAACTACGTACCACTTCTTCGTATTATCTACTTCAGCCATTTTAATTTTTCTAAGATTTAACTAAAGTAAAATAGTATTCTATAAGATTGCTAAACGCAGTATCAATTCCCCATATAGCTAAAGAAAAAATAACCGAAAAAACGATTACAATCAAAGTAAGTCTTTGGGCTTCTGCCCAAGGAGTCCAAGTAACATGATTTTTTAATTCGTTATAGGATTCTGCGATGTAATTTACTAGTCCAGCCATCATTTATATTTTTTAAACAAATTAAAAAAGAAGTACTCTTCAAATTTGCAACAAAACTCATTATTTAATATCGGTTAACAATCATAAAAAATAGATCATTAACCGATTTTGCACGGGTTGAGAGACTCGAACTCACGACACCTGGTTTTGGAGACCAGTGCTCTACCAACTGAGCTAAACCCGTAACATAAAATCAAGGTATCCGTTAAACGAATACCTTAACTTATATATACTATATATGTATTAATCTAAAATTTCAGTAACCTGACCAGCACCTACTGTTCTACCACCTTCACGGATAGCAAAACGAAGACCTACATGCATTGCAATTGTTTGAATTAACTCTACAGTAATTGTTAAGTTATCTCCAGGCATTACCATTTCAACTCCATCAGGAAGTGCAATATTCCCTGTTACGTCAGTTGTACGAACGTAGAACTGAGGACGGTAGTTATTATGGAATGGAGTATGACGTCCACCTTCTTCTTTCTTAAGAACATAGACTTCAGCTTTAAATTTTTTGTGAGGAGTTACAGTTCCTGGTTTAACGATAACCATTCCTCGAGATATTTGAGTTTTCTCAATACCTCTTAACAGGATACCAGCATTATCTCCAGCTTCACCTCTATCAAGGATTTGACGAAACATTTCGATACCAGTTATAGTAGAAGTTAACTTCTCAGCTCCCATACCAATAATCTCTACAGGATCTCCAGTATTAGCGATTCCAGTTTCGATACGACCAGTTGCAACAGTACCACGACCTGTAATAGAGAATACATCTTCGATTGGCATAAGGAAAGGCTTATCTACATCTCTAAGAGGAAGCTCTATCCAAGCATCTACCGCTCTCATTAATTCTAAAACAGTATCCACCCATTTTTGTTCTCCGTTAAGAGCTCCTAATGCAGATCCAGCTATTACAGGACCATTATCTCCATCATATTCGTAAAAAGAAAGAAGATCTCTTACTTCCATTTCTACTAACTCAAGAAGCTCCTCATCATCAACCATATCCACCTTGTTCATGAATACAACAATTCTAGGTATACCTACTTGTTTTCCTAAAAGAATATGCTCACGAGTTTGTGGCATTGGACCATCTGTAGCAGCAACCACTAAAATCGCTCCATCCATTTGAGCAGCACCAGTAACCATGTTCTTTACATAATCGGCGTGACCTGGACAGTCAACGTGTGCGTAGTGACGAGCTTCTGTAGCGTACTCTACGTGAGATGTATTAATTGTGATCCCTCTTTCTTTTTCTTCTGGTGCATTATCGATTTGATCAAAAGATTTTGCTTCAGAAAATCCAGCATCTGCCAATACTTTTGTGATAGCAGCAGTTAAAGTTGTTTTACCGTGATCAACGTGTCCAATAGTACCAATATTTAAGTGCGGTTTGGAACGATCAAAAGTTTCCTTTGCCATAATTAATTTATTTAATCTTAGTTATATATTAGTGTTCATTTTAAAATCCTGAACTCAGAGCCAATGACGAGATTTGAACTCGTGACCTCTTCCTTACCAAGGAAACGCTCTACCCCTGAGCTACACCGGCTTTTTAATGAGTATAATGATTAATCAGAACACTTTCGTTAGCTTCAGAAAGAAATCCGATTAATCATTACATTTAGGTTAAAAATCCAATGCAAATAACGCATCGAGATTAGCTCTATTTTAGAGCGGGAGACCAGGTTCGAACTGGCGACATTCAGCTTGGAAGGCTGACGCTCTACCAACTGAGCTACTCCCGCTTTTCGAAACTCCAAAAAAAAATTTTAAAGTTTCTATTTTAATTTGTGGGGAGAGCAGGATTCGAACCTGCGAAGACGTAGTCAGCAGATTTACAGTCTGCCCTCGTTGGCCGCTTGAGTATCTCCCCAATTAATATATTTCAATATTTCATAATGAATTTTGAGTGCGCAAAAATAGTTATTTTTTTTACAATTCAAAATTAAATTCAAAAAAGTTTATTTTTTTCTCAAAAAACTTACTTTTTTAGAGCCGATGGAGGGACTCGAACCCACGACCTGCTGATTACAAATCAGCTGCTCTAGCCAGCTGAGCTACATCGGCTTTTCACTATGTTTTAGAACATAAAAAAGTCCGCTATTTCTAACGGACTGCAAATGTATAAAATTTATTTCTTTCACAAAACTATTTTTTTAAAAAAATAATTAAAAATGTGTATTTAATTTTTCTTTACGTTTTTTTAATTGTCTCTCCAACGAACTAACACACTCATCTACACCTTCTTCAAAACTTTTATTGATTTTTTTAATCATAAACTCATCTCCTGGTACACTTAATAAAATTTCTGTAATTTTATTTTCCTTACCACTTGTATTCATAACTTTTAAAAAAACATCTGCATGAATTATTCGATTAAAATGAGTTTCTAATTTATCTAATTTAGCCTGAGTAAAATCTACCAACTTTTGATCTACATTAAAATTTACGGATTGCAAGTTCACTTTCATATTTTGTTAGTTTAATTCGTTAAACAAAAATTAAAGCCAAAAAGACTAATAAACAAGTAGCTTATCTTTTACTTTTTATTCCTAGGATGAGATTGCTCATACACTTTAGCTAATTGAGCAACACTATGATGCGTATACACTTGCGTAGCAGCCAAACTAGAATGTCCAAGTAATTCTTTTACAGCATTTAGATTTGCTCCTTCATTTAGTAAATGTGTCGCAAAAGAATGCCTAAGGATATGCGGACTCTTTTTTACCTTTGAAGATGCCTTACTAAAATAACTATTTATGATGCGATACACAAGTGTTTCATATATTTTAACTCCTTTTTTTGTCAAAAACAAAAAAGAGGCTTCTTGAACTACCAAAGTCTTTCTTACTGCTAAATATTTTCTCACAGTTTCCTGAACAGAAGAAAGAAGCGGCAAATACCTTTCTTTATTACGTTTTCCTAAAACTTTTATCTGCCCTTTACTCATATCAATATCCGAAAGTTTGAGATCAACTAGTTCTATCCTACGTATTCCTGTTGCATAAAAAAGCTCTACAATTAACCTATCTCTTATACTTTCAAAATTATGATCATCTGTCAAAGTCAACAAAACATCTTCTACCTCTTGTTGAGAAAAAGGAATCTGAAGTTTTCTTGATACCTTTAGAGCCTGATGCTTTACTAAAGGACTTTTATCTATCTCTTCTATTTTAAGTAAAAATTTATAATATGTCTTAAGAGAAGATATTTTCCTATTAATAGTCCGATTAGAAACACCTGCCTCAACAAGCTTCACAATCCAGGAACGAATTTGCGAGTAATTAGCCTCTTGTATTGTTAAAGCAGCATACTCCTCTTGATAAAACTCTAAAAAAGATTTCAAATCGGCTTCATACGCTATTACCGTATGTTTTGAATATTGTTTTTCAAAAAGCAGATACTCGGTAAACTCAGAAATAAACATAAAAAAAACCGTTAGAAAACAAAAGTATAAAACTTTTATTTTTCTAACGGTTAAAATTTATATTAAAAACGATATCTAGTCTCTTTAACAAGAAACACAAATAAGAGATAACGTTATTTATTTTTAAATTTCTTCTTGATCTCTTAAATGTTGAATGTATTGCGCTTTTTGAACTTGCGCTCTTCTCTCAACAGAAGGCTTTAAAAAAGCTTGACGTTTACGAAGCTGACGCATCGTTCCTGTTCGATCAAATTTTCTTTTAAAACGTTTTAACGCTCTATCTATATTTTCTCCGTCTTTAACTGGTATAATTAACATAATAGCACCTCCTTTCTTTAGAAATAATTAGGGTGCAAAGATACTATAAAACTAATATCTGCAAAGTTTTTTTAAATATTATTTTAAAGACCATACTGAATACCCTTTTGGTGGTGCTTGAATTTTAATCCATTTATCTCCTTGAGTAGTTGGCTCCCAACCAGAATTACCTGTATAGTCCTTTATTTTCTGGTTTGACCAATTGGTCTGAATCCATCTTTCTTGCCACACATTAGAGTTGTTTATATAAACAATTAAGCCATTTTTATTTGCTCCTCCATTTCTTCTGGCAATATACTCATCATTATCCGTCCAAAGATTTGTAGTACTTCCTGTGGCTAGATTGTTGTGAATCCAAATTAAGTTATTCATTTTATTTTTATCTAACCATTCTTCATAATCTTTATAAAATATAGATGGATATCCTTCGTGTGTTAATATATAAGCATAAGCTAATATCTTATTATTAACGATTTCATCTGTATCATGGTTGGCTACAAAGGTAACTGCTCTTGATGCATTTCTTTTCCACAACATATCTCCATTTAATGCATTTAAATCATTACCCATAAATGCATCTTTCATTTTATAATAGCATCCAAAATCAAATGCAGACATCTGTGCTTGATCTGTCCACCATTTTAATGCTTCTACATTTCCATCCCAATACTCTCCTACGGCAAAACCTCCAACTGCTTTATTAAATTCTTTTGGAACCCATGGCTCAAACCCTTTTACATAATCAAACCTCCAGCCATCAAATTTCATTGTGTTTTTATAGTATTTTGCTACAGAATTAGGTTTTTTCCATAGCCAATCTTGCACATAGCTTTTATGATGACACATATCTGCAAAACCTCCAAAAATCCCTGAATCATTATTATGATAATCATTTGGATGAAAATCATATTGTGTTCTTTCAAATAATCCCGATAATGGATTATAATCTGTATAGGTATTAGAGTTAGTAAAAACATTGGGTTCAGAATCTCCTCCACTATTATGATTAATAACTATATCTGCAATTACACTTAAATTATTATTATGTGCTGCTGTAATTAGACTAGTTAATTCTGAACGAGAACCAAATCTGGTTTCTGTACTTCCCATTTGATTATATTCTCCAAAATCATAGTAATCAAAAGGATCATACCCCATTGAAAATGCCCCATTTTGAGCCTTACTAACTGGTGGAAGCCAAATTGCATCAATCCCTACATTACTCCAATCATTGACCTTTCCTCTAATAACATTCCACCAAGTTCCTCCTGCTGGTACATCCCAATAAAAAGCTTGCATCATCACTCCTGATCCGATTTGCTTTAATACTTTTGAAGATGCTTCCTCTTGTACAGTATTAGAATCTGCTTCTATCAAATCCATAGCATCTTCATTACTACAACTTAGCATTAAAAGCGTTATAGTAAATAATCCTAAAAAAAGTTTACTTATTTTCATAATTAATCAGTATTTGTGTTAATTTATTATGAAAATAGGTGTTTTGAAAAATCTAAAAAGCTTTGATTTTTAACGAAAACGTTTGCGTGTTGATAACACTTTAATTTATATTGTTTTTTACAAGTAAAGTTTATTTAAAAGCTTTTAATATTATAGTTATAAAGAAAAACCATTAAGAGACTAGTCTCTTAATGGTTTTATAATATTTTACAATCAAGCTAATTTTTTAAGGAAAACTCTAATAAATTTTATTAATTATTAAGTAGCTGGCTTATATTCTTTTTTATCAATAACTATCTTAGCTATTATTTCTTTAAGTATTTCTGAAGTACCACCTCCTATAGGACCTAATCTACTGTCTCTAAAAAGTCTTGCCATTGGATAGTCCTCCATATACCCATATCCACCCAATAACTGAAGGCATTTATATATTACCTCGTCTGCCATTTTTGTAGAGAGCAATTTAGACATACTTGCCTCTTTTACTACATATTGACCATCATTAAGTCTCTTAGTAATAGAGTAATTAAACTCTTTACACATTTCTACCTCACTTGCAATATCTGCCACTGTATGTCGTAATGCCTGAAATTTGTCTATTGTTCTTCCAAATGCTTCTCTTTGCGACATATATTCTATTACATAATCTAAAGCGTATTCTGCACGTGCATGAGCATTTACTCCCATAATTAATCGCTCTAAGGCGAAATGCTGCATGATATATGAAAAACCTTTGTTTTCTTCCCCCATAAGATTATGAAGAGGAATCTTTACGTTATCAAAAGCTATTTCTCCAGTATCCGAAGCTTTCCACCCTAATTTATCTAGTTTAGTAGCTGATATACCTGGAGTATCCCTATCTATAACAAAAATACTTATTCCTTTATTTCCTAGTTCTGGGTTTGTTTTTGCTGCTATTACCAAATAATCACTATAGACTCCATTAGTGATAAAAGTTTTTGATCCATTAATTACATAATGGTCTCCATCTTTAACTGCTGTAGTCCTCATAGCAGCAACATCAGATCCTCCAAATGGCTCTGTTATACACAGACAACCAATTTTCTCACCCGATATACTTGCTCTTAAGTATATTTCCTTTATTCTGTGATCTCCCTCTTTATTAATATGAGTCATTGCTAAATACGCATGTGCCCACATAGCTGCCGCAAAACCTCCTGAATTAATTTTCTGCAATTCTTCTAAAAAAATAACAGTATAAAAAAGATCAAGCTCTAATCCTCCATACTCTTCTGGGTATGCAATCCCAAAATATCCCATCTTTCCAAATTTCTCCCAAATAAAGCGATCAATATCTCCAGTTTTTTCCCACTTCTCTATATGAGGTGTCACTTCTTTTTTGAGAAACTCTTTAAGACTTTGCCTAAACAATTCGTGCTCTTCTGTAAAATACATACTATTCATATGGTAACTTTAGTTTTGATTTAGCTAGCATATTACTGTGTGTATGACTTCTTATATAAACAATAAAACTAAATAAGCTTATATGTCTCTTATTAAAGATTCATCAAAATTCACAGCAATTTTTTTCAATTATTAATCTATTGTCAAATATAACCTTATTCTATCTATTTTTTCTGTAGGAAACCCCTTGATTTTTAACAATTCATCAAAATTAGAGATATCTCCATTATCCTTTACAAAATCTTTAATATCTAATGCCAACTCAAAATCAAAATATGGTATTTCTATTAATTCTTTAACCGATGCTCTATTGACGTTTAATTTTTTATTTTTTCTAGAGGTTTTAACAGTAAACAAAGAGAGTATCTTGTTTCTTTGATTATCGTACAACCCTGAAATATCTTTAAGCTGAATATCTTCAATAAAACCTCCTATTTTATTTCGATATTTTATTATCCTTACTGCTATAAAATCAGGAATCCGAGCTTCTTCTTGAAGTTCCTTAGCAAGAACTGTATTTAAATCTTTTTTTTGGGAATGAGATTTAACAGAATATTCTCTTTTTGAAAAAATTTTTGTTTTATTATTTTTCCACTCTGGAAATTTAAACAATGGAGAAATAACGGCTAATAGAGAATCAGATACCTGAGTTACTTTTTTAAATTCTGACACAGAATTAATCCATTTACCTTGGCTTCGATAAAAATAAAGTTTATCTAATTCTGTTGGAGAAATACCCAGCATATATCCTTTATAATCTGAAATAAAATTAGGGTTAAAGCTTTTTAATTTATATTCTTTTTCAGCTTTTTTGTTCTGTTTTTTTATTGAATCTATTTGATGCTGAAACTCTTCTAGTTCTACTAAATTATATTTTGGTGTTACTTTCTTTAAATAAAAAAAACACCCAATAATAGCAGTAGATAATATAATTGATAAAAGAAAAATCCCATTTCGAAAACGTGAATTTATCTCGAAATAGGATTTTATAGTATTCATATAAAATTATCTTATCTACATTTTTGATGCTTTTATTGCATCAAAAAATCGTTTTAATTGTTTTTTAACAACTGGAAACAAGAATAATAATCCAATCATATTAGGAAACACCATTGCAAATATCATTGCATCAGAGAAATCCCAAATAGATTTCATACTTGCTGCTGCTCCAACTACAACAAAAGTTAAAAATAATAATTTATAAGTTAAATCAGCAGCTTTACCTCTTCCAAATAAAAATTTCCAGGATTGTAACCCATAATAAGACCAAGATATCATAGTAGACACAGCAAATAAAACTACTGCTATAGTTAAAAATACATTAGAATATGGTATGTATTGTGCAAATGCCATTGAGGTTATTCCTGCTCCTTCGTAAGAAACTCCATCTATAAAAACTGCACCAGAACCATCTCCTCCATATTCAAAAGCTCCTCCAAAATTAAATATAATGATAACCAAGGCCGTCATTGTACATATCACTACTGTATCGATAAAAGGTTCTAATAAGGCAACAAGCCCTTCACTGGCGGAATAATTTGTTTTTACGGCAGAGTGTGCTATAGATGCTGACCCTGCACCGGCTTCATTAGAAAATGCTGCTCTTTTAAATCCTACTAATAAAACTCCGATAAGACTTCCTACTCCTATTGCAGTAGGGTTAAATGCTTCTTCAATAATTAGTCCAATAGCATCGTCTACTAAAGAAAAATTACTAGAAATAATATACACACAAGCTATTAAGTACATTACCGCCATGAACGGCACAACTTTTTCGGTAACTGAGGCAATACGCTTAATTCCTCCGATAATAATTATACCTACCAGAATAGCCAACACTACTCCTATCCAAAATCCTGCTCCTGTACTTTCAAAACCCATTAATTCTTTTAAAACAATTGTTGCTTGATTAGACTGCGCTGCATTACCACCTCCAAAAGAACCTCCGATACAAAATATTGCAAATATTGTAGCTGTTATTTTTCCTAAAATTTTAAATCCTCTATCTTTAAGACCTTTACTTAAATAATACATAGGTCCGCCATATACAGTACCATCTTCACCTACATCTCTATATTGTACTCCAAGTGTACATTCCACAAATTTTGTAGACATCCCTAATAATCCACAAATAATCATCCAAAATGTTGCTCCTGGTCCTCCAAGTGCAATTGCTAATGCTACTCCTGCAATATTACCGTTACCAACGGTTCCTGAAACAGCGGTAGCTAATGCTTGAAAATGAGACACCTCTCCTTCCTTAGATTCATCTCTTATAGTATCTCGCACGTCTCCATCTACTACACTAACTTGCGGATTACCTTCTATACCATGTCCTTCGATATCATCATATTTTCCTCGTACTACATTAATTGCTCTTCCAAAATATCTAATATTTGGAAAACCAAAATAAAGAGTAAAAAACAATGCACTTAAAACTAATAGAATTATAACGAATGGAGCACCTTTAAATACTTCGAAAAAAATCACGCCTGAAAAAAAATCAGAAATCGGTTTAAATGCTTCATCTATTTTTTGATCAAGCCCTTTTTCTATAGTCTCTTGCGCGAATGTTAAAAATGGAATAGTAAATGCTAAAAGTGAAAGAAGAATTCTCTTCATGATTTTGTTGAGTTAATTGAATTTAATTATTAAGGTTGAGCAAGATGCTAAAAAAAACCCTTGTTTACAATTTTTTAGAGGGTAAATGTTTTCTTATTGTTAAATGTCAAATTCTTTATTTAAGAGATTAATCTGTTCTGGACGGCCAAGAACTACTACTCTAGACCCTGGTCTTAACACAGTGTTAGCTTCTGGGTTTACAATATATTCTCCATCTGGAGATTTGTAACCTATGATAGTACATCCGGTTCTTGATCTCATATCAATATTAAGAATAGTTCTCTCTTTTTGATCATCAAACATATCTTCAAATGAAATTTCTTCAATATTAATAGATTTTTTACCTACTATAGAAAGATTATCCAAAAATTCTATTAAATCAGGAACGACAACTAAAGATGCCATATGATCCCCACCTATACGATCTGGCATAATAACATTATCTGCTCCTGCCAATCGTATCTTTTTATAAGAAGCATCCTCTGAGGCTCTGCTAATTATTTTAAGTTCTTTATTAATTTGTCTTGCGGATAATACTATAAATAAGTTATCTGCATCTTCTGGTAATGTACAGATTAAACAAGCTGCATTTTTAACTCCTGCTTGTATTAAAACATCATCTTCGGTAGCATTTCCATTTAGAAATAACAATGCATCACTTTGATATTTTTCGATAACATCAATATCTTTTTCAATGATGATAAAAGGTTTGTCATATGCTAATAACTTAACTGCCGATTGCTTACCATTACGACCATACCCAACTATAATTATGTGATTATCAAGTTTATTTATCATCTTTTGTGTTTTTCGATATTGTGCTTTTTTAGGATCGTTTTTACTTATTATATACTCTGTAATAACAGATACAGAATATGCAAATATAGATACACTTGTTGCAATCAGGAAGATCGTAAACAATTTAGCATTATCATCTAAGGGTTGGACTTCACTAAAACCAACTGTAGACATAGTAATAACGGTCATATACAGGGCATTAATCCAAGAATAATCTGAAAAATACCGAAATCCCATTACTCCTATACTGATTACCAAAATCAATAAAATTATGGCTATATATACTTTTTGCCTACCTTGATTAAAAAATTTTATCATAAATCAAATACAGAAGTTCGTTTTGTATATATCAAATCTTTTATTTTTAACCAAAATGCCATATTGAGATATAACACAAACCCCAGACCTACAGTTGCAAATGTTAAATAAATAAAAAATAAGCGTACGTTTTTTGCTCGCATTCCAAGCCTATCTGCTAGTCTTGAGGAAACATAAAAACCGTTACGTTCTAAAAATTGTCTCAGGTTATAAAACATCCTGCAAAATAATTATATTAAACTAAATTTTAATCCCCATTTAATAATTTATTTCCTATCGCACATTTTAAACAGGCTTTTTCATCGCAATATCTATTTTTAAGTTGTATTAAGGCTTGCGAATGCATTGCATTTTCAACAGGTACTTTTAGCTTTTTAAAGTTACTAACAATAGTATTCTTCTCATACGATACCTGTGAGATTAACTCCATCATTTCTTCTTCTGAATCTTTTCCTATGGTTCTTGCGTAAATAAATTTTAATGGAATAATTGTATTGATCAATAACAAATCAATAAATGATTTTGTTATTTTCTTTTTTCTAGTTTTAGATTCTTTCTCAAAAGTATAATGGTTTTCCCAAAAGCTACTTGTTTCTACTCCAAAAAGTTTATAAAACTCATTAATACTTTTAATTCTAATTACTTCATTAAATAACTGAGGGCTTTTAAAATATAACATAGCAAACTGCGCTAACCTTATTGTTGGAAAATTAGGAGGTCTTAATCTAAAAAAATGAAAAGGTAAAACTCCATCTTTATTTAATTGAAATTTATTTTTTAAAAAACAATATTCCTTTTTTAAATCAGAACTATACATATTTTTTATCTCATTTTCTAAAAGGCCTGCCTGTCCAAAAAATAATGCTTCTAATTTAATTTGATTGTTACTACATTTTCTTATTATTGAAAAATCTATAGAGTTTGTTAGGCTCAAAAAAGCATCTCCATTTACTTTTAATCCAAAGTTTTTACCTAAAAGCTTAAATAAAACAGCCTCCCAGTTATTTGCAGAATCTTCTAATAATTTTAATATAAAAATTGATTTTTGTTCTAATCTTTCTAAAAACAATCTTTCTTGCCAATTAGAGAGTATAAATCTTGAAATTTCAGGTAATTGTTTTTCACATCTAATCCATTTTTGTGTGTTTTCTAAAAACATTTTTTCATACTTGATTAATAAATTTTT
This sequence comes from Aquimarina muelleri DSM 19832, assembly GCF_000430665.1. Classification (GTDB taxonomy): domain Bacteria; phylum Bacteroidota; class Bacteroidia; order Flavobacteriales; family Flavobacteriaceae; genus Aquimarina; species Aquimarina muelleri. The sequence goes on along the minus strand of NZ_AUML01000044.1, from coordinate 12,688 downwards.
GGCTATATAATCGCTAAGTTGCAGAGTAGGTATAACAGAGTTATCTTTTCTAAAAACATCCATATCATCTTCCCAAACTACATGAAGAATCACATTATCATAGGCAGAGTCATTTTCATGATTATGTGTATACCAATCACTGGATTTATTATGTATCTCCACATTTCCAGCCCATTTTTGCTCCTGAATAATGAGTAAAGCATTAAAAAAATCTGGCCCAGATTTGTCTGTATTATGTACTCCTACATTCTGAAGTATTAGATTTTCTTTTCTTGTGGTTTTAAGTTGTGTAACATCAAATTTTTTGTGTTTCCATAAGTACTGAAGGAGGTCTTCGGTCATTTATTTATATCTTTATTTGATTATTGAGTCGGATCTACCTGTCTCAAACAGGCATAATGAGTTATTATATATTTTTGGGTAGGATAGAAAAACTACAATAACTACTGCTCTTAATTATCGATGAAAATACTAAATTTCTTTCAATCTTGTAAATTCTATATAAAAGCTTTGACCTAAGTAAAAAATAGTCTACATCAAAATGGCAACTACTTTAGATTCTGTTTTTTATATATGTCCTTATTTAATTTCGCTGTATTATTATATTTATTCCATAACGACATATCTTATAAATACACTGACTGTTAATGGTTTTTGAAATCAATAATTAAGCTTTTTAGAAAACCCTTCTTTATTTTTATTCTATCATGGAAATTGGTGCATTCTAGATAGTGACTAATACCTCTGGCAATAATAATCAATGAAAATAGGAAAAAAAATCATCTTTTGAGATCTTAACACCAATTACAGAATGAGACCAGAGCACAAAATATTTCTAAAAATCTTAGATCAAAAAGAATTTAATGCAAAATTAGCATTTAAATTTTATGATTTTTTTCACAGAAACCATAAATAAAGTTAATTACATGTAAAAAATGTACTATTGGTAATATTTTATGTATTAATGGAATGACTAACAACAATTTCATTTCTTTACTTTGCTATTAGAATTAATGGGAAAAATTAATTCATCTAAAAAATATTAAGATTAAAATCCTATGCTAAGTTGAGTTTGTGTTAGGTTATTGATGGTTGTCATTTTTTGACGGCCATCTTTATTTTATAACTACTTCAAAAAACTAGTGGTTATTTTAGATCAGACTTATCTAGGTGTATCTGGATAGATGTCAAATTTATTAAAAAAAGCTTTTCGAAATTTTGAAGAGTTAGAGTAATTAAGAACATTCATTACCTCTCTTATGGATAACCTCTCTCCTATTATCATATTATAGGACATTTCTAGCCGTTTATTATTAAAAAACTCTAATGGTGTTTGATTATGAATTTCTTTAAACATACTAAAAAAATTAGTACGACTCATATTTGCCATTGCTGCTAATTGATCTACTCCTAAAAAAGGTTCTCTTAAGTTCTTTTTAAGATAGTCACTTACTTTGTATATACTACCAACTTGATCACAATTTATATTAAAAGGATCGCTATCTGACTTCCATCTTAATACATCTTTCCAGAATGTTTCTAATAACCGAATACCTCTAGCTACGTAATATAGATGATTTTCTATTTTATTTGTATCTGGTTGTACAATTTGATCAAAAAAACTAGATTGTTTATAAGAAAGGTAAAACTTATTAATGTCCTGATGAGAGCATCTAATATAGCTATCTAATCTTTCTGTCAAATCATTGTTTTTAGCAAAATAAGGTTTTGTATAAGAGTTTTTTAATACAATCATGACCGATTTTACTTCTGCTCCCTTTGGTATAAAAACCTGTTCTCCCTTACGAGCGTCCATACACCGCATGTTACCGGGTGTATAATTACTAGAGTATCTACTTACAATATGATTTTTTTTAAATTGATGATCCAATGCATATTTCCTAAAATGTAATATTATATCTTTTTCATTGCTTGGTTGTCTTGCATATTCGATATCTGCATTAGCCTTATAATTATTTATAAAAAGAAATACTTCTGGAGATATTTTATAATACAATAAAAACCCTTCTCCAATTTCTGGAGGAAAATAAATTTTATCCGAAGAACTATTCGGATCCAATTGCGATCTAAAATAATCTCTTAACTTATCGATATCTAAAAAATTAAATGAATATCTATACATATACTACTATCATTTTTTTCTGTCGCTTTAAATTCATTTTAATAGAATCTGTAAAACAAGATATCTAAAAAAAACCCCTTATTGGTTAAACCAATAAAGGGGTTAAATTATTATTTAAATATAAGGATTTATTTTATATGACTAATAACATCATATTTAGTAATAATATGATATTTTCCATCCTCCATAGCTACTAAAACTGCCGAATTTCCATTTTTAATAAGCTTAGAAATCTCGTCTAAAGAAGTTTTAGCATTTACAATTGGATATGGATCCTTCATTACATCCTTGATTGGCGTACTATCCATATTCTTATCTTCTAAAAAAGCACTAAACAAAGCACTTTCATCTACAGAACCAACAAAACCTTTACTATCTACAACCGGTATTTGCGAGATCTGAAACTTACGCATATGCTCAATAGCATGAGACACTAGTTCTTCTGTTTTTACTGTGATTAAAGGTTTTTCTATATGGCTTTTTACCAAATCATCTGCCGTATACACATCTTCATCCAGAAAACCTCTTTCGCGCATCCAATCATCATTAAACATTTTTCCAACATATCTACTGCCATGGTCGTGAAATAAAATTACGACAACATCATCTTTTGTAAAATGTTCTTTAAGTTGCAACAACCCTTTTATTGCTGCTCCTGCACTATTACCAAGAAACATTCCTTCTTCTTTTGCTAATTTTTGTGTGTAGACCGCAGCATCTTTATCGGTTACTTTCGTAAATCCATCTATAACCGAAAAGTCTACATTTTTTGGTAAAATATCTTCTCCTATACCTTCAGTAATGTATGAATATATTTCATTTTGATCAAAAACACCTGTTTCATGGTATTTTTTAAAAACGGAACCATAGGTGTCTATTCCCCAAATTTTAATATCAGGATTTTTCTCTTTTAGGTATTTCCCTACTCCAGATATGGTTCCTCCTGTCCCTACTCCAACTATAAAATGCGTTACTTTTCCATCAGTTTGCTCCCAAATTTCAGGACCTGTACTTTCATAATGCGCTTGTGCATTAGATGGGTTATCGTATTGATTTACATACCATGAGTTTGGGGTTTCTTCTGCTAATCTTTTAGAAACAGAGTAATACGACCTTGGATCTTCTGGTTCTACATTTGTTGGACAAACCATTACTTTTGCGCCTACTGCTCTAAGAATATCCATTTTTTCTTTAGACTGCTTATCTGCCATTACACAAATTAGCTTATACCCTTTTACAATAGCAACCAATGCTAGCCCCATACCCGTATTACCAGATGTACCTTCTATAATTGTACCTCCTGGCTGTAACCTACCGTCTGCTTCTGCATCTTCTATCATTCGTAAAGCCATACGATCTTTTACGGAGTTACCTGGATTAAATGTTTCATACTTTGACAATACTAAAGCATCTACATCCTTTACCATCGCATTCATTTTTACCAAAGGAGTATTCCCTATGGTTTCTAATATGTTTTCAGCGTATTTCACTATTTCGATTTTAAGAATCCTTTAAAAAGGAGGTTACAGTGACACAAATATACAATCTAGATTATCGATTGACAATTTTTAACAAACAATAACATTACTGAAATCGTATGGATTTTGTAGGGGAAATTTTAGCAATAATATACGAAGGAATAAGTAACATTAACAAGCATAACACCATGGTTCCTAAATTAAGTAATAAAATGTATCCTATATTTATATAGACGGGTGCGGTACTCACATAATACGTTTCTGGATTAAGACTCACAATACCATAATGTTCTTGGATCAAAAGCAAACCAACCCCTATTAAATTACCCCAAAACAATCCAATAAAAATTAGATAAGCAGCATTATACAAAAAAACTTTTCTTATACTCCAGTCACTAGTTCCTAAGGATTTTAATATACCTATCATAGGAGTTCTCTCTAATATTAAAACCAATAAAGCTGTTATCATATTAATACCAGCAACCAAAATAATTATACCTATTATTCCAATTATATTAAGATCAAATAATTTTAGCCATTCAAAAATGGTAGCATATTTAAGAGTAATTGTCTGACTATCTAAAGTCGAAGGGATATTTTCATAGATTTCTTGTCCCTTTTGATCTATTTCATCAAAATTATCTAAAAAGACCTCAAAATTACCTACCTCATCTGGTTTCCACTTATTCATTTTTATGATATGTCTAATATCTGTAAAAACAAACGTTTCATCAAAATCCTGAAATCCAGATTTATAAATCCCAACAATATGAAAAGCTCTGATAAAAGGTTTTGAATTAGATTGTGCGTTCTTTTTTAAGAAATAGGTTATTGCTTTATCTCCAATACGCAGACCTAAACGATTTGCAATGTGCGATGACAATAATATCTCATCATTAAGTTTTGCTGTAAAATCTGGCATCCTACCTTCTACAAGGTATTCTCTAAATAAATTCCAATCATAATCTTTACCTACTCCTTTAACAACAATCCCTTCAAAATCGCTTTCGGTACGTATAAGTCCCATCTTGGTGGCTACTCCCTGCACATGAACAATCCCTTTTACACTTGAGAATTCTGGATAAAAATCCTGCTTAGAAGATATCGGGATTAAAGATTCTACACTGCTATTATTATCAAAACTAGAAATTATTACATGCCCATTAAATGCAGCAACTTTCTCTCTTATTTTACGTTGTAACCCTACACCTGTTGCAACGGTAATAAGCATCATGATCATACCTATAGCTATAGCAAAAATTGCAATTTTTATGATTGGAGTAGAAATACTACTTTTATGTTCCTTACCTTTGATAAGACGTTTGGCTATAAAATACTCGAAATTCAAGTTTATCTATGGTTTTTATTAGAAATGCATTCAAAAATACATTTTTATTCCTTTTTATGATTTTTATTTCATGTGTAAATGGAATAAAAAGTAATTCTCCTACTTCTTCTTTAGAAATAAAGAAACATATATCTCCTCCTTATAGTATTCAAGATACTATAAAAACAGTAAAACCTATTGTAGTTGGAGCTAATATAACAAGTATGTATATTCCTTTTTTAGAAAATAAAAAGGTAGCAATTGTAGGTAATCAAACATCGGTTATTTTTAGAGATAGTATTACTAACCAAAACTATGTTCATTTAGTAGATTCTCTATTATCCAGAAACATTAAAATAAAAAAAGTTTTTGCCCCCGAACACGGTTTTAGAGGCAAAGCAGATGCAGGAGAACTTGTTGCAAACGGAAAGGACATTAAAACAGGGCTTCCTATTATTTCGTTATATGGAAAAGATAAAAAACCATCTAAAGAGGCTTTATCTAATATAGACATCGTTGTTTTTGACATACAAGATGTAGGAGTACGTTTTTACACGTATATATCTACACTACATTATGTAATGCAAGCTTGTGCAGAAAACAATATTCCTGTTTTAATATTGGATCGTCCAAATCCTAACGCTCACTATATTGACGGTCCTACTTTAGAGCCTGAACATTCGAGTTTTGTAGGAGTACATCCAATACCATTAGTTCATGCTATGACTATAGGTGAATATGCAAAAATGATAAATGGCGAAGGCTGGTTAGGAGCAAAATTAAAATGTGAAATACAAATCATCCCTGTTAAAAATTATACCCATAATATTTCTTACAGTCTCCCCATAAGACCCTCTCCTAATTTACCTAACGATACTTCTATTAATTTATACCCAAGTCTTGGTTTTCTAGAAGGCACCACTATAAATGCAGGCCGTGGCACAGAAATGCAATTTCAGATTTTTGGTTCGCCCGATTTAAGCATAAAAAAATATGATTATGCTTATACTCCTAAACCAAATTTTGGCTCAAAACACCCCAAACATGAAGGAAAAACTTGTTATGGAAAAGATCTAAGAAATATAAAACCGTTGGATTCTATAAATTTAGAATGGTTAGTTAACGCTTATAACAACTCTAATACTAAAGAGAAATTTTTCAATACAGAATCCTTTACCATTCATGCTGGAACAAAAAAACTGGAACAACAAATAAAACAAGGTTTATCTCCTCAAGAAATTAAAAGTACCTGGCATAAGGATCTTCAAAAATTTAAAACCATAAGAAAAAAATACTTATTATATAATTAGTAACAACCTACTTATCAAATCCCAGTTTTCAGGGGTGTTCTTATCTACAAGATTTAATACATTTGCTTATGTTACGGTTTTTACAAAATTTTATGCTTTTTATTATGATTCTTTTGCCTTTTATTACAAAAGCGCAAATCGATGGTAATAAACTAATATCTCTACCTCAAAAAAGCAAAATCGAAGAAGAAAAAAAATTAATTGATATCGCTTTTTCTCTTTATAATAACAATGAAGATAAAAAGGCTTATAAAATGGCGCATCATCTTCTAAAAATTGTAAAAACAAATCCATCTAAATTTAATGCTAATTTACTTCTTGCATCTTATTTTAATAAAAGAACACTTATTGACTCTTCTTTATACTACACAAATCAATCCTTAAAATACGACAAAAATATATCAGATTCATTAAAGCACCGAGGACAGACCTTGGCTTATAATCTTTTTGCAAAAAATTACAGAAATAAAGGATTACTTGAAGAAAGTAAAAAATGGCATTTAAAAGGTATCGAAACTTCGCAAAAATATAATGAAAAAGATTTATACTATACCCATACACATGGCCTAGCATTAACCTATAGTAACATGGGAGATTACAAAAATGCCTTAAACATGTTTAATGAATGTTTAACCTATAAAGGTGACCCTGAGATTATTTATGGTAGTTATATAAATATAGGTGGCATATACACTTATCTAGAAGATTATGATACTTCTAATCAATATTTAGAAAAAGCACTAGAATTAACTAAAAAAGATGAAAAACCCATGGCTGCAGCCGTAATTAAGCTAAACATGGCTGAAAATCATCAAAAACAAAACAATACAGACTCCTCTCTCTCTTTATATCAAGAAAGTATTAAAATCGCAGACGAAAATGGATATAAACGAATTGCTTTATCTGCTCGACTTGGCATAGGCAATATCTATTTTAATTCAAAACGATATAACGACGCTAAATTAATTTATTCTACTGGGCTTCATGATGCTATAGAACTTGGTTTTTTAAAAGAACAAGAAACTATTTACGAACAACTGAAAAATATTTTTATCATTGAAAATGACTATAAAAATGCTTTTGGGTTTATATCGAGATCCTTTCAAATCAAAGATTCTATTAATAAATTGCAAAAAAATAAGGAAATTAATGAACTAGAAGTAAAATATAAAACATTACAAAAAGAAAAAGAAATAACATTTCTTCAAGTAGAAAATTCCAATCGAGAATTAGAACTTAAAAATCAAGAAGAAGCTATTACCAATCTAAGGTTGCTCCAAGAGGTTCAAAAAAAAGAAAATGAAAATAAGATTCTATCCTTTCGTAATGCTTCTGAGAAAAGATTAAATGAAATTGCTTTATTAAAAAAAGATCAAGAAATTCAAGAAACAAAACTAGAACGACAAAAGAGTATAAAAAACAATATTCTATATTCCTTTTTAATACTTCTTATACCTGTTATTGGTTTGCTTATAATTTATTATCAAAAACTTCAGACTCAAAGTGAATTAAATAAAAAACAAGAAGAAATAAGTAAACAAAAAATTTCTTCCTTGATAAAGGATCAAGAATTAAAACTCATCCGAGCCTCTATAGAAGGCCAGGGCAAAGAAAGAAAACGTATTGCCCAAGAGTTACATGATAGTATTGGTGGTAATCTTGCAGCAATAAAATTACAATTAAATAATACAGTTATTAATGGTGATAAAAAAAATATAAAAAACATAAAAACTATTAATAACCAATTAGACGACACTTATGAGCAGGTTAGGAACTTATCTCATACACTTGTTCCTAAAAAATTTAGTAAAAATAATTTTTGTGATGTTTTGGAAGAATATTTTAATAATATTGGTGGAGCTACTGATCTTCAAACTACATTTGTTGTATATCCAAGAACAGAGATAGATCATATTGATGAAACTGTGCAAATGGAAATATTTAAAATCATTCAGGAGCTAATCACTAATACCATTAAACACGCAAAAGCTACTATAGTAGAATTACAATTAAACCTTGTTCAAAATGTAATAAATATATTATTTGAAGACAATGGAATCGGTTTTGATACTAAAAATAATTATTCAGGAATCGGCTTTGAAAACATAAAAAGTAGATTAAAAAAAGTATCCGGTACTTTTCATATAGATTCCAGAATTAATAGAGGAACTATTATTGACATAGAAATACCAATATTAACAACACATACCAATGACCTATAATTTAATCATAGTAGATGATCACAAAATGTTTTTAGATGGTTTGCTAAGCATTCTTAAATCTAAAAAAGAATATAACATTTTACTAACTGCTAAAGATGGAAAACATATAGATAAGTATCTAAAAATTAATCCTGATGAAAGGGTAGATCTTATTATAACCGATATTTCTATGCCAGAATTAGACGGTATTTCTCTTAACAAGATTATAAAAGAACATAATCGAAATATAAAAACACTCGTTGTTAGTATGCATAATAATGCAGATAAAATCGATAATCTTATCGAACATGATGTAGATGGTTACGTACCAAAAAATGCTGAAAAGGAAGAGCTGTTAAAAGCTATAAAAACGATATTGGGTGGAGAAAAATATTTTTCAAAAGAAATAAAAGATATTTATCTGGAAAATAAATTCTCTAAGAAAAAACAAGAGGAGATTAAATTAACACAACGAGAAATTGATGTGATTACTTTAATTGCAAAAGAATATACTACTCAGGAAATAGCAGATAAATTATTTTTAAGTAAACATACTATCGAAAGTTATAGAAAAAATCTAATTGCCAAACTTAATGTTAGAAATCTTGCAGGGTTAACTAAATATGCTTTAAAAATGAAATACCTAAAGTATTAAAACCTGTGCTATACAAGGAAATTCTATCAAAAATTAATAAATCATTGAGTCCAAATTTTCAAATCATACCTAATCAATATTCATTCATTGTAATATATACTTAATTCATCGTTAGAAACCCTCAATTCATTGTAAAGTATCCTTATCGTTAAGTATCATGGGGGGTTATAGAGCATATAAAAACACTGTTTAAATAAAAATATTAGTAAGGGAGCAAACCATACTACTATCGGTTTTATTACTTGGAGTTATTTATGGCGTACAGTTTTTGGTTGATAGAGTTTTTATTTCTGAATTATATAGAGACGAAATTATAAGTAGGGATTTGTAAAGTATAGTCTAAAAAAACTACCATTACCATATCCAGACTTAGAAGAAAAGGGTACGTTCCTATGATAGACTATTTAAACAAAAAGCAAACTTCGATTTGGTGAACCGCCGTATACGAGACTCGTATGTCCTGTCCTGAGCTTTCCGAAGGATACGATGGCACTTCTATAAACTTAGTAGAGCTGTGTGAGGTGCACTCCACCATCTACACGATTGGCAACTGGCTTTTTTAGTTAGTATTATTAAAGATTAATCTGGTCTTTCAGGAATGTAAACAACTTCTACTTCTACTTCATTCCCATATGTTATTATGATGGAACATAATACAGAAACACTTTCTCCATTGTGGGTAGCAGGTTTCATCACAGGCATTTTTCTAAGCACTCTTAATATTTCTGCCTGAACGGTTACTTCTGAATCTCTCACTTTCATGCCAGTTAAATTTCCGTTTTCGTTGATTATAAAAAATGCTGCTACCTGTTTTGGTTCTGAAAGATTTAAATCTTTAGATACACTCAAGTTAAACTCTCGCTTAATAAATGTCGGTACTTTATTATTAAAACATTCTTTTGTTTCTTCCATAGAGAGATCTTCACAACCATTATACACTGGCGCAATTTCTACATCTTTTAATATTATACTATTGTCGGTAGTATACGTTGCTAAACCATCATCATGCGACACAATGCTACATAAACTTAATAAAACCTGTTCCTCTTCTTCTGTCATATTTCCTTGTGCCATCACTTGTTCCTGAACAGCATTTATTTTCATTATTAAATCGCTTTCTGTGTTTCTTAACGAGTTGGATTCTTTCTTACAAGAAAAGCATAATAGAACAATAAAAATGATTGAAAAGGCCATTAAGTTTTGGAATCCAAATTTTGTTTTCCGATTAAATTCGTATTTCATAAGTTTTTTTTGCTTGTTGCCAACGGTCTCGTGTCGAGTAGGAAAAAGGAGGTTCATTTGCATTCATCTCCTTTATTCATACCTGATAATCTCATGGGTTATCTTTTCTATAACGCTCAATACCTTGGCTCTTTACCAAAGCACCTTATAGTGGTTTGATGTTCTCTCCTATAAAACAACACCAGTGGGTCGGTTCCACCATCTTATTAACAGTTACGTAACATTTTCAGCCCTTCGTTACTCTCGGTACACATAAGAAACGTAGGGCAGTTAAAAAGCACTTTCGTTTCGGTTTATTACTTAGCTAAATATAAATATTTTACTTTTATTTTTTCTCTTAAATACCAAATTTTATATTTAGCGGACTTTATTAAAACTCACAGACTTTTCGGTTTAGCACAAATTCTAAAAAGAATAAAGTGCAAAACATATCCTTTTTAGAACTTAACCATTATCTTTTATCGCTAAACCCATTTCCCATACGATAGCTTAATATAACCCCATGTGTATTATTAACAGGTGTATTTCGTAATGCATGATTATAATTATACAAAACCCTAAAATGATTAGAAATATGAAATCCTGCCAGAAAATTTAAAGAAGAGTTGGTTCTGTATCCCCCTCCTATTTCTATTTTATTTCTGTAATTAATAGTAGTATTAAAATCTGCTTGAACAGGAGCTCCTGAAACATATTTAATCAAAATACTAGGAGTTATTAAAACCTCCTCAAAACGAGTAGCAAAAAAACGATAACCAGAATACGCATAAATAGGATTTACTATGTTAATGTTTTTTTCTGATGACAATGAACTCCCTAAAACATTGGGAGATGAAACACCAAAATAAATATGTTCTCTATTATACAAAACACCAACTCCTAAAGTAGGAACAGTTGTATTTATATTACTTGCAAAATTAGGGTCATTAGGAATCCCTAAGGACAACAAATCTTCATTATAAAAAGTCACTCCCGCAGTAATACCAAATGATAAAACATTAGGATTATAAGACCACCATCTTGCTCGGCTATAATTATGATCAAACACTAATTTATAAGCATAAGCTCCAAACACAGTAGTAGTTGTAGTCACCCCTACTTGATCACTTAAAACTCCAGCTCCTAACCCCATATTTTTAGAACGTAATGGAGAATTAAATGTTAATCCTATATTTCGTGGACTACCCTCTACCGAATTCAAATACCCTCTATTAGTAATAGTAATATCAGAATCTTGATAAAAACCTGCATGAGCGGGGTTAAGGATAACCGTATTGTAATTATAGTTAGCAAAAACTGGTGTCTGCTGCGCAAAAATAAAACTACATAAACAACTTGACAGTATTGCAAATACACAAAGTATACTATTCTTTTTCATCTATCTTTTTAGTAATTAAAATGACCCACTAACTCTTTCTGTTGTTAGTTATGAAGATCTTTTTATTAAATACTCATTACGAGTTTTTTTTATTATCTTTTTAAAATCAGAAAACCAGTCTGCTTTCTTAGATTATGGGAGCCTTCTATTTTGATATCAAAAAAATAGGTTCCTTCTGGTAACTTGTCTCCTCCTAAATTTCTCTTTCGGTTTGCTATTCCCCTAAATACTCTCGAAGTATTATTATATCCTTCTATCTCAAAAACTATATCCCCCCATCGATTATAAATAGATACTTTATTATTAGGATAATTTTCGATATCATAAATCTCCCAATACTCATTAATACCATCTCCATCTGGTGAAAGTCCATACCTTGTCTGATCTTTTTGCTGCGATTCTACATAAACTGTAACTACATCCTCTTCTGCAACACATCCTTGATCACTGGTAAAAAACACCGTATATGTTGTAGTTTCGGTAGGATTTGCTATTGGATTAGCTATAGTAACATCACTAAGACCTGTTGATGGTCTCCAAACAAAAGTACCATTGATCGAGGAGGTTGCAACCAATTCGACTTCTTGCCCTGCCATAATTTCTTTATCTTCTCCTGCTTGAACAGACACTTCTTCTTGATTAATCACGAATACGCAATTTGAACTATTAGTACTAGAATCTGTAGCGGTAATAGTAATAAGCATTCCATCCACAACAGGAGTTCCTGCTATAGGACTTTGGGTAATAACAGGGCTAGTATCTTGATTATCTGTAACTGTAATTAACCTTGTATAATCAGGAATTGTAGCAGTACCACACATCAATTCTTGATCAGATGGACATGTAATTACAGGAGCTTCGGTATCTGCATTCTCATTTACAACAAAACTACAATCCTTACTATTACCATTTGCATCTGTTGCAATAAGTGTGATTGTCATTCCTGGAGTATAA